>CALUNE010000001.1 GCA_944321945.1 uncultured Alistipes sp.
TTGAAGATGAACTGCGTCTTGTTGGTGTAGTTGACCGCCACGGCGGGCCAGTAGGCGATTCCGTCGACGTCGTAGAGAAACGAGCAGGCGTAGATGCGGCGGAATTCGTGGGCGATCTCCGTTCCTTCGATGATCTCCTTCAGCCCCGACGAGTTGATGTAGTGCAGGATGTGGATTCCGCGCTCTTCGCCGTAGCGGTTGATCCGCGAAAACCACTCCCTGACGCCGTTGAAGAGCGTCACGCGGCGGCCCGACTCCTGGAAGGCTTCGCGGCGCAGCGACAACCCCTTCGACTTGGCCTCCTGGATCATGCGGGCCATGTAGGTGAGGACCATGTCGGCATCCTGGCTTTCGGCCAGCGAATTGGCTTCGCTCCAGAACTCCTTGTTGCTTTTTCCGACGGCCGGGATGAAGTCGTACTCCTGCATGTTGCCGGGAGCGAGCGTTCCGTCGAAATCGTAGATCAGGGCGATGGTGAAACGGTAATCCATGCTTTTCGGGATTTGATTTCTCAAAGATAACGTTTTTTTCCTATTTTTGCATCCGAGTAGTGAATCGAGAATACCAAAACTTATGGAATTCAAGGAATTGATAGCCAAACGCCGTTCGATCCGCAAGTTTACGGACCGTGCGGTTCCCGCCGAGGTCGTCAATCGCATCCTGGCCGAGGCGCTGACGGCCCCTTCGGCCCGCAATACGCGTACGACCCGTTTTCTGGTGGTCGACGATCCGGCGCTGGTGGCCCGCATGGCCGACATGCGCGATTACGGCTCGGGATTTCTGAAGAACGCTCCGCTGGCGATCGTCGTGCTGGGCGACACCACGACGAGCGATCTGTGGCGCGAAAATGCCGCCATTTCGGCCACCGTTCTGCAGCTGGCCTGCGTCGACGAGGGGCTTGCCTCGTGCTGGGTCCACATCTGCGGACGTCCGCGCCGCAAGGACGATCCCCAGGGCGAAAAGGCCGCGGACTATCTGCGGAGCTTCCTGCCCATTCCCGAATCGTGCGAGCCGCTGTGCGCCATTGCCGTCGGATACTCCGATTTCGTGCCGGCGCCGCTGCCCGAATACGACGACTGGTCGCGGATCATCCGCCTGTGAGGGCGGCGTGACGACGACCGTGACACAGCCCTTTTCGTGCGGGTCTTCTCCAGCGGATCCGCACCGACGACATCCGAAAAACATTGTTTCAAACCAAAATCCAAAAAGACCATGAAAAAAACGACTTTGACAAGCCTTTCGATGATGGCCGCATTGATCCTCACGAGCTGCGGATCGCAACCCAAGACCCCTGCCGTGACGATCTTCGACGAGGGGCTGCGCTACTGCGAGAGCACCTACCCCTACGAGGGAGGTATTCTCGTTGCCAACTTCGGCTCCACGCAGCTCGATCCGCTCAACACCGAAGGCAAGGGATATATCGTCCGTTACAAGGACGGAGCTTCGGAGGTGCTGATTCCGGCCGACGGCAATTTGTCGGGCCCGCGCGGCATGTATCTGCGCGACGGCCACCTCTTCATCTGCGACGTGAACAAGATTGTAGCCTACGATCTGGAGAACCGCGATGCGGCTCCGCAGGTGATTGCCCTGCCCGAGGGTGAGGCCTTCGTCAACGACCTGGCCGCCGAGGGCAACAACCTCTATGTGTCGGTGACCAACACGGGCCACATCTACCGGCTCGACATCACCGATCCGGCCCAGGCCGGGGTGCCGGAACTGTGGCTTGAGATTGCCGGTCCGAACGGGCTGGTGATCCGTGACGGCGTGATGTACGTGGCGTCGTACTCGCCCGACGGCCAGGCCAAGAGCGAGCATGTCATCTACCGCATTGCCGATCTGCAGAATCCCGTGGCCGAGCCCTTCGTGACCGTTCCCGGACAGTACGACGGCATCGCCTTCTCGGGCGACGGCAAGTGGCTCTACGTGACGAACTGGGCTCCGGCCGGCATCTCGCGCATCGACATGCAGACGCGTGAGATCTCGCCCGTCGAGCTTCCTCTGGAGCAGCCGCTGGTCGGACCGGCCGACATGACCGTAGCCGACGGTATGATCTATGTGCCCGATCTGCCGAACAGCCGGGTGGTGATCTTCGCGGAGTAAGGCGTTTCGGAGAGACAAACAAAAACGGATCGGGTTTTCACCCGGTCCGTTTTTTCATGTGTCGGGGTTTTGCAACGTGGGCTCCCCTATTCTTCCTCTTTCCGGCCCTTCTAACGACCCGTTACCGGTTTGATGTCCTTCACGCGAAGCTGTGTGGAGACCGTACCGCGGTAATGGTTTTCGACGATCTGATAGCAGACGTCGATCGGTTTGCCGGCCCGTACCCATTCGTAATGGGTGGGTTGCTGGAAGGCAATGGCCTGCAGCTTGGTGTTGGGCTTCTGACGCTGCATGAGATCCATGCGGAGGTGTTCACTCTCCATGCCGACGAGTTTGGCTTCGCCGTGGTTGATGACGCCGTAGGTCACGAAGACCGGAGCCGTATTGCCGGGTCCGAAGGGCTGAAAGCGGTTCAGATCCCTGCGGAAGGCGGGAGTGATGTCCGAGAAGAGCAGTTCGCTGTCGATATCGACCTGCGGGATGAGCATCTGCGGATCGATGTTCTTCTCGACAAACTCGTTGAACCGTCGTGTGAACTCGCCGACATTCTCGGGGCGCATGGTCAGGCCGGCGGCATACATGTGCCCGCCGAAGTTCTCGAGCAGATCGGAGCACGACTCGACGGCCTGGTAGAGGTCGAATCCCGGTACCGAACGGGCCGAACCCGTCACGAAGCCGTTGCTCATCGTCAGCACCACCGTCGGGCGGTAGTAGGTTTCGATCAGCCGTGAGGCGACGATTCCGACGATGCCCTTCATCCAGCGCGGGTTGTAGATCACCGTACTTTTCAGCCGTTTGAGTTCGGGGTTCTGTTCGATGTATTCGTGGGCCTCCTGCGTGACATGTCGGTCGATCGACTTGCGGTCCTGGTTGTAGGAGTCGATGACGTTTCCGAATTCGGCGGCGACGCTCTCGTTGCCCTCGATGAGCAGCTCCACGGCGGCATGGCCGCCCGACGGCGAGGCGTTTTCGTCGTTTTCGTCCATGCGCATGCGCCCGGCGGCGTTGATGCGGGGGCCGATCTTGAAGACGATGTCGTCAATGGTGATGTTGTGCTTGTCCAGGCCGCAGATCTTGATGATCGACAGCAGACCCTTCGAGGGCTCGCGGTTGAGGTTTTTCAGGCCGAAATAGGCCAGAATGCGGTTCTCTCCCGTCAGGGGGACGATGTCCGAAGCGATCGAGACGACGAGCAGATCCAGCAGATTGAGGATCTGTTCGAAGGGGATGTTGTTCTTCTGGGCATAGGCCTGCACGAGTTTGAATCCCACGCCGCAACCCGACAGTTCGTCGAACGGATAGGAGCAGTCGACCCGCTTGGGGTCCAGAACGGCTACGGCCTGAGGGATCTCCTCGGCCGGGAGGTGATGGTCGCAGATGATGAAATCCACGCCCTTGCTTTTTGCATAGACCACCTTTTCCGTGGCTTTGATGCCACAGTCCAGAGCGATGATCAACCCCACGCCCTTGCGGGCTGCCAGGTCGATTCCCTTGATCGAGATGCCGTAACCTTCGGTATAACGATCCGGGATGTAGAACATCAGGTTTTTGTGCCCGATCTGTCGGAGGAACTTGTAGACCAGCGCAACGGCCGTACAGCCGTCGACGTCGTAGTCGCCGTAGACCATGATCTTCTCGTGGTTGGCGACGGCTCGTTCGACCCGCTCGACCGCGCGGTCCATGTCCTTCATCAGGAAGGGATCGTGCAGGTCGGCGAGGCTCGGTCTAAAGAACTTGTCCGCCTTCTCTACCGTGTCTATGCCTCTTTGTACGAGCAGATTGGCCAGTACGGGCGAGATCCGCAGAGCGGCAGCCATCATGGCTACCGTCGCGGGGTCGCCCTGAGGCTTCACTACCCAGCGTTTTTCTATAGGCATACGAATTGTTATTTATATATTTCAACATTTAATTCCTTACTTAAACAGTTGACCACCTGATTTTTGACCTCCTCCATGTCGGGCGTTCGGCCGGTTTCGGAGGCGATCGAAGCCACACCGCGGTCGGTGAATCCGCAGGGGTTGATGCGCGAGAACCACCCCAGGTCGGTCGTGACGTTGAGGGCGAATCCGTGCATGGTTACATAACGGGACGAGCGCACGCCTATTGCGCAGATCTTGCGCGGGCGCCGGCCGTCGGGATCGATCCAGACGCCCGAGGCGCCGTGGATGCGGCCGGCCGTGATGCCGTAGCGGGCCACCGTGCGGATGACGGCCTCTTCCAGGGCATTGATGTAGTCGCGCAGGCCGATTCCGAGGCGTTCGAGGTCCAGAATCGGATAGACGACCAGTTGGCCGGGTCCGTGGAAGGTGATGTCGCCGCCGCGGTCGATGTGGAAGAAGCGTGCGCCGGCGGCCTCCAGGGCTTCGCGGCTGACGAGCAGGTTCTCGGCATGACCGCTCTTTCCGAGGGTATAGACGGGCGGATGCTCCACCAGAAGCACCTCGCCGGCCAGCTGCGGATCCTCCTCTGCGGCGCGGCGCAGCCATTCGGCTCCGCAATCGCCATCGGTCCGGAGCGCCTCCTCAATTCGGGACGTTTTCTCGGTGCCTTTCTGCGGCTCTCCGGTGCCTTTCTGTGGCTCTACGGTGTGTTTTTGCGGCTCTCCGGTGTCTTTCTGCGGCCCTCCGTCGTGTTTTTGCGGCTCTGCGGGACGGCCTTCTGCTGCGGGGCGAACGGCATCCGGCAACGCTTCTCCGTCGGCATGCGCAACCACGCCACCCTTTCCCTCACCGGCGTGTTTCCGGGTCAGCAGGGCGTCGAAGAGTAGCTGCTGGAGCTTCCAGCAGACTTCATACTCCATGGTTCCGAGATCCCTCAGCAGGGCTTTCATTGCTACAAACCTTTTACGCTACGCAGGGCTTCTTCGGCCATGTACGACGAGCGGACCAGCGGTGCACTCGCGCAATAGCTGAAACCCATTTCCAGCGCTTGAAGTCTGTACCATTCGAATTTTTCGGGAGAGATGTACGCCGCAACGGGGTAATGCTCCAGAGTAGGCCGAAGGTACTGACCAAGCGTTACGATCCTGACGCCCGCTTCGCGCAGGTCGTGCAGGGTCTGTAAAACTTCCTCATCGCTTTCGCCGAGTCCGACCATCAGACCGCTTTTCGTCACGACGCCCCGGCTGCTCATGTAGCGCAGGGTCTCCAGGCTGGTCCGGTATCGGGCCCGGGACCGCACCTGAGGGGTCAGTCGCTCGACGGTTTCGATGTTGTGCCCGATGATATCGGGCTTCGACGCGATGACCGTATCCAGCAGATCGGGTCGTGCGTCGAGATCGGGAATAAGGAGCTCAATTACGGCGTCGGGGTTCTGCGACCGAATGGCCTCCACGGTGGCGGCCCAGTGGGCGGCACCTCCGTCGGGGAGGTCGTCGCGGGTCACGGAAGTGACGACGACATACCTCAGTTTCATCAGGGCGACGCTTTCGGCGACCTTGCGGGGTTCGTCGGCATCGGGGGCCTCGGGACGTCCCGTACGGGTGGCGCAGAAGCGGCAGCCGCGAGTGCAGATGTCACCCAGGATCATGAAGGTTGCGGTTCTCCGGCTCCAGCATTCGGCCTGATTAGGGCATCGGCCGCTGCTGCAGATGGTGTGCAGACCGTGTTTTTCGACGATCTCATGCACCTCGGCCCATTCGGGAGTTTGTCGGAGACGGATCTTCAGCCATCCGGGTTTTTTGAGTACATCTACCTTGTCATGAAACTTCGGCATTTAAGTTCATTATTTTCCTATTGTTGCAAAAATAGAAAAAATAATTGACAATTCCCAATGCTTCTTGCACTCTGCCGGGTGAATGTTGCGTGAAGTTCGGGGTTTCGATTTGGAGCGAGCGGTTTTTTGTGTTATCTTTGCGACGATGGTTTTCTGTCGCGCAACGCATCGTGACGAGCCCTATCCTTTCGCATCATGTGATTCATTTCAAGCATCTTTCATAGAGCCATACTGAAGATTTTTCCCGATCGGGATCGATCGTGTCCGGCGGTTTCTGCGCCTTGCCGCACGTAGATTTTCGGTCGGTGAAACTCTTTTGTCGTTTTTTGAAATTTTGTCTCTATGGGAAATTCTCGATTTTCTCGGCGTGGCTACCGGTTGGTGGCCCGTTTGCACGGGGATCGGCTTTGGCTGGCTTCCGATCTGCGGCGAATGTTCGTTGCGGAGATGGTTTCACGGGCCGGTTCTTTGTCCGGATGCAGCATCCGGGCGCACGCCCGTGTCTCGGCGACTGGGGTGGAGGCCGATCAGCGGGCCTTTGCGCGGAGTGTGGACTTCGAGCGGCTGGCGGCTTTTCAGCTTTTTGTCGGTCATCCGGTTGCGGCCTACGGATCGCTTTGTCGCGCGGCGCTCGAGGCGCTCTGCGGCGAGGAGTACGATCATGGCGATATGTCGCTTCCGGCCCGCTTTCTCCGGATCCGCTTTTATCATCTTTGGGATCGGATTCTGGCTCTGTGGGCTTCGGAGCCGTTGTTGAGGGATACAGCCATCGACCGTCAACTTCTTAGGGAGGCGCGCCGTCTGGGGGAAGAATGGCTTTGAACCGCTCCGGAACAAAAAGAAGTGGCCCGATACGTCGCGTATCGGGCCACTCTGGTTAGGTTAGTTAGGTTAATGAGAGTGGGAGAACCCCACGTTTGATACACAAAAGTAGTTTGAATTTTATCAAAATCCAAATGTTTTGTAACATTTTTCTTAAACGTGCGGAAAATATTTTACATTTTGTAATTAAAATTTTTTAAATTCATATGACTTCGTAAGTTTTTCAAGAAAGGGCCCCTTTGTATCTGCGAATCGGACCCGCTCCCGGTCGTATCCGGATGCGATGCGACCCGAATGGTCGGATTGTGCGTTTCGCGGCAGGGGTTGCACTTCGGTCGGCACACCTCGTTTGGGATTCGTCTGTTTCCGTCGGATGCGCCGTGCCGTATCGACCGGCGATTGACACGGGCCAGACCCTCTTCTCTCCTTGTCGGATGTCGCGAAGGGCCTTTCAGAGGGTCGGCTCTCCGACGGGTTCGACCGTGAGATGGCGATGGCGGTAGGAGGCCGGCGTCATCTGGTACTCTTTCTTGAATAACTTGATGAAGTGCGACGTGTTGGGGAAGGTGCATTCGTTGCCGATTTCGGAGATCGACTTCGAGGTCGAGATCAGCAGCAGCCGCGCGTGCATCAGCCGCTGGCGGATATACCACTTGTGAGGCGGCATCTCGAAATGGCGTCGGAATTCCTTCTTGAACGAGGTCAGCGAACGGTTGGTGAGCCGTGCCAGCTCCTCGATCGACACATCCTTGAAGATGTGGTCGTAGACCGTCTGTTCGAAGTTTTCCTTGGCCGAATCGACGTTGTTGAGCAGTTTGCTCTTCAGGCAGCAGTCTTCGTGCGAGGCGATCAGATAGATCAGTTCGGTCATCTTGATGTTCTCGGCCGTTTCGTCGTGGCGGAACTCCTCGTCGCGCAGATAGTTGTTCGTATTGACGAAAAAGTTGCGCAGCGAGTTCCATGCGGTCATGAATACTTCGTTGCGGTTCCGGCAGTTTTCGCACATGTGTTCGTTCGAGATATTCAGGCCGTAGGTGATGTTCAGGTGCATGAGGATCCGCTGCAGGTCCTGCGGGGTGTAGTAGAAGACGACCTGTTCGAAGGGCTGGCCTCCTTCGGGGCAATTTTCGGTGTAGTGGTGGCCGATTCCCAGATAGAAGACGTCGCCGCGGGAGAGGGTTTGGCGTTTGTCGCCGTCGTAGATGTTTTTGGTTCCGCGGAGGATGTAGCCGATTGCGTAGCGCGACAGAACCTGAGTTTGGATTCCGTTGTGAAGTGTTTCGACGTACTTCACGATCATCGGCTGTTGGGCCGATGAGTTCATTGAATTCTTCATGCTAATTGTAATTTAAGTTTTTTGGAGCAAAGCGTTGCGTCACATTTGTCCGAACTCAAATATACAATTAAAACTTTCCAATCTCCTATATTTAATGGCATATTTGGGCTTAAATCATAAAATAAGCCCGTTTGTATTACCCAACAGCCTAAATATGTTATTGCAAAAAGAGGATTGCGACACTTCCGCCGAGCAGAAGCAGATAGAGGATGAGGTTTGGAAGTCGGTGGATACGAACCAGAAGGAACGGTACGATGACGGCCGACGGAACGGCCATGAAGGTGAGATCGGCCGTTGTCGAGACGGGGTTGAGTATCGTCGGGACGAGCAGAACGAGCAGTCCGATCTGGAAGATGAAGATGGCCCGGGGTTTGTTGCCCGTGGCGTAGCTGTCGCCCAGGAAATAGACCAGGGCGGCCAGATCGAGCAGAAGGATTGCCACGAGGGCCACGAGATGCTTCAGCGGAATGGATCGGACGGCATCCAGCGGTGAGCCGTGGAGAAAAGCATCTGATGCGAGTGTAAACGGCGTGAGGAAATCGCCTCCGGCCCCCCAGTTGACGTAGCAGAACGTGAGGATCGGCAGCAGCATACCCGCTATGGCGACGACCGCTTCGCGCAGGGTGCGGTGGAAGAGTACGACGGCCAGCAGGAGCATTCCGACGAGCGGCAGTGACGACGGGGCGGCCAGCGTCATGAGGCCGAGATAGAACGAGGCGCGGAAGATGGCGTCGAAACCGTATCCGTTGCAGAACGATCGGCTGTAGTTTCTGACGGCCAGGGCGAGGAGCGTTGTAGCGGTGAGGGTCGACAGCCCGTCCGAGCCGGTGAGCAGCCCGGCCACGAAGATCCCGAAGAGGGGGATTGCAAGGCAGGTCCCGGCCGAATAGAGGTTGTATCTGAGCGTGAGGCGTCCGAGGATCAGACCTGTGAAGAGTGTCAGGAAGCCCGCGATCCACTTTGCCCAGACGGGGTTTGCCGCCTGGAACCGGCACAGCAGCTCTTCGACCGAAGGGATGGCCAGCTCTCCGAAGGTCGGTATCGAGAGGTTTTCGGCCGTGCATGCGGTCGGGGCCGGGGCCTTCCACATCGTGAGGGCCGTGATTGCGGCGAGTGTCAGAAGGGCCGGAATCAGCGGCTGCCGTGCGATGTTGAGCTTCATGTCGGAATCTTTTTCGGGGGTAAAATTAGCGAAAAAAGCTGAATATTGCGTAACTTTGTTCGATTCGTTGCGAGACCCGTTTTCGGGTTTTTACGCCCGGTTTACGAGTGAGGACAGATGCCATGTTGGAGAATCAGTATCAATACGAAAAACGGGAGGCCGGGTGTGATGAAGCCGGCCGGGGATGTCTTGCGGGTCCGGTCTTTGCTGCGGCCGTGATTTTGCCGCCCGATTTTCACGATCCGCTGCTGAACGATTCGAAGCAGATGACCGCGCGCAACCGGGACAAACTGCGGGCCATTATCGAGCGGGAGGCGGTTGCATGGGCTGTCGAGGCGGTTTCGGCGGCGCGCATCGACGAGATCAATATCCTGAATGCCTCGTTCGAAGGGATGTCGCTTGCCGTGGCACGGCTTGATCCTGCGCCGGAATTTCTGGCCATTGACGGCAATCGCTTCCGTACGCATTTGTCGATCCCCTGGCATTGCATTGTCAAGGGCGACGGGAAATATGCGGACATAGCGGCGGCGTCGGTGCTGGCCAAGACCCATCGTGACGAGTACATGTGCCGCCTGGCCGAACAGTATCCGCAGTACGGTTGGTTGAAAAACAAGGGTTATCCGACGCGGGAACATCGTCTGGCGATCCGTCGGTACGGTCTGACACCCCACCATCGCGTGACTTTCAACCACGAGATCGACCAGCTGGAATTGCCGTTCTGATCCATTTCCTTCGGCCTCTCTCACGTTTCCGGCCTTTCCCGAGCGATTCCTCTTGTGTCATGTTTTCGAAGGTTTCAGCCTCTCTTTGGGTGGTTTTCCGTAGGCTGCCGGGGTGGATTTGCCATCGTGCGCATTTTCGCCCGTTTCCGTTGACCGGTTTATCGTCTGTCCGGTTGGTGTGAACCGTCTTTGGTGAGAACCATTTCTCGTTTTGATGGCGGCTTGTTTTGATGGCAGCTTCCGGTTCTTCTTCCTCCTTCTGCTTGCCTGTTGCTCGTTAGCCGTCTTTCTGCCGACCCGGCCTTGTTGGTTTGCATCGGCTTTCTCCGATTGGGCCGTTCCATGCCTGTTCCCGGCCTCCTTCTGCGAGTTTCGTCCCAACCTGTGGTTGTCCCGGATTCTTTTTGGGGAGATCCTGCAACAAAAAAAACGGCCCTCCGATCGGGAGAGCCGTTTTTCGAATGTTGTTCCGCCAATTACTGGTACTGATATCCCAGCGTCTTCGAGGCCGCATAGGAGATCTTCAGGGCGTTGGCGCGACGAAGCTCCTGCTTGACGTCGGTGACGATACCCATCTTTGTGGCCTGGTCGGCCTTCAGGCAGATGGTCATCGAGGCACGATCGGCTTCGCTGAGCTTGTCTCGTTCCGCAGCGACGAAGTCCAGAATGTCGCGGGTGGATTTGTACGAATCGTTCAGCTGGATGCGGGGCGCGGTACCGAACTTTGCCTGCATCGTCAGCGACGGGGGACCGATGTGGATGAAGCTGACGAGGGATTTCTTCTCGAGTTTCTGCACTTCGGTAGCCTCCGGAAGCTTGTATCTCACGAGCAGTTCCTGATCACGCATGGTCGTGGAGACCATGAAGAAGAAGAGGATCATGAAGATCACGTCAGGAAGCGATGCCGTCGAGATTCCGGGCAAACTCTTGTTGCCCTTCTTTTTCATTACTGCCATGGCTTACCTTTTAATATTACGTGGTTCTGCTTCCGAAATCTTCAGAGGCACTGCTTTTGAAACTGCATTTCGCTCATCCTCGGGCAGATCGGCGTATTTGGCGCCGAACTTCCGGGTTGCGACTTCGTCACGCACCTCGTTGAAGGCGCGGGTGAGTTCGTTCTGCACCATGATGTACGACTGGTAGTTCGTATCACGGGTCGTTTGGAGCGAGATAACGCCCTCGCTGACCGGATAGACCCATTTGCCGCCATTGGCCAGTTCGATCTCCTTGTTGGTGCGCTCCGGCAGGTTGGGGTCGTCCATCGGGTTGACGATGAACTCCTTGGCCCGATCCTTGAGCTGACTCAGATCGATCGGTTCCTGTTTGCCGGAGGCTCCTGCCATGATGTCGCCTCGACCGTTGATGAATACCAGGAAGAGGTTACGCTCTTTCACCTTGATCTCCTCCTGCTGTTGGTCCTCAGGAGGCATGGGCGGAAGCATACGTGCGATACCGGTGTCGGTATTCATCGTGGTAGCGACCAGGAAGAAGATCAGCAACAGGAAGGCGATGTCGGCTTGGGATCCAGCATTGATGTCTGGAGTTTTTCTTTTGTCTATTGCCATTGCCTTTTCTGTTTCTACTATTTGAATGCTCCCCAGATTTCGGTTACGACAGCCGTGATGAAGGCTGCGGCGAAAGCGACATACGTGACGATGATGCTCGTTTCGGTGATGACGGTTTCAGGGTGTCCGAAGAATCCGTTGTTCTGAAGGTCTACGATATTGATCGTGTGGCTGGCCGAGTAGAAGTACGACACGCCGACGACAACGATGACCAGAGCCAGTGAGAGGATGGCTCCCTTGATGCCTGCGGGGTTCTGAATCATTCCGAAGATGGCGCAGAAGAGGGCGGCAGCGATGGCGAACACGAAGAGGAAGTACCCCCACATGAGGTTCACGCTGATCGCGGTTTCCGAGCCACCGGTGGCAATCGCGTAGACCAGGAGGACTATCGTGATGACCATCAGAACGCCCAGCAATATGTTCATTACTTTTTTCATGATTGCTTAAGACTTTTACTGCGTTCGATTATTTCTTGTTGTAAGCCGTCAGGATATCCATCAGCGTGATGGAGGAATCCTCCATTGCGTTCACGAGCGAGTCGATCTTGGCAATGATGTAGTTGTAGAACAGCTGAAGAATAACCGCAGCGATAAGACCCATGAGGGTCGTCAGAAGGGCGACCTTGATACCGCCTGCAACGAGCGTCGGGCTGATGTCACCGGCTGCCTGGATGGCGTCGAAGGCGTCGATCATGCCGACCACGGTACCCATAAATCCGAGCATCGGGCTCAGTGCGATGAACAGGCCGATCCACGAAAGACCCGACTCCATCTGGCCGGTCTGAACCGATCCGTACGATACGACGGCCTTTTCAACCGAGTCGAGGCCCTGGTCGTAGCGGTCGAGACCCTGGTAGTAGATCGAGGCGATCGGGCCGCGGGTATTGCGGCAAACCTCCTTGGCTGCTTCGATACCGCCGTTCTTGAGGGCTTCCTCGACGGCAGCGACGAGTTTCTTGGAGTTGATCGTCGAGAGCGACAGGAAGAGGATACGCTCGATGGCGATTGCCAGACCGATCACCAAGCAGAGCAGGATCGGGAGCATCCAGCCCCAACCACCCTCGAGGAACTTCTGCATCAGCACGTGGTGCATGCTGTCGCCAGCGATCTGGGTTTCGGCAACAACCGTTTCGGCTGCGGCTGCGGCATCCTGCGCGTAAGCACTAACGGTACCCAGTACGGACAGGGCAACCGACGGGATCAAAAAAAGTTTTTTCATAGTTGTGTTTGATAAGATTAAATTTGATTAGTTGATTTTTATTTGTTTGTGTCTTTTTTTGAATTGGTTTCTTCGCTGGCGGCTTCGGTGTCGGGAGCGGGTCCGGGCCGGTTGGAGCCGGGGGGCCGTGCGGTGATCATCCTGCGATCCGGAGCGGTATTCGATGTTTTTTGCGGTTAAAATTTTACTAAAAACATATTTTTTTTCATTCCCGGGGCATTCGGAGCCTGTTTCGAGGGGGCCGGGAGGGCCTGCGGGAACGGTTTTCACACATTCTTTCAAACCCCGGATGCGGGATCCTGGATTTGAGTAATTGTTTGTCAATCAACTGTTTTACAGCCTCCATGCCATGCGTTCGGGGGGTTTGACCCTGCGATACGGGCATATTAGCAGTGCGAAATATAGGAAAAAAAATCGTTTCGTGCAACGTCTCAAGCCGTAAATTCTCCGCGCAGAGGCCTGCGCAGCAGCTCGCGGGTTTGGGCATCCGGGAGCTCCAGTCCGAGGACATACATGAGTTTGGTGACGGCGGCTTCGCAGGTCATGTCGTAACCGCACAGAACGCCGGTTTTCTGGAGGCTCAGGCCGGTTTCGTAGAGTCCCATGGAGACGCATCCCGCGCCGCACTGCGTGATGTTGAGCAGGATGATGCCGCGGTCGACGGCCTCGCGCAGGACATGGATGAAGCGTTCCGACGTGGGGGCGTTTCCGGCGCCGTAGGTTTCGAGCACGACGGCCCGCAGACCGGGGGCGGCGAACATCGCCTGAAGGATCTCCTCGCCCAGTCCGGGGAAGAGTTTGACCAGGGCGATGCCGCCCGAGAGCCGGGTGGCGATGCGCAGCTGGTCGGAGTAGACTTCGGGGCGGAGGATGGCCGGGCGGTTGTAGGCGATGTTGACGCCGACCTCGGCCAGCGGCGGATAGTTGTCCGACTGGAAGGCGCTCAGGGCTTCGGCGCTGCGTTTGGAGGTGCGGTTGGCGCGGAAGAGACGGTTCTGGAAGTAGAGCGACACTTCGGGGACGACGGGATGTCCGTCGATGCGGGCGCCGGCGATCTCGATGGCCGTGATGAGGTTTTCGCGGCCGTCGGTGCGCAGGACGCCGATCGGGATCTGGCTGCCGGTGAAGACCACCGGTTTGGAGAGGTTCTCCAGCAGGAAGCTCAGGGCCGAGGCGGTGTAGGACATGGTGTCGGTGCCGTGCAGGACGACGAAGCCGTCGTAGCGGGCGTAGTTGTCGCGGATCAGTTCGGCCAGGGCGATCCAGTGGGCGGGTTCGACGTTCGAGGAGTCGATCACCGGATCGACCGTATGGACATCGATGTCGACGTTCAGGCGCTTCAGGGAGGGGAACTCCTCGTAGATGCCGCTGAAGTCGAAGGGAACCAGCGCACCGGTGGCGGCATCGGTCTTCATGCCGATGGTTCCGCCCGTGTAGATAATCAGAATGGACGATCGCATATACTCTTTTGAATTCTCATTTTCAATGTTTTCCGACGGTTTTGCTCTCCGGTTTTCCCTCCGGCGCCGCTTCGTCGAGAGCTTCGACCAGGAAGCTCACGGGGCGGAATCCGTCGTTGCATGAGAGCATGGCCGAGGCGGGGTTTTTCATCCACCCCTCGTAGAAGTCCGTAGCGCCGTGGGCCAGCGCCATGACGAAGGGCGAGAGGGTCTGCCAGGCGCTTTCGCACAACCCTTCGGGCCGCTGCCACCCGTCGCTGATGAAGACCTGTCCCTGCTGCAGATCGCAGGCGTGTTCGATCGGGTTTTCGTAGCGGTCGATCAGATCCTGGTGGCAGACCTTGCGTACGACGGTGATTCGGATGCGTTTCATATTCGGTCGTGGAGGCAGGATTCAGTCTGCGAATCTTCGTTGTGGCCGAACATCCGTTCGGCATTGGCCGTCGTCGTGCGGGCCACCTCCTCCGGGGAGAGCCCCTTCAGTTCGGCCACCTTCTCACAAATGTAGCGCACGTAGGCCGATTCGTTGCGCCGGCCCCGGTGGGGAGCGGGGGTCAGATAGGGGCAGTCGGTCTCGAGGACCAGGTCGCACGGCTCCATGTCGCGGACCACCTCGGCGATGCGGCTCTTTTTGAAGGTCACCACGCCGCCGATTCCGAAGAGGAAGTCGCCGCACTCTTTCAGCGCGCGATAGGTTTCCAATCCGTCCGAGAAGGCGTGGAAGACCCCCTTCACGCCCCGCCCGCGGAACGAGCGGATGAGATCGAGTGTCTCGGGCCACGCGTCGCGCGTATGGACGGCGATCGGAAGTCCGTACTGCAGCGAGAGTTCGATCTGGCGGGCGAAGACCTCGATCTGCTCCTTGCGGAAGTCGCGGCTCCAGTAGAGGTCGAGGCCGATCTCGCCCACGGCGCAGAAGCGGCCGATCCCTTCGGGCGGTGTTTCGAGGTAGTGTTCCACGAGTTGCAGTTCGCGCTTCCAGTCGGGGATGTCGTTCACCGACGTGGGGTGCAGCCCCATCATCGGGGTGCAGCATTCGGGATGGCGGCGGCAGAGTTCGAAGAGCCGTTCGTGGCTCGTGGAGTCGATGGCCGGCAGCAGCAGTCGTCCGACCCCGGCCTCACGGGCCCGTTCCAGGGCCTCTTCGCGGTCCGGGTCGAAGGCTTCGTCGTAGAGGTGCGAATGGGTATCGATCAGATTCATAATTTCATGTAACGGTTTCCGGGGAGCTGGCGGATGGCACCCGAGAGTTCGAGCCCGATGAGCAGGACGGCCAGTTCGCCGGGATTCCGGCCGCTGGTTTCGGCCAGAGTCTCGAGCGATACCGGATCGCTCGATGTGAAGAGGGCCAGCAGGCGGGTTTCGTCGTCGGTCATCTCCGGGCAGGGGACCTGAGTTCGGAACCCTGCGGGATCCTCACCCAGATCCCACATCAGTTCGCGGATGACGTCGTCGGCGTTCATGACCAGTTGGGCCTTGCGGTTTCGGATCAGATGATTCGTGCCGGCCGATGTGAGGTCGGTAGCGCGCCCCGGAACGGCCATGACCGTGCGGTTGTAACCGTCGGCATAGTGGGCCGTGACGAGCGAACCGCCGCTGTCGGGCGATTCGACGACGATACAGCAGGCACTCAGGGCGGCGATGATGCGGTTGCGCGTGAGGTAGAGGTTTCCGTTCTGCCGGGACCGCGAGTGGAGCTCCGAGACCAGGGCGCCGCCATGGGCGAGGATGTCGCGGGCGACGGCGGTGTGTTGGGCGGGTGTAACGTCGGGCAGGGCGTTGGCCAGCACGGCAACGGTGGGAATTCGGGCGTCGAGAGCCGCACGATGGGCCGCCACATCGATGCCGAAGGCCAGTCCGCTGACAATGCAGAGCCCGGGGATTCGTTCGGCCAGTCCGCCGACCAGCCGGTTGCACATTGACTGTCCGTAGGGGGATGCGCGACGGGTTCCGACCATCGAGATGCAGCGCATCGAGAGGGCTTCGGTCTCGCCTTTCACGTAGATGACCGGGGGATAGTCGGGAATTTCGCGCAGCAGGGGCGGAAATTCGGCATCGGTCGATGCGATGATCCGGATATCGTGGCGGCGGCAGTATTCGATCTCCTTTTCGGCGGCGGCAAAGGCCTGTTTCTGGAGGATGTTTCGGGCGATCTGCGGTCGGAGTTCGGCTTTTTCGATCAGTTCGTCGAGGGATGCGCTGAAGATGTTCCGCGCATTGCCGAATGTTTCGAGCAGATGCACGGCACCTTTTGCACCGATTCCGGGAGTCATCTGTAGGGCGATATCCTCGATGGTCATATGCAGGGCCGAATTCCGGGAATAAAGGTAACTATTTTTGGGGGAATAACGATGGAAAGGGGATAAAATGGTTGAAAGTTGTCCGGATTTTTTGGAGGGAACGGAAAAGTTTGTATATTTGCACTCCCGAAGCACCGAAATACCTTTGGAATAGAGAGAATGAGGGTTGCGAAAAAGGCGCCCGGATACAAAGGGAGGATAAGAAGGTTGGGTTTGAAGAATAGGTGCTTCAAAGGGGGTAATGGTCTGATGGCCGAGTGGCTAGGCAAAGGTCTGCAAAACCTTGTACAGCGGTTCGAGTCCGCTTCAGACCTCACAGAAACCGCGTTGTAGATGTCTACAACGCGGTTTTCGTTTTGTTTTGTCATACATTTGTCATACCAGTCTTATTCTGCCTCAATTTCTTCAATGCGAGAAAACACCCTATCTAAATCCAAATGAATTTGTCTGGTCGTTCTATTCATTAAATCCTCCAATTCCCTCCACCGAGTTTTAGCTGCATGTGGCTTGGTAGCATCTCGATATTTTGCAACGACATACTCAACTTCCTTAGACAAAGTATGCGATAAGTTAAATATCATGTGTTCATCAATATAAGCCGGATGACATTCTTTATTCAACTCAATGACTTTATCATACAACCGAAGAGCATCTGATTTATATTTGTCACCACTCGGATCTTGGGTGCCATAACCAAGTATAAATCTTCCATGAGGAGCATTAACCAATTGATTATAAAAATGTTTTATTTCTAATAGCAACTGTTTCTCTTTTTCCATAATTTATAATTTTTTGTTATGATGGCTCCTTCCATCAGCAATGGCATAGACTCAACGTCGGGTGGTCAGGTTTCTTTGCGACAAAGCGTCCGTGAGGGACTTTTTTGCAAAGGACACCTGTCTAATATTTATTCGCTATTATCCCAATAAAATTAATAAGAGCGATTGTAGCCGTCATGGTTAATAGCATCTCTTTTTTAGTTGCGCTTCGTAGGTGTGTTAAATGGTTGGTCAGGTCATTCGTCGCTTTGGCATAAGTCCTAAATTCCTTGTTGTGATTACCCATTAAAGAAACATTAATGTAGTTTCCCAGCATCCTGACAGCGTCATTAGTACCTATTTGAATGCCCTTATCATCTGTTTCTCCATGTATGGATGGATTATATACTGCTTGAGCCAATGATATTATCACTTCACGGCATAGTACCCCTACCTTTTGGAAGTCTTCTTCATGACGTGCAATTTTGCTATCGTTTTTGATTGTCTCAACCGCTCTCTTTACCTTTTCCCAATCATCTAAATCTACGAATATTTCCATGTCCTGAGGCTGTTGCTCCTCTTCAAAGTAGGATATGGTACTTGCAAATAATTGGTTGATGTATATTCTACGCTCTTGGTATGTATGTAAATCTGCCTTATATTTTTGATACCAATCCCATAAACTTGCATAGGAGTTATTATAGGGTAAGCTCAGCTTTCTACAATCATTGACGACCTCTGCTTGAAGTTGTTTATAGTTATCCTCTTTATCTTGAATACGAGTCCCTGTTGCTACCGAGATCAGGATGTCTCGTAAGGTATCGAGCTTCTGTTTTAATGCTTCCTTTCCTTGAAGTCCGCCAATATTTTCCCAGTTTATATCTTCTCTGCTTAAAGTCGGGGTTATCTTTATGATAAAGTAACAGTTTCCATCTTGCTTTACCTCGTCTAAGGTATTTCCCAGAAGTGTTTCTATTTCTGTAATTTTTCCCTTGTCAAAGGCAGAATATTGTTTGATAGGCACGTTGATGTATACCGTATACCTGTATGTTCCACCATTCCAATTGTCGTATTCCGGTTCAGCAACGGAAGTTTTAGCGTATTGGAGTATATCGCAGACATCATTATAGCCTCTCTTCCTCATCAATGTTTGAGCAGTAAAGAAGAGCGGGTCGAAGTTACTTTGTATTTCGTAATGAGGTTGTTCCATGTTAGTTTAACTTTCCTTCATATTCTTCGCGCGTGAACGGGGGATTGGGGTCGACAATCAGTATCTCATCGTAGGTAAGGCCATACAAATGAAATACTATTTTATCAATCTCCTGCTCTTGTGTTACCGTATCTACTTGGGGGTTATTTTTTTTCAATGCAATAATTTCATTGACTAAATTGGCAATAGAATCTTGTCCCTCCTTTGTTGAGATGACGATAGGTAAGGTTTTTAGCTTTTCTAATTTTACTTGGGGAAATACACGTCCTGTCTCTTTGACATTCACTTCGTATTTATATCGTAGATATTTGGAATTTAATAGACCGCATAAATAGGGATATGATATTATATCCTTGTAATTAGTTTTTATAATTCCAGCTTGGATGGTGTTACCAAAGAAAATATGATTAGATAAGATTGTTCCAATGAAATATGGTGCTGTTTGACGCCAAATCAATTTCATTGGCTCATCCATAATTTTTTTATTGTAATATGTATGTTCGTTAGGTTTCAATAAACTCATATAGTCATGTCTTAACTTTTTGTGAGGTTTTGGATTGTAGTAATATTGGGATATATCTTTTCCTGTTAAAATCGGAATATCATTGTTGTTAAGGATGTCTCCAAAATAAAATATTCTTTCTGCTAAATCATTATTCCCCTTTTGAGCAAGACCTACGTTTGTTCTCTGATATTTAAATCCACAATCTTTCATTTCTAGGATGTCGGATAGACAATGCTGACCATTATGATTAAGATTTTCAGTAGTAAAAATATTATCATGAATATTCGCAATATCTTGTTGACATTTTTCTATTAAAGGTAGATTCTGAAATAAATCTATGTGTTTGTGAATCTTTGTTAAATCTCCGTACAGTAATGCATGTTGTAGTGGGGACTTATTCATTAATAGAATGATAGCTGTAGGAACGACAGCATCAAAAATATGTTCTCCCAAATCCAATATTTGCAATATTGTCATTGTTAACATTAACTGTCGTAAATCCTTATAGCGAGGTTGCCTTAAAAAAGTGTTGGGGGTAATATAAGCAAGTATTCCACCTTGGCACAATAGGCTTAGCCCCATATTGTAGAAATATTTATATATTTCTTTATATCCGTGAGAAGTTTTAGGGTACAGGTTTTCTAGAATAGTAATAAGATTGTCAATATTAGCTCCATATGGAGGATTGCCAATTATGCAGTCAAAGCCTATAAAGTTTCCGTCATTGTCCAGCACTTCGGGAAACTCAATGCGCCACTCGAATGCATTGAGATACATTTTGTTGGATTCTCTTTCCGCAATATAAGCCTCAAGTTCCTTTATATTCTTTGACAAATCTTTCTCTTTCTTATGCTTCGCTGCCAACTCCTTGGCTGTCCACTCTGATCTGAATAGCTCTTGAGACTGAAGTCCCGATAATTGTCGCTTATAACTCTTTAGCATATTGAGTTTGGGATCGCGTTTTTTGATCTCGGTCTTAAGAGTCGTTTTGATTTTTACGATTAACTCCGCAAGATGACGCTTCACCTCCTTGTTGTGCGCATTCTTGTACTCGGCAACAGCATTGCGATACTGCGTAATGGTAATTCCTGTCGATTGCAGCACTTGAGAAATGCTCTCCTGCAAATCGAAACGATGAAGCAGCGAGTCTCCCGATTTGATGTTGATGTCGATATTCGGCAGTGTCTGCAATTGGCGGGCGCCCGTTTCATCCTTGTAGTAATAGGCATTTTTCAGCAATTCAATCCAAAGGCGCAAGCGGCATATTTCGACACTCTTGGGGTTTAAATCGACGCCGAACAGGCAGTTCTCGATGATGGTGCGTTTCTCCTCGAACAGGGTCTCCTGGATCCGCTGGCTGGTTGTCGATGACGGGTCGTATTTATAGCTCTCGCCGTCCTCATTGGTGATGACCAACTCGTCCAGCTCGACACGAACCTCATAATCCATGATGCGCTGCGGTTGTGACTGCCGGTCCTGCAGTACGCCGAGTTCGCTTTTTATCGCGATCAATTCGTTGAGTGCAGAGACAAGGAAGTGGCCACTGCCGACAGCCGGATCGCAGATCTTAAGCGAGTTGATAATCTCGTTAGCCTCTGTTCTGACCTCGCGTTTGCCATAGTCGACATGTTCTTTCAGATCTTCAAAGTCCGAACAGTTCCATCCTTTTTTCTTGTTGAACTTGTCAACGACAGCTTTGCGCAATGTTTCTTGGCAGATATACTGTGTGATATAGCCGGGCGTAAAAAACGAACCGTCCTTGTAGCCGTTGATTTTTTCGAATATCAGTCCCAGAACCGACGCGTTGATAAGCGTTTTGCTCTCATGACGAACAAGACCTTTGTCGGTATTGCGTTCGGAACCGAAATCGTAGGCGTCCAAAAACTCAAACAAATAGTCGAGCGTCTGCTTCCTGCCTGAAATCTTCCTGCCACGACCGTCTCTCAGAACCGTTTTCGCAAAAACATCCATTTCGCCCATGCGGATGCCGCTAATGGGAAAGTACTCCTCCTCAAGCTGCGACATTTCAAACAACGAACTGTTGAGGTAGGGAACGGTTGGAAATTGCTCCATCATTTCCGAAGAACGCTCCTCGACAGGTTTTGCCAGTACCTTGAAGAATAGATCGTTGAGGACGTCGTAATCCTTAATGTGTCGTATATTCAGGAATCTGACCTCCCCGTTGTTATTGAAACTTTCCTGCTGCGATTCCAGAAGTTTCAAGAAAAGAATCCGGTTTATCCATGTAAGAACCAATCCCAATGCCGTTTCAAAGCGTTGGGCGTCATCGGTGATTTTCGAATAGTCTTCGAGTTTGGAATACACCTGTTCGACCAGGGAGTAAGGCTGACGGTCATTCCTTAACCGTTTAATTTTGTGGACACGATCTTCGACGACCTCTTCCACTCCCATTATGTAAAGCAACTCTTGATAGAAGCCCGTATTGAGCGTATTATGGTCAGAACTGAAGGGCAGTTTGAGCAGATGAGCCGGAGAGAGCAGTTTATAGGCCGCCAGAAAATCTTTATTCTCTACGATGTTGCTTTTCTCTATTTTGCCCGTGAAGTCGTGCAAATTCAGATAAGTAAATTGCAGCTTAGTTTCGATATTCTCGACGTAGGGCTTGATGATCTTGTTGTATATAAAATCGTTGCCGTCCTTGCTGCTCCCATTGTCGGAGCTCAGAACTCTTTGAACGAATTGTTTGTTGCTGGCAAACAACTGATAAAAATCCTTTTTGTCGAAAATAAAGTATTCCCAGCAATTTGTGATGATAAGATGTTTTATATCCGTATTGTGGTACTTTTCCTCCTCCCGGATATAATACAGAATCAGTTCATAAAGGGCCTTTTCTTTCAGATTTTCTTTGCTGACCATATCGGGGCGTCCTGGGCCCTTAAACTCGAATAATACGGCCGGCTGGCCAGATTCTGAATATATGGCCAGATCCGCTCTATCGCGGGTATTGACCATATACTTGTTGCCTTTATACAAACTTTGGTTGAAAAAATCGATTACAAGGTTTTTATTAAATTCTTCGTGTTGAGAAGAATCTATTCGACCAAGCATTGTTTGCATAGCCGTCCGGAAGGAAGCCAATTCAGTCTCCGAAATCGGTTCACGAAGATATGCCTTCAGTATGGATTGACGAGGTTTGAGTATCTTATACTTCGGTTCTTCTGTTTGGCTCATATGCTGATAAATTTCTGGCAGGTTTAGTTATTATACAAAAATACACAATTTTATAATCATTTCAGATGTATCATGCTAATCCGTATAACTTTTGCCTGTATATTCCAGACAATTGTCAACCATATATATATCCTATAATCATGAGGTCGACACTTGCGAAATACTTGCACAAAATGGATTCTATCTCCTTGAAGCTCGACCGTCGGCAAGAATATCAACCGGGTCTCTACCCTCGTCCTGCCGGAAGATGCCGAGATCATAGCCTGGTACGCCGGCGCGGATCACGTTCTCCGCTTTGTCTGTGACCTATAATACATTTAATAACCTGATTTAGAGAGTGATTCGTGCAATAGCCCATGGATTGAACGTCGAGGAACTGACCTTCTACTGGGCGCGCTACACCTAGGCTGCGCTGGCTGACAAACTCGGGATCTCGGAGAAGGAGATCAGCAAGGGGCTGGACACGTCGATACCTCGGTCGCTGGAAAGTTCTACATCTCCTACTGCAGGACGAAGGTGGACCGCGGTGCTTGACTATATCAAAAAAAATAGGAGATGGCAATCTACCATCTCCTATTTTCAATTATCTTTTTTTATAACAAAATCCTCTGTTATCATATCCGCTACATTTAACGGCGGCAAAATCAATGAATTCAAAGGTGTATTCTCTGTTTTACAAAAAAGAATACCTCGAGCCGTTCCCACTGTATGTACAGCCATATGCGCTAAGAAATCTTTTGGAAAAATAATCTTATCATCCTTGTACAAAGATTTCCAACTTGTCTCTTCCAATTCAAAATGGCAGATAAGTTCAAGGACTAACAATGGCGAGTTTGATTGAGAAAAAGTAAACCTCATTCTTACCGCTACATTCCGAGCCTCTATTGAGGCCGAGAATTTCACATTAGACTCTAAATTTATTGGTATACTATCTTGCAGTTCAGTAGATAATATCGCAAACTGCTCAATAGTAATTTTATTCATTCTAAACGCTATCATAAGGCTTATGCTACTTGCTTATAAATGTCATACGCATTGCCCATGGCATTATTATAATGGGCCAGAGCAAGACTATCTTCCACTATTGGCGTGCCAACATATGAATGACTATCTTCTTCTAAAACCTGCTCTATGGGAATAAACTCAATACGAGGAACATAGCCAAATGCTAACGACAACTCCATAAATTTGGACAACCTATGATCGTAATCACCATTTAATACTTGGGAGACATATCCTTTTGAGACTCCCAAATGTTGTGCCAATTGGGACCTGTTCTTTTTCGTCTTCTTCATAAATTTATCCGCGCAATCAAACAACGCAATTTGCACTTTGGTAATCCAATACTCTGGTGATCTTAATAATTCAGCGCGTGTCATAATATCACAATTTACTAACATCAAAATCTCTTAATTGCCGCTTAAGTCGTTGTATATCCTTTTCCTGATTTCGCTTAAGCCCACCGCAAACTACAAAAACATCAGGGGTACACAAAACAACATAAACCCGGAGATTCTTATATTTAAATTCAAACAAATCACTCCTATTCACACCTTTTATCTGCCTAAATTTTGTTTTCGGAAGCTTAATATGCTTACTAAACACATCCATCATTGCTATGATGCGCTTAAAGTCGGCAGAACAATCAGGATCAGCCTCTACCTCTTGGAGAAAATCATCCAATGGACAATCTCCATCAATCATCAGTTTATAGAAAGTGTATTCTACATTATTAACAAGATCAAATTTAACTCGAGAAAAGACAACTTCATTCACGATAGTTTAGTTTAAACTAAATTTAGTCGTTTGCAAATATACAACTTTTTTCATGAAAATGCAAATCTATGAACAGGAATATTACGTTGTCGCCTCTTGAAAAGCCCATATCTTCGACATCATGTTCTTACACAGTATCTCGCAGTCTTTCTGAAGTATGGACGAAAGCGCATTCATGATTCTTTTGAAATTATAGGCCGCTGCCGCCAACAGTGCGTTCACGGCATCCTCGACCACGCCTTTATAAAAGTTATGGCCTAAGCGGGAGTCTGACTTTAGGTGTCCTATTGTTGTTCTGTACTTGCATGTTTGCAAAAAGAGCCCCCCCTTGATTACGGCTGTCTAATTTTTAGGGAACATTCAGAATGACAATCTTTGTCCTGTTCATTTCCTTCTTGCCTCTGTATCCTCTGTTACCTGCCAGTACTTTAATCTTTTTCCCGGTTAACCGTTCTATTAAAGATTCGATGGTCTGACTGTCTATTCGACATGGCTCCAAGAATAATGTCTGAGACAGAACGTATGATGAATGCCTTATTGCCGAATTCGTGTTTTTATGTCCTTTGCCCTTGCTGATATATTGTACTTCCGGTTCATGAAGGGAATAAATCTTTTCCAGCTACTCGACCTTTGAGATAGAACGGTTTCAAAGAGTTTGAGCAATTTATTTTATCACAGTCGTGATTTTCTTTAAGATTGAGCTTCATCTTCCTGACTAATCTCCCGGCTATTGTAAGTAAACACCTGTCTGCCCTAAAGGCTTTTTTCCTGTTTCGGAGATGATCTTGGAAACGCTGGTCTCGATAGATCTCCTTCAGCACAAAGTGTAGCTTTGACGCATAGGAAGTCCCGGCTTTTTCACAATGCCAGGAACTTTTTCACGATTTTTTATGCAATAAAAACAGAGTTGAGGGGATTTGTTCGCCCCTCGATTCTGTGAATCGGATTGTTTGATGGCTGTGAAGTTACCGCTTGATGGTATGTCGTCGGATGACGGGGCGTTCGGGGCGGACGGGGTAGCCCAGGCGGGTCATGAGCTCCACATACCGTTGGCGGAACCAGGCGTGTGCGGGCTGGCGGTCGATGAGCAGCTGGAAGCCTCCGGGACCGTTCGGGTCGCGTTGCAGGCGGATCTCGGTATTCGAGACGTCGAAGCGGTGCGAATACTCCGGTGTGCGGAGTTCGCCCGAAACGTAGAGGGGTTTCATGGCGATAATTTCGCGGGCGCCCGACTCCGAGAGGCCCATGTCGCGGCAGTATTCGCCCCAGCTGATAAGCGTCTGCGTGTCGGGCAGCCAGTGTTCAATGCGATCGAGCTTCGCCTGCAGCTGCTGTTCGGCCTGCTCATGTCGGGCCTTCTCCTCGCGGTTGGCACGGTTCAGTGTCCCGATCTGTTCGTGCAGGGCGGCGTTCTCCGCGTTGAGGCGGTCGATCTCCTGCTGCTGCCGCTTGACGCGGGAGGTGCCGATCATCGCCCCGATTCCCTCGACGATGTTCGAACTGACCTCCGCCGCGGCGCTTTTCAATCGGGCACCCTTCAGCTCGCCCTTCACACTCTTCAGCTCGGCCTCGGTGCGGTTCAGTTCGGCGCTCTTCTGCACCTGGAGCGTGGCGGTCTGTTCATACTCGGTGCGCACCTGCCGCTCCTGTTGTTTGAGCAGCTCGACAGCCTTCCGCTTCTGCTCTTCGAGACGGAGCAGCGCGTCGATGTTCTCCTGCAGATCCTGCTGCTGGGCGATGGCCTGCCGGTAGAACTCCTGCGTGGTGATGTGGCGCGCCTCCGAACCGTCGATGCCGCGCTCCAGCCCGTATTTGGACATCGCCGCGGCATAGGTGTCCTGATACTGCTTGAGGCGGACGCGCGACATGACGTCGTCGGCACAGAGACGGGGCCGGGCGGTGGATTTCGGGCGGTAGTGTCGTTTGCCGGGTGTTTTGGATGCGGCGGTACGGGCCTTGCGGCGCTCGCCCGTGACGATGGGTACCACGGCGGCGTGGATATGTGGGGTTGATTCATCGCGGTGCACGACGGCCGAGACGACATTCTCCGCCCCGAAGGTCTCGCGCAGCCAGGCGAGGTTGTCGGCACACCACTCCGGAAGCCGCCCCTCCTCCTCGATGCGCTTCATCGCGTCGTGCGAACCGGTCAGCATGACGCGGATCACCCGCACCTGGTTCGTTCCGATCTTGCGCGTGAGACCGGCGTGTTCGAGGCGGTAGTTGATCGCCTCCGTGCGGTCGGCCACCTCCTCGGGGAACTCGACGAGCTCCTCGTTGAGGCAGGTGCGCTCGGGCGAAGCGTTGGTGGGTATCTTCGTGCGGGCGATGTGGGCGGTCATGGCCGCTTCGTTGCCCGGGGCTTTGTCAAGATGCAGGACGGCATATCCCATGGTACGGTCGTTTTTCGGAGGGTTGTATGGTTGAAGAGGGGACCGCCTTGGCGGTCGGCGTGCGCAGCACGACAGGGGGTGTCCAGAGGGGCTTGACCCTTTGGCCTATTGGGGCTTTTTCAGCGTCGGCGGGCCGATGCGTCGGAAAAAGCCCTAATAGGCTATGGCTTTTTCCTCGGGGGAAAAGCCGCGGTCGCGAAGCGGCCGATGGGTGGGCGACGATTCCGGCGTCATTCCGGGCGACGTTACAACTTGCGGCCACGACGACGCGGCGTGCGGGAAACCTTCGCGGACGATCGGAGTGATTCGTTCAGATCCTTGTGGGCTCGGTAGTTCTCCGCACGGTCGATGACGGTCGTACCGGGCAGGGTGCTGCGCAGCCGTTCGAGGGTGAGGCGCCCCGCCTCGTCGTTGTCGAGGAAGGCGTGGATCGTGGCGTGGCGTGCGAGAAACGGAAGGGCGCGGGGAAGGTTCACCACGGAGTTGAGCACGGCGGTGTCGGCGGTCGGTGTCGGCTCGTGCTGCAACGTCAGGTAGGAGAGCAGGTCGAAGAAACCCTCGAAGAGCAGCGCCGTGTCGCCGTGCCGGTCGAAGGTCGTGATGGATTTCGGGGTGCTGCTCCCCTTGAACTGCGGGCTGCGCAGCTCCCAGCCTCCGGCATCGTTGCGGAAGCCGATGGCGAAGAAGCGCCTCTCGCCGACGGCGTAGTGGACCTCGCGGCACAGCGCTCCGGCCACGGCGGGGTCGATGCCGCGTTCGCGCAGATAGCCGATCAGCGCCGGGTGGCGAATCTCCCCGACGCCGAGAATCCGCAGCGGGGAGTCTTCGCGCGGTGAGGCGGTCGGGAGGGGCTGGAAGGGGACTTCGTCTGCGGTCCCTTTGCGCAGGCGTCGGATGGCTTCTGCCAGGCCGCACCCTTCGAGGCGCATGACCAGCTGGAGGAGCGTGCCCCCTTCACCCAGTCCGAAGTCGTACCAGATCCCCTTGTCGTAGCGGACGCTGAAGCTGGGGGTGCGCTCCTTGCGCAGCGGCGAAAGAAACATGCCGTGGGTGGCGGTTTCGCGGTGGGGCTGCAGCCCCCGGCGGAGGAGATACTCCCGGATGCCGATGCAATCAGAGGTCGTCTTCATGGCTATCTGCTTTTGATGGGGACAATCCGGTGCAGTGCCGCCTCGACATCGCTGTCGCGGAACAGCACGCGCCCGCCGATCTTGTGGGCGCGGATCCGCCCGCGGTTCACCCAGTCGTTGAGCGTCACGAGCGAGATGCGCAGGCGGCGGGCCGTCTCGCGGCGGGTCAGATAGTTCGGCGTCTCGGCGGAGGGTTCGGGATGGAGCTGCCGCAACTCGTCGCGCAGCGATTTGCGAATCATCTCCGAGAGCTGGTCGGCGGTCATGCCGCTCAGAAAGATTTCCTTGGTCATAACGATTCGAATTTGGTTGATGACGCAAAGAAAGGCTTTCCGGACCCCTCCCGAAAACGACGAATGGCGTTACAAATCAGCGCCAACCGATGCCAACCGGTGCCACACCGAAGACACTCTGCCGCCCGTTTCCGGACTTTGGCATTCGTTTGCCTCAGTTGGCACTGCCGTGTAATCGGATTCTGTGCGGGATAAAAAAACGAGGGCGGCGGGTGCCGTCCTCGTTGGTGATGTGGTTTTGAGCCTATCGGAACCTTTCCAATACCTCCCGAACGGCATTGGCCGCAAAGAGAGTGTCGCCGCTGCTTGAGATCTGAACGCGGCACGGCTCCAGCCATCCGTTCGTAATCCACCGGTCGAGTGTCGGGCGTGCGACGCCCAGCGCCTCGGCAAGCTCCTTTTTGTTGAAGAGCCGGCTGCCGTTTGCCATCAGATAGCGCTCGCTCTTGTGTACGCCCAGCCAGTAGTCGAAGCGGCGCAGGATTGCGTCGGCATCTTTCAGCTTCGGCTCATACCGTTCGTAAGCCCAGATGTGCAGGCTCGACGGATCGAACCCGGTAAACTCCGGCCGCTGGAGCAACTCCCGGACGAGCGTCTCGAAGCACTCCAGCTCGGAGGCCTGGATCGTTATTTTTCGACGGCGCGGCATGGTTCTGATGGTCGGTTAGTGCTTGAAAAGCGTTTGATTTTTTCTTCCTCGGTCGAATTTAAGTGCTTTTAATGTGTTGTTTATGAACATAAAGCGGTTTCTGTAGCTTTTGAAAAGCACTTAAATATTCCGTAATTACATATCTTCCAGCGTCAGGCAGCGCTGCTCGATCTCATATTTCGGGAGCACCTTCTCCTTGAGGTGCTGTACCTTCTCGGCAAAGGCTTCGGGCTTGAACTCCTTGCGCTGGCGCTTGACCTCGACGGCCACGGCCTTGTTCTTCTCCAGTCGCAGGGCGACGATGTCGATCTCGTATTGCTCCTTGCCCCGCTTGGCCTCCCAGTAGGAGCCCAGGTCGCGGTATTCGTGGCTTTCGATGAACTGCTGCTTGAAGTAGGTCTCAAGCGTTCGGCCCGAGTAGGTCGTGTAGTCGGCCGCAATGATCTTCTCCAGCACCTCGAACTGATTCATTTCAACCAGCGTCCGGTTGCCTTCGAAGTAGCGGAACCAGAAACGGAGGAAGAGGTCGGCAATCTCATAACGCACGGTCTGTGTTCCCTCTTTCGAGAGGATGGGGCGCATCTTCTTCGTAATTCCGTAGGTCTCTTCCAGCTTTTTCAGCTGCCCGCCGATACTTTTCTCGCCCAGTGCCGCGGCAATCTCCGATTGGGTGTTGATGCCGTTCGAGATGGCGTCGAGAATCGAGAAGTAGGTGCCGTACTGTTTGCCGAATTCGTCGATCAACAGCGTCTTGCCCTCGTCTTTGAAGGGCGAGTCGGGGTCGCATACCGCATGGATGATCTTTTTGACCGACAGGGCCTTTGCATCCACCAGCAGCTCCACATACTTCGGAATGCCGCCCGTAACGGTGTAGAGGGCCAGCAGGTCGTCGTTCGTGTAGCCGGAAGCGTGCTCCGCGAGGATCTGCTTCAGCACCGGCAATGCAAACGGCGTGAGTTTCATGATGACATCCGCCCGTCCGAACAGCGGTTCGTGGTAGTTCTGGAAGATCTTGACCATCAGCGAATAGATCGAGCCGCTGACGATGAAGTTCACATGGGTCTTCAGCCGGTATTGATCCCAGACGTTCTGCACGTCGCTGTAGACCGACGGGTTGATGTTGAAGAACTCCTGGAATTCATCCACGACCAGCGTGAATCGGCGGCTCTCCCCCTGCTGCATCAGGAAGGTGAAGACATCCTGAAAGCTTGTCATGGGCGGCACGAAGAGCCCCAGTTTCGCCGCAATCTCCTTACAGTAGCCTGCGCAGAGCGATGCCTCGTTCTTGCGCCCGACGAAGAGGTAGACCAGCGATTCGTCCTCCATGGCCCGGAGGATCAGCGACGTTTTACCGATCCGGCGGCGGCCCGTCAGAACGGTCAGTCGCGAATGGTCTTCGTATGACAAGGTGCGGATTTCGCGCAGCTTGGCTGTTTCCGTCTCGCGGTTGTAGAATTTCATGATGTGCGTTGTTTTGTTATGGCTGTAAATTTTACCGCCGTAACAAAGTTAAAAAACAATTGGCGAATCTCCAAATTTTCACTCACTTGCCTGCTTCCCGCTGAAATAGGGGTGGCTCATCAGCTCCAGGGCGGTCTGCTCCTCGGTGATCTTGATGTACTTCATGAACTCCCGTTCGGTCTTGTGGCCCGTGATCTTCATGATGGCGATGGTCGGGATCCCCGCCAGGTACATGTTCGTTGCGCCGCTGCGGCGTGCCGTGTGGGTCTTCACCAGGTCGCACTTCTCGACCAGCCGGCTCTTCTTTTCGCCATTCTCGATGTAGGAGACCTCGACCTTCTCCGTGATGCCCGCCTCGCGCGCAATCTCCTTGATGAGGTGGTTCACCTTCTGCTCGTAGGTTCTCGGCAGCCGGTTGTCGTACTTCTCCAGGATGGCCTGCAGCTCGGGTCGGACCGGAATGACGACGTGGTTGCCGGTCTTCTGCTGCTTGAGGTCGATGACCTGCTGTCCGTTCTCCAGCGTGCGGATGTTGCCTTCGTTGATGGTCGAGTAGTCGCTGAAGCGCTGCGCCGTGTAGCACCCCACCAGAAAGATGTCGCGGGCAACATCCTTGTGCCGGTTTTTCGAGAGGTCGAGCGCGGCGATGGCCCGGATCTCCGACTCCGTCAGATAGATGTTCTCCACGTCGGCCGTCAGCACGCGGAACTTGCGGCTCTCGATCGCCCCGTTGTCGTGCAGACCCTCCTCGCGGGCCGCGCGCATGATGATCTTCAGCTCCTTGACGTGGCGGCCGATCGTATTGACGGAGTAGTTCTTGGCGGTGAACCAGGCGACGAAGTCGTCGTAGAACTTCAGGTCGATGTCGGCAAAGTCGAACTGCTTGCGTTTGGCTTTGCAGTACTCGTCGAACTGCACGACGAACCCCTTGTAGTTCTTGATGGTCGAGGGGCCGTAGCGGAGTTTGTGGATATTCAGCCGGGTGCCCTCCTCCATCTCGCGCGTGAAGCGGGCGATGTAGTCGCCGAGCGATTCGCGGCTGCGGACGCGGCGCCCGGTGGTGAGGCTGCGCGGGTGGTGGAAGCTGTAGATGATCTTCTCCAGCCGCGTCTTCGTCATTGCGTGCTCGGGATCCTTGGCAATCTCTCCGAGGATGTGGCTGCGCAGTTCGGAGAGGTTCTTGGTCAGCTCGCGCCCCTGCTGTTCGGTGAAGTCGTCGGTAAAGGTGAAGCGGCTCTTGACCGTCTGCCGCTTGTTGTCCCAGGCGTCCGTCAACACCATATATTGGCTGTCGACGTAGAACTGGTTGCCGCGGCCAACCGTGAAGAGAATTTGGATTTTGACCAGTTTGTTTTTCTGGGTCGAGCGGATGCGGTAGCAGAAGGATGCCATAGGTCAGGAGGTTTTGTCTGCTGCAAATGTAATCATTTTTGTCATACATTTGTCATACATCGGCCGAATTTTCGAAAACTTCCAGACCTCGCAATTGATGAAAAACGGCTGTAAAATACTGAAATACAGATAAAATAAAATTAAAATCGGTAAAATTCGATTCAAATTTATGGCGTCCGCTTCAGACCTCACAGAAACCGCGTTGTAGATGTCTGCAACGCGGTTTTCGTCTTGTTTGGTCATACATGTGCGATAAAAGGGTGAATCGGCCGCTTTGACTCGAAATGATTTTCCGGAGAATCATACAATTATAGGGTGATATTCAGGCGTACCAAGGAAACTGTTCGAAAACCTCCATATCCTTCGATGAGGTGTAAGGCGGGTTGGAGGGAGACATGTTCAGAAAATGTGATTCTGCAAGTTAGTTCAGATGCGTACTCGTTCTCTTCCGAAAAGACGGCACAATCGGAAAAAAGCCCCATCTCGACCAGGTGGAATTGCAGGACCAGTCCCACTCCGCCGAACATACGACACCATACATCCCGGGGGAATGCTGCAGAATACTGTGTGAGAAGATACAACCTCTCTGTCAGACGTTGTTCGACATACCCCCACAGAGTTCCGCTCAACGACCTCTTTTCTGTTTCCCCCTCGCAAAGATGAGAACCATTGTATAAAACACCGCCAAGATAATAGCTATTACCATTGTTCTGATAACTTAGTGACGTGATTCCGAACAACCCATCCGATGCGGGGCGGAGACGAAACAGGAAGTTGTCCGTTGTAAATCCATTGTAGCCCCGCCCATTGTATACCGAGACCCGTATCTTCCATGGCTGTTTCTCGTACGTGTAATGGATGCCGAGCGATGACAGCGGATAGTTGGCAACGGGGTAATTGGCCGAGATGGTCGGGAAAATGCCGCACGAACTGTTGGTAAAGAGCGATGTGACGGGCGAGATGAAATAATCTTCATTCATGTTGCGTATGCCGGCAAAAAGCTGCGAACAGCCTCGACTGAACGTGATGCCGGCTACGGAGAACGAAAGGGGAAGATTGTCCTCTTCGATGTTCGAAAAGGTCTGCAAATCATCGATTAATCGCCCGGGTTTCGTTTTGGCGATGCTGATCGTGCCGAGATCAAACCGGAAGCCCTTGCCCAACACCCGGGAGAAGTTCAGCCTCAGGAGGTTCACCCAGTTCAGATTCCTGAAATCGCTCTGCATTTCCGTCACGTACTCGATCCCGAATACCGTTTGGGCCGCGAGCCGGTGGCAGCCGATCGCCGCCACCGCAATCATCATGCATATCCGCTTTTTCATGCATCACAGCCAGGCGTTGAATCGTTTTACGTACCAGCTCTTTACGGCCTGTGTCAGCCCGCAGTAGGCCAGCAGGGTGGCAGCCAGCCAGGGAAAATAACTCCATGGGAGTGCAACCAGGCCGATGGACGCGCCGAATGGTGTGAACGGAATCATGATACCTATCACCATGACCGAGAAGGTCATGGCCATGACGGGCCATGAAGCACGGCTCTGGAAAAACGGCACCTTGCGCGTGCGTATCATGTGCACGATGAGCGTCTGTGACAGCAGGCCTTCAATGAACCATCCCGACTGGAAAAGAGCCTGCATCTCTGCCGACTGGCATTTGAATATATGCCACATCAGCAGGTAGGTCGTGATGTCGAAGATCGAACTGATCGGTCCGATCCAGATCATGAACCGGCTCAGCCCCGAAGCATCCCATTTGCGAGGTTTTCGCAGGTACTCTGCATCCATACGGTCAAACGGAATTGTCGTTTGAGAGATGTCGTAGAGCAGATTCTGGACCAGCAGGTGGATCGGCATCATCGGAAGGAACGGCAGAAATGCGCTGGCAACCATCACGCTGAACATGTTGCCGAAGTTCGAACTGGCTGTCATTTTAATGTATTTCACAATGTTGCCGAATGTTCTGCGCCCCTCGATCACCCCGTTTCGGAGTACCATAAGATCCTTCTCCAAAAGGATGATGTCGGCACTCTCTTTGGCGATATCTACGGCCGAATCGACCGAGATCCCTATGTCAGACTGGCGCAATGCCGCCGCGTCGTTGATTCCGTCACCCAGAAACCCGACCGTATGCTGTCTGTCTTGCAGTAATGTGATGATCTGAGTCTTTTGCAGCGGTGTGACCTTCGAGAAGACGGAGGTCTCCTGTACGGCCTGGTAAAGGGCCTCGCCTTCCAGCGCCACCAATTCCGGTCCGGTGAGCGTTTTGCCGCAGATGCCTACTTGGCGGGCAATCGTACGTACGACGGCGTCGTTGTCTCCCGAGAGCACCTTTACTTCGACTCCGTAATTCTGGAGTTGTTTGATGGCATTGGCTGCCGACGGTTTCGGGGGATCCAGGAAGGCGAGGAATCCGATCAGCACCATATTGTTTTCATCTTCGACCGAGAAATTGTTCTCTTTGCTCAGGAAACTCTTGTGGGCGACGGCCAGTACCCGCAAACCCTGGTGGTTCATCTGTTCGCAAATCGCTTCCGCCTTTTTTCGCAGTTCGGGTGTGAAGGGACAAGCCGAACCGCGAACTTCGGTGTGGGAGCAGATCTCGAGCATCTCCTCCACGGCACCCTTGGTGACAATCTGCCGTTTGCCGGAGTTCTCCTCGATGACCACCGACATGCGGCGGCGGGTAAAGTCGAACGGGATTTCATCCACCTTGTGATAACGGTCTTTCATCGATTCCAGGTCGAGATCCCGGACATGAGCGAGAATTGCCTTGTCCATCAGGTTTTTCAATCCGGTCTGGAAGAAACTGTTGAAATAGGCGTGTCGGAGGATCCGCTTCCGGTCGTCATCGCTTCCGTCGGCGTTGATGTATTTTTCCAGTACGATCTGGTCGCAGGTCAGCGTGCCGGTCTTGTCGGTGCAGAGGATGTTCATGGCCCCGAAATTCTGGATGGCATTCAGATCCTTGACAATGACCTTTTTCTTGGACATCAAAACCGCCCCTTTGGAGAGGTTGGCCGTAACAATCATGGGGAGCATCTCGGGGGTCAGCCCGACGGCGACCGTCACGGCGAAGATGAAGGCATCCAGCCAGTCGCCCTTCGTGATTCCGTTGACGAGGAAGACGAACGGCACCATGATGAGCATGAACCGGATGAGCAGCATGCTGACCCGTGCGATGCCCTTGTCGAATGCCGTGGCGGCCCGGTGTCCGACGATGGATCTGGCAATGGTTCCCAGATAGGTGTTGTTTCCGGTCTGGAATACGATGGCGGTGGCCGATCCGCTGATCACGTTCGAACCCATGTAGCAGATGTTGTCCAGTTCAACGACGCTTCCTTTAGCATATTTTTTGCCGTGTACGTCGGGGCGTTTTTCGATCGGCTCTGATTCGCCCGTCAGCGAAGCCTGGCTGACGAAGAGATCCTTGGTCTCGAGGATCCGCATGTCGGCCGGAACCATGTCGCCCGCGGCAAGCATGACGATATCTCCCGGAACGAGTTCTTCGATGGGGATCTCGGTAATACCCTGCTCGCTGCGTCGTGCCGAGCAGGTGTTTATGACCATTTTCTGCAGGGCTTCGCTTGACAGGCTGGCTTTCCAGTCCTGCCAGAACCGGATGATGGCACTGAGCAGGATCATCGTTGCGATAATGAGGATCGAGGTCCAGTCTTTCTCGTCGGGCGCGGCCATCCACACGTCGAGGACATAGGAGATGACGATCAGCGTGGTCAGGATGCCGATGAACGGATTGATGAATGCCCGGATGAACATCGTGACGGGATTTTTCCGTTTTTCGTGTTCGATTTCGTTTTTCCCGTAATACGCTTGTCGACGTTCGACCTCTTTGGGGGATAGTCCGCCGGGGGATGTCTCGAAGTAGCCGTACGCCGTAGCGAGCGGCTGGGTCGCTGCCAGGAATACCTTCTCGGCATTGAATGTAAACCGGGTTTTGTTCTGTCTCTTCCACATAACCGACTGTTTTGGGTTCTGTTCTTCGATTTTGGCGCCGCAAAGATGAAAAAAACGGCCCGCAAGAGCCGTTAGAAAGCGATTAGAACCGTATTAGAAAACCATTAGAATACGGTATGGTGCCGCGTGGAAGTCTTGTATGGATATGTATTCCGTCTGTGCCCGGGTTATATGTGCGGCAATTCGACGATGAAGGTTGTCCCCTCTCCCTGTTCCGAATGAACGGCAATTTTCCCCTGGTGCAGATGGATGATTTTCTGAGCCAGGGCCATTCCGATGCCGTACCCTTCGGTCATCGATTCCTGTTCGCCGCGATAGAAGAGCGTGAAAAGGTGGTGCAACTCCTCTTCGGACATGCCGGTCCCGCTGTCCGAGAATCGCAGAATGGCCCACTCCTCCCAATAGGATATATGGACGCAGGAGGTGTGGTCTTCGGAGTATTTGCAGTTGTTCTCGATCAGGTTGGAGGTTGCAATGGTGAGCAGATAGAGGTTGCCTCTGACCGTGATCATCCGGTCGTCGTCCTCCTCCCGCTCGAAGAGCAGTTCGATTCGGTAGTCGGGGTGTGCGCGCAGGAGCAGGCTCCGTATATCGAGCAGGAGTTCGTCCAGCCGGATCTCTTCCATTTTGATCTGTTCCTGTTGGTAGTCGGCCTTGGCCAGGTTGAGCAATCCGTCGATGAGCTTTGTCATGCGGCCGGCGTCCTGGAGGGCGTGATGTATGGCTTTGCGATATTCATCTTCGTTCCGCTCCTTCTGTAGGGCCAGGTCCAATTCGGCGATTAGGGCGGCCAGCGGTGTCCGTAGTTCGTGTGACACGTTGCTGACAAATGTCCTCTGGGCATTGAAAGAGATCTCGAGCCGGCTAAGCAAGGCATTGAATGCCAAGGCAAGTTCCCCTAGTTCGTCTTTTGCGTTTTTTACGGGGAGACGCCTGTCGATATGCGATGCCGTGATGGCTTCTGCTTCACGGACAATTCCGCGGATCGGTTGCAATGCAGCGCGCGCAAGCAGATAACCCGTGACGAACAGCAGGAGCAGCCCCACGATGAACAGCATGCCGAGTGTCGTCCGCAACTCGGTCAGATTGGCATGCCCGTAGCGATCGTACGCCGCAGCCGTCACGACATACTCCTCTCCCTCGAAGGCATACAGCATGCCAATTCCCTGGTAGTCTGCGACGTAAAACTCGATGCGGCGATCCTTCAGGATGTGGGAGATCATGGCCGAATCCTCCTTGATGATGTCATTCTGGATGGCGTCGTGATAGAGCATCCGGAAATCGGTCGTATAGACGGCAACCTCGACTTCATCGATGAAGTTGCGGTTGTTGAGGTAGATCTCCTGCATGGTGCGGGCATCCACCTTGTTCTGCAGGAAGAGGTGAGCCTTGGTGATTGCCTCGTTTTCGAGCGTGTGGAAGAAGGTTTTGCTGCGCGTATGCTCGCTGACCAGATAGATTGCCGTCAAACAAACAAGGAATACGGCGGCGGTGGCTGCCGTGTTTTTGAGTGTAAGGGAAATTCGTATCTTCATGGCTTGTCGGTCAGAATGAAGCCCATGCCGGGGCGCGTATGGATTAGTTTGACGTCGAAATCGCGGTCCACCTTCTTGCGCAGGTAATTGATGTAGACATCGATGAAGTTGGTTCCGGTATCAAAATGCGTCTCCCATACCTTTTCGGCAATTTCGGTTCGGGCGATGACCCGTCCTGCATTTTCCACAAGATAGACCAGCAGTTTGTACTCTTTGGGTGAAAGATGCAATGGGGTGTCCCCGCGCCGTACCTCTTTCCGGATCAGGTCGATTTGCAGATCGGCGCACACGAGCGATTCCCGAGGTGCGGGATTCGTCTCCTTTTGCCGTTTGAGCAGGGCTTGTATCCGTGCGGTCAGTTCGCGGAAATCGAAAGGCTTGACCATGTAGTCGTCGGCTCCGGCATCGAATCCGTCCAGTTTGTCGTCTGTGGTTCCCAGTGCGGAGAGCATCAGTACCGGTACTCCGGCATGTATTTTGCGGATTTCGCGGCACAGTTCGAAGCCGTTCATGTGGGGTAAAACGATGTCTGATACAACCAGTTGGAACTGATTTGCCCGGAAAAGCCGTAATGCCATGATTCCGTCGTAGGCTGCCGTTACCTGGTATCCGTTCTCCTCCAATCCCGCTTTCAACAGGTCGGCGACTCGTTTGTCGTCTTCTACGATCAATATCGACTGCATGGTTTTGTATAGTTGTTGTACTCGAATCCTAAAGGTGTGTAAATTTATTGTATTTACAAATGATTCCCATAAAAAAGTACTCAAGTGCATCATTCGGGGCAGCCTGTGTGGAGGACACAATAAACAACGGCGGTAGATGGAACATTATTTTTGAAGTAGGAGGACGGACGGTCATTTGTCGCTCTTCGAATGTGATTCATGATATTGCCGGAATTTTGTTGTCGGCTTTCGGATGGCAGGCTTTCTCTTTTTTGCCCGGTATCGCAGGTTGGGATGTTTCGGCATATTCTTTATCTGGAGGAGCGGCAACATGGGCGGCCCCTCCCGACCATTCTCCGCAGCGGCCTTTCTGATCCTCCGGACCATGTCCGGTGTCATGATTGCCGCGACGAATGGGGGGCATGGCCGGGCCGTACGGGACGGTATCCGCCGGGTCTGCGGCATCTCTTCCAGCCCCGTCTGGTTGTTGGTCCCGGGAGGCGGTTGGCTGTCGGGACAGGATTCCGGGACTGTGTACATTCGGCCGGAGAACGGTCTCACGACCTCGGATATGGCGGGAGTGCGGCTAACGGCTGATTGTCGATCTGCGCTTTCGTCATAGCCTGGTCCGTCGTTCAGCGTTTTCTTTTTCGGGACGTCCGGGCGGCCGGTTTGGTGGTCCCGAAGGCCAGAAAGTCGCGGCCCTGTTTCGTGTCATCGAACGATGAGGCCAGCTCGAACAGCTCTTCGTCGCTGCGGGAATCGATGATGATCGTCCATGCGGGATTCTCGTCGTCATTCGTGCAATAGACGGGTTTCAGCCGTTTGCGGAGTTCCTCCGTGAGCGTTTCGATCAGCCGTTTTTCGCTCAGACGGGCCCGGGACCGCAGGGCGCAGCCGACGATCGAGTTGACCCGGCCGGTCCGCAGGTAGTCGATGTAGAGGATCAGCACGACGGGGATTCGGTCGGCGTAATCGGGATGCGCCGCCCGATAACGGGCCAGCAGTTCGGTCAGATCTCCGCCGTAGTGGTCGTAGAGGGCCAGATTGAGCAGTTTTCGCGCCCATTCGATTGTTCCGAAATCGGGACTCAGATCGTCCCAATAGGCGCGTCGGGCGATCACCTCGCTGCAGAGAGCCAGCCGTTCGTCGGATGACAACCGCAGATCGGTGAGCCGGCTCCGGACGGGAACGAAACCTTCGCGGAACCGTTTGACTTCAAACTCCTCCTCGTCGATGCCTTCGGCCTCGATCCACGATCGGAGCCAGCGGTTTTTTTCGGTCCCGGGTGCGGTTTCGAGTTCACAGTCCGAGACGTCGTGGGCCCTAAGGAACGCGGCAAAACGTTCGATCAGACACACCATCCGGCTGCCTTCGTCGGCGGCATACCGGAATTTGGGCGGGAGTTCTTCGATCCATTGCTTTTCGCGGATGGCCCGGCGGAATTCCGCCATTTCGGTCGGGTCAAGCAGGGGGAATTCACCCCGGAACGGGATCAGCAGCGACGGGATCTCCTGATCGGCCAGTCGGCTGGCCCGCGCTCCGGCTACGGAACACAGGTGTTCCCGGGACGGGCATGTACTTTTTTCCGGATTCATGATGTCGGGGTTGATGGTTTTCGTTACAAAGATAGTCGAATATTCGGCCATTATCCGGCATGAACGGGGTTGGTTCGGGCTCAACGGCTCAATTTTTTTTGAGACTCTGCCGCGTGGATCGTCTCCGTGGCGGCCGGCCAACCGGCGGCTGCCGGTAACGGGATAACGGTCAGCGCGTTGCCGTCCGACAAACGGATCGTTCGGAAGCGGGTTTTCCACCGCGGGGCGTAACGGCGGTGGAGGGCACTTCGGGGTACAAAGTCCCGACGAGGGGTTGTTTTTCCGAAGAAAACACTATCTTTGCGGCCGATTGGTTCCAGAGAGACCCGCCGGGTCTCGTGGATTAAAAGGGAATCGGGTGAGAGTCCCGAACAGTCCCGCTGCTGTGAAGCTCCGCCAACCGCACGAACATCTCTACCACTGATCCTGAGGGATTGGGAAGGTCTCGCGCGGGGAGTCAGTCAGAAGACCTGCCGTCGATTTTTGGTTTTAACCGGGCCCGTGGAGAGGACGGTTAAAAAGCATGTGAGATGTTCGACCGTTTGATTCGTCTTTTCGTGTGGTCCGCCGCCGTGTGCGCGGGCGTTGCTGCTCCGGCGCATGCCGAGGGGCGGCTCGATTCATTGCAGCATGTCGAGGAGGTGGTGGTCACCGGGCGGCTCGTGCGGCGGGAGATCATCCCCGTCCAGGAGCTTGCGGGCGAGGAGCTGCACCGCCTCGGGGCCCACAATGTGGCCGATGCGCTGCGCTACTTCTCGGGGGTTCAGATCAAGGATTACGGCGGTGTGGGCGGCCTGAAGACGGTCAACATCCGCTCGATGGGCACCAACCACGTCGGGGTCTTCTACGACGGCATCGAGCTGGGCAACGCCCAGAACGGAACGGTCGATCTGGGGCGTTTTTCGCTCGACAACATGGAGGCCGTCACGCTCTACAACGGACAGAAGAGCGCCGTTTTCCAGCCGGCGAAGGATTTCGGGTCGTCGGGCTCGATCTACCTCCAGACCCGCACGCCGCACTTCGACGAGGGGGAGACGCACCATCTGCGGGCGACGTTCCGGACCGGTTCGTTCGGCGTGGTCAATCCGGCGCTGCTCTGGGAACAGCGCCTTTCGGAACGGGTGAGCGGCTCGTTCAGCGGCGAATACCTCCGCTCGTCGGGGCGCTACCGCTTCACCTACCGCATGCAGGAGGGCTACGACACGACGGCCGTGCGCCGCAACGGCGATCTGGATGCCGTGCGGGTCGAGGGCGGACTGTTCGGCCGCGTCGAGCAGGGCTACTGGCGGGCGAAGGCCTACTTCTACCATTCGAACCGGGGCTATCCGGGGGCGGTCGTGCGCAACAAGTTTTCGCACGAAGACCGCCAGTGGGATACGAACTTCTTCACGCAGGGATCCTTCAAGAAGGATTTCCGGCCGTGGTACAGCCTGCTCGTGCAGGGGAAGTACGCCTACGACTACCTGCACTACCTCTCCGACCCGTCGCTCGACGAATCGACGATGTACACCGACAACCGTTACCGCCAGCAGGAGATCTATCTGACGGCGGCCAACCGTTTCGTGCCGTTCCCGTGGTGGGAGCTGAGCCTGTCGGCCGACTGGCAGTACAACCGGCTGGATGCCGATCTGCGGGACTTCGTCTATCCGCGGCGGCAGACGATGCTGGCCGCAGCGGCCACGGCGCTGCGCTTCGATCGGGTGGAGCTGCAGGCAAGCCTGCTCGGGACGTGGGTCCACGACCTGACGCGCGGCGAGGTGATGTCCGACAAGCGGAAGCTCACTCCGGCGGTCTTTCTCACGTGGCGTCCCTTCGGCGAAGAGGAGGGGTTCAACCTGCGGGCCTTCTACAAGCGGATCTTCCGCATGCCGACGCTCAACGACCTCTACTATACGTTCATCGGCAACGTCCATCTCGAACCGGAGTTCACGACGCAGTACGATGTCGGGGCCACCTACGCGCGCACGTTCCGTCATACGTGGCTGCGGCGGCTCGAGCTGCAGGCCGACGTCTACTACAACGAGGTCGAGAACAAGATCGTGGCCACGCCGACCTCGAACTTCTTCCGCTGGACGATGGTCAACCTCGGGCAGGTCGAGATCCGGGGGCTCGATGTGGCCGTGCAGACCGACTGGCTTGTGGGACGCGACCTCACGCTCGCCGCGCGGCTCAACTACACCTACCAGCGGGCGCAGGACTTCACCGACCCCTCGAGCGAATTCTACGGCGGACAGATCCCCTACATTCCGTGGCACAGCGGTTCGGCGGCGCTCAATGCCGTGTGGCGGCGCTGGGAGCTGAGTTACAGCTTCCTCTATACGGGCGAACGCTACTCCTCGTCGGCCAACATTCCCTACAACTACCAGCTGCCGTGGTATACGAGCGACCTGTCGCTGGCGCGGAGCTGGCGTCTCGGACGCGGCGGGCTGAAGACGACGCTCGAGGTCAACAACCTGCTCGACCAGCAGTACGAGGTGGTGGCCTGCTACCCGATGCCGGGGATCAATTTCAAGTTCATTGTGCAATACGAATTCTAAACGATGTCGATCATGCGCACTGCAATCTGGAGGGGCCGCCTGGCGGGCGGCATGATACTGTTGCTGCTGGCGGGTGGCTGCCGGAAGGAGATTCCGATGATCCGCTCCGAGGCGGACTACGTGACGATGCCGACCTCGCCCGAGCGGATCGAGGGCTTTTTCCTGGTCAACGAGGGCAACATGGGCAGCAACAAGTGTACGATCGACCACTTCGACGCCCGCACGGGGGGCTACTGCCGCAACATCTATCCGGAGCGCAACCCCGGGGTGGTGAAGGAGCTGGGCGACGTGGGCAACGACATCGGCATCCACGGCGACCGGCTCTACGTGGTGGTCAACTGCTCGAATCTGGTCGAGGTGATGGATGTCCACACGGCCGAGCACATCGGCAGCCTCTCGATTCCGAACTGCCGCTACATCGTCTTCGACGGCGACCGGGCCTACGTGAGCTCCTATGCCGGGCCGGTGCAGATCGATCCCGAGGCGCGTCCGGGCAAGGTCGTCGAGATCGACCTCGACCGGCTGGCGATCACGCGCGAGGTGGTTGTGGGCTACCAGCCCGAGGAGATGGTCATCACCGGAGGGCGCCTCTACGTGGCCAATTCGGGCGGCTACCGCTATCCGAACTACGACCGTACGGTTTCGGTGGTCGACCTCGCGACGTTCGAGGTGGTCAACACGATCGACGTGGCGATCAACCTCCACCGCATGGAGCTGGACCGCTTCGGGAGGATCTACGTCAGTTCGCGCGGCGACTACTACGGCACCGGGTCAGACATCTACGTCATCGACTCGAAGAGCGAGCAGGTCATCGGGCGGCTGGGCATTGCGGCCAGCGAGATGTGTCTCGACGACGACCGCCTCTATACGATCAGCACCGAGTGGAGCTACACGACCCAAAGCAACGAGATCTCCTATGCGGTCTACGATACGGCCGAGGAGCGGATCCTCTCGCGGAGTTTCATTACGGACGGCACCGATGAGCGGATCACGCTGCCCTACGGCCTGGCGGTGAACCCCGAGACGAAGGAGATCTACGTCTGCGACGCCACGAACTACGTGACGCCCGGCTACCTCTACTGCTTCACGCCCGAGGGAAGGTTCAAGTGGCGGGTCCGCACGGGCGATATTCCGGCCCACATCGCCTTCTCCGAGGAGCCCTTCTATTGATCGGGGACCGACGAGCGGGGGGCTGGCGATCAGACTGACGATCGCGGGACAGGCGACCGCGACCGGCGGCGAATATCCGACTATAACTTCAAAAACAACGATAGCATGAAAGCATTTCTTCCGATTCTGCAACGGGGGGCGGTTTGGACGCTCCTGGTGACATCCGTCGCGGGGGCCTCCTGCTCCGGGAGCGACGATGCGGCGCCGAATCCCGGCAACGGTTCGGCAACCCCTTATGTGACGCGTGTGCTGGATTTCCGGCCGGCCGTGGGACAGTTCGTCAACCAGCTTCCCGAGTACGAGGCGGGCGATACGCAGGAGACGATGAACCGCAAGGCGCTCGAGGCCATCGGCGGCAACCGCCGGGGGATGATTTCGCTGGGCGGATTCGGCGGCTACGTGGTGGTCGGATTCGACCATACGATCGAGAACCGGCCCGGGCTGTGCGATTTCCGCGTGCTGGGCAACGCCTTCATGGCCAGTGGCCAAACCGCCTACGGCAGTTGCGAACCGGGGGTGATCGAGGTGGCCCGGGACCTCAACGGAAACGGACTTCCGGACGAGGACGAGTGGTGCGAGATTGCCGGCAGCTCCTACCCCGAGGCCACCGAATCGTGGCTCGATGCGGCGCGTGCGGCGGGCAACGACGTGCAGACCCTCACCGGCTATGAGATCACCTATCACCGCCCGGCGGAGGAGCCTACGGCCACTGCCGAAGAGTACATCCGCTGGGAGGACAACCACGGCGGCAGCGGCTACATCCCGAAGAACTCCTTTCACCGGCAGCCCTACTATCCGCAATGGATCGACGCCGCGACGCTCACCTTCCGCGGGACGCGTCTGCCGCAGAACGGCATCGACCTGAGCGGTGCGGGCAACAACTACGCCCTCTATGCCTTCAGCTACGGCTATGCCGACAACATGCCCGATGCTTCGGACCGTTCGGCCATCGATATCGACTGGGCGGTGAATGCCTCGGGAGAGCCGGCGTCGCTGTCGGGCGTGGATTTCATCCGCATCCATACGGGGGTGCATCAGCTGAACGGCTGGCTGGGCGAATGTTCGACGGAGGTCATGGGCGTCGAGGATCTGCATCTGCTCGGCGTGAGCATCCTCAGCAATACGGTCAAACCTTAATCTATTTATTCATACATTTCATTACCTAACGCATGTTTACACGAAAATCATGGAGTATGGTGCTGTTGGCCGCGATGCTGATCGTGGGCGGCTGCAGCAAGGAGAGTGGGCAGACGGCCCCGGCGCCGACCTTTGAATGGACGACGGAGATTCCGGCCGAGGGGCCGTCGTTCGTGGTCCCCGACACGAAATTCGAACTGACCTATACGGCCGCGCATGTGGCCTCGGTCGAGGTTGGCGGATTGGCCGAGGGTTGGAGTGCCAAGGTGGATCCGGCGGCCGGCCGCATCGAGGTGTCGGCCACGGCCGATGCCGCGACGCAGACGACACTGAAGATCACCGCCACGGGCGAGAACGGCGAGCGCCTTTCGCCGAGCGTGGCGCTCTACTGCCTCAATGCGTTCGACGATCCGAAAGGGGTCTTCGTCCTCAACGAGGGCAACATGACCACCGAGAACGGTTCGCTGACGTGGATTTCGCCCGAGGGCTACGTCGTGGACGACGCCTACAAGGCGGTCAACGGCACCGAACTGGGCAACGTGGCCCAGGACATGGACTTCTGCGACGGCCGGATCTACATCATCTCGCAGAACGGCGACACGAACCCCAACGGCACGACGTTCGAGAACGACGGCATGCTGGTGGTAGTCGATGCGCGGACGCTCAAGCGCACGGCCGCCTTCACGAAGGAGCAGCTTCCGGGGCTCGACTGGCCGACGCACGTTGCCGTACTGGACGAGCAGCACATCTACCTGCGCGATAACGCCTGCATCCACCGTTTCGATGCCAAGGCCGGGACGCTGACCGCGGTCGAGGGTTCGGACGGCGCGCCGAAGAGCCGCTTCGTCAAGATGAACGACAAGGTCTATACCTACAAGTCGGGAGCGTTCTGCTACATTTACGAGCTTTCGGCCGCAAGCGATGCCGTGACGCGCTACCGGCTGCCCTTCTCGGGTATGGATTGCCCCATCAACGAACTGCGGGGCATTCAGGGGGCCGATGACGGCCGGATGTGGGTGATGTCCTTCGGCTTCGGCAAGACGGCCATCAACAAGTTCGACCTCTCGACGCAGAAGGTCGTCCAGCGCCAGATCAGTGTCCAGCCCGAGGCCGGATCGTCGGGCGTCACCTTTGTGGCCCGGGGCAACGATCTCTACTACGCCGACGGAGTGACGCTCTACCACCTGCCCTTCGACGAGAGCGGGGATCTCGCGGCCGATTCGGGTCTCAAGGCCGAGCAGAGCCTCGTCGACCTTTCGTCGCTGGACAAGAGCGCCGCACAGCTCTACAACGGACTGGGCATCCACCCCGTGACGGGATGCCTCTACGCCAATACGATCAAATCGTTCCCGCTCTACACCCAGAACACGATCTGGTGCTTCGACCTTGCGGCCGGCACGGGGACTCCCGCCGCACGCTATGACAACTACACCAATTTCCCGGCCGGATTCTACTTCCCGACCGGACGCGAATAAACCATGTCGAGAACGATGAAAAACAGACGAATCATTCCGTTCTTTTTTGCCCTGTGCGGGCTTGCTGCGGTCGGATGCACCACCGCGAAGGTTGACACCGGCGCCGACAACGGCGGTCAGGGTGGTACGAATCCGCCCGTCGTACTGGGCGGCTACGCTTCGCCCGACGGGGTGCTGATCCTCAATCAGGGGGCGCCTCGGCTCGAAAACGGCTCGCTGACGTGGATCTCGCCCGAGGGTACGGTCGAGGAGCATGTCTACCGCACGGTCAACGGTTCGGCCGTCGGCAATACGTCGCAGGACCTCTACCTGTGCGGCGACAGGATCTATATCATGAGCAACAATACGGAGGTGCCCGATCTGGGCGACAGCGAGGTGGGCGACGGTTCGATCGTCATCGTGGATGCCGTGACGCTGCAGCGCAAGAAGGTCTTCCGCTACGAGGATCTGAAGTTCCACAAGCCCGTCGGATCGCTCGAGACGGTCGACATGCTGCCTCTGAACATGCCGTTTGAGAACTTGGCCGTCATCGACGAGCACAACCTCTTTCTGGCCGAGGGGCAGGGGATGTTCCGCCTCGACACCGAGACGGGCGAACTGCACCTGGTCGAGGGTGGTTACCACTTCGGCAACCAGGGACAGACGATCGAGACCGTCGTGGCGACGCGCGGCATGACCGTCATCGGCGACCATCTCTATTGTGCCGGCGGCGGATTCTGGACCAATACGCAGCTCTTCGAGTTCACGAAGGACCGTAACGAGGTGACCCGCACGCTCGATCTTTCGGGCGAATTCATCAGCGGCATCTGCCGTACGGGCGACCATGAGATCGTCGTGGCCACGTGCGGCCGTTCGGGCTCGAAGAAGAGCTACCTGACCTTTGTCGACACCAACACCATGAGCATCACGCTCGAGAAGCCGGTCAATGCCGACATCTCGGCCGAGTTGATGAACTCGTCGGGCGTGACGCTGGCGGGCGACTACCTCTACTTTGCGGCCGGGACGCTGACCGTGAGCCGCATTTCGCTCAAGACGTGGCAGATCGAGGAGTATATCCACGTGAAGGACGATGCCCCCGAGGCCCGGTATCTGACCTGCAACGTGGTGGCCGATCCGGCGAAGATGCTGCTCTACGTCTCGGTCTCGGATGACCTGAACGAGGCCCGCACGGCCAATGGCTGGATCCTGGTCTACGATTGCAGCGGCGACAAGCCCCGTCTGGTGCAGAACCTCGAGAACAAGGCCAGCTATCCGGTGAACATCTACCCCATGTCGAAATTCTACCGGTAGACGGCTCTTCCGCGGGGGCATTCTCCGTGCCGCCTGCCGCTGTGAAAAGGTTACATCCTCGAACCGGGGATGTGACCTTTTCGTATATGTTCCTGTCAGGCGGGAGCTCCTGGCTCCGTCAGGCGGGAACTCTTGTGGCGGAGTCTTCTCCGCGGGGGTTATTTGTCGACCCGTTTGCGGGGATGGATCATGTTTTCGGGGCGGAGCACCTGGTCGAGCTCCTGCTGGCTCATCAGCCCGTGTTCGAGCACCAGATCGTAGATGCCCTTTCCGGTGCGGAGGGCCTCCTTGGCCAGCATGCTCGAGGTTTCGTAGCCCAGATAGGGGTTCAGGGCGGTAACCAGGCCGATGCTGTGGTAGACCATGCGGCGGCAGACCTCCTCGTTGGCGGTGATGCCGACGATGCACTTTTCGCGCAGCGTGTCGATGGCGTGGACGAGCATCTCGATGCTTTCGAAGAGTCCGTAGACGATGATCGGCTCCATGACGTTGAGTTCGAGCTGTCCGGCCTCGGCGGCGATCGTTACGGTCAGGTCGTTGCCGATGACGCGGAAGGCCACCTGATTGACCACCTCGGGGATCACGGGATTGACCTTTCCGGGCATGATCGACGAGCCGGGCTGACGCGGCGGGAGGTTGATTTCGTTCAATCCGCAGCGGGGGCCCGACGAGAGCAGCCGCAGGTCGTTGCAGATCTTTGAGAGTTTGACGGCCAGCCGCTTCAGGGCCGAGGAGTTCATGATGAAGGCGCCCGTATCGCTCGTGGCCTCCACGAGGTTTGAGGCCTCCAGCAGGGGCAGCCCGGTGATCTCGCCCAGATGTTTGGTGCAGAGCCCGGCATATTCCGGATCGGCGTTGATGCCCGTACCGATGGCCGTGGCGCCCATGTTGATCTCGAAGAAGAGGCGCATGTTCGATTCGAGACGGTCGATCTCCTCGGTGAGGTTGGCGGCATAGGCCTCGAACTCCTGGCCGAGGGTCATCGGCACGGCATCCTGCAGCTGCGTGCGGCCCATCTTGATGATGCCGGCGAACTCCTCGCCCTTGGCGTGGAAGGCGGCGATCAGCTGGCGGAGCGAGGCGACGAGCTTCTCGATGCTGCGTACCAGGGCGATGCGTACGGCCGTGGGATAGGCGTCGTTGGTCGACTGCGAGAGGTTGACGTGGTTGTTCGGGTGGCAGTATCGGTATTCGCCCTTGGCATGTCCGAGCAGTTCGAGGGCGCGGTTGGCGATCACCTCGTTGGCGTTCATGTTGGTGGAGGTTCCGGCTCCGCCCTGGACCATGTCGACGACGAACTGTTCGCGGAGTTTTCCTTCGCGCAGCTCCTCGCAGGCGTGCACGATGGCATCGGCGATCTGCGGATCGAGCAGTCCCAGTTCGCGGTTGGCCCGGGCGGCCCCCTCCTTGACCTCGGCCAGGGCGCGGATCAGCTCGGGGAAGAAGTTGAGGCGTACGCGGCTGATGTGGAAGTTGTCCACGGCCCGCATGGTCTGGATGCCGAAATAGTACTCGTCGGGGATCTCCATTTCGCCCAACAGGTCGTGTTCGCGTCGGGTCTTGCCCGACAGCTTGATGTTCATGAAATCCATGCTTGACAGAATTGAATGGTTCGTTTTCGGGCCCGTCGCGGTGTGTACGGGCGGCGATACCCAACAAAATTAATCGAAGTTGAGCAACAAAGCAACCCTTTCCGGTGGAGTTTTTCAGGCGGGGTCAGAGGTTTTGCGGTCCGGGTTGTCCGGATCCGTGCTTGCCGCAGCGGTTGCGACTGTCGTTTCGGTGCGGGGGAGCCTTTCGTCCGATTGCGACGGGGTTCCGGGACGGTTGCGGCGGCGGAATTCGAGCGGGGTCATGGTGTGGAAGGCCCGGAACGACTTGACCAGATAGCCCGCATCGGTGAATCCCAGCCGGGCGGCGATCTCCTTGACGGTGAGCGGGCTCTCCGCCAGCAGATGCTCGGCTGCGCGGATGCGGTTGCGGCGGATGTAGCTGCGCAGCTCCTCGTGGAAGTGGCGCTTGAAGTAGGGCCCCACGTAGGAGGGAGCCAGGTGAAACTTTTCGCCGAGGGCTTCGCAGGTCAGCCGTTCGGGGTGGTGGATCTGCTGTTGGATGTATTGCAGCATGTAGAGCGCCTTGTCGGGGTGGGGATCCGAGAGCGGGAGTTGGCGGTCGATCTCCTGCAGCCGATGGCCGGCGACGAGCAGCAGGATGCTGTTGAGCCACGCCTGGATCAGCGGATTCGAACATTCGCGCGGGGCGGCGCTTTCGGCCTCGATGAATCCGAAGAGCAGATCGGCCGTGCGGGCATCCTCCGGGCGGAGCACAACGACGCACTGCCCGGCCGGGGCACCGAGTGCCTGTTCGATGCGGCGGCCGAGATAGTCGGCGGCGTATTGCGGCGTGAAGCGGAGGAAGACATACTCGCTGCAGGTGGTGATGGTGAAGCGGTGGGTCGTGTCGGGCGGGATCAGGAAGAGCGATCGTGCCCGGTAGCGGCACTGCCGGATCGGACACCCCTCCTCACGCACGCTGAATGTCCCCGAACCTTCGCGCACGTAGACCATCTCGTAGAACGAATGCTGGTGTTCGTCGATCGGGAATTTCGTATGGCGGCGGGTCAGTACCTCGACGGGCTGATAGAGATTCTCCTTCCACATATTGGGAAAATACCATCTTTTCGTGCAAAAGTACAATAATATCCCGACATGGGGTACTACTTTTGGGGCGAATTTTTCGGAATATGGAAAAGATCTGTTGGAAAGGGCACGGCTCGATGCTGTTGGCCAATGTCACGTGGGGGCTGATGTCCCCGATCGCGAAGATCGTCATGGCGGGCGGAATCGTGACACCGCTGGTGTTGAGCGATCTTCGGATTTTCGGAGCCATGGTGCTGTTCTGGCTCGTATCGCTCTTTCAGAAGCCCGAGCATGTGACGCCGCGCGACATGGTGCGGCTTTTCGGGGCTTCGCTGCTGGCCATTGTCTTCAATCAGGGGTGTTTTATCTTCGGCGTGGGGCTGACCTCGCCGGCCGACGCCTCGATCATCACCACGAGCATGCCGCTCTGGGCCATGCTGCTGGCGGCCTTCTTCCTGCATGAGCCCGTCACGGCGAAAAAGGTGCTGGGCATCGCCTTCGGGGCGGGCGGCGCGCTGCTGCTGATCGTCGGCAGCAACCAGACGGCCGCCGCGGCGCCGGCCGGGGATTCGCCCGTGTGGGGGGATCTGCTGGTGCTGCTGGCCCAGTTGAGCTATGCGCTCTATATCGTGCTGTTCAAGAATTTCGTCAACCGCTATTCGCTCATCACCATCATGAAGTGGATGTTCACCTACGCCTTTCTCTGCACGCTGCCCTTCTCCTACGACGATCTGATGGCGACCCAATGGGCGGCGCTGAACGGACGGGTGCTGGCCGGCATTCTCTTCATCGTCATCTTTGCCACCTTCGTCAGCTACATGCTCATCGTCGTGGGACAGAAGAATCTGCGTCCGACCGTAGCCGGCATGTACAACTACATCCAGCCGCTGGTGGCCTGCATCGTCACCGTCTGCCTGGGTCTCGACCGTTTCAATCTGACCAAGGGCATTGCCGTCTGCCTGATTTTCGGGGGTGTCTATCTGGTGACGGCCAGCAAGAGCCGCGCCGAGATGGAGCGGAGCGGCGAAGCCGCAGCTTTGGATGCACAGGATGCACAGGACGCTCCGGGGAATCGGTCATAGTTCGATCCTCGCATCCATCGGCGTATGAGGTGTTTAAGCCCGGGCCCTGCGGTCCGGGCTTTCGTTTTCCCGGCGCATCGAGAGCGAGATCCGTCCGCGGACGGTATCGACCGCCGTGACGCGGACCTCGACCTGCTGTCCCAGCCGCACGACGTCGGCCGGCGAGGCGACGTACCGGTCGGCCAGTTGCGAGATGTGGACCAGTCCGTCCTGCTTGACGCCGATGTCGACAAAGGCGCCGAAGGCCGTGAGGTTGGTGACGATGCCGGGCAGTCGCATCCCTACGCGCAGGTCGTCGATCGTGTGGATGTCCGGCGCGAAGGCGAATCCGTGGAGGGGTTCGCGGGGGTCGAGGCCGCGTTTGTCGAGAGCCTCGAGGATGTCCCGTACGGTGGGCAACCCGACCCGGTCGTCGACATATTGTTCGGGATGAATCCCTTCGCGCAGCGACTTGTCGTTGAGGAACTGCCCGACGCTGACGCCCCGATCGGCGGCCATCCGCTCGACGATGCGGTATGATTCGGGGTGCACGGCGCTGTTGTCCAGCGGGTTGTCGCCTCCGACGACGCGCAGGAATCCGGCCGCCTGTTCGAAGGCCCGGGCCCCCAGGCGCGGGACCTTGAGCAGGGCCCGCCGCGTCGGGAAGTCACCGTGGGCGGCCCGGTAGGCGACGATGTTCTCGGCCAGCGCAGGCCCCAGCCCCGAGACATAGGTCAGGATGTGCTTCGAGGCGGTGTTGATGTTGACGCCGACGCGGTTTACGCAGCTCTCGACCACGACATGCAGGCGGCCACGCAGCTTCGTCGGATCGACGCTGTGCTGATACTGCCCGACGCCGATCGAGCGGGGATCGATCTTGACCAGCTCCGAGAGCGGATCGATCAGCCGGCGGCCGATGCTGACGGCACCGCGCACCGTGACGTCCTGATCGGGGAACTCTTCGCGGGCGGTGGCCGAGGCGGAGTAGACCGATGCGCCGTCCTCGCTCACCGCATAGACCTCGACCCCTTCGAGCCCGAGGCTGCGGACCAGCTGTTCGGTTTCGCGTCCGGCCGTGCCGTCGCCCACGGCAAAGGCCTCCGTGTGGTAACGGGCAGCCAGTTCGCGGAGCGTGGCGGCGGCTTCGTCGCGGCGGTTCTGGGGCGGATGGGGGAAGATCGTCGTGTGGTGGAGCAGATTGCCCTGGGCATCGAGGACCGCCACCTTGCAGCCGGTGCGGAATCCGGGGTCGAGGGCGATCACGCGCTTCTGTCCCAGGGGCGAGGCCAGCAGCAGCTGCCGCAGGTTCTCGGCGAAGATCCGGATGGCCTCGTCGTCGGCCCGTTCCTTGACGGCGGCCAGCTGTTCGGTCTCGAGCGAGGGGCGCAGGAGGCGTTTGAAGGCATCCGTGAGGGCCGCCTCCATCCACCGGCGGGTGGTCGATCCGGGGCGGATGAAGCGTTGCCGAAGCACCTCGTTGCAGCGCTCCGCGTCGACCTCGATCCCGACGCGCAGAATCCCCTCCTCCTCGCCGCGGCGCATGGCCAGATAGCGGTGTGAGGCGATGTTGCGCACCGGTCCCGAGGCCTCGAAATAGTCGGCATACTTCGCCCCTTCGTCCTCCTTGCCGCGGATCACGCGCGAGCGGACGATCCCTTCGCGTGCGAAGATCCGGCGCAGTGCCGTGCGGGCATGTTCGTCTTCGGCGATGCGTTCGGCGATGATGTCGCATGCGCCGGCGAGGGCATCGTCGGGCGTCGGGACCTCGTCCGTGACGAAACGCCGCGCTTCGCCTTCGGGATCCGTCGAGCGCTGGGCCTGGATCCGGTTGGCCAGGGGTTCCAGCCCCCGCTGACGGGCGACGGTGGCACGCGTGCGGCGTTTGGGGCGGTAGGGCAGGTAGAGATCCTCGAGCGTGGTGGCATCCCAGCACGTTTCGATGCGCTGGCGCAGTTCGTCGGTCAGCGCGCCCTGGCTCTCGATCGTCTCAAGGACGGTTCGCCGCCGGGCTTCGAGTTCGGTCAGCCGGTCGAGCCACTCCTTGACGGCGGCCACCTGCACCTCGTCGAGCGATCCGGTGGCCTCCTTGCGGTATCGGCTGATGAAGGGGATGGTGGCTCCGTCGCGCAGCAGGCGGACGGTCCCCTGCACCCGCGGCAGGGCGATCTGTAACTGGAGGGAGATGACCTCCTCGAGCGTGGTTTGCGGCATGATCTGTGTTTTTTGAGGGTAAAGATACGCTTTTTTGCGGGTTCGACGGCTCCTTTTTCGTATATTTGAGGCTGGAATTCTTCTGAACCGAAACCTCTTTCGCCGATGAAAAACAAGGATATCTTCACCTTCCGCGATGCCGAGAGACAGGTGGGCCCGGTGGCCTTCATGACGATGCTCAAGCCCGCCGGCTCGACCTGCAACCTCGACTGCCACTACTGCTACTACCTGGACAAGGCCGTGCAGTACGGCGGTCGTCAGGCGGTGATGAGCGACGAACTGTTGGAACTTTACATCCGCCAGTATATCGAGGCCAACGAGGTCGACACGGTGCAGTTCTGCTGGCACGGCGGCGAGCCGCTGCTGCTGGGGATCGACTTCTACCGCAAGGCGATGGCTCTTCAGGAGAAGTACGCCGACGGCAAGCGGATCGAGAATACGTTGCAGACCAACGGCACGCTGGTCGACGAGGCGTGGTGCGACCTCTTCGCCGCGAACAACTTCCTGGTGGGCATCTCGCTCGACGGCCCGCAGGATATTCACGACGCGTTCCGCGTGACGAAGGGGGGCCGGCCGACCTTCGAACGGGTCATGCAGACCGTTGCGATGTTCCAGCACGGCGGCGTGGAGTACAATACGCTGAGCGTCGTGAACCGCCTCTGCGAGGGGCGCGGTGCGGAGATCTACCGCTTCTTCCGCGACACGGTCCACAGCAAATACATGCAGTTCCTGCCGGCCGTCGAACACGTGGTCGACGTGGAGGGGTTCCACCGTCCGTTGATCGTCTCGCCGGAACGCGAGGGGGCGCGGCTGGCCGAATGGTCGGTCACGGCCGTGGGATACGGCCGCTTCCTGTGCGATATCTTCGACGAGTGGGTCGTCAGCGACGTGGGCCGGACCTTCGTGCAGATGTTCGATGCCTCGCTGGCGCAGTGGTGCGGCGTGCAGCCGGGGGTCTGCTCGATGGGCGAGACGTGCGGCGATGCGCTGGTGGTCGAGCACAACGGCGACGTCTATTCGTGCGACCACTTCGTCTATCCGGAGTACCTGCTGGGCAATATCCGCGAGACGCCGCTGGCGGAGATCTACCGCTCGAAGAAGCGCCGCGACTTCGGCCTTGCCAAACGCAACTCGCTGCCGGCCGAGTGTCTGCGCTGCAAATACTACTTTGCCTGCCGGGGCGAGTGCCCGAAACACCGTTTCGAGACCGGAGCGGACGGTTGCCGCAAGAATTCGCTCTGCGAGGGGCTGAAGGCCTATTTCCGCCACGTCGAACCCTATATGGAGCAGATGCGCGACCTGCTGTCGCGGCAGCAGTCGCCGGCGTGGGTCATGCCCTTTGCCCGCCGGCGCATGGGGTTGATGTAGATGCGGAGGAGTTTGCGGGTATGAAAAAAGAGCGCTTCGCCATTCAGACGAAGCGCTCTTCATACGTGCAGGCCCTGTAAGCCGGGTTCTGTCCCCGGAGCGAACCCCGGGTCTCTGTCATTTATCTACGACGGCAGTCACCTGCCGCCTCCAGCAACCTACCCCCCGGCATCGGACGAGCAACCCTTAATTGCCGGTATACATGGTCTTGCAACCCACGGGACGTACGGCCGGATGACATCACTGCCTCCGCGGTGGGCTCTTACCCCGCCTTTTCACCCTTACCGGTCGGAAATTCCGGGCCGTAGATCCTCCTCCCCTGCGGGACGGGGCCGAACCCGGACGCCTTTGCCGGCGGTTGTTTTCTGTTACGCTTCCATGACCTCACGGCCATCAAGTCGTTAGCTTGCGTGGTGCTCTGCGTTGCCCGGACTTTCCTCCCCCGGCCGACGGCCGGCAGCGACAGAGCGGGCCTGCGCCGCAAAGATAGGGATTTTTCGCGAAAAGCGCGGCATGACAGGCGGTTTTCTGCTCTGAACGGGGCAGACGTCGGTTCCCTGACCTTCGGCCCTTCGTCGGTGGATCGGGGGTCAGAGGATTCGTTTCACCCAGTCGAACCACCTGTAGGGCGGATAGCGGAACGGCAGATCGATGCGTCCCGAAGTCTCCAGCACGGAACGCCGGTGCGAAAAGGCCTCGAAACTCTCCCTGCCGTGGTAGCGGCCCATGCCCGACTGTCCCACGCCGCCGAACGGCATCCGGTCGTTGGCAATCTGGGCGACCGTATCGTTCAGACAGGCTCCGCCCGACGACGTGCTCGCCAGGATCTTCTGCCCCTGCTTTTCGGGCCCGAAATAGTAGAGGGCCAGCGGTTTTTCGCGCGACGTGACGAATTCCACCACTTCGTCCGTCGTTTCGAAGGTCATTACCGGCAGTACCGGTCCGAAGATCTCCTCCTGCATGACCGGAGCCGCGGGATCGACCTCCCCCAGCAGTGTCGGTGCGATGTAGCGCTCTTCGGGGTCAGTCTCTCCGCCGAAGAGGATCCGCCCCTGGGAGAGGTACTCGGCGACGCGTTCGAAGGCCCGTTCGTCGACCATCCGTGCATAATGGGGGCTCTTGCGGGGGTTCTCGCCGTGGAACGCCCGCACGGCTTCGGCGTAGGCAGTGACGAACTCCTCGCGCAGCGTGTGGTGGATCAGCAGATAGTCGGGTGCCACGCACGTCTGCCCCGCATTGATGGTCTTGCCCCAGGCGATGCGCCGCGCCGCGATCCGCAGATCCGCTCCGCGGTCGACGATGCAGGGGCTCTTGCCGCCCAGTTCGAGGATGACGGGCGTGAGGTGCTGCGCCGCGGCGCTCATCACCACGCGGCCCAGGGCCGGACTGCCCGTGAAGAAGATCACGTCCCAGCGCAGGGCGAAGAGCTGCGTATTGACATCGCGGCCGCCCTGCACCACGGTGACATACTCCTCGTCGAAGATCTCGGCAATCATCGCCTCGAGCACCCGGGCCACGTGCGGCGTATGGGGCGATGGCTTCAGCACGGCGGTGCATCCGGCCGAGATGGCCCCCACGAGCGGATTGAGCAGCAGCTGTACGGGGTAGTTCCACGGAGCGACGATCAGTGCCTGCCCGAGCGGTTCGGCGATGATGCGGCTGCGGGCCGGCTGGAGCTTCATGGGAGTCGGGCGCTGTTCGGGGCGCATCCAGGCGTGCAGATGGCGCAGATGCTGGCGGATTTCGCCGCGGATGAGGCTCAGTTCGGTGAGGATGGCCTCTTCGCGCGACTTGTGCAGATCCTCCCACAGGGCTTCGCACAGACGGTCTTCCCAGTTGGTGAGGGCGGCGTCGAGCCGGCGGAGCATCGTCCGGCGGAAGGCTTCCGGGCGGGTTTCGCCCGTGCGGAAGCGGGCTTTCTGGGCGGCGGCCAATGCTTCGATCCGGGCCGCGGGGGTATCCGTGAGAATCATGATTTCGGGGTTTACGGGTTTTCGACTCAAAAATGCAAAGGGAGTGCCGCACGTATGTAGCGTCACTCCCTGTTTTCGGACGGGAACTATCTCTTTTCGCGGAAGATGTTCAGGTGGGCCAGCAGCGGGTTGCGGCGGTCGAGGATCAGGAACTCGGCGAGCAGCAGCACCAGCGCCGCAATCACCAGATACTGATACTGTTCGTTGAACTCCTCGAAACGGACGGTCGACAGTTCGGTCTGTTCCATGGCGTTGATCTCCTTGACGATTTCGTCCAGCCCGATCGACTGCTTGGTGGCACGCACATAGGCGCCGCCGGTGATGTCGGCAATCTGGGCCAGCATCTCTTCGTTGAGCTTCGAGACGACCATTTCGCCGTTTTCGTCCTTGATGAACTCACCGTCGATCTGGATCGGGGCGCCCTCGGGGGTTCCGATTCCGATGGTGAAGATCTTTACGCCCATCTTGGCGGCGCGTTCGGCGGCGGCCAGGGCGTCATCCTCGTGGTTTTCGCCGTCGGTGATCAGGATGATGACCCGTCCGTGGCTCTGTTCCGTGTCGCTCGAGAACGACAGCAGCGCCTGTTCCAGGGCCTTGCCGATGGCCGTGCCCTGCACCGCAACCAGCGACGGATCGATCCGTCGGGCGAAGGCTCTCGCCATGCGGTAGTCCGACGTGATCGGCAGCTGGACCTTCGGTTCGCCGGCGAAGACCACCAGTCCGACGCGGTCCTGCTGCAACCCTTCGAAGAGTTTGCCGATGGCGTATTTCGTGCGTTCGAGGCGGTTGGGCTCGAAATCCTCGGCCAGCATCGAGTTCGAGACGTCGACCACGAGCATCATTTCGATGCCCTGGGTCTTCTCTTCGCGGAGTTTCGACCCGAACTGGGGCCGGGCCGCGGCCAGGATCAGACACAGAACGGCCCCCAGAAAGAGCAGGAAGCGCAGCGTAACGCGTCCCGTCGAGACTTCGGGCATCAGCTCCTGCAGCACGTCGGGATGGCCGAATCGTGCGATCCGTTTGCGGCGGTTGCGGGCCGCGAGCCAGAAGAGCGCCGCCAGCACCGGCAGCACTGCGAGGAGCCAGAGATATTGCGGATTTGCAAAACGAAACATGACGAATGCTTTTTACGGGATACGTTTCAGAACGAGGTTCGAGAGCAGGAACTCCGCGAGCAGCAGCCCCAGGGCAGCCAGCACCCAGCCGAGGAACTGTTCGTGGTAGGCGATGTGTTCGAAGACCTCGACCTTGCTCTTTTCCAGCTGGTTGATCTCGTCGTAGATGGCCTTGAGTTTTTCGTTGTCCGTAGCGCGGAAGTATTTTCCGCCGGTCATTTCGGCCATGGCCGAGAGGGTTTTTTCGTCGATCTCGACCGGCACCTGGGCCACGGAGACGTTGCCGAACATATCCACGTACGGATAGGGGGCCGTTCCGCGCGTGCCGACTCCGATCGTGTAGACGCGGATGCCCTGTGCCTTGGCGATTTCGGCGGCAGTCATCGGGGTGATCTGTCCGCGGTTGTTGACGCCGTCGGTCAGCAGGATGATGACTTTCGATTTGGAGTCGCTTTCGCGCAGGCGGTTGATGGCCGTAGCCAGACCGTTGCCGATGGCCGTGCCGTTGTCGTCGATCAATCCGCTGCGGATGCGGGCGAGCAGGGTCTGCAGCGTACTCTGGTCGGTGGTCAGCGGGCTTTGCGTGAAGGCTTCGGCGGCGAAGACCACCAGGCCGATGCGGTCGCCGTAGCGGTCGGCGATGAACGATCCGGCGACCTCCTTGGCGGCGGTGATTCGGTCGGGCTGGAAGTCGCGGGCCAGCATCGAGGCCGAGACGTCGATGGCCAGCATGATGTCGATTCCTTCGGTGTTGGTCGTGACGTTCTGTTCGACATCCTGCGGGCGGGCCAGTGCCACGACCAGCAGCGAAAAGGCTGTGGCCCGCAGGACGAAGGGCAGATGCCGCAGGTAGTAGCGCACCGTGCGCGGGGCGTCCGTCACGCCGCGGATGCTCGAGATCTGGATGGCGGCACCGCCCTGCAGCGTCCGCCAGACGTAGTAGCCGATCATCGGCACAAGCAGCACGAGCAGCCAAAGATAGTATGGTGATGCGAAATGCATGGTCTACAAAGGTTTTTACCAGTTTTTCTTGCCGCGGACCGCAACACCCTTGGCCTTGTCCTTGAGTTTCTCCTGGGTTTTGTCCTCCTGGGCCTGGATGGCGTCGAGCATCTGTTCCTGCTCCCGGGGCGAGATGCCCGAGGGGGTAGGCTCTCCTTCGCCGGGTTTCTGTTCGCCCTTCCGGTCCGGATCCTGACCCTGGTTCGGATTCTGGTTCTGGTTCTGATCCTGGTTATTCTGATTCTTGTCGTTCGGATTCTGCTGCGGATTCTGGTTTTGGTTTTGTCCCTGCTGGTTCTGGTTCTGATCCTTGTTCTGGTCCTTGTTTTGATCCTTGTTCTGGTCGTTTCCTCCGCCGCCGTTCTGGTTCTGGTCGAGCAGCCGCTTCGTGTAGGCATAGTTGTACTTGGCCTCCATGTCCGCGGGATTGAAACGCAGCGACTGCTTGTAGCTTTCGAGCGCCTCCTTGTATTTTTTCTGCTTGAACTGGGCGTTCCCGAGGTTGTAGAAGGCTTCGGCCCGCTCCGTGTCGTTGCGCAGCGTATCGGCCGCGGCCTGCTGCATGGTCTGCTCGGCGCGGTCGAAACGTTCGGCCTTGTAGAGGGCGTTTCCGAGGTCATAGGTGGCCTCGAACTGCCCGGGAGCAGCCTTCAGCGCCTCTTCGTAGCGTTGGATCGCCGTTTCGTACTCTCCTTTGTTGTACTGCCGCGTGCCCTTGCGCACGAGCGAGCGTTCGGGCATTCGCTGGGCCTGGGCCCCGGCAGCCGCAAAGAGCAGCGCCAACAGGATATAAAGTGACTTGTGCATCATTTTCTCGCGCATTTAATTCTGCAACGGATCATTTTCCGGCTGGGGTGCCGTCTCCTCGACGAGTTTGGTCTCCTCGACGAAGTAGTAGGCCTTCAGGTAGTCGGCCTCGTTCTGTTCGGCATCGGGCATCGCCTTGGCGAACTTCACCAGATCGCCGTCGCGCAGGATCGACGTGAGATCCATGCGGGCCTTGTCCGGGAGCTCCTGGCCGCGCATCGCCTCGATGATCTCGTCGGAGGTCATCTCCATGGCGCCGATTCCCCAGCGGCCGGCGATGTAGGTGCGCAGGATGTCGGTCAGCCCCGAATAGTACTGCTTGTGGCGGTTGTTCTGCCAGAGTTTCTGGTTGTGGAGCGTTTCGAGCGCCTGGATGGCGGCCACGTGCGGCGGCAGCGGCGGTGCCGGCTTGAAGAGGTCGCCGAATCCCTTGCCGCGTTTGGCCAGCCAGCGGTGCAGACCCCAGGCTCCGGCCGCCAGAAGCAGCAGGATGAAGAGCCCCCAGGTGATGTAGTCCTTGATTTCGCACAGCCGGAAGGGCAGTGTCTTTTGGGGCTTGAGGTCGTAGATCGACTGCGAGGTGGAGTCGATCTGGAAGGTTGTGACCTGGAGCCGGAGCGAATCACGGCTGTGGAGCGTGTCGAGGATGTTCTTGTCGGCGTAGAGGACCTGGGCGACGCCGAGGTTGTAGTTCCCCTCGTCGAAGGCGGCCAGCCGGTAGCGTTTGCGCAGTTTGAGGTGCCGTCCGTCGCGCAGGAGCGTATCCACCGGGAAGCTCTCGACGAGTTCGAGTTTGCCGTCGCTGGGTTCGAAGACCGGGAAGTCGACCTCCTGGACGAGATCCTTCTCCACGTCGATGACATAATCGAAGCGGTCGCCGATCATAATGCTGTCGGGGTCGATGTGCGCCGTGACGACGGGTCTGTCCTGGGCCCGGAGGGGCGTGGCCGCCAGGGTCAGAGCCGCGAGCCATGCTATGGATGAGAGACGTTTCATCGCTGTTTGAAGAGTTTCATCAGTTCGGCGACGTAATCGCCGTCGGTAGAGATCGTTGCCGTGTCGATTCGGTTGTGCTTGAGCGTGGCGTCGATGTGCTCGGAGAGCTGGTGCCAGGCGGCGGCGTAGTGGTCGCGCACGGCGCGTGAGGAGGTGTCGACCCAGACCTTGCGGCCGCTTTCGGCGTCGCGCAGTTCGACGATACCCACGTCGGGGAGTTCCGCTTCGCGGGGGTCGTAGACGCGGATGCCGACCAGATCGTGCTTGCTGCCGGCGATCTTCAGCGCATCGTCCAGTGCCGCACGGTCGTCCTTCGAATCCATGAAGTCCGAGAGGATGAACGTCGTGCAGTGCTTCTTGTTGACGTTCGTCAGGAAGCGGATCGGTTCGGAGAGTTTCGTGCCGGGCGAGGCGGGCTGGAAGCCGATCAGCTCGCGGATGATCATCAGGATATGGCTGCGACCCTTTTTCGGAGGGATGAACTTCTCGACGCGGTCCGAGAAGAAGATACAGCCCACCTTGTCGTTGTTCTGCGAGGCGGAGAAGGCCAGCACGGCGGCGATTTCGGTGATGATGTTCTTCTTCAGGCGGTCGGTGGATCCGAACATGCGCGAGGCGGAGACGTCGACCAGCAGCATCATCGTCAGTTCGCGCTCCTCCTCGTAGACCTTGATGTGGGGTTTGCGCGACCGGGCCGTGACGTTCCAGTCGATGTCGCGCACGTCGTCGCCGGCGCGGTACTCGCGGACTTCGGAAAACGACATGCCCCGTCCGCGGAAAGCCGTATGGTACTTTCCGGCGAAGATCTCGTTCGACAGACCGCGGGTCTTGATCTCGATCTTGCGGACGCGTTTGAGAATATCGTTCTCGGTCTCCTGCATGGTTAGGGAACCATTACGTTGTTGAGGATGTCGGTGATGATCTCCTCGGTGGAGATGTTTTCGGCTTCGGCCTCGTAGGTCAGTCCGATACGGTGGCGGAGGACGTCGTGGCAGACGGCGCGCACGTCTTCCGGGATGACGTATCCGCGGCGGCGGATGAAGGCGTAGGCGCGGGCGGCCTTGGCCAGCGAGATCGACGCACGCGGCGAGCCTCCGTAGGCGATCAGGTTCTGGAGCTTCTGGAGGTTGTATTCGGCCGGTTCACGCGTGGCGAAGATGATGTCGACGATGTACTTCTCGATCTTCTCGTCCATGTAGACATCCTCGACGACCTTGCGGGCCTTGACGATGTCCTCCGGCGTGATGACCTTGTTGACCTGGGGCATGCCGGCGCCCGAGAGGTTCATGCGCACGATGTCGCGCTCCTCCTGTTTCTTGGGGTAGGAGATCCTGGCCTTGAGCATGAAACGGTCGACCTGGGCTTCGGGCAGCGGATAGGTACCCTCCTGTTCGAGGGGGTTCTGCGTGGCCATCACCAGGAAGGGCTGCGGCAGGGGGTAGGTGTTGTCGCCGATGGTGACCTGACGCTCCTGCATGGCCTCGAGCAGGGCCGACTGCACCTTGGCCGGCGAACGGTTGATCTCGTCGGCCAGCACGAAGTTGGCGAAGATCGGACCCTTGCGCACGATGAAGTCCTCGCTCTTCTGCGAGTAGATCAGCGTACCGATCAGGTCGGCGGGCAGCAGGTCGGGGGTGAACTGGATACGCGAGAAGTCGGCGTCGACGGCCTTGGCCAGCGTCGTGATGGCCAGCGTCTTGGCCAGACCCGGCACGCCCTCGAGGAGGATGTGTCCATTGGAGAGCAGACCGATCAGCAGCGTGTCGATCAGATGGCTCTGACCCACGATGACCTTGCTCATTTCGGTGCGGAGCGTATCGACGAATACCGATTCGCGTTCGATGCGTTCGTTGAGTTCTTTGATGTTGATGACTTCGCTCATTGTCTATTAACGATTTTGTTGGATCCATGTTCATTTGCCCGCGCGGGCGTTCTTTGTTCCAGATCCGGGGAGGCGGGAGACCGCACACAAGGGATGCGCGCTGGAAGCGCGGCGTGCGGTTTTCGGAGCCGTGATGCGGCCGTCGGACGCCCGGATCGGAGTGAGGAACGAGTGCGTGCGGGGTGCCGTCATACTATTTCAACGATTCAGTTGCAAAGTTATTATTTTCTTCCGAAAATATTCCTGCCGCGCCTCCGAAAATAATAGTCGGCGGTGTGCTCCATAGTTCGTCGATTTGTTATTACCTTTGCGGTCATGGAATCCAATGAATCACCGATACTGCAGGGTCTGAATCCGGCCCAGCGGGCGGCGGTCGTCAACTACGATTCGCCGTCGCTCATCATAGCGGGTGCGGGCTCGGGCAAGACCCGGGTACTCACCTCGCGCATCGCCTACATGATCGAACAGGGGGTCAAGCCGTGGAACATCCTGGCGCTGACCTTCACGAACAAGGCCGCCGAGCAGATGCGCGAACGCATCGCCAAGATGCTGCCCGACAACCGCAGCCGCTACATCCGCATGGGGACGTTTCACTCGGTCTTTTCGCGCATCCTGCGCGAGAATGCCGACCGGATCGGCTTCTCGGAGTCGTTCACCATCTACGACTCGTCGGACAGCCGCAACCTGCTGAAGACCGTAATCCGGGAGCTGAACCTTCCGGACGAGAAATACAAGCCGGCATCGATCGCCTCGCGCATCTCGCTGGCCAAGAACAAGCTCATCACGCCGGGAGCCTACCTGGCCAACTCGTCGCTGGCGGCCGAGGACCGGCAGATGCAGATCCCCGAGTTCGGCAACGTCTACAACATCTACTGCCAGCGCTGCAAGCACAACGGTGCGATGGACTTCGACGACCTGCTGCTGCAGACCAATATCCTGCTGCGCGACTGCCCCGACGTGCTGGCGCGCTACCAGGAGCTGTTCCAGTATATTCTGGTCGACGAGTACCAGGATACGAACTACGCGCAGTACGTCATCATCCGGCGGCTGTCGCAGCACCATGCGAAGGTGTGCGTCGTGGGCGACGACGCGCAGTCGATCTACTCGTTCCGCGGGGCGAAGATCGAGAACATCCTCTCGTTCCGCAACGACTACCCCACGGCGCAGGTCTTCAAGCTGGAACAGAACTACCGTTCGACGCGGACGATCGTCGAGGCGGCCAATTCGGTCATCGTCCATAACGCGAAGCGCATGGAGAAGAACTGCTTCTCGGAGGGTCCCCGCGGCGAGAAGATCCGCATCCTGAAGGCCTATACCGACCGCGAGGAGGCCGAGATGGTGGTCACGGATCTGCGCGACAAGGTGCGGGCCGCGGGCGACGAGTGGTCCGAGGCGGTGATCCTCTACCGCACGAACAACCAGTCGGCCGTACTGGAGGACAACCTCCGGCGCCACGGCATCCCCTACCGTATTTACAAAGGGTCGTCGTTCTACGACCACAAGGAGGTCAAGGACATGATGGCCTACATCCGGCTGGTGATCAATCCGCGCGACGACGAGGCATTCCGGCGCATCGTCAACTACCCGGCGCGCGGCATCGGCGACACGACCGTGCAGCGCATTGCCGATCTGGCCGCCGCACGCGGGGTCTCGATGTGGGAGGCGGTCGATGCGCTGGTGGCCGAGCCGGCAGCCGATGCCGTGCAGCGGACCATCGCCCGCAAGGTGACGGATTTCGTGGCGATGATCCGTTCGCTGTCGCTCTCGCGGGCCGACAAGAGCCTCTATGACTTCGGACTGGAGGTGGCCACACGTTCGGGAATCATCGCCGCCTACCGGGCCGAGAATACCCCGGAGGCGACCTCGGCGCTGGACAACATCGAGGAGCTGCTCAATTCGATGCAGGAGTTCAAGGAGCGGTGCGACGCCGAGATCCGCAACGGCGAGCGGCAGCCCGAGGACGAAGCGACCGTCGAGGAGTGGCTGCAGAACATGATGCTCATGTCGGACATGGACAAGGATGACCCCGAGAGCAGCAACAAGGTGACGCTGATGACGGTCCATTCGGCCAAGGGGCTCGAATACAAATATGTCTATATTGTCGGTATGGAGGAGAACCTCTTCCCCTCGCAGCGGGCCGCCGAGACGCCCGACGGCATCGAGGAGGAGCGGCGGCTGTTCTACGTGGCGCTGACGCGGGCGAAGGTCGCGGCGACGATCTCCTACGCCGAGATGCGCTTCAAGTGGGGCAACATGGAGTTTACGCGTCCGAGCTGCTTCCTGCGCGAGATCGATCCGCGCTACGTCGAGAGCGAGGTCGATCTGGAGGAGGAGCGCGCACCGCGTCCCGGCGGCGAGGGGGCGTCGGCCATCGACGAACTGCGCCGCCGCTTTGACTACCGCTTCCAGCAGCAGAAGCAGAGCGGAGGCTCCGGCGCTCCGGCCGGCGGTGCGAACGGATACGGTGTGCGCGGCGGAGGCTCGTCCGGCTCGTATGGACGCGGCAGCTACGGCGGCAACGCTTCGGGCTACGGCCGCGGGGGCAACTTCGCAGGCGGCGGTTCGGGCGGCGGATCGCGTTCGGGATTCGGCGGCCGCAGTGTCGGTTTCGGTCCGGCCTCCGACGGCGAATCGGGTCCGGCACGCCACTTTGCCCGTACGACGCAGCCGCAGCGACAGGCGGCTCCCGATCCGGAGCTGGTGCGTCCGCTGCGCACCTCGACCGAGGGGATGCGGCGGGTCGGCATCCGACAGGCGGGCACCGAGGCACCGGTCGGGACGGCGGCTCCGACGGATACCTCGACGGTCGGATATACGGTGGGCCAGCGGGTCGAACATCCGACGTTCGGCGTCGGCGTCGTCGAGCGTATCGAGACCCTGGCTACGGACCACAAACTGGTGGTGCGCTTCGACCGCGCGGGGGTGAAGACCCTGCTGGCGAAGTTCGCCAAACTGACCAAACTCTGAACCGATGAAGGAGATGACAACCCCGCTGGTCTCGGTCTGCATGACCACCTACAACCACGAACGCTATCTGCCGCAGGCCATCGAGAGCGTGCTCGAACAGCGCACGACGTTCGGCGTCGAGCTGGTGCTGGGCGAGGACTGCAGCACGGACTCCACACGGGCCGTCTGTGAACGGTATGCCGCGCGCTATCCCGACCGGATCCGCCTGGTGACCTCCGACCGCAACGTCGGCTGGCGGGCCAACTACCGGCGTACGTTCGAGGCATGCCGCGGGAAGTATGTGGCCTATCTGGACGGCGACGACTGGTGGTGCGATCCGTTGAAGCTGCAGCGGCAGGTCGACTGCCTGGAGGCCGACCCCGGCTGCGGAATGTGCTACACGCGCGCCTCGAACTACTGGCAGGCCGACGATCGCACGGAACCCGACCATCCGCTCCATTATACCGATTTCGACCATCTGCTCTGCAGCCTGACGATCGCCAACTGCGCGACGCTGGCCCGCCGCGAACTGATCGCCCGTTACTATGCCGAGGTGCGTCCCGAGGAGCATCCCGAGTGGAAGACCGACGATGCACCGATGTGGCTGTGGTTCGCGGTGCGCAGCCGCATCGTCTGCCAGCCCGAGATCACGGCCGTCCACCGGCGGCTGCCCGACAGCGTGAGCCACAGCACGGCCTACCGCCGGCGGATCGCCTTCTGCGACTCGCTGATGGAGATCAGCCTCTGGTTCGATGCGCACTACGGCACGGGCCGCAACCGGTTCCGCATTCTGCGGCGACGCTCGTCGGTGGCGCTGTGGGTCCTTTCGTGGGAGGGGTCGGTCGGCGAGTACCTCGCGCGGTGGTGGAGCGACGTGCGGCGCTGTCCGCGGCTGCTGCTCTGCCCCGAGGGGCCGGGGCTGCTGGCCAAGAAGATCCTCTTCCGCCGCAACCGTCAAAAATCGAAGAGCCGATGAAAACCAAGGAACGCTACGAAGGCATCATTGCCTGGTTCTCGGAGCACATGCCCGTGGCCGAGAGCGAACTGCATTACGAAAATCCCTACCAGCTGCTGGTGGCGGTGGCCCTCTCGGCGCAGTGCACCGACAAACGGGTCAACATGACCACGCCGGCGCTGTTCGAGGCCTTCCCCACGCCGCAGGCCATGGCTGCGGCCACCGCGGAGGAGATCTTCCCCTACATCCGAAGCATCTCCTACCCGAACAACAAGGCGCGGAATCTGGCCGCCATGGCGCGCAAACTCTGCACGGATTTCGGCGGCGAGGTGCCGAGCGACCTCAAGGCGCTGCAGTCGCTTCCGGGCGTGGGGCGCAAGACGGCCAACGTGCTGGGTGCGGTGCTGTGGCAGAAGCAGGTCATGCCGGTCGACACGCACGTTTTCCGCGTCTCGGAGCGCATCGGCCTCACGACGCGTTCGAAGACCCCGCTGCAGACCGAACTGACCCTCGAGAAGCACATTCCGGGCCGGCTGCTGCCCATCGCCCACCACTGGCTGATTCTCCACGGACGCTACGTCTGCACGGCGCGGGCTCCGAAATGTGCCGAGTGCGGCATCTCGGCGTGGTGCCGCAAGTATGCCGCCGACCACCGCGCCAAAACCGACCGTACGACCGACCGCGCATCCGGACCCGCGACCGGCACGCCGGCCTCCGAAACCGGGAAGTGAACCGCGCCGGCAGGCCGTTGATCCGACCGGCCGGCTCGCGGATCGGCACGCAATTTGCTATGTTTCTCTTTTTTTGTATCTTTGTCGGGCCCACCAACGTGTAAATTAGCCGATGGAACTGTCGAAAGAGCATATCGAACGTCTGCGGGAGTTGCTTGCCCGCACCGCCCAGCACGTCGTCATCCTGTCTCATACCAATCCCGACGGTGATGCCGTCGGATCGTCGCTCGCCTGGGCCGAGGTGCTGCGGGGAATGGGGCACACGGTCACCTGCATCGTCCCGAACAAATACCCCTACTTCCTGGACTGGATGCCCGGCATCAGCGAGGTGGTGGTCTTCAAGACCGACACCGAAGGGCGCGCCGCACGGGCCGTTGCCGAGGCCGACATCCTCTTCTGCCTCGATTTCAACGCCATCTCGCGGCTTGAGAGCCTCAGCCAGACCATCGAACAGAACACTACGGCCGTGCGCGTGCTGATCGACCACCATCTGTCGCCCGACGAAGGGTTCGACCTCTCGTTCTCGCACCCCGATTCGTCGAGCACCTGCTTTCTGGTCTACAGCATCATCGAGGCGCTGTGCGGCACGCAGGCCATCACGCGCAGCATGGCCGAACTGTTGTACGTCGGCATGATGACCGACACGGGCAATTTCGCCTTCTCGTTCCTCACGCCCGAACTGTTCCGGGCCGTGGCCGTGCTCATCGAGAAGGGCATCGACATCCCCACGATCCACAACAACGTCTACAACGCCTATACCGAGGGCCGGGCGCGGCTGTTCGGCTACGCCATCAACCGCAAGATGCAGATCATCCAGAACGGTACGGTGGCCTACATGTCGCTGCTCGAGGGGGAGATGCGCCGCTTCCAGTTCCAGCAGGGCGACAGCGAGGGCTTCGTCAACTATGCGCTGACGATCAAGACGGTCCGGATGTCGGCCATGTTCCTCGCCCACCGCAAGTTCATCCGCGTGTCGCTGCGTTCGCGCGGTGACGTGGACGTCAACCTCTTCGCCCGCAAGTACTTCAACGGCGGCGGTCACAAGAATGCCGCCGGCGGCAAGTCGTTCGTCTCGATGCGCGAGACGATTGACCACTACATCCGCTCGGTGGCGGAGTTTGCGGCCGAGGGCCATCTGGGTTGACGATGGACGACTTCCGTCTCAAGGTCTTCATCACGGCGGCCCGGACGCTGAGCTTCACGCGCACGGCCGGGCAGCTGGACATCTCGCAACCGGCCGTCAGCAAACACATCGGTGAACTGGAGGCCCGTTACGAAGTGCAGCTTTTCACGCGCCGGGGGAGCCGTCTGGAGCTCACCGAGGCGGGGCATCGGCTGCTCGGGGCGGCCGAACGCGTGGCCGACGACTACCGCCGTCTGGAGTATGAAATGAGCCTCTGTACGGGTCAGACCGAGGGCGAACTGCGCCTCGGGGCCAGCACCACCATCTCGCAATATCTGCTGCCGCCGATTCTGGCGCGTTTTACGGCCCGCTTTCCGAAGGTGCGGGTTTCGGTGCTTTCGGGCAACAGCGGCCAGGTCGAACAGGCGTTGGGCGACCACCGCATCGATCTGGGGTTGGTCGAGAGCCTCAGCCGCCGGCAGGGGTTGCACTACACGCTCTTCCGGCCCGACGAACTGGTGCTGGTGGCACGTTCGGGCGGGGCCTTTGCCCGGACCGAATCGGTGACTCCCGATACATTGTGCCGGATTCCGCTCGTATTGCGCGAGAGTGGTTCGGGAACCCTCGAGGTGATCACGGCGGCCCTCTCCCGACTGGGCATGCGCCTTTCGCAACTGCATGTCGTGCTGCGGCTCGGCTCGACCGAAGGGATCAAGGGCTTCGTGCGCAACAGCGACGCCATGGCCATCGTTTCGGCCTTCTCGGTGGTCGACGAACTGCGCAGCGGGGCGTTGCGGATCGTCGATCTGGAGGGGTTGAGCCTGCTGCGGGACTTTGTCTTCGTGCATGCCGAGGCTCATCCGGCGCATCTTGTGCGCCAGTTCATGGATTTCGCCCTGGCAAGCCGCTGATGCCGCCCGCCGCGTCCCACCGCCCGCCGCGTCCCGCCCCGACATCTCCCGCCGCGTCCCGCCCCGACATCTCCCGCCGCGCCCCAACATTGTCCATCGTCCCAACATTGCCCGCGCCGTCCCGACATCACCCACCGCCTTGCTGCCCGGCCCTGTTTGTCCCCCGACCCGATCCTCTCGGTTTGCTTCGCCCGGTCCGATCCTTGTGCCCCCTTTTCTGACGGTGCTCGACCCTTGTGTTATAACTCGAAGTTATTGGATATAACGTATTTTTGTTTGATATCTCCTGAAAAGGTGCGATCTTTGCGGCCGGAAAAAGAAAAAGTTATCGTATGTTGGAAAAAGGCAATCGGGCAAACACCCTCCACGGAATTCTTCTGATCGCATTGTTCTCGTTCGCGGCGTTCTATATCGCCGGATTTCCCGTCATCAAGCGGCTCTCGTTCAGCCCGCTGATCGTCGGCATCGTGCTGGGCATGCTCTATGCCAACAGTCTGCGCAACAAACTCCCCGAGACGTGGGTCCCGGGTATCAAGTTCTGTACGAAACAGGTGCTGCGCTGGGGTATCATCCTCTATGGATTCCGTCTGACGCTGGCGCAGGTGGCTGCCGTGGGCGTTCCGGCTGTGGTGGTTGACCTGGTGGTGGTCACGGTGACGATCCTCGGAGGCGTGCTGCTGGGCCGCCTGCTGAAGATCGACCGCGACACGGCGCTGATGACCTCGACGGGCAGCGCCATCTGCGGTGCGGCAGCCGTGCTGGGTGCCGAACCGGTCGTCCGCTGCGAGGGCTACAAGACCGCCATCGCCGTCTCGACGGTGGTCATCTTCGGAACCCTTTCGATGTTCCTCTACCCGATCATGTACCGCACGGGGCTGCTCGACGGTCTCTCGGATACGGGCGTGGCCATCTACACGGGCAGCACGCTCCACGAAGTGGCTCACGTGGCCGGTGCGGGCAACGCCATGGATCCGACCGATTCGCTGGGCATCGCCGGCACGGCCACCATCACGAAGATGATCCGCGTGATGATGCTGGCTCCGGTGCTCGTGGTGATGAGCTTCGCACTGGCCGGACGCCGCCGTCGGGAGGCAGCCGCCGCGGTCGCTCCGGGCACCAAGGCGGAGAAGAGCCGCATCACGATTCCGTGGTTCGCCTTCGGATTCATCGCCGTGATCTGCCTCAATTCGCTGCTGCAGCACTGGTGCGGCGTCGAGAGCGTACGCCAGATTCCGCTCAACGGCACGATCGAATACATCGACACCTTCCTGCTGACGATGGCCATGACGGCGCTCGGCACCGAGACGAGCCTCGACAAGTTCCGCCAGGCGGGAGCCAAACCCTTCGTGCTGGCCGGTCTGCTCTACGTGTGGCTGGTCGTGGGGGGCTACTTCCTGACCAAATGGGTGGTCGGGATCTGCTGATCCGGCCGCAGAATACGACGCAAACGCTCCGACAGACAACGGTCTGTCGGAGCGTTTTGTTTGGTCGGAGCCGAGCCGGTGATCACTCGATGCGCGGCAGGTCGGGATGCTCGTGCTCGGAGTAGCACAGGACGTGTTCGCGGATGAAGTCGGCGAAGCGGCGGGCCTCCCCGTCGGAGAGCGTCCCGGGGCGGCTCATCAGCACCAGCCGGTGGGGATGGAACGGCCGTCGGAACGAGGGGTGGATGTAGTCGTGTGGGTTGGCGGCGAACCCCAGCCGCTGGTAGAAGTGCAGGCGGCGGATCGAGATCTCGTCCTCGGGGGGATCGATCTCCAGAATGACGCGCCGTCCCTGACAGAATGCGTCGAGGATGCGCGAACCGAGACTCTGCCCGCGCCGCAGGGGTGAGACGGCCAGATGCTCGACGTAGTCGAATGCGTCGTGTGTCCAGTGGAAGAGCAGCCCGACGAATTCCCCGTCGAGCCAGACGCCGTCGGCCGTGAATGCCGGATCGGCGAAGGCACGGTCGTAGGCTGCTTCGTCCCAGCGTTCGCAGGCGGGGAAGGAGCTTTCGTAGAGCTTCCAGGCTTCGTTCCACCCCTTGTCGCGTCGCGAGGCGAAGGGGATGAAGCGCAGTTCGGATGAAGTCATGGGGTTTGGTTTTTGGACCAAGATACGTCGAAAATTCGGGAAATACAATCGTTCCGGGTACGGTGTCATGCACGAATTTGTACGGATTTGTGCAAGAAGCACTCCTTGGGTGGTGAAAAAGAGCAAAATGAGTTATTCCATGATGCAAAAGTTTTATTTCTTTTGACGGAGCTGTCGTAAATTTGTATCAAGGAATGACCCAATCAAAACTTCTTGAACGACATGAATGACCAATCGATCCTCAGACCGGGGCGGGCGCTCGCTGCTCTGCTCGCATCGGCTCTTCTGCTGACCACACTCCCGGGCCGGGCCCAGTGGAAACCGGCCGGCGACCGCATCCGCACTTCGTGGAGCGAACAACTCGATCCGAACCAACCGCTGCCCGAATATCCGCGTCCTCAACTGGTGCGCGCCGAGTGGCAGAATCTCAACGGACTGTGGAACTATGCCATCCTGCCGCTGGGCACGCAGCCGTCGGCCTGGGAGGGTGAGATTCTGGTTCCGTTTGCCGCCGAATCGTCGCTTTCGGGCGTTGGACGCCGCGTGGGCGCCGACCACGAACTGTGGTACGAACGGACGTTCGCCGTCTCGCCGAAATGGTCCGGCAAACGGGTCCTGCTGCACTTCGGGGCCGTTGACTGGCGTGCCGACGTCTGGGTCAACGGCGTGAGCGTCGGATCGCACAGCGGCGGCTTCACCCCCTTCGAATTCGACATCACCGAGGCCCTGAAGAAGGGCGACAATACGCTGCGTGTCCGCGTGTGGGATCCCACCGACGACGGCCCGCAGCCGCGCGGCAAGCAGGTCAACCGTCCCGAGGGAATCTGGTATACGCCGGTGACGGGCATCTGGCAGACCGTCTGGCTCGAGGCCGTGCCGCAGCAGTACGTCCGCAGCCTGAAGACGACGCCCGATCTCGACCGGAGCTGCTTCCGCGTTGAGGCCGACCTCTGCGGGGCGCAGCCCGGCGACCGCATCCGTGTACGGCTGCTCGACGGCGAGACGTGTGTCGCCCGGGCCGAGGCGATGGCCGGTGCCGCAGCCGAACTCTACGTGGCCGAACCCAAACTCTGGAGCCCCGATACGCCGCACCTCTACGACCTGGAGGTCGCGCTCGTCCGCAACGGACGCACGCTCGACGAAGTGGCCGGCTATGCGGCCATGCGCAAGTTCTCGATCGGCCGCGACCGGGCCGGCATCATGCGCCTGCAGCTCAACAACCGCCCGCTGTTCCAGTACGGGCCGCTCGATCAGGGCTGGTGGCCCGACGGTCTCTACACCGCGCCGTCGGACGAGGCGCTGGCCTTCGATGTGGTGAAGACCAAGGAGCTGGGCTACAACATGATCCGCAAACATATCAAGGTCGAACCGGCCCGCTGGTACTGGCACTGCGACCGCCTGGGCATGATCGTCTGGCAGGACATGCCGAGCGGCGATCAGGCCGACCGCATGCCCCAGTGGCAGAGCCGCAACTACTTCACCGGCGAGGAGAAGCACCGCTCGCCCCTCTCGGAGCAGTACTACCGCAAGGAGTGGCGTGAGATCATCGACTGCCTCTACAACTTCCCGTCGATCGGCGTATGGGTCCCCTTCAACGAGGCGTGGGGTCAGTTCAAGACCGTGGAGATCGCCGAGTGGACCAAGGCTTATGACCCGACGCGTCTGGTCAACCCGGCCAGCGGCGGCAACCACTATCTGACGGGCGATCTGCTCGACCTGCACCACTATCCCGCCCCGGAACTCTACCTCTACGACCACAACCGGGCGACGGTGCTGGGCGAATACGGCGGCATCGGACTGGTGCTGAAGGATCATCTCTGGGAGCCCGACCGCAACTGGGGTTACGTGCGCTTCGATTCGCCGAAGGCCGTCACCGACGAGTACGAACGCTATGCCGAGATGCTCGAGCGGCTGATTCCGAACGGTTTTTCGGCGGCCGTCTACACGCAGACCACCGACGTCGAGACCGAGGTCAACGGACTGATGACCTACGACCGCAAGGTGATGAAGGTCGAGCCCGAGCGTCTGCGCGAGATCAACGGCCGGATCTGCCATTCGCTCGACGAAGAATAGTCCGTCCGGCAACTTGTACGGAGAGACACGACGCAACGCAACACCTCATTCACACTCATCCTTCGGGATGAACGGCTCGGAGCACGGCTCCGGGCCGTTTTTGTTGGCGGCATGGAGGCTCCGGATCCCTTCGTGGGACGCTTTCGGACGCCCGGCAGGCCGCGGTTTTCAAGGACGGCTTTGACCGAACGTTTTTTTTGGCTACTTTTGCAGTCGAATCTACACGACCTGAGATCAAAACCTTATGACTCGAAAAAACGTTTCACCGCTTGCGTGGGTCCCGACGGCCTACTTTGCAATGGGACTGCCCTTCATCATGCTCAACCTGGTAGCCCCGATCATGTTCAACGACTTCGGCATCAGCGACGCCCAGGTGGCCTTCTGGACCTCGCTGCTGATTCTTCCGTGGTCGTTGAAGCCCTTCTGGAGCCCCCTGCTGGAGATGTACCGCACGAAGAAGTTCTTCGTCGTTGCGACGCAGCTGCTTTCGGGCGTTTCGCTGGCCCTGGTGGCCATGGCGCTGCCGCTTCCGAACTTTTTCCCCTATGTGGTGGCGGTCATGGCGATTCTGGCCTTCAGCGGCTCGACCCATGACATCGCCCTCGACGGCCTCTATATCCACGAACTCACCCCGACGCAGCAGGCCCAGTACATCGGCTGGCAGGGCGCCTTCTACAACATCGCCAAGGTGACGGCCATGGGCGGACTGGTCTATCTGGCCGGGACGCTCGAGGAGCATGTCGGCGTGCTTTATGCCTGGATGATCATCATGGCGGCGAGCGGGCTGCTGCTCGTCGTGCTGGGGCTCTACCACCTGCGGGTGCTGCCTTCGGGCGGTGCCGCCACGGTCCAGGCCGCCCACGACCTGCGCGGCACGATGCGCGAGACATGGGAGGTCTTCCGCCTCTTCTTCCGCAAGCGCTACATCTGGATCTACATCGCGCTGATCGTCTTCTACCGCTTCGCCGAGGGTCTGGTCATCAAGATCGTGCCGCTGTTCCTCAAATCGCCCCTTGCCGATCAGGGGCTGGCCCTGACCAAGAGCCAGATCGGGCTCTACTACGGTACGTTCGGTGTGGCGGCCTTCGTCATCGGATCGATTCTGGGCGGCTACTTCATCTCGTGGCGCGGCCTTCGGAAGGCACTCTTCCCGCTGTGCTGCATCTTCAACGTGCCGTTTGCGGTCTATGCGCTGCTGGCGTGGCTTCAGCCGACCAATCCGGTGCTGGTCTGCGCAGCGATCGTCTTCGAGTACTTCAGCTACGGTTTCGGATTCGTCGGGCTGACGCTCTTCATCATGCAGCAGGTGGCTCCCGGCAAGCATCAGATGGCCCACTACGCCTTCGGATCGGCACTGGCAAATCTGGGCGTGATGCTCCCGGGCATGATCAGCGGTGTCATCAGCGATGCGGTCGGTTATCGGGCCTTCTTCCTGTGGTCGCTGCTGGCGACGATTCCGGCCTTCATCCTGACATGGGTGGTTCCCTTCTCGCACGATCCCGAAAAGGAGGCACAGGAGGCTGCGGCCGGTGATGCGACGGCCGAATAGGCGGGGCGCCGTCGAACAGGTTGCGGGCCGGTTGCGGCGATAGAACCGGCCGGGAGGTCGTTGACCAAGTTTCGAACAGATTGCGGCGGTCGAACCGGCCGGAAACCGGCAGCTGAACAGATTGCTGAATAAACCGCCGAACAGGCGCTGCTGGCGCATCGGACGAAGGCCGTCGAGCCCGTCCGACACCGATACAAAAACGGCCCGGGGAATCACCCCGGGCCGTTGCTGTTTGTATGGGCGCCGCCGCTATTGGTTGCGCCACTTGTCGAGCTTGCCCTCGAGCAGCTTGATGAAGTATCCGCCTACGACCGAGCGGGCCTGGAACCCGACCTGACGCGGCGTGTCGGTGTAGACCCAGTCGGACATCGGCACGCGGTCCGTCGTCTCGTTCATGAAGCGGTAGATCGGGTCGATGAAGAGCTCGAACTCGCCCGGACGGTCCGACAGGGTGGCGGTCCACATGATCCAGTCGGTCTTCGTGTAGGTGCGGCGGTTGTCGAGCGGCAGACCGTAGGGATTCTGGATCGTCAGGTAGTAGTCGAGTTCGGTGCGGGCGATCGAGGGATCGAAGATCTCCAGTCCGAGGAGCTTGTCCCAGACGAGGTTGTACTTCTGGCTCCACGTGCCGGGCTTGTCGAACGTCAGCCGGTAGTGGTCGCCGTCGGCCGCCATCTCCTTCCACTTGGCCGCCATTTCGCGGGCCGAGGCGTAGGCCTTTTCGGCCTCTTCGGGCATCGAGAGCATCTCGGCCAGCATGCCGTAGGAGGCGATGCCCATGATGGCCTTGATCGAGAGGTTGGCGTTGTGGGCGAAGTGTCCGGCGAAGTCGTCCGTGCAGAGCTGGTTTTCGGGATCGAGACCGTACTCGAGCAGATAGTCCTTCCACGTGGTCAGCACCTCCCAGTGCTTCTTCGCATAGTCGGCATTTCCCTCGACGGAGGCCAGTGCGGCCGTCAGGATGAGCATGTTGCCGCTCTCCTCGACGGGCATGTCGCCGCCATAGGTCTGGCCGTTGGCCATGGGATAGGTGCCCACGTCATGAGCCGCAAAGGGTTTGGTCCAGCGGCCGCTTTCGCTGTAATAGAAGATGTGGTTGAGCATGCCCTTCACCAGCTCGGGGTTGTAGAGCAGGAAGAGCGGAGCCGACGGATAGGTGATGTCGACCGTACCGATCGAGCCGTTCGAGAAGTTCTCCTTCGAGAACCAGAGCAGTTCGCCGTCGGGAGATTCGACGAGCTTGTGGGCCGCGATCGACTGCCGGTAGGCCAGCGCGCAGAGTTCGGCATACTTCCGGCCGCCGGCCTCTTCGGTGGCCTGCATCAGCTGGCGGTCGAACTCCTCGCAACGCTTGAGCGTCGGGTTGTAGTTGTCGGCTGCGGACTTCAGTTCGCGGGTGATCGAGTTCTGGCCCGTGCGGTTCCAGTAGGGGCGGAGATTCTGGCCGAAGTACTGGATCGAGTAGATGTCGTCGTAGCCGAGCATCACGTAGTCGCAGACGGTCTTGTCGCCCACCTTGCCCAGATCGTTCGCATAGGCCAGAGCGACGGGCTCCTTGAGCATGTTGTCGGTGCGGATCGAGGGTTGGCCCTGCGGGAGGGTTCCCGTTGCGGTGAAGGCATCCTTCGTGTCGTAGTAACCGGCCAGAGCCAGTTGACCCTTGCCGGCGGGGGTTGCCAGGTAGAAGTAGCCCCAGTCGATGCGGACGTTGTCGCCCTTCTTGCCGAGGATCTTCTGGTCGACGGTTCCCGTGCGGAGGAACTCGACGCCGTCGCTGCTGCCGGCCTCGGAGACGACGGCCTGACTCAGATCGTCGACGGCCAGCTGCGGTGTGGCCTCGAGGTAGAGCTGCACGTCGTGACGGGCTCCGTCGACCGCGCGCACCTGCCACGTGAGGTAGTTCACCGGACGCGACAACAGGGCCAGATCGTCCATCAGCAGCGGAGCCGTGAAGATGGCCTCGACCTCGACGCCCCCGCACAGGAACGTGTAGACGGTGCGCGTGGGGAGGACGCTGACGGACTTCTGCTCGGCTGCCAGTCCGAACTCTTCGCGCGGAATCCGGCGGAAGAGTCCGAAGTCGACGTAGGCGCCGCCGACCGTGTTGTGGCAGTGGGCGGCGATGGTCACCTTGCCGGCCTTGAGTGTGGCGGTGGCATCGGCCGGCAGCGGCTTGCGGATGTAGCTCTCCCACGTGTTGCCCGTGTCGGCCACCTGGATGCCGTTGACGTAGAGCTCGAAGACGTCGTCATGCGAGTATTCGAGGATGAGATCCTCGGCCGAGAGGTCGCGGTCGATCTCGAAGGTGCGGCGCACCCAGATGTCGCGGCCGTCGCCCTGCCAGTCGGTTCCGATCCGCGGCATTTCGGGCGATCCGAAGGCGCCGGGGCCCGTCTGCCACGAGGCGTCGTCGTAGTCGGGGGCGGTCCAGTCGCCGGCGGGCTTGCGGTCCATGACGTAGCGGGCCGTCCAGGGCTCGAGAGCGATGGTCGGGAGGATGGTTTCGAGTTCGGGGTTCTCCACACCGAGGATGCGGTAGGTGGTGCCGTCGACGCGTACGGCGCCGGTCAGCGGCTGTTCCGTGCCGGTCCAGTGGTGGGTAGCCGATTCGTTGAGCCGGTCGGAGCCCGACCATACCGAGAAGTAGGGGTCGACGGTCACCAGCGGCACGGCAGGCGGTCGGATGCCGGTCGTGAGCGAGGTGTCGGTGCTTTCGATCGACGTGCCGCAGGCGGCCAGGGCGGCCGGGACGGCGCTGAGAAGAAGTTTCGTGAGTTTCATATCCGTTATTTGGTTTGAGTTTTTGCTTGTCCGGGGTAGGGTTCGACCATGCAGCGCCGGGCCCAGGCCTCGTAGGCGGCGACCAGTTCGGCGAGCTTGTCGGGGTATTCGGCCGCGAGGTTGTGGCGCTCGCTGCGGTCGCGGTTCAGGTCGTAGAGCTCCCACGGTGCGCGTTCGCCGGGGCGGACGATCTTCCAGCCGTCGGCCGAAAGGTAGGCGCGCTCGTTGAAGTGTTCGAAGCCGATCCCTTCGCGATGCCCCTTGCGATGCCCCTCGCGCAGCACGGGAACCAGGCTCAGCCCCTCCATCGGGATGATTTCATGCCCCTTGTAGCGTTCGGGATAGGTGGCTCCGGCCAGTTCGACACACGTGGCCATGATGTCCATGACGTGGCCCGCTTCCGTCGTGATCGTCCCCTTCAGACGGCGGTCCATGCCCTTCGGCCAGAAGGCGATCATCGGCGTGCAGACGCCGCCCTCGTACGATTTGGCCTTCCAGTAGCGGAACGGCGTGTTGGCGACGTTGGCCCACTTCGCACCCAGCGAGGCGTAGGTCGTCTCGGGACCCGGGAGCACCTCCTTCTGCCGCGGATAGACCATCTCGCGGCCGTCGCGCGTACGGTCCGGGCGGTCGTTCTCGCCCGGCGAATAGTTCTGGCAGACCTCGCTGCTGCAGCCGTTGTCCGAGAGGAAGAGGATCAGCGTATTGTCGAGCTGGCGGGTCTCCTCGAGGGCCCGGATCACCTGGCCGATGCCCTGATCCATGCGGTCGACCATCGCCGCATGGACGGCCATGGCCCGTGCATCCCACTCGGCCGTGGGGTTCTCCTCCCAGCTATCGTCGAACTGGCGCTCGGAGAGGAAATCCTCCGCCTGGCCGAAGAGTTCCATCTGCTGCTGGCGTTCGTAACGCTGCTGGCGGATCTGCTCCCAGCCGACGGTGTAGGTATCCTTGTACTTTTCGATGTCCTCGGGCAGGGCGTGCAGCGGCCAGTGGGGCGCCGTGTAGGCCAGGTACATGAAGAACGGACGGTCGGACCGGGCATGCAGGCGGATCTCCTGCTCGGCGCGGTCCGAGAGGGCCTGGGTGATGTAGTAGCCTTCGGGCACCTCGCGGACGGGTACCTCACCCTCCACCAGGCTGAACGGATCGAAGTAGTCCACCACGCCGTAGATCGTGCCGTAGTGGGTGTCGAAGCCCCGGTTGACGGGGTAGTTGCACAGGTCGGAGAAGGTCTCGTGGAAGACGCGGTGGTTCAGCCAGTCGCGCTGATCCTGCCGCAGCGGGGTCTCGGCGACGTGCCACTTGCCGACCATCGAGGTGGTGTAGCCCGCCTCGCGGAGTACCTCGGCGATGGTCACGGCATTGCGCGAGAGCGTGCCGCGATAACCGGGCAGTCCGTCGTCGAAGGTCATGCGACCGATGCCGGCCTGATGCGGGTAGAGCCCCGTGAGCAGCGAGGCGCGGGTCGGGCAACTGCGGCTCGTGTTGTAGAAGCGGGTGAAGCGGAGCCCCTGGCTGGCCAGACGGTCCAGATTCGGCGTCTGGATCTCGCCACCGTAGCATCCGAGGTCCGAATAGCCCAGGTCGTCGCAGAGGATCACCAGGATGTTCGGGCGCTTGTCGGCCGGACGTTTGGCGTCGGCCGGAGCCGCGGCGGCGGTCAGCAGGGCCGCCGGGATCATGATTCGTTTCAGTTCCATGGCCGGGGGTTATTCGTTGACGGGTTCGAACGTGACGGCGCAGCCTCCGTCGGGCGCCATCTCGATGCGCAGCGTGTCGGCGGCCGTCAGACGGCGCTCCTCGATGCGGTACGACGTGCGCAGCGTGTCGTCCGTCCGGTCGGCGTAGATGCGGGCCTTGTAGGTGACGTCGGGGCGCAGGAAGGCGAGGCTCTGGTTGATCGTGCGGGCTTCGGCGTTCGTGCCGGCGCCGAGGTAGAAGCGATCGCCGGCGCGGCGTGCCACGACGATCCAGTCGCCGATCTCACCCTGCAGCGCTTCGGACCAGTCGCAGTCGGCATCGAAGTCGCGGAAGAACTGGAAGGCCGGATGACCCTCGTAGTTCTCGATCAGGTCGGCCGCCATCTGCAGCGGCGAATAGATGATCACCCAGTTGGCGATCTGGCGGGCCAGCGTGGTCTTGATCGAGCAATGGGTGTTGTCGCCGTTCCACTGGATACGCCCCGGATCGGCCTTGGCGCGGTCGTAGTAGATGTCGAAGATGCCGGGCGTGTAGTCCATCGGGCCGCTCAGCAGCCGCACGTAGGGCAGCGTGCAGAGGTACTCCGAGGAGTTGCCCTCCGACCAGGCGTTCCACTCCATGCCGCGGCCCCCCTCGCGGGTCATCATGTTGGGCCACGTACGGCGGATGCCGGTCTCCTTGATCGGTTCGTGGACGTCGAGCATCAGCTGGTAGCGTGCGGCCATCTCCACGACGCGCTGATAGTGCTGTACGCCGTACTGCGAGTGGTGCGAATAGCCGCCCTTGATGCCGCCGGCGTAGCCCGTCTTGAGGGTATGGACGCCCAGTTCGGCGTAACGCTTCATGGCCTCCTCCATGCGGGCTTCGTAGTCGGGGATGTTGCCGCCGGTTTCGTTGTGCATCCAGAGTTCGATGCCCTTTTCGGCGGCGTAGCGGGCGATGCGTTCCAGGTCGAAATCGGCGTAGGGCTCCACGTAGTCGAACTGCTGGTTGCCGCCCCAGTTCTCCCAGCCGCGGTTCCAGCCCTCGAACAGGACGCCCTGGATGTGGTTGGCGGCGGCGAAATCGATGTGGCGGATGGCATTTTCGGTCGTGGCGCCGTGACGCGGGCCCATGGTCCAGACCTGCGTGCCGAGGTGCATGCCCCACCATACGCCGACGTACTTCTGGGGCTTGATCCACGACGTGTCGGCGATCTTCGACGGCTCGTTCAGGTTGAGGATCAGCGCCGAGTTGATCAGGTCGACGGCGCGGCGGCCGATCTGCAGCGTACGCCACGGCGTGGTGAAGCTTCCGCCGACGCGGGCCTTCACACCGTCGGGCAGCGGAGCCAGTTCGGCCTTGAACGAGAGCGAATCCTTCCGGAGCAGGTGCATCTCGGGGTAGTCATACAGGGCTGCCTCGTGGATGCTGCCGTAGAGGTCGCCCACATGGAACGTAAAGGGGGTGTTGGCGCGTTCGACGGCCGAGATGGCCTGTTCGCGATAGGGGAGCTCGTAGGTGTCGTAATTGCCGTCGATGCTCCACGAGAGGCCGTCGTGGGCGAAGTTCAACTGCGTGAGTTCGTCCATGATGAGCAGCGAATCGGCCGGCGTGTCGTATTCGTAGCGGAAGCCGACGCCGTCATCGAAGGCCCGGATGCGCAGCGTCAGTGCCACGCCCTCCGGATTGTGCATCCTGACGGCAATTTCGTTGTGGCAGTCACGGATTTCGCGGTTTTCGCCCCAGGGCTGGGTCCAGGTTTCGTCGCGGTGATCCTTTTCGACGGTTTCGATTTCGAATCCCGAGGCGAGGTTGCGGTCGACGGCCTCGAGCCCCAGACGCGACGGGGCGATCAGCGTCTGCTTGTCGACTTCGACGCGCAGCGAGGGAACGCCCGCCTCATCCAGCGAGACAATGGTTTGGATACGGCCGTCGGGCGAAGTGACCTTGGCGTCGTTGCTGCATCCGATCATCGTGGCGGCACAGGCTGCGGCCGTCAGCAGTGTGAATAGTTTCATCATGTCTTGTTCCGTTTTCCTGATTGTAGCGTTTGTTCGGTTTCTGGTCTTGTGCAGGGGTTAAACGAAGCCCTTCCCCGACGGGAAGGGCTTCGGGCAATCCTTGCAAATGGGTATGTCTCGATCGTTTCCGACCGGACGCCCTCCTTACGGACGGGTGTTGAAGACGGGGCGGTCGACCGATTGCGACGTGGGCTGCAGTCCCGGAGCCACGGGCCAGCCGTCGACCCAGTTGATGCGGTCGAGCATCAGACAGCGGTAGTCCTTGTCGTTCGGATAGGCGTGGTAGAGGATCCAGTCCTGACCGGCGTCGTCGGTGATGATGCGCGAGCAGTGGCCCGGCGACGAGAAGGTCTCGTTGCCCTGCAGGATGAGTTCGTCGTGTACGCTCATCATGTCGTTTCCGTCCTTGTCGACATAGGGGCCGAAGAGGTTCTGCGAACGTCCCACAACCAGACGGTAGGTGCCTCCCTTCGAGTAGTCGCCCGTCGAGACGATCAGGTAGTACCATCCGTCGCGTTTGACGACGACCGTCGCCTCGTACTGACCGCCGGCCACTTCGCGGCGTTTCTGCGTCGCCTTGTTCTTGATGGCCAGACCGTCTTCGGTCAGCTCCAGCACGCTGATGCTGCGGAAACTGCCCCAGAAGAGGTAGTTGTGGCCGTTCTCCTGGTAGAGGTAGGCGTCGATCGAGATGTCGACCCCCTGCTCGTTGCTGTCGATGAGCTTGCCCAGGTCCCGGAACGGTCCCGTCGGCGAATCCGATACCGCTACGCCGATGGCATGCTTGTAGTTGTTGCCCGGCTGCGAGTAGTAGATGACATACTGGTTCCCGACGCGGTTGACCGAGGGGGCCCAGATGCCGGCGTTCTGATCGGTGATCTGGGGATGGGTGGCGTCGGTGAAGACCGCTCCCACGCGCGTCCAGTTCATCAGGTCGGACGACCGCATGATCGGCACGTTGCGCATGTTGGCATCGTTGCGGTTGTGCTCCGTGGCGTAGAGGTAGAAGTAGCCGTCGTCGGCGCGGATCACATCCGGATCGGGCAGCGAGAAGGCCGTGAAGATCGAGTTCGAGTAGGCGACGGGCAGCGTCGTGACGGTCAGCGTGTTGGTCTGCGAGGCGAGCCACGTGTTGTCCTCGACGCGGGTGCGGACGCTCCAGATGACGGCGAGCGTCTGTTCGCCGGCTGCGGCGTTCCGGTCGAAGAGCGACTGCACCTGTTCCCTGGTGAGCGTGTATTCGGTCTCCTGGCCGGCATCGAACGAGGCCAGCGGCTGCGAGAAGTCGCCCTCCGCGCGATCGATCAGCAGCGTGTAGCCCGGGGTCTTCTGACCGTTGCTGCGGGCTGCCGACCAGCTGAAGGTGAGCGATTCGCCGAGCAGCACCAGGTCGGCGCGGCTGTTGTTCTCGGGGGCGAAGAGCGCCTCGACGACGTAGGGCTCGACCGTATTGGTGATGGTCATCGTCCGGCGGACGGGGCTGTCGTAGTGGGTCTGTCCGGCCACGGTCCGCACGCTCCATGCGAGTGAGGCTTCGCCGTTTGTCTGTGTCGCCTCGTAGACTGTTTTCAGCTCCTGATACGAAAGCGAGAGCTGCGTCGAACTCTTGCCCTGGGTCGGGAACGCGGCTACGGGATTCGTGAAGTCCCCTTCGGCGCGGTCGAAGACCACTTCGTAGCTGTCGAACTCACCCCGTGCGGCTTCCCACCAGAAGGTGAGGTTGTTCAGCGCGTCGAGGTTGACCGTGAGCCCCTCCTTGGGGGCCGTGAGCGTCTCGACGACGGGTTCCGTGCCCGTGGCCTGCTCGCCCGGGCCGGTCGGAGTATCACTCTCCGACCCGCCGCAGGCGGACAGGATGCCGGCACCGAGCATGACAAGCAGTGCGGTCATCTTTCCGGGTTTATTCATGTGCATTGACGAATTCGTGCGTGTAGTGACCCTTGTCGTCGTTCATGTAGAGGTAGAGATCGGCGTACCAGCGGGTCAGGTTGTTGCCGTCGCACAGCTCGGAGGGATACTTGAAGGCAGGATTCCACTGGTCCGGAGTGGCCGGTTGAACATACCAGTAACCTGCTGCGATCGAGAAGCTGGGGCGGTTGCCGTTCGAATCCATGCGGCCGTAGGGCTGAGCCTCGCCGTCGAGGATAAACTTGAACTTGTAGCGCTCGTCGAAGCCATCTCCCCAGGAGGCCGACTGCAGTTTGATGTTGAAGTTGTGGATGGCCCAGACGCCCTTGCCTTCGTAGGTCATTTCGGTCTCCTCGGAGGTGTAGCAGAAGAAGTGCGAAACCTTGTCTACCGAGACGACATAGGCCTTGCCCGTAGCGACGTTGAAGCGGATGCGGTAGATGCCGGTCTCGGCGATGGGAGCCTCGGCCTCATCTGCCGACGAGATCTCCTTGACCTGCGTGCCGTCGGCCGAGAGGGTGTAGAGGGCGTTCGAGAACTGCGAACGGAAGTAGAACTTGCTGCCGCCTTCGATGCGGGTGAAGATCTCGTATTTGTAATCCTCGTCCTTGAAGCGGTCCACCTCTCCGGCTTTGTCGATCGCGGTGTTGTACGAATCGGCGGTGATGTAGGACATCTTCTGTCCGGCCTCGGTGCCGGTGCCGTCGATGTAGAGGGCGTCGCCGTCGCTGAAGTCCTTCACCTCGAGGGGATTCACGAACTCATGGGTGTAGTGGCCCTTGTCGGCGTTCATATAGAGGTTGACGTCGGCGGCCCACTTGCCCAGATTCGAGTCGTCGCACAGCCAGGCCGGATACTTGAATACCCAGAAGTCCCAGCCCGTATAGGAGAGCTGCAGCTCCCAGTAGGCGGCGTTTTCGCTCTGGTCCGGGCGATTGTTGGTGACCGTCCCCTCGTTGTTCTTCGAGAGGCCCTGCACCTGGTCGATGCCTTCGAGCTTCATCACGAAGCGGTAGCGGTCCTCCTTGTAGGAGCCCATGTCGCGCAGTTGGATGTGGTACTGCGAGAGTGTCCAGAGACCCTTGCCGGCGTAGTTCATCACGGCATCGGTGTAGTTGTTCTGGTCGTAGCCGCCCCATGCGAAGCGCAGGTTGATGTACTCGACCTTGCGCATGTCGAACTTGTTCGTGCCGTCGGCCTTGAAGCGGATGCGGTAGATGCCGGCCTCGTCAACCGCGGTGTAGGTCTCGGCCTCGTCCTCCTTCTCGACGAAACCGTCGTTCGGGTCGGCCTTGAAGAGGTGGGTCTTTTCCTGATCCTCGTTCGTCGTGTAGAAGGCGTACTTCTCGCCGGCCTCCAGACGCGTGAAGATCTCGTAATAGGGGAAGTCGTTCCAGTTCTGGCCCACCTTCTCCATGCGGTCGTGCCAGCTGTCGTTGTCGGTGGCGTAGTATCCCTCGTCGATGTAGGAGGCCTTCTGGCCGTTTTCGGTCGAGCCCGGGATCTCGATGTAGAGATCATCGCCCTCGGCGAAGACGCCGACCTTCTTTTTCGGGATGATCGAGAAGTTGCGCGTCTCCTCCGAAATCATCTCGGTCTTGTCGATCCGAGCGTAGACGGCCCATTTGAGCATGTAGGCATCCTCCGTGGCGGCAACCGACGAAGCGTTGTAGAGCTGGGTCAGCTGCTCCTTGGTCACGGTGGTCTGCGTGGCGGCCTCGGCGCTGGCGGTCGGGTTGATTTCGACCTCCAGCAGCGGATTCGTGAAGTCCTTGTCGGCGGCGTCGATGACCATCCGGTAGGAGATCAGCTTCGCATCGCCGAGCCATACGGGCTCCGACCACGAGAAGGTGACGTCATCTTCGAGCTCCTTGAGGTTGATGACCGTGTCGTTGTCGGGCGAGATCAGCGTCTCGACGACGACCTCCGAGCGGGTCGTGAGATTCATCGTCCGGGTTTCGGTCGAGGCCAGACGGCCCTCGTTCGAGGTGGTGTAGACGCGCCAGTCGAGCAGGGCCGATTCGCCGGCCTGATCGACGTTTTCGTCGAAGAGCGTCTGGATATCCTCCAGCTGCAGCGTGTAGTTGTTCTCCGTGGTGGTGAAGCTGGCCACGGGAGCCGAGAAGTCGCCTCCGTTCTTGTCGAAGACCAGGTCGTAGCTGACGCCTTCGCCGACCGACTTCCATTCGAACCGAAGACCTTCGAAGGTGGCGGGGTCGAGCAGCAGCATGCTGACGCTCAAATTGTTCCTGGGAGCTTCCAGTTTCTGGACACAGGCCGGACCCGTACTTCCCGAGTCCGTGTCGTCCGTCGAGCAGGAGACGAGTGCCGCCGCCAGTGCGAAGACGGATAACAAAGTTTTCTGAAGTGTCATAAGCAGGGTTTTAGTGGTTTTATTGATTTGTTTTTCGTTTATCGGATTTTGCCGGTTGCGGCCGTTTCCGCCACGCGGGTGGAGGCGGGGCCGAGATAGGAGCGTCGGAGGCCGCCGAAGTCGATCACGATCTTCTGGATGACCATGCCCGGATCTCCCGTGCGGATACGGAGCGTGTGGCGGCCCGGTTTGTCGACATACAGCGTCGAGCGGTTGACGACGCTGTTGCGCAGCACGCTCTCATACCACAGCTGGCTGTACTCCTCGTGCGAGGAGGAGGGGGTTGCGATGGCGCCGTTGTCGATCTGGACGCTGTATTTCGTATCGGAATTCGTATTCTCCGGGAGTCGGAAGTCGCGGTCCGTGCTGAGGGGAAAGAGCGGCAGCACGCACGTGTAGACATCGACCAGTCCGGCATCGAAGCAGTAGAAGTCGTATTCGGCCGTCGGGGTCTTCTCGTCGCGGTAGTTCTGCAGCGGGGCCGTCGGGTCGCCCAGCTGGAGGGCATCGCCTTCGGGGGCCAGCCCGGCGACCCGCCGGATCTCGAGGGCGCCGTTTCCGGTGATACGGTGGTATTCGGCGGCCGGAATCGAGACGCAGCCGTCGCTCTGGACGTAGATCCCCTCCAGCTCCCGGCGCGTCGGCGTTGCCGGGTTGAAGACCGAGACGAGGATCCGCTCCCGACAGCCGTTCGCCCGTACGCGGATCTCACCCGACGGATTCTCCGTATCGGGCAGACGCGACCAGTCGATGCGCACCTCGATGCGGGCGGCGTCGGCGGTCGAGCCCTTGCTCTGCGAGAGCTCTATCCACGGTTCGGAGGCCTCGGCCTGCCAGTCGATCACGCCGTTTCCGGTGTTGTAGATCTCGAAGCTGCGGCTTTGGCGCAGATAGCGGTCGATGACCGGCAGCGCATGGTAGCTGCGCATGCCGCTGACCCCTTCGCCTTCGACCGCCACCCGGGCCGCTGCCGGTCCCGCGGGATTGTACTGCTGCAGATCGGGGAGCCGGAAGTAGGCGCTCGTGTTGTCGTAGTTCTGACGCAGCGACATCATGTGGCGCCACTTGCCGCCGAGCAGCGAGTTGTATTCGCGGGTGATCCGTTCGAGCGAATCGTGGCAGGCGCGGACCTGTTGGGCTACGCGGTTGGTCGACGAGCGGTGCTGACGCGCATACAGGCGGTTGAGCTGGCCGCCGATCGTCATGCGGTTCATCAGGTCGGTGCCCAGAAAGGGGTACCACACCAGCTGGCAGAAGGCCGGACGTGCCGCTTCGGGCAGCGAATCGTACACGTGACGGGCGTAGCGGCCCAGTTCGCGGCAGGCCTCCACCCGGCGGCGGGCCTCCCCGTAGTTGACCAGCGAGAAGCCGGTGTCGGTGAGCTGTTCGCAGCCCGATCCGTAGTGGTTCCAGTGGAAGCCCCAGCCCATGTATTCGGGTTTGCGCTGGAAGGCCAGTTCGAGCATCGTGTCGTAATGGCTGCGCAGACCGTCGTAGAGCTCCTCGCCGAAGAATCCGCTCAGCCAGCGGGCCGGGAATTCGACGACGTTGTCGGCCGTGAAGGCGTCCAGATCGTAGGCCATGGCCAGGAAGAGCGCCACCTGCATCTCGCAACCCTTCAGATCGCCGCAGTTGAGCAGCCAGTAGCGGTCGGCCGTCGTGTCGTAGGCCTTGCGCAGCTCCTCGTACATCAGAGCCGGGTGCGTCGTGCTGAACCACAGGTAGCTGTGCGGCACGCCCAGGTAGGAGACGTGGTAGTAGACGCCCGAACGACCCGGGCGTTTGCGCTCGCGGGTGTCGCTCAGCCGCTTCAGGTAGCCGTAGTTGTCGTCGGGCCAGACGATCGTCACGTCGTCGGGCAGCTCCAGACCGTTCGAGTAGATCTCCAGCACCTCCTTGTAGGGGGTGAAGACCTGCGGGATGCGGTCGACGTTGCCTCCGACCTCCCGGGCGAGCATGTCGCGCTGGTCGGTCAGTGCCTCGGAGAGCATGCGCACCTTTTCACGCATCGGGATTCCGTTGGCCATGACGGCATCGTGCAGCCCCCGAAGCGCCAGCGGATAGGCATTCTCGTAGGGGGCAGCCTCGCGTACGCGTTGGGCCAGCACCCGGTTCATCCTTTCGCGGTTGGTGTCGTAGTTCCATTCGCCCATCGTCCCGCGGTCCCATTCGCGGGCCGTGTTGAAGAGCAGCGGCTCGCAGTGGGTCGAGGTCATGACGATGGCAAACGAATCGGCCACCATGCGGTTTTCGGCGATGCTGTGGAAGGGTGTTGAGACGGGGTGCATGGCCGGAGCCAGCAGATTGGCCTTCAGCCGCAGCAGCAGTTCGCAGATCTTGGCGTAGGTCCGCGGGCCGATGTTGCCGTGCTCCTTTTCGAACGTCTTCGAGGCCCAGGGTGTCAGTCCCCAGTCCTCGTCGTTGAGGAAGATGCCGCGGTAACGCACCGAAGGCTCTTTCGAACAGTAGCCGTCGGCCTCGACGTAAAGGCGGTCGTGGTGGCGCACCGGAACGTCGGCCCACCAGCTCCAGGGGCTGACGCCGATCATCTCCGAGAGCGACATCAACCCGTAGGCGGCGCCGCGCCGGTCGCTGCCGACGATCACCAGCGCCTCCGTCATCCCCGGCCGGGGACGGCGCACGGTCTGAATCAGGTAGCGTTCCCATCCGCCGCGGATCGGCGACGGATCGATTCTGCCCGCGGCAACCAGCTCCCGAATCCATTCGCATCCGTCCAGCGTCCCGATCATCACGCAGCGCCGGAGCCCTTCCGACGACTCCGTGACCTGGGCTTCGCGGCCCGTGACGGCGCGGAGGTCCTCCGCAAAGAGTTCGGCGGCCTTGCGCACGACCGGGGCATCGCTGCCGTCGATCAGGATGACCGGCTGCTGATCCGGCCCGGCCAGCGTAAAGAGTGCCGGACGCTTCCCCTCCTTACGGTCCGCATACACCCGTACCGGCCCGGCCTCTAGGCTTTGGAGACCGAGCAGAACGAGCATGCAGACAAACGACAGGAGGCGTTTCATGGTTTGCGGACTATTGGATTTCGATCGAGTTGAGCAGATCGAGTTTTCCGTCGTGGATCAGTTTCAGGATCAGTTCGCCGAAGAGTGTGTTCTGCCAGGCGAACCACGGGCGGGTGAACTTCGCGGGGTCGTCCTTGTGGAAGGATTCGTGCATGAAGCCCGTGCCGGCGTCGGTGGTCATCAGCATCTCGATGCACTGCTTGATCTCGGCGTCGTCGGTCGACGTGAAGGCCCGCATCATGATGCTCATCGGCCAGATCATGTCGTAGCCGATGTGCGGGCCGCCGATTCCTTCGCCGGCCTTGCCCCGGAAGAAGTAGGGATTGGCCTCGCTCCAGACGAAGCGGCGCGTATTCTGGTAGATCGGGTCCGAAACCTCCACGTCGCCCAGATAGGGCATCGCCAGCAGGCTCGGCACATTGGCGTCGTCCATCAGGAAGCGGTTGCCGAAGCCGTCCACCTCGAAGGCGTAGATCTTGCCGAATTGCGGATGCTCCACCACGGCATACTTCTTCAGCGCGGCCTCGACCTCGTCGGCCAGTGTCGTGCACTCCTTGGCCAGGGCCTTTTCGCCGTTGACCTTGCGGAGGATCTCGGCGGCCTTGCGCAGCGACGAGACGGCCATGAAGTTCGACGGCACGAGGAAATCGAACGTCGTGGCGTCGTCCGACGGGCGGAACGACGAGACGATCAGTCCGACGGGATTGACCGGATTGCCCCATCCGTCGCAGCACTTCGTGTCGAGCTGACGGTCGGTCATGCGGCGGAAATAGTACGGGCCGTTGCCGTCGCGGCGCTGCTGGGTGCGGAAGGTCGTGAGGATGTTCCGCACGGCGTCGAGCCACGCCTGGCCGAAGATCGTCTCATCGCCCGTGGTCTTCCAGTAGTGGTAGGCCAGGCGGACGGGATAGCAGTGCGAGTCGATCTCCCACTTGCGCTCGTGGACCTCGGGGCGGATCGGCGATCCGGTCTGGTCCGATTCCCAGTGGCTGCCCGTGGCACCGTCGTTGAAGGCGTTGGCGTAGGGATCCGTGTTGATGAGCTTGAACTGGCGGACGATCACGCCGGCGATCATGTTGCGCAGGTGTTCGTCGCGCGGAGCCAGCTGTACGTAGGGCCATACCTGGGCTCCCGAGTCGCGCAGCCACATGGCGTGGATGTCGCCCGTGTAGACGAACGTGTCGTAGAGACCGTCTTCGCCCTTGTCCTTGAAGTGAACCGTGGTGTCGAGCGTGTTGGGGAAGCAATTGCCGAACATCCAGGCCAGTCGGGGGTTGGTCAGCTGGCTCTGGACTTCGGCGATTGTCTGCTCGACGGCTTCCGATACGAAGAGCCGATCCTGCGGTGCAGGGCGCTGCGACTCATAGGTTTGAGCCGCAAGCGCACCGATGCACAGCAGACCGCTGAAGGTCAGAAGAAGTCGTTTCATCGTTGCGATTATTTGTCACGGAACGAACGTTCGTGGTAATAGTCCGCCTTGTCGGTGTTGTTCATGTGGACACGGAACGTGGCCAACTGTCCGACGCCTTCGCTGTCGCTCTTCGACTTCCAGGTGTGATCCCACTCTCCGATCGAGCCGTGCGTGAAGCGGTAGATGTTGTAGAACTTGGGATCGGCCTCCGGCGTGGCGTTGTTGCGGCAGTCGTCGTCCCAGAACGACCAGCGCTCGGCGCTTTCGTCGTCGTAGGTGGCGATGAAGTAGTAACGCGTGTCGTTGCTGCTGCCGTTGGTGACCACCCAGGCGAAGTCGACGATCTCCCAAACGCCGTTGCCCGTATAGGTCATCTCCACCTGGCTGGCGGCACCGAACCACGGATGGTTCCAGAACTCGACCTTGGCGATCTTCTTCATCGACCAGGTCATGGTGTTGAAGTTCACGTAGATCCAGTAGATGCCCGCGTCGGGAGCCATATTCTCGGTCACCTCGTCGTAGGTGCAGCGCAGCGTGCCGCTCTCCTCGAGTGCGAAGTAGCGGTCGAGGTTGTCCTTGACGGTGAAGGTGCCCTCGGAGAGGCGCGTGAAGCACTCCATGGCGCCCGGCTCGCGGTCGGCGATGTGCTGACCCTTGGTCGTGCCGATCGGGAGTGCGGCGTTGAGTTTCACGGCGCTGCCGTTCTCGGTGGCCGTACCCTCGATCGAGAGGGCCGACGGCATCGGGTCGACCGTATTGGGCAGCGTAACCTGGATGGTGCGGAAGTTCTGCGGATCGACTGTCCGGTTGTTGCCCTGGATCGTGCGGACGGTCCATTTGATGGTCTTGGTCTGGCCGGGCAGGCCGCCGCACAGCGAGACGATGGTTGAAAGGGTGGTCGTCTCGAGTTCGAGCGACGGTTCGAAGCCGTTCGAATCACTCGCCGCCACATAGGCCGGGTTGGAGAAATCGCCCTCCTCGGTGTCGAAGAGCACCTGGTAGACGACGCTGCCGGCCGACGAGCTGGCCCATTCGAAGATGAGCGAAAGGCCCGTCGAGGTATCGATCGAATATTGATCTCTGGGGAAGTAGAGCTCGGGCGAGATCAGCGTGTCGGACTGCCCGTTCGATTCGTCGGAATCGCACGCCGCGGCGGTGAAGGCCAGCGCGGCGGCCGTAAACAGATACAATATGTGTTTCATGGTTCGGTTCGGGTTTATTGGTATCTTTCAATGAGCCACATCGATTCGATGGCCTGGGCGGCGCTGGCATAGGCACCCTGCGAGCCTCCCGTGCCGGGATCGCGCGGCGTCGTGCACTTCACGCCGAAGTAGGAGTCCTTCCAGCCCACCGGGCTCTTGTCGATGCCGATGGTCCAGTAGTAGGAGGCGTGGCGCAGCACGTAGCGGCTCAGCTCCTGACGGATTGCCGGGTCTACGGCGTCGATCTCCTTGTCGATGGCCATGCGGGCGGCCCAGTGGAAGAATACGGCGTGGAAGATCGAGTTGTTCTCGTCGGTACCCTCGTCGCGCATGATACGCTCTCCTTCGTAGGTTTCGTTCATCGACGAGGAGGTCATCTGGCCACGGGCGGCGGAGATGGCCTTCTGCAGGAATCCGGTCTCGCCGGTGAGTTTCCACAGCAGGCGTCCGGCCTCCATGCAGGTGCCCTGCGTGTAGCTCAGGGGCGGATTGTCGAGCGTTCCGTCGGAATTCATGGCGTGGATGTTCTGGTCGAAGCAGGTCTGCGACTCGAGCAGATACTGGTTGTACTCCTCGACGTTGCCGGCCTCCTTGGCATACTGGGCCAGCATGGCCGAGGCGATGGCGCCGGGACCGTTCGTACACGAGTTGGCGCCCGTGTCGGTCATTTTCCACGGCAGCCAGCCGTACTTGTTCAGCGCGAAGCGCGGACGCACGCACTCGTCCCACGTGAGTTTGGCGGCGGTGTAGTAGGTCTGGTCGCCCGTTGCGTCGTACATCTGCAGCAGGGCGATGGTGATCCACAGCGTATCGTCCGTGAAGTCGTTGCCGAAGCCCGACGAGCCGCGCCACGTCGAGTTGCCCTCGTAGTTGTTGCCGCGCTTGTCGTACCAGCGCTTGAAGTAGCTGCGGATGAGAGCGGCCTGATCCGGATCCGAGAGTTTGATCCGGTTGTAGTAGTCGACCATGGCTGCCATGGCGTGAGCCTGCTGCCAGTAGTTGTTTCCGTTGTTCTTGTCGTTGTTGTATTCGCTGTAGGAGAAGACGCCGTCAGCTCCGTTGCGGTTCGAGCTGCAGTAGAACCGTTCGATGAATGCGGTCGACACCGAATCCGCCGCCTCTGTCCAGTCGATGTCGTAATCGGCGTAGGCATTGGCTTTCTGCTCGGTCTTGGGATTGGTGATGGACATGTAGTCTTCCTCGCAGGCGACGGGAAGGACGGCAAGCATGGATAATACGAACAGGGTTCCCATGGATTTATAGAGTTTCATAGTTTTCCGGTTGTTTATTTGAATTTGTATTCGTGCCACCACGTGCCGGCCGGGTTGTCACCGTTCAGGTAGAGGTAGCAATCCAATGCGCGACCGCAGTCGCTCGAGAGGAAGTTGTAGGTTTTGTCCCAGTCGACGTTACCGATCGTCTCGCTGGTGTAGAGTTTCACCTTCAGGTAGTCGGTCGTGTACTCCGAGCCGAGGCTGCTCTGGGTTCCCAGATAGAGCTTCGAACCGTCGCCGAGCGTGGCGTTGAAGCGGTGACGCGTGTCGTTGGCCGAGTTGTCCGAGATGGTGTTCTCGTAGTCGAGCAGCACCCAAACGCCCTTGCCGGCGTAGGTCATCGGCTCGCGGACGGTCGACATCTTGTTGTCGGCCCAGGCGGCGGCGTAGTACTCGATGCTGGTGACGGTGTTGTACTCCCAGGTCATCACGCCGAAGTCGACCTTGATCCAGTAGATGGCTTCCGACGGCATGCGGTTGTTGACCGGCGTTTCGGAGTAGGTGATCGTTCCGTCGTCGTTCAGGGCGTAGTAGCGGTTCAGGTCGTCGACGACGGTGAAGTCGGTGCTGCCCTTGATCTTGGTGAAGCACTCGAAGGTACCCTCCGTGGCGGCGGTGTTGTCGATGCCCGGCGATACGATCATCGGGATGCCGGCCGTCGGGTCTTCAACGGCGTCGCCCGTCAGGGTGACGGTCTGCGGCAGCGGCGACATCGAGTTCATCGTCGTGACGGTGATCAGCCGCGATTCGGCATAGAGGTTTCCGTTGATGCCTTTCGAGGCGCGGACCGTCCAGCGCAGCTTGCCCTTTTCCATGATGCCGAGGCCGGCGGCCTGGGCCACCGAGTTGAGCTCCTTGGCCGTGACGGTCAGATAGGTCTGCGAGCCGGTAAGCTGGCTGGTCAGGGCGGCCAGCGGCTGAGAGAAATCGCCGTTTTCGCGGTCGAAGAGCAGTTCGTAGGAGACGAATCCGTTGTCTTCGGCTACCGAAGGGCTCCATTCGAAGCGGACGTCCGAACCCAGCGAGAGGTCATACTCGGCGTCGATCTTCGGCAGATAGAGCTGGTCGCCGGTCTGGATGTTGTAGTTGATCTCATTGCCGTCGTCGGTGCATCCCGTGGCGAACGGCGCGGCCGCAAGGGCCAGGATCGTTATGTTTCGCAATAAGGTATTCATAATCTTCGGTTCGTTAGGATTGTTGCGGCAGAGATCTACCATCCGGGATTCTGCGTGAGGTTGCTGTTGATGTCCCGTTCGCTCTGCGGGATCGGGAACCAGTATTTCATGTTGTAGGGAGTTGCGCAGATGATGTTGCTGCCGTCGTCGAGGAACGGGGCGCCCGTAGCCTGCGAGGTCAGATAGGCGGCGCCGGTGCTCTTGAGCGAGGGGTTGTCCATCAGGGCCCAGCGGCGGATGTCGAAGCAGCGGCGGCCCTCCAGGGCAAGTTCCGCACGACGCTCGTCGCGGATCGTCTGACGCAGATCCTGGCCGTCGCCCGGATATGCGCAGTAGGCCTCGTCGAATCCGGCGCGCTCACGCAGCGGGCGGATCGTGGCGTTCCATACGTCGGCACTCATCTTGCCCGTTTCGTACATCGACTCGGCATACATGAGCAGCACGTCGGCATAGCGCATCTCCATCAGGGGCTTGTACGAGCCGCCGCCGGCACCTACCGTGTTGGCCACGTAGTTCTTGATGTTGTAGTAGCCCGTCTGCGTACGGTCCTGCGTGCTGTTGTACGAGTCGGCCAGTGCGGGGTCGGTCTGCTGAGCGACGGCTTCGTCGTTGGGGTTGGTCCAGCAGGTGTAGGTACCCTTGCCGACACCCTCCGAGCCGATGATCTTGCAGGCCTTGGCCTCGGGGATCTCGATCGTGCAGCCGTTGTAGGCGATCGTGGCGTAGAAGCGCAGGTCGCGGTTCTCGTAATCCGTATCGTCGGCTACCGAACCGTCGGTCTTGCGGAAGCAGTCCACGAGCTCCTGCGTGGGCGAGAACGAGACGATGCCGCCCGAGCCGATCGACTGCGGGATGCGGCTGCCGGTGTCCCAGCTGCGCTTGATGTTCTCCACGCCGCCTTCGTAGGCGAATTCGAGGGTCAGGATCGACTCCGAACCGTAGTAGCCCGAGCGGAAGAGTTCGGCGTAGTCCGAAGCCAGGGCGTAGGTGCCGTATTCGGTGCTGTTGATGAGCTTCTCGCACTCGCGGGCGCAGTTTTCGAAGTCGTTGTCCAGCAGGTAGGCGCGGGCGTTCAGGGCGACGGCCGTACCGCACGTGACGCGGCCGTTCTCATCCGAGGGGATCTCGGTGTTCTTGGGCAGGATGTGCGACACCTCCTCCAGCTCCGAGTGGATGAAGGCCTTGATCACGTCGGCGCTCGTACGCGAGACGGCCTTCGATTCGGGGAGCGTGGGGTTGCTCGTCAGGAAGGGCACGTCGCCGAACCACGTCGTCAGACGCATGTAGGTGAAGGCCCGGAAGAGCCGCAGCTCGGCGACCAGACGCGTCTTGACGCTTTCGTCGATGTTCATGCGGCCCTGGTTGTCGAGTGCCGTATGGATCGTGCGCAGCTCCTGGTAGCACTGGTTCCATTCGTCGGAGAAGCGGCCTCCGCTGGTGGTGGACAGACCCGTCACCGTGTTGGTCGAGTTCGACGAGTGGCGGCTGCCGTAGACGTCATCCGAGAGGATGTTGTTGCCGAAGTACATGTCGGCATTCCAGTATTGGTTGTAGGCGAGGTAGAGGGCTGCCATGCAGTTGTCCTCGTAGTTCCAGAAGGTCTCGTCGGTGAAGGAGTTGGTGGGGTATTGCTCGATGCCGACGCAACCGACCAGTCCCAACATCAGTAACGAGAGTATGGCGTGTTTTTTCATAGACTTGTAGGTGTTTTTAGAAAGTCAGATTGATACCGCCGCCCCAGTAGCGAAGGGTCGGGTAGTTACGCAGGGAGTTGGCACCGGATTTGCCCATGTTGCTTCCGAACTCCGAGCTTTCGGGATCGAAGAATCCGTATTTGGTAAAGGTCAGCGGGTTCTGGGCGTCGAGATAGATGCGCAGGCTCTTGCAGCCGAACTTCTTGGTCCAGCGCTCGGGCAGCGTGTAGCCCAACTGGATGTTCTTCACGCGCAGATAGGCCGTCTCGACCATGTTGAGTTCCGAACCGGGCTGACCCCAGTTGTTGGTGTTGCTGACGGTGCCGTTGACGGCCAGACGCGGCCATTCGGCATCGGTATTCTGCGGGGTCCAGTAGTCGAGCTGGTGCTCGTACATCGTCAGACCGTAGTCGCTGTGGAACGGCTGCACGAGCTCACCGCGGATGGCCTGCGTACGCTTCATGACGCCCTGGAGCATGATGCCCAGATCGATGCCCTTCCAGCTGACGTTGTAGCTGAAGCCGTAGGTGTAGCGCGGGAAGGCGTAGCCCAGGTAGGTGCGGTCGTCGTTGTCGATCACACCGTCCTCGTTGATGTCGACGTAGCGCACGTCACCCGGACGCAGCTGCGAGCGGTCGATCGTCGAGGGGATGGCGGCGTTCTGAATCTCCTCGTAGCTGGAGAAGTAGCCGGCGACCTTGTAGCCGTAGTAGGAGTTCAGCGGGAGACCCTCCTGGATGATGGTGGTCACACCGTCGACCGAAGCGATGTTCGGCGTACCGTAGGTCACCACTTCGTTCTTCGAATCGGCGAGGTTGAGCGAGAAGCGGTGCTTCCAGGCGCCGCGGTTCAGATCGTAGTTGATCGTCACCTCCCAGCCCTGGTTGTCCATCACGCCGCGGTTCTCCTTGGCGATGCTGGCGCCGAAGACGCCCGGGACGATGGCCGGCAGCAGGATGTCCGACGTCCGCTTGTAGAAGTAGTCGAAGTTGACGTTCAGCGTGTTGTGGAAGAACGAGGCGTCCAGACCGACGTTGAAGGTCTTCGAGCGCTCCCACGTCAGGGCTTCGTTACCCATCGTGAACATCAGACCCGGAACCGAGCTTCCGTTGAAGCCGTAGGCGTCGGTCCAGATGCCGTAGGTGGTCATGAAGTCGTACAGACCCACATCCTGCTGGTTACCGTTGATACCGTACGAGGCGCGGAACTTCAGGTCGCCGACCTTGTTGCGGTAGTCGCCCATGAACTCCTCTTCGGAGAGGCGCCATCCGAGCGATACGGCCGGGAAGAAGCCGCCGTTGCGTACCTTGAGGAACTTCGACGACATGTCGTAACGGGCCGTGAACTCGACGTAGTATTTGTCGGCGTAGGAGTATCCCACACGGCCGAACCACGACTGCAGGGCCTGACGCGTGTTGTCCTGCGACGAAAGCGTCGTGCCGCTGTCGCTGGTCACCGTGCCTTCGCTGGGCTGGTTCAAGTCGTTCAGATAGGTCTTCGAGGCGTTGATCGAGTAGTGTTTCTTCGACTCCTGCGACCAGCCGAACAGAGCCGTCACGTTGTGTTTTTCGTTGAACGTGCGGTTGAAGTCCAGCAGGACCTGACCGTTGAGATAGGTGTCGCGGCCCACCCAGTCGTCGGCGGGCGTCGTGGTGCTGCCCGAGAGGACGGCCGTCGAGGGGTCGGACCAGTTGGCGCCGTTGTCCGTCACGACGTAGTAGGTCATGTGGTCGGAGAAGCGGTGCTCGGTACGCGTCTCGGCGCTGAGCACACCGCGGAGTTTCAGACCCTTGAAGATCTCGAAGTCGGCGTTGAAGATACCGCTCAGATAGTCGTTGTCATACTTGTTGTACCCCCCCCCGACAAGTCCGGCCAATACGGCACCGCTGCCGCCATACTTATAGTTATTGCCGTAGAAGATGCCGTTTTCGTCCATCGTACGCATGAAGTAATAGGTCGGGTAGCGCGACAGGTCGGCGAAGAGGTATCCCGACGTGGTGGGCGATTTGGTTTCGGAACGCGTGTAGCTGATGTTGGCGCCGACCTTCAGACGGCCCCATTCGGTCGAGAGGTTCGAACGCACGTTGTAGCGCTGGCGGCCGTAGTCCGGGCCGATGTAGTTGGACTCCTGGTCGAAGTAGCCGGCCGAGAGCATGTAGGTCGTGTGTTTCGTACCGCCCGATACGGAGAGGTTGTAGTTCTGCTGCAGGGCGTTCTGCATGGCCTGGTTGACGTAGGGCTCGCAGTCGCCGTGGATGTACATGTCCTGGATTTCGGCGGCCGAGAAGATCGGTTCGCGGCCCGAGTTGACGAGGGCTTCGTTGCGCAGAATCGAGTTCTGGTACGAGGGAACGGGCTCAAAGAGAATGTGCGGTTCCTGTACGCCAAGCTGTGCGCTGAACGAGATCGAGGGATCCATTTCGCGGTGCCCCTGCTTGGTGGTGATCAGGATGACACCGTTCGACGAGCGGGCGCCGTAGATGGCGGCCGACCCGGCATCCTTGAGAATGTTGACCGATTCGATGTCGTTGGGGTTGAGCTCGTTCATTCGCGAGGCATCGGCCTGCGGCACGCCGTCGATGACCACCAGCGGGGTGTTGTTACCCATGGTGTTGACGCCTCGGATCGAGAGGTTCATCTGGTCGCCGCCCGTCGGGTCGTAGTTGCGGGTCTGAATGATCAGGTTGGCTGCCGTACCCTGCAGGGCCTGCTGGATGTTGGCGACGGGTCGGTCGGCGAGGTCTTCGCGGTTGACCGTCGAGATGGCCGAAGTGATGTGTCGCCGGGTGGTGGTACCGTAACCGATGACGACCACTTCGTCCAGATAGCTTGTGTCTTCGGTCATCGTCACCGAGATTTCGGTCTTTGTACCGACGCTCTCCGTAACGGTTTTGTAGCCGAGGTAGACGAACTTCAGCTGGTCGGAGTCCTTGACTCCCTTGATAAGATAGGTACCGTCGGCGCCGGTGGCCGTACCGTTGACCGTTCCGTCGACGATCACGGAGACTCCGACAAGCGGTTGCCCCTTCTCATCCACGATTCTGCCGCTTACCGATTTGGTTGCGGACTGCCCGTAAGCTCCGTTGATCCCGATAGCGATCAGACACCACAGCAATGCGAGCATGCATGAAATCGATTTCTTGATCATAGGTGGTTAGTGGTTATTGGTAAATTCAGTTATGGAGACCGGGAACTTTTCCCGTTTCCCACAACAAATGTATTTATTTAATGTATCTTCGGGTGTACGTTTTTGTGCCATTTAAGTACAAAGATATACTTGCAAGGTTTTTTATGCGAAAAAAAACGTATTTTTGAGGGTAAATAGTACGAATTATGGACATCGAACCCTTTTTTCGGACGATATTGGCAAGTACGCTGGCCGTAATGGCGTTTTCGCCGGCCGGAGCCGGGAATCTTCGGATGATTTCCAGCCGCGAGGGAATCAGCAACAACTCCGTCCTGTGTCTGGATCAGGATGCGGAGGGTTTCATCTGGGTCGGAACCTGCGAAGGTCTCAATTTCTGGGACGGACAGCGCATGGACAGTTATCCGCCCGCGGGGAGCGGCATGCGGCCGCTGTCGGGCAATCTGATCGAGAAGATCCAGCCGACGACGGACCATTGCAGCTGGCTGCGTACCAACTACGGCCTTGACCTGATGCAGCGCGGCAAGGTCGTCGAACAGCACAAGGAGTTTCAGGGCATCTATTTCCTGATCAGCCGATGCAAATCCGAAACGATCGTCCTCACGCAGGGGAATGCCTTCTACGGCTATTGCGAGGAGACCTCGTCGTTCCGGCGCATCGAAACGCTCTTTCCGTTCGACGATTACATCACCTCCTGGGCCGCGGCGGGCGATTCGGTCTATATTTTCCGCACGGACGGCATCTTCCGCACCGCGTTTGCCTCGCGGCGTGCCGGTGAACCGAGCCGCCTGCGGGCGCTGGAGTGCGTACAGCCTGTGGCATTGAGCTATGCCTTTGCCGACCGCGATTCGGTGCTGCTGATCGACCGGCGGGGCTACCTTTATGTATTCGACCCGAAGAGCGAGGTGCTGGAGTACATTGCCGACATCAGCGGTGAGATAGCCCGTTACGGCAAGGTCTCCTATGCGATCCGCTACGGCAACGATTTTCTGGTGTCGTTTCTCTTCGACGGCGTCACGAAACTCCGCTTCACGCCCGAGGATCCCCGACGCTATGTCACCGAGCGGCTCGATATCAACTGCGGTGTCTTCTGTCTGCTCAAGGACGACAAGCAGGATGTCGTCTGGATCGGCAGCGACGGCCAGGGGCTCTTCATGTATGCCAACGACGAGCTGTCGTTCCATTCGTACACCTACGACAAACTCCCCTACAACCTTTCCAAACCGGTCCGCAGTCTGCTGCTGGATTCCCGCGGCAAGCTGTGGTTCGCCACCAAGGGTGAGGGCATCATCCAGATCCCGGACTTCTCGACGGCCCGCAAACCCGACCGTTTCGTGCAGATCAACGGACCCGGATCGGGATTGGCCGACCATGCCGTCTTTGCGCTGGAGGAGAGTGTCCGCGGTGTGGTGTGGATCGGTTCGGAGGGCTATGGAATCAACTATCAGTCGCTGGCGGGCGGGCCTGTCCGCACGTTGGGCGGGGATCTTCCGCCCGATCTGCGCTACATCCACGCCATTCGCGAAAGCCATCGGGATACGCTGTGGGTGGCGACGGTGGGGTGCGGCGTCTTCCGGCTGACGCTCGGCGAACGGGGCGGCACCCCCTACGTCCGGACGTGGAAAAAGCTGGACTTCGGCAAGGCGCTCGAAAACAAGACCTTTTTCTTTACGCTGTTCGAGGACAACGACCATACGCTCTGGATCGGTAACCGCGGCGGCGGTCTGATCCACTACTACCCCGACCGGGATTCCTGCACGGTGACGACCTTTTCCGATTCGCGGGCCGAGATTGCCGATGACGTGTGGGCCATCCATCGGGCCGCCGACGGACGGCTGTGGATCGGAACGAGCTGGGGGCTGCTGTCGCTGGGGGCCGACGGCACGGTGAGCGAGACGCCGATCCGCAACATCATCCACGGAATTCTGGAGGACAGCGACGGAAAGCTCTACCTCTCGACGAACAGCGGACTGGTGCGCTACGATCCCGAGACCCGTTCGCAGGCCCGCTACGGCTATTCCTACGGCATCAATACGATCGAATACAGCGACGGCGCGGCGTGGAAGGATCCGGCGAGCGGACTGCTCTTTTTCGGCGGCACGAACGGTTTCGTCGTCATGGAGCGGACCCGCTACAAGAGCGAACCCTTCTACCCCGAACTGCTGTTCCGCTACGTGCGGATCAACGAGCGGCTGATCCCCTTCGAGGATGCCGTGACGCGTGACAGCGTACTTGTCGTGCGTCCGCACGAGCGGCTCTACGACGTGGGAGTCATCGCTCTCGACTACATCAACGGCAGCAACTATACTTATCTCTATAATGTGGAGGGGATGGAGCATCGCTGGCTCGAATCCTCGCCGGACGTGCAGTTTGCCGAGCGTCACCCGGGACGTTACCGGCTCAACGTGCGTTACAAGAACGTGGTGACGGGCGATCTGGGACCGGTCCGTTCGCTGCTGATTGTCATCCGCGCGCCGTGGTATGCGAGCGTGGTGGCCAAACTGCTCTATGCGCTGACGTTCGTGCTGGCGGTGACGGTGATCAGCCGTTCGTGGTACCGTCGGCGTCAGAAACGGCGCGCGGCCGCACTCGAACGCATCGAGGCCAAACGCAAGGAGGAGATTCTCGATTCGAAACTCCATCTGATGGAGAATCTGGCCCAGCAGATGGCCGGCCCGGTCTTCATGATTTCGGTGCCTTGCCAGCAGATGCTCGACTATGCGCAGGCGGACGACTACATCCGCAAACAGTCGAAACGGATTCTGCGGCAGGGCGAAAAGCTCTCGAACATCATCCACATGCTGCACAATTTCCGCGAATCGAGCGAGTCGGGCAACAACATCAGCGTGAAGATCTTCTCCGTGACGGAGTATGTCTCGGAGATTGCCAAGAGCTACGAATCGCTGGCCCGTGACAAGGGTCTTCGCTTCGAGATGCATCTGCCGGAGGAGCTGCTCTGGACGAGCGATCCGAAACGGATCTCGGCCGTGGTGGACATGACCATGGCCAATGCCTTCCTGCATGTGGCCCGCCGCGGGCGGATTCTCCTCGAGGTGGCGGTTCAGGACGAAAGGCTCGCCTTCCGGCTCGATGTCGAGGGGCACTGGCTCGACGAGGAGGAGTTCGACCGGCTGACCGACCGCTACGACATGATGGAGGATTTCCAGCGTTCGGGCGAACGCGGGCAGTCGTTCCAGGACGAGATGCGTCTGGTGGTCTGCGTCAACTACGTGACGGGTCTGGGCGGCACGATGCGGCTGAAGGATGCGGACGGCCATTTCACCATCGAGATCGAGCTTCCGTCGCTCAACATCTCCTCGGCGGAGGCCGAGGCGGCCGGGGAGTTCTCCGAGGAGTATCTGCCCAACAGCCACATCCTGATGATCGAGAAGGAGGGAATCCGGCAGTTCGACACCGCCTCGGACCGCCCGACGATGTTCATCATCGGTTCCGACGCCGGGATCATCAACTCCATAGCGGAGATGTTCTCCGAGGAGTACAACATCCGCGCGTTCCGCCGGGCCGAGAAGTTCTCCGAGGAGATGCAGGCCGGTTATCCGGACATCATCCTCTGCGAGAACATCGCCATGAAGGAGGAGCTGACGGAGCTGATGGCCTCGGTCAAGCGCGACCGCATGACGGTGAAGATCCCCATCATCCTGATCACGAGCCTGCAGCACGCCGATTCTCCGACCGACGAGTATGCGGATTCGGTGCTGTCGCTGCCGATCAACGTCAAGACGCTGCAGTTCACCGTCCGGCAGAGCCTGAACCGGATCAGCTCGCTGCGCGAGTACTACAACTCGTCGGTGAGCGTCTACGAGTTCAGCGACGGCAAGATGCTCCACAGCGAAGACCGGAAGTTTCTCGAGAAGCTCTTCAAGATCATCCAGGAAAACCTCTCGGACAACGGCATGACCACGGCGACGATTGCCGAGCGGATGGGCATGAGCCTGCGGAATCTCTACCACCGGCTCGACGGGCTGGTGAACGTCACGCCGAGCAACATCATCCGCGAATACCGGCTCACCTATGCCGAGCACCTGCTGATGAAGACCAAGCTCTCGGTCGACGAGATCATCTACAAGTCGGGATTCTCCAACCGCGGAACCTTCTTCAAGAACTTCTCGGCCAAATACGGCTGTACGCCGAAGGCCTACCGGACCCGGAAGATGGAGGATGTCTCCGAGCCTCGCTGACCGGTTTCTGCATCCTGCGGTTCGGCCCGGACGGAGCTGACCGGACGGGGCATCGCCACACGTGGGCGATGCCCCGTCCGCGTGTGACGGAGCCCGTATCCCGGGATGCGGCGCCCGGCCGGGCGGCTCCGAAAATTAGTTAGCGTAAAAATGACATGAAATGGCCTTTCGGGAACACTCCGGAAATCAGCATGTCGCTTAGGGCCAAAAATACGGTATTACGCCTCCTTGCGTGAGTTTTTCACCGTCCGCAACGGCTCGACGGCAGGGCCGCCGAAGGTCCGGTCTTATGGGTTGGAGCGGCCTCTGGCGTGGTTCGGGTCTTGATTTTTGAAGAAAAAATTTATATAACTTTGTCATAGAACCGTCACACGGCAGGATGATGCTTGACCCGCATACCGTTCGCAGAACGAGTACTGACCGAACCCGATCCGAACTTCAAAATTATCGCCACATAAAACCAACTAACTAATTGCATCATGAAGAAACTATTGACGAAAGTTCAAATGCTGTGTGCCGTCCTGCTGACGATCACATTGTTGCAGCCCGAACTGACCGTCGCCCAGCGGGGAGGAGGGAAATTCACCCTGAACGGCACCGTCCAGGGGGACGGCCAGCCTCTGGTCGGTGCGACGATCGTGGAGCCGGGAACTTCGAACGGAACCGTGACCGGTTCGGACGGAAAATTCTCGCTCTCGCTCTCCAAACGGGGCGCCTCCATCCAGGTCTCCTTCATCGGCTATCAGACCAAGACCCTGACGGCCAATGCCGATTTTCTGGAGATTGCACTCGATTCCGATACGCAGGCGATCGACGAGGTGATGGTCGTGGCCTACGGTACGATGCGTAAGCGCGACGTGACGGGCTCGATCGCCTCGATCTCGTCGGAATCCATCGAGCGGAAGATCCCTTCGAGCGTGTTCGACGCCCTGCAGGGCCAGGTGGCCGGCGTACAGATCACCGCCGGATCGGGTCAGCCGGGTGAGAGCGCACAGATCAACATCCGCGGTATCTCGACTTTCTCGGCCGAGGGTGTCAAGCCGCTCTACGTCGTCGACGGAATCCCGATGGAGGACATCGATGCCATCAACCCGGGCGATATCGTTTCGATCGAGGTTCTCAAGGATGCCGCTTCGGCCGCCATGTACGGTTCGCGTTCGGCCAACGGCGTGATTCTGATCACGACCAAGGGCGGTCAGGAGGGGGCTCCGCGCGTCGACGTGAAGTACCTCCACTCGTGGGGCAAACTGTCGCACAAGCTGGCCCAGGCCACGCGTGCCGACCGCCGCAACTACGACATGCTGCGCCGCACCTACTTCCTGGAGAATTCGATCGGTTCGCCCGACGAAAGCTACATGATCATCCAGGACTCGCTCAACAGCTCGTTTAACGTCGACAACGACTACCAGGATCTGCTCTTCCAGTGGGCGCAGAAGGATCAGGTGGATCTGAGCGTTTCGGGCGGTACGAAAAAGATGAAGTACTACGGCTCGACGGGTTACTACAACGAGCGCGGTATCGTCCCCAATACGAACTTCCAGCGTCTGACGGCCCGCATCAACGCCGACTATACGGCCAACAACTGGCTGACGCTCCACAGCCGCGTGTCGCTGGGCTACTCGCAGAAGAACGGTCTGGATGAAAGCGCGCTGATGACGTCGATGCTGTCGCGCCGCCCCTATTTCAACCTCTATTATCCGGACGGCACGCTGGCCGGCGTCTTCCAGGGCCAGAAGAGCCCGCTGGCGCAGGTGAAGTATACGACCGACCGCACGGAGTACTACCAGGCCAATTTCTATCAGGGCTTCGAGGTTAAACTGGCCAAGAACCTGACCTTCCAGACGAGCATCAATGCCAACTTCTACCTCAACAAGCGGCAGCGCGTCTATCCGAGCATGATTACCGACGAGTGGCAGACGAGTAACAGCGGATATGTCTCCGAGAACCTCAACTGGAACTGGCTGAACGAAAACGTGCTGACCTACAAGAACAAGTGGGGCAACCACAATTTCCAGGCCCTGCTGGGCTTCAGCGAGCAGCAGTGGCGCACGGATCAGACCGTGCTGTCGGGCATCAACTCGTCGACGGATTTCATCACCACGATGAACGCCTTCTCGGCCAACCTCACGCTGAGCGACACGGGAACCTGGCAGACCAACCACTCGATGGCCTCGTTCTTCGCCCGTGTGGCCTACGACTTCAAGTCGAAATACCTGATCCAGGCGACGTTCCGCCGCGACGGCTCGTCGCGTTTCTCGAAGTCCAACCGCTGGGGCAACTTCCCGTCGGTATCGGCGGCCTGGCGTCTTTCGGACGAGAACTTCATGGCCTTCTCGCGCCGCGCTCTGGACGATGCCAAGATCCGTGTCAGCTGGGGTATCACCGGTAACGAACAGATCGGCAACTACGACTACCTCTACTCCTATGCCACGGGCGACATCTACGACGGTGTGGGCGGCGTCTATCCGGCGCGTCTGGCCGTGGACAACCTGCGCTGGGAGGAGACGCGCCAGGTCGACGTGGGTCTCGATCTGAGCTTCTTCAACAACCGGCTGACCGTCACGGCCGACTACTACGACAAGTACACCGACGGCCTGCTGGCCAACCGTGAACTTCCCAAGGAGTCGGGCTTCTCGACCATGCGCACGAACGTCGGCGAGGTGAGCAACCGCGGTTTCGAATTCACGATCGGCGGCGATCTGATCCGTACGAAGGATTTCCGCTGGAACGCCTCGTTCAACATCTCGCGCAACTGGAACACCATCGAGAAGCTGTCGGAGGGTGAACCCTACCTCGAGGGCGACCTGTGGTGGATGGCCGAGGGCGGTTCGATCGGCGACTTCTACGGCTACAAGCAGATCGACATCTTCCGTTACGACGAATCGAACGCCTTCACGCCCGATACGTGGCAGCAGCTGACGCCCGTCTTCGAGAACGGCGCCTTCAGCCACTACACGCTCGACGGGCAGGTCTATACGGGGGCCATCGCCCAGAAGAAGCTGCCCAACGGCAAGGCCTTCCGCGGCGGCGACGTCAACTGGGAAGAGGCCGAGGGCTCGCGCGACGGCATCATCGACGAGAACGACCGCATGATCATCGGCAATGCCCTGCCGACCTACACGGGCGGTTTGAGCACGACGTTCTCCTACAAGAACGTAAGCCTGTTCGTCTCGTTCTACTATTCGTTCGGCGGCCAGATCTACAACAACGCCGAGCATCAGCGCAACATGTTCAAGTATTCGTCGACGACGCCTTCGCCCGACGTGATCAACAACATCTGGGTTCATCAAGGCGACGAGGCGCTCTACCCGCGCCCCTACAACGACGAGTACAACAACGCCCGTTATGCGAACTCGTTCTATGTCGAGGACGGCGACTACATCCGCCTGTCGAACATCCGTCTGTCGTACGATCTTCCCGAGCGCTGGATCCGTTCGCTGCACATCCAGGGGCTGCAGGTCTATCTGTTCGGCAACAACCTGATGACGTGGACCCCCTACAGCGGATATGACCCCGAGTTCTCGTCGTCGAATCCGCTGCAGATCGGCAAGGACTCGTACCGCTATCCCAAGAAGCGGGAGTTCGGTGTCGGTGTAAACGTTAAATTCTAAAAGGCTCGCAACAACATGAAAAAGATTCAATACATACTTGCCGCTGTTGTGCTGGTTTCGGGATTGGGATCGTGTTCGTCGTTCCTCGACGAGCAGCCCGTGAGCGAGATTCCGGCCAACCAGATGTGGACCTCCTCGCGCGACGCCAAGGCGGGAGTCAGCCAGATCTACAGCTATTTCCGCACGGCAATGCGGGAGAACTACTTCTACTGGGGCGAATTCCGTTCGGACGACTTCGAGCCGGGCGCCTCGACGGCCGCCGATCAGCAGCGCGTGATCGACAACCAGATCACCACGGACCTCAACTGCACGAAGTGGACGGCCATCTATCAGGTCATCAACCAGGCCAATCTCTGCATCAAGTACCTGCCGCAGGTGGACATGCCTTCGGTGACGGACCGCAACGACCTGATGGGACAGGCCTATGCCATGCGGGCGCTGGCCTACTTCTATGCCGTCCGCGTGTGGGGCGACGTGCCGCTGTTCACCGACCCCAACGAGGCCTACAGCGACGCCATCTACCGCGAGCGCACCGACCGCGACTACATCCTGCGCGAGGTGATTCTCAGTGACCTGCAGCAGGCCGAGGCCCTCCTCGACCGTACGGGCAACAAGGAGCGCAAACGCATCTCGATCTACGGCGCCTGGGCCATCATGGCCGATGTCTACATGTGGCTCGGCGAGTACAGCCTGGCCGATCAGACCATCGAGAAGATGAAGGACAATCCGACCTTCATGGCCTTCGAGCCGAGCATCGACACCTGGAAGAAGATGTTCGCCGAGGAGCTCAACAACAAGGCCAGCGACAACACGCCCGAAAACGACGAGTACAGCACCAAGGAGTTCATTTTCGTCGTACACTTCAACATGGACGAGGTCGGATCGAACGGCTACAGCTACATGTACCAGTGGTTCACCGGATCGGGCAACCGCGCCGCGGTGGTTTCGGAGGTGCTGCGCAACAAGTACGACCAGGCGAAGGATCTCCGCTTCCCGATCGTCACGAAGAACTATCAGTCGGGCTGGGAGCTGCGCAAGTATATCTCGGGCGACATCTCGTCGACGCTGAACAAGACCTGCGAGGTGGCCTACCCGATCTATCGCTATACGGACATGCTGCTGTTGCAGGCCGAGGCGCAGGCCCGTCAGAGCAAGTGGGAGGAGGCGCTCGATCTGGTGAAGCCGATCCGCACGCGGGCCGGGCTGGAGACCCCCACGGCCGACGACTTCACGACCGAGGACGAACTGGTGGACTTCATCCTCGACGAGCGTCAGCGCGAACTCGTGGGCGAAGGACGCCGGTGGTTCGACCTCGTGCGCACGGGGCGCTGGAAGAGTGTCATGGGGCCGATCAACGGCTGCCAGGACGACGGCAACGAACTCTTCCCGATCCACTATTCCCACCTGGACCAGAACAAGAAACTGGTGCAGAACAGCTACTATGCAACGAGTAAATAAATTCCAAAAAACGATTCGATCATGTACAGACAGATAATCACGGGCATGGCGTTGCTGCTGACGGTTGTTCTGGCGGGGTCCTGCTCCGACATGAAGCTGCAGACCGATGCCGATTACAACGCGACGGTGCTCGACCCGCATATTTCGATGACGGCCTGGGAATATTTCGAGAGCCGTTCGGACATCTTCAGCGATTTCATGGCGGCCATCGAGTATGCCGACATGAAGGACTACTATACGCAGACCGACCGGGAGTATACGTTCCTGGCTCTGACCAATACGGCGATCAAGGCCTTCGTGAGCAGCTATCCCGACAAATCGGCCATCACGGAGTGTCCGAAGGAGGACGTGCAGAATCTGCTCCGCTACCACATTGTCGACGGTTTCTACAGCACCTACGGCGAACTGCCCGTCGAGGCGATCTACGTGCTGACGCTGCGGCGCGGCGAGGAGGGCCTGATGACGATGCTGGCGCGCAAGAACCCCTGGATGGCCGATGCCGGATCGGTGATCGTCAACGATACGGGCACCAACGGCAATTCGCCGATGCGTCAGGCCGTCAGCTCGAACATCATGCCGACCAACGGCGTGATCCACGTCTTCAACTCCTACTGCTACTACAAGCGATAGGGCATGCCGAACATTAAAACAACATCAACCATGAACCAGAGAATATTTGCGATATGGGCCGGGCTGTTCGCCCTCCTGTCGGTTTCGTCGTGCAGCAAGGACGAAGGAATCGACCCTTCGGCGGCCGAACCCACCATTACCTATGCCTACGATCAGCTGGAGGCGGACCTCAATGTCATCGACAACCTGCCGATCGTGGCCGTCGTGAAGTCGGAGGCGGGGCTTCGGAGCGTGGCGCTCTCGATCCGCACCGCCGACGGGGAGTCGATTCCCGTGACGACGGTGACCGAATTCTTCAACCCGAAGAGCTACAGCCTTTCGGAGGAGATCAACTATGCGTCGGGCTATACGTCCGCGGTGATCGAGGCGGTGGATCTGCTGGACCGCCGGGTCGAGGCGTCGTTGCCGATCACGATCATCGACGTCGTGGAGCCGCCGCAGATCGTCTTCGATCCGGCGTCCATCCAGTACGACGAGACCGTCGGCGGCGACATGCCCCGCACGCACATCGAGGTGTCGACCACCTCGACGCTGGCCTCCGTCGAACTCTACCGCGTGAAGGAGTCGGGACAGGAGCTCTACACGAGCGTGAACTTCACGGCGGAGGATCCGCAGAGCTCGTGGACGTTCGACGAGCTGGTCCAGTACGACGAATTTGACAAGGGTCTGAAGGTGAGAGCCGTCGACAACTACGGCCAGATCCGCATCGAGACGCTGGCCGTCGAATACAAGACGGTTCCGCCTCCGGTGGTGACCTTTGCCGAGCAGACGATCCTGGCCGGCAAGGACGAGGAGAAGGCGGTCAACATCCACATGGAGTCGGAGGCCGGCATCGTCAAGGTCGAGCTCTACCGGCTGGACGGTGTCACCGACAAACCGGTGCGCACGACCAGCTACGACCGGCTCAAGACGCTGGACTATGCCGAGACGATGACCTTCACGAATGCCACGAAGGGCGTGCGGGTAGTCGTTACGGACAACGTCGGGCGTACGACGACGGCCGAGGCCGCAGCGCTCGTGAACCTCTACTACGTAACGGATCTGCTGGTCAACACGGCGGTCTGCAACGACGGCGTGAACGACGGCAAGCGCATGCTGTCGATCAGCGACCGGCGGACCTATACCGTGCAGGAGTGTCTGGACGATTCTTCGCTGCAGTCGCACGTCGACGTGAAGGTCTACTACATGAACGGTAACACGGCAATCCGCATCTACAACATCAAGGACAACAAGAACAACGAATACAAGGCCGGCGACAAGGGTGTGCAGGACTTCGACGTGCTGAACGACACGCGCTTCAAGCAGGTCGACCTCGACTTCGATACGGCCACGGCCGCGGACATTGCCGCCATCGATGCCGCCACGATCCAGAGTACGTCGATCGTCGATACGCAGCAGGACGGACTGATCGGCGTGGTGCTGGCCGTGAAGCTGGCCTCGACGTCGCCCATGGCCGGCAAGGTGGCTCTGTTGAAGCTTGTGTCGGTGAGCGAGTATGTGGGAACGAACAAGAACGCCCGCACCTTCAACTTCGCACTCAAGCTCCCCAAGGAGTAACTGAAAAGGTTTTGAATCGGAAATTCCTCCGGAGTATGGTTTCTTCGGAGGAATTTCCGATCTTTGATACGTAAAAAGGACCCGAATGAAGATCTCGATACGAAACTGGTGGGTGGTCGGAGCCCTTTTGGCGCTGCCGACCCTGATGCCCCAGCCGGCCGCGGCGCAGAACGGCAAGAAGATCTATGCCGATTACCACGGAGTGCGCTATACGCGGGCCCACGACGGAAAGCTGGGCCGCTGGGAGATGCATGCCGATACGCACAAGTCGCTGACCGGGCGCCGGACGTTGTGCTACAATGCCGATTTCATGGATACGACGGGGCGTCACGACGTGGCGGCCGTGGCCTATCCGCAGGTGGGCATGCAGTCGAACCTCGATCCCGACTACATCGAATACCAGATTCTTTCGGCCAAGGCTGCGGGAATCGATGGCTTTTTCATCGAATGGGGATTCATGGGCCACGAGAACGACGTGCTGCTGAAGGCCATGCAGCGTGTGGCGGCGAAATACGATTTCGAAATCGGAGTGAACTGGTGCGACGGCTGGCTCTATTACGACTGGATCACGCGTCTCGACCCGCGCATTGTCACGCGTGAGGACAAGACCGAACATTATGCCCGCTGCTACCGCTATCTGGTCGACAGCGTATTGACGGGCCCGACGGCTCCCGTGGTGAAGGAGCATCCGGTCTTCTATCTTTTCGGGCCGGGCGCCACGCCCGAGGAGTATGCCCGGGCCGTCGAGCAGGTTGTGCTGCCCGACGGGGCGGAGCGGCCGGTGGTGCTGCGGCGCTGGGCCGAGTGGGGCGAGCTGCGCGACGGACGCTATGTTCCGGTGCGCTGGAGCCCCGAGATCGAGGCCTGGAAGCGGTTGGGCATGGTGCCCACGGCGTGGCTTCCGGCCCGGGTGCGGCCGCGCGATGCAGCTCATCCGTGGTGGGACAACTATGCCGAACCGCAGGATCTGATCGAGTGCATGAAGCCCTTCCGGGATTCGGTCTGGATGAGCGGCGACCCGACCTACGTGCTGAAGGCGGGCTTCGTGATGCCCGGCATGGACAACCGCGGATGTGCCGGCTGGGGGCGTCAGCACTTCTACTACATTCCGCGCGACGGAGGCCGCACCTACGAACGCATGTGGGACTTCTGCATGGCCTCGCAGGAGAGCCTCGATCTGGTCTTCATCGCCTCGTGGAGTGACTACACCGAGGGGCACGAGATCGAGCCGACGGTCGAGAACGGCGATCGCGAACTGCGTACGACCCTGCGCTATGCGGCGCGCTTCAAGCAGATGGAGGCGGATACCACGGGAATCGAACTGCCCCGGCGGCTCTTCGATCTGCGCAAACGCTGCGCCACCCTTGCGGCGGCACACCGCCGTACCGGGGCCCTGGTGACCTCGCTCGACGCGGCGGCCCGGGCGATGGCCCGCGGTGCATACGCGGAGGCGCGGGAGCGGCTTGCCGAGGCCGAAACGGCGGCCGAAGCGCTCGAAAAGACACTCCGTATCCGGACGCTGGATGTCGGTGAGGCGGAGCTGCGCTTCAGCAGCGATGCCGTCGGCGGGATCCGTTATACGCGTCCCGAACTGAAGATCTATCTGCCGGAGGCGGCCACGCGGTCGATCATCGCCTCGCGGACCCATCGGGGCTGGCTCGAATTCGAATACTTCGACGATGAACCCGACGATCGCTTCGTCTTCCTCTATTCGCGGACCGAACGCCAGCCGAAGGATCTCTTCGCTACGGTGGCGAAGTTCAAGACCGACGGTACGGGGCGCTGGAAACGGGTGCGCGTGGAACTGATTCCCGACAATGTCCTCTACACGACCGCACCGGGCTTCACCCTGATGTTCAAGGGCGATCTGAAACTGCGCAACGTCTCGTTCCATTATACCCTGATCCGATGAAACGACAACTGCTGATTCTTGCCGGTCTGTTTCTGTCGGCGTGCGGAGGTCCCGCACGCGACGGCAACGCATTCGAATTCGAGCAGGCGGGGCTGACCTGCCGCGTCGAGTTCCGTACGGAGCGGGCGGTCCGGATTCTGGTCCGGCCCGAGGGGTCGCCGCTGGTGACGCGGCGTCTGGTGGTGGATTCGCTGCCGGGTCCGGAGGTCGGGCTTCGCTGCGAGCGCACCCCGCACGGATACGCCTTTCAGACCTCGAAGCTGCGGGTGGAGTTCGATCGCGAGCGGGGGCTCTTCACCTTCCTCGATGCCGCGACGGGCGAACGGCTGCTCGGCGAACAGGAGCGCACGCTGCGCCGCGATACGGTGGCCGGCGAGCCCTGCTATGCGGTGACGCAGCGCTTTGCGACCGATCCGGCCGAGGCGCTCTACGGTCTGGGACAGTACCAGACCGGTGTGGTGGACTACAAGCGCGACACGGTGCTGCTGTTGCAGGCCAACCGCGAGATCGTCAATCCCTATCTGGTCTCGACGCGGGGCTACGGCCTGCTGTGGGACAACTATTCGGCCTCGGAGTTCCGCGACGGCGGCGATGTCTTCGAATTCGTCTCGGAGGTGGGCGACGCCGTCGACTACTGGTTCGTCTACGGGGGCGATCCCGAGGGGTGTATCCGCGGCTACCGGGAATTGACGGGCGCCGCCTCGATGCTCCCGAAATGGGCCTTCGGATTCTGGCAGTCGAAGGAGCGCTACAAGAGTGCGGAGGAGCTGCTCGGCGTGGCTGCCGAGTACCGCCGGCGCCGCATCCCGATCGATGTCGTCGTCCAGGACTGGGAGTACTGGGGCGAGAAGCCCCGCTGGAATGCCCTGCAATGGGATTCGGTGCGCTATCCCGATCCGCAGGCGATGGTCCGCAGCCTGCATGAACGCTACGGCGTGCGGCTGCTGGTGTCGGTGTGGCCGGGATTCGGTCCCGAGACGGCGGTCTATCGCGATCTGGAGGCGGCCGGAGCCCTCTTCAACGAGCGGACATGGGCCGGTTACAAGGTCTTCGACGCTTACAATCCCACGGCCCGCGAGATCTTCTGGCGCCATTTCCGGACGGGCATGTTCGATACGGGGGCCGACGGCTGGTGGATGGATGCCACGGAGCCGTCGTTCCGCGAGGGCTTCACCCAGCGCAGGCAGGAGGCCCGGACCAAATCGGCCGGCCGGACCTGGCTGGGCCCCTTCCACCGCTATCTGAACACCTATTCGCTGGTGTGGATGGGCGATCTGTACGGTCGTCTGCGCGAGGCGGCACCCGAACGTCGTCCGCTGCTCTTCACGCGTTCGGCCTTCGCCGGACAACAGCGTTACGGCACGGCGGTCTGGTCGGGTGACATCGTGGCCTCGTGGGAGACGATGAAGCGCCAGCTGGCTGCCGGGGTCAACCTCGCCGCCTCGGGATTCCCCTACTGGACCTTCGATACGGGCGGATTCTACGTCACGACCAACGGCGGCGCCTATCCCCGCGGTCTCTCGGATCCGGCCTATCGCGAACTGTATGCCCGGTGGTTCCAGTTCAGCGCCTTCCTGCCCCTCTTCCGGGCCCACGGCACCGACATTCCGCGCGAGGTGTGGCGCTTCGGCGACGAACACAGTGTCTGGTATCGCAACCAGTTGAAATACATCGAACTGCGCTACCGACTGCTGCCGCTGATCTATGCGACGGCCTACGGGGTTGCCTGCCGGGACGAGTCGTTCATGGAGGCGCTCGGGGTGGCCTTCCCCGACGACCGGGCGGTTGCCGGGGCCGACGACAGTTATCTGTTTTGCGGTTCGCTGCTCGTGCATCCGGTTTTCGAACCGATGGCGGAGGGTGCCTCCGCGCAACGGGTCGAGACGCTGCTTCCGCGTCATGCCGGGGAGTGGTGGTACGACCTCTTCACGGGCGAGGCCTTCCGCGGCGGCGAACGGGTCGTCCGCACATGCGGGCTCATGGAGCTGCCCGTCTACGTGCGGGGCGGATCGATCGTCCCGATGGGCGAGGCGCGCCAGTCGACGGCCGAAGGTCCCGACGAGCGGCTCGAAATCCGGATCTATGCGGGCGCCGATGCGCGGTTTGTCCTCTACGACGACGCCGGCGACGGCTACGGATACACCCGGGGCGAGTATGCTCGCTGTGAGCTGGAGTGGTCGGAGGCCGACGCTGCGCTGCGCATCTCGGACCGCGAGGGTGACTACCCCGGCATGGCCCGCGAACAGGTGCTGTACGTTCAGCTCATGCGTCCCGGTGCGCAGCCGCTCGAACGGACGCTCCGCTATACGGGGCAGGCCGTCACCTGCCCATTCCCAACTGCTGAAACCAACCCAATGAATCCATGAAGAAGATACGAACCATTCTTTTCGTGGCGCTGCTGCTGACCGTGACCTCGGCCGGTGCGCGCATTCAGTACACGATCAACGAGGCGTGGCGTTTCGTGAAGGGGTCGCCCTACGATGCCTTCCAGCCCGCAGCCGACGATGCCGACTGGCAGATCGTCAATATCCCCCACACGTGGAACGACCGCGATGCGGACGACGACGTGCCGGGCTTCTACCGCGGACCGGCCTGGTATCGCAAACGGATCGTTCTGCCGGCTTCGGCGGCCCGGCAGCAGGTCTATCTCTGCTTCGAGGGGGCCAACCAGGAGGTGCGGCTCTACGTCAACGGACACTATGCCGGCGAACACAAGGGCGGCTATACGCGTTTCGTCTTCGACATCACGAAATATGTGGTCCCGGGCGGCGAGAATCTGCTGGCCGTCGAGGTGACCAATGCCCACAATCCCGACATTCCGCCCCTGTCGGCCGACTTCACCTTCTTCGGCGGAATCTACCGCGACGTGAGCCTGCTGATGACCGACAAGGTGCATGTCGCACCGACGGACTTCGCCTCGTCGGGCGTCTACCTCACCACGCCGGAGGTTTCGGCCGGGCGGGCCGTGGTGCGGATCCGCACGCTGGTGGCCAACGACGGCGCAGAGGCGGCCCGCATCCGGATCGAGCATCGGATTCTGGATCCCGACGGACGCGAGGTCGTTCGCGTGGAGGATGCGGCGGAGGTGGCGCCCGGCGCATGCTCCGAACAGATCCGCGACGGCGTGGCGATCGATCGCCCGCAACTGTGGGACGTGGACGACCCGAATCTCTACCGCGTTGTGACGCGGATTCTTGCCGCCGACGGCAGTCTGCTCGACGAAGTCTCCAATCCGCTGGGCCTGCGCTGGTTCTCGTTCGATCCCGACCGGGGCTTCCAGCTCAACGGACGTCCGTGCAAGCTGGTCGGCACGTGCCGCCATCAGGACTACCTGGGCCGCGGCTGGGCGCTGACCGACGAGATGCACGAACGCGACGTGCGGCTCATCAAGCAGATGGGCGGCAATTTCCTGCGCGTGTCGCACTATCCGCAGGATCCCGTGGTGCTGGAGATGTGCGACCGGCTGGGCATCGTCACCTCGGTGGAGATCCCGGTGGTGAATGCCGTGACGGAGGACGAGGCGTTCCTCGAGAATTCGGTGCACATGGTGCGGGAGATGGTGCGTCAGAGCTTCAACCACCCGTCGGTGATGATCTGGGCCTACATGAACGAGGTGCTGCTGCGTCCGCCCTACGACGATGCGGTCCGCACGAAGAGCTATTATGCGGCCGTCGAACGCGTCGCCCGGACGCTGGACGAGACCGTGCGCCGGGAGGATCCCGCCCGCTATACGATGATCGCCTTCCACAACGCGCCGGAACGCTATGCCGAAGCCGGTCTGACTCGGATCCCGATGATCCAGGGCTGGAACCTCTACCAGGGCTGGTATGAGAAGGACATCACGCGTTTCGAGCAGATCCTCGACCGTCTCCATGCCGAGTATCCCGACAAGGTGCTCTTCGTCACCGAATACGGGGCGGATGTCGATCCACGGGTCCATTCGTTCTCGCCCGAGCAGTTCGACTTTTCGCAGGAGTACGGTCTGGTCTACCATCGCCACTATCTGGAGCAGATCCGCAAACGGCCCTTCGTGGCGGGATCGTCGCTGTGGAACCTCAATGCCTTCTACTCCGAATCGCGGGCCGACGTGGTGCCGCACGTCAACAACAAGGGTGTGACGGGCCTCGACCGCGAATGGAAGGATACCTATCTCTTCTACAAGACGGTGCTGCATGCCACGCCGCAGCTGACGATCGGCAACCGCGAATGGAAGAACCGCGGCGGTGCCGACGACGGTTCGGGACGCTGCGTGCAGCCGGTGCCGGTCTTCACGAACCAGCCGTCGGTGACGCTCACGCTCAACGGCCGCAAACTCGCCACGAAGCGTCCCGAACAGGGCGTTGCGATGTTCGACGTTCCGTTTGTCGAGGGTGAGAACCGGCTGGTGGCACGGGCCGGCTCGCTGACCGATGCCCTGACGGTCGATTTCCAACTGGCGCAGGCCTCGCCCCGGGCGTTCAGCGAACTGAACGTCATGCTGGGTTCGCCGCGCTACTTCGACGACCGCGAGGCGGGTGTGGCCTGGATCCCCGAGCAGCCCTATCGTCCGGGCAGCTGGGGGTATGTCGGCGGCGAAGTGCTGCGCCGTCCGGGTGCGGGGTGGCTCGGGGCCGCGTCGGACATCCTCGGTACGAAGAACAATCCGGTGTTCCAGACCCAGCGTGTCGGCATCGAGTCGTTCCGGGCCGATGTTCCCGACGGCACCTATTCGGTCTATCTCTGCTGGGCGGAGCTCGATGCCGACGAGCAGCGCGAGGCGCTGGCCTACAACCTCGGGGCCGACGGCGCGCAGACGGAGTATACGGGACGACGTTTCGACGTGTCGGTCAACGGCGTGAAGGTGCTCGAAAACTTCTCGATCGCCTCGGAGGCGGGCTTCTCGCGGGCCGTGGTCCGCAAGATCGACGTCGAGGTGCATGACGGCGAGGGGCTGCGGGTCGACTTCGGCCGCATCGAGGGTGAACCCGTGCTGAACGCCATCCGAATCTATCGCAAACGCTGATTCCCATGTTGCGCATGCTTGTTCTTGTGCCGGCCCTGATGGCGTGTCTCATGGCCGGAGCCCGTCCCGATACGGTCTACGTGGCCCACGGAGCGGACCGTACGCCGCGCATCGTGCGGGCGGCGGGTGATGCGACGGAGGTGATCGAGTCCCGTCCCATGACGGGCGATACGCTGACGTGCGGCGAGTTGTGCTTCGTGCGGCTGCCGCGGCTGCGGCTGGTCCTCTGCATCGGACAGTCGAACATGGCCGGCCGTGGCCCGATGGATGCCGCTGCGGCCGATACGCTGCAGGGGGTCTATCTGTTCAACGACCGGGGCGCGTTCGAACGCGCCGTCGACCCGATGAACCGCTATTCGAACATCCGCAAGGAGCTGTCGATGCAACAGGTCGGACCCGTGGGCGGCTTCGCCGCGCGTTACCACGAGGCGACGGGCGAGGCGATCGGCGTCGTGGTGAACGCCCGCGGCGGTTCGTCGATCGAGGAGTGGCTGCCCGGTTCCGCGACGGACTACGCCGCCCGGGCGCTCGAACGCCTGCGCGAGGCGCAGCCCTGGGGCGATGTGGTGGCCGTGCTGTGGCATCAGGGAGAGGCCAATTCGGCGCATCCCGAGCGTTATGAGGCGCAGTTGAGGCGATTGATCGACCTCGTGCGCGAGGCGTGCGGCAATGCGTCGCTGCCGGTGGTCTTCGGCGAGATCTCCCGCTGGAACTGGACGGGGCGTCCCGAAGGCACCGAGCCGTTCAATGCCATGCTCCGTGCGCTGCGCATCCCCCATACGGCCTGCGTGTCGTCCGTGGGGCTCGAACCGATGAAGGACGAGAGCGATCCCCACTTCTCGGCCGCCAGTCAGCGCGAACTGGGGCGTCGTTATGCCGAGGCCCTGCTCCGGCTCGAGAACCCTGAATCCGAAAACTGAATCCCTGAAACGGTTGAAACATGACTTTTGAAATCTTTCGAAAATATGGGGCGATGCTCCTGTGCGGCATCCTGCTGGGTGCTGCGGGCTGTACGGAGGATACGACCGGCCGCGAAGCGGCGCCGGACGGCTCCGGAGGCGGCGGCGATGACCAACCCGAATACGACTATGTGACGGTCGAGTACCGCAAGTGGCAGAACGGCAGTTTCAATGCCTGGTCGACGGACGGCTCCTCCGAGACGCGCACCGTGGCCGGCATGAACCGCTTTACGCCGGTCGACGGATATGCCGGAACGGCCTGGGGCGGACGCCTCGACCACGGTACGCCGACCTCGGTGACGGGTACCGAGGGCTTCTTCCGTATCGCGAAGATCGACGGCCGCTGGTATTTCCTCGACCCCGACGGCGGTGCGGTGATCCTTCACGGCACGCAGCACGTGCGTCCGGGCAGCTCCGACGAACACGCCGCCTCGTTTGCGAGCCGTTACGGGAGCAACGACCGCTGGAGCCGCGAGACGGGCGAACTGCTCGCCTCGAACGGTTTCAACTACATCTCCTACGGTTCGAACCGTATCGAACGCTTCCCGGACGACATGCGCGACAACCTGCTCGAACCCGGCAGGCAGCGGATGGCCTATGCCGAGAATCTCTACCTGCTGCGGACCTTCATGTGGGACATGACCGCCAACCTGGGCTACGCCTTCGAGGACGGAACCTACAACCGGCTGGTGCTGGCCTTCGAACCGACGTTTGCCGACTATGTCGAGAATCTGGCCCGCGAAAAGTGCGCCGCCTTCGTCGGGGACAATCGTTTCGTCGGCTACTACCTCGACAACGAACTTCCGTTCGTGGCCTATCAGAATGCCGACGACGTGCGAGGCGTCGAGCTGAAGCATTTCCTCGCGCTGCCCGACCGCTACCGGGGAGCCCGCGAGTTTGCCGAGGCCTTCATGGAGCAGGAGGGGATCGCCTCGACCGGGGCCATTACGGAGGCCGACCGCGAGAAGTTCCGTGCGGCGGTGGCCGACCACTATTACCGAGTGACGAGCGAGGCGGTCCGCAAGGCCGATCCGCAGCATCTGATCCTCGGTTCGCGCCTCCACGACTGGAGCAAGTACACGCAGGGCATCGTCCAGGCCTGTGCCCGCTACTGCGACGTGGTGTCGGTCAACTACTACGCACGCTGGCAGCCCGAAGATGACTTCCTGGCGAACCTCGTGACGTGGAGCGCCGACAAGCCCTTCATCGTGACGGAGTTCTACGTCAAGGGGGCCGACGCCTCCTACCAGGGCCGTCCCTATGCCAATACCGAAGGGGGCGGCTGGCTGGTCCGCACGCAGCGCGACCGGGGGCTTTTCTACCAGAACTTCTGCCTCCGGCTGCTCGAAAACCGGAACTGTGCCGGTTGGATGCACTTCGAGTACAACGACGGTTACGGCGGAACGTCGGATTCGAACAAGGGAGTCGTCTCGGTGGAGTATGAACCCTACAGCGATTTTCTGGAGCTGGCCGGCGAGTTGCACCGCAACATCTACCCGCTGATCGACTATTACGACGCCGCGCGCTGATGACGCCGCGAGGGCCTGACTGACCGCCGTCCGGGATTCCGGACGGCGGTTAGCGTAAATGAGGCCATAAGCCGGAAAGTGCCGAATCGCCCTTCGGAGGGGTTTCGGAGCCCTCGCCCGAGCGGACTTAACGTATAAAATACGATAAGTTTGCAATCCTGCAGGGGAGTGGGTAACTTTACAAACGTAACCTGAAACTTCAACCATTCATGACCATCCAGATGAACCAGTCGCTGTCGGTCGACTGTGCGGTCTTCGGATTCAACGGCAAGAGCCTCAAGGTGCTGCTGATCGAACGCCGCTACTACAAACCCGACACGCATCTCGATCCGCTGAAGCTGCCCGGAGCGATGATCCTCGAGAACGAGACGCTTCCCGAGGCGGCCTACCGGGTTCTGGAGGAGGCTACGGGACTCAAGAACGTCTACCTGAAACAGATGGAGATCTTTTCCGATCCCAAGCGCGTGAGTGGCGAGGAGTTGGAGTGGATCAACCGTTATCACGGCATCCGCAGCGAGCGGGTGGTGACGGTGGGATACTACGCGCTGGTGAAGCTCGATGCCCGCACCGTGGCCTATACCACGGCCAAGGGGGCGCAGTGGGTCGATGTGGATTCGATCCAGCGGCTGGCCATGGACCACAAGCAGATCCTCACGACGGCCCTGTCGGTGCTGTGCCGCGAGATGCTGCAGTCGCCGGTGGCCTTCGAGCTGCTGCCGCGCAAGTTCACGATCCGGGCGCTGCAGAACCTCTACAGCGCGGTGCTGGGCATCGAGATCGACAACCGCAATTTCCGCAAGAAGATCCTGGCCTCGGGCTTCCTGACTCCGACCTCGGAGAAGGAGCAGGGCGTGGCCCACAAGCCGGCACAATACTACACTTTCAACCGCAACGCCTACAAGAAGGCCGTCAAGGAGAAGCTGAAACTGGGCTTTATCAACAACTGGAAATATTGAGGCACACGCGCTGCGGAGAACAACGAAACAGGAGAAAATCATGAAAAGTTTGGGAATCGATATCGGCTCGTCGTCGGTGAAGGTGTCGCTGCTGGACATCGCGACGGGCGAGTGTGTGGCTTCGGCCACGAATCCTGCGCAGGAGATGCCCATCGAAGCGCTGCAGGCGGGATGGGCCGAACAGGAGCCCGAAATGTGGTGGCGCTACGTCTGCGAGGGAATCCGGCAGATCGGCGCCGGCCACCCGATGCGCGAGGTCGTCTCGGTGGGCATCACCTACCAGATGCACGGACTGGTCTGCCTCGACCGGGCGGGGCATCCGCTGCGCAAGGCGATCATCTGGTGCGATTCGCGGGCCGTGGATCTCGGCGCCGAAGCCCTGGAGGGGATCGGACGCGACCGCTGTCTGAGCCATACGCTCAACTCGCCGGGCAACTTCACGGCCTCGAAACTGGCCTGGGTCAAACGCCACGAACCGGAACTCTTCTCGCGGATCGACCGGTTCCTGCTGCCGGGCGACTACATCGCCTACCGACTCTCGGGGTGCCTCTCGACGAGCGTCAGCGGCCTTTCGGAGCAGATTCTCTGGGACTTCCGTGAGGAGCGGCGGGCGGATTTCGTGGCCGATTACTATGGCATTCCGCACGGGATGATCCCCGAGGCGGGCCCCTCGATCGGCATTCAGGGCCGGACGAACGCCGCGACGGAGCGGCTGCTGGGCATTCCGGCCGGGACTCCGATCTCGTACCGGGCCGGCGACCAGCCGAACAACGCCTTCTCGCTCAACGTGCTGGAGGCGGGCGAGGTGGCTGCCACGGGCGGTACGAGCGGCGTGGTCTACGGGGTGACCGATACGCCGAAGGCCGATCCGCAGTCGCGTGTCAATACCTTCGTGCACGTCAACCACGCCCCCGGGAAGCCGCGTTACGGCATCCTGCTCTGCATCAACGGCACGGGGATCATGAATGCGTGGATGCGCCGCCAGGTCGTGCAGCAGACGCTCGACTACGCCGCGATGAACCGTCTGGCGGCGACGGCCCCCGCGGGGTCGGACGGCGTCGTGGTGCTCCCCTTCGGCAACGGCGCCGAGCGCGTGCTGGGCAACCGCACGACGGGCGCCGCCATCCTGAACCTCGATCTGAACCGCCATACGACAGCCCACCTGCTGCGGGCCGCACAGGAGGGCATCGCCTGCTCGTTCCGCTACGGGATCGACATCATGCGCACGTTGGGGCTGCGTCCCGACGTGATCCGCGCCGGAGCCGCGAACCTCTTCCTCTCGCCCCTCTTCCGGCAGACGCTGGCCACGCTCACCGGGGCGCGCATCGAACTCTTCAATACGGACGGGGCGCTGGGTGCGGCGCGCGGTGCGGCACTCGGGGCCGGGTATTACCGCTCGCGTGAGGAGGCCTTCGCCTCGCTGCGGCGCGTGGAGACGGTCGAGCCCGCCGCGGCCGACCGCGAACAGCTGGAGGCGACCTACCGATCGTGGAAGAGCGCCGTCGAAATGAAACTCAACGAACAACACAACCGATAAAACGCAAAAAAATGGCAACGAAAAGCTACTTCCCCACGGTGGGGAAAATTCCCTTCGAGGGCAAGGACTCGAAGAATCCGATGGCATTCCATTACTACGACCCGGAGCGCGTCGTGCGCGGCCGCAAGATGAAGGATTGGTTCCGCTTCTCGATGGCCTGGTGGCATACGCTCTGCGCCGAGGGCGGCGACCAGTTCGGGGGCGGTACGAAGAAGTTCCCGTGGAACGAGGCGAAGGATCCCATCGAACGGGCCAAGGCCAAGATGGATGCCGGCTTCGAGTTCATGCAGAAGATGGGCATCGAGTACTACTGCTTCCACGACGTGGATCTGGTCGACGAGGCCGCCACGGCCGAAGAGTATGAGCGGAACCTGCGGGAGATGGTCGCCTACGCCAAGCAGAAGCAGGCCGAGACGGGGATCCGTCTGCTCTGGGGTACGGCCAACGTCTTCGGCCACGCCCGCTACATGAACGGCGCCTCGACGAATCCCGATTTCGACGCCGCGGCGCGCTCGATGCTGCAGATCAAGAACGCCCTCGACGCGACGATCGAGCTGGGCGGCGACTGCTACGTCTTCTGGGGCGGACGCGAGGGTTACATGTCGCTGCTGAACACCGACATGAAACGCGAGAAGGAGCACATGGCCACGATGCTGCGCATGGCGCGCGACTATGCCCGTGCGAAGGGCTTCAAGGGGACGTTCCTCGTCGAGCCGAAGCCCATGGAGCCGATGAAGCACCAGTACGACGTCGACACCGAGACGGTGATCGGCTTCCTGCGCGCCCACGGCCTCGACAAGGACTTCAAGGTCAACATCGAGGTGAACCACGCCACGCTGGCCGGCCACACGTTCGAACACGAACTGCAGTGTGCCGTCGATGCCGGGATGCTCGGCTCGATCGACGCCAACCGCGGCGACTACCAGAACGGATGGGATACGGACCAGTTCCCGATCGACCTCTACGAACTGGTGCAGGCCATGCTGGTGATCCTGCGCGGCGGCGGCCTGCAGGGCGGCGGCACGAACTTCGACGCCAAGACGCGCCGCAATTCGACCGACCTGGAGGACATCTTCATCGCCCATATCTCGGGAATGGACACCATGGCGCGGGCGCTGCTGATTGCGGCCGACATCCTCGACCACTCGCCCTACGAGAAGATGCTCCGCGAGCGCTACGCTTCGTATGATTCGGGCGAAGGCAAGGCCTTCGAGGAGGGGCGCCTCACCCTGGAGCAGGTGGCCGACTACGCCCGTACGCATGAACCCGAGCAGCGCAGCGGCCATCAGGAGCTCTACGAGGCGCTGATCAACATGTACATCTGATGCCGTCGGGATCCGACGTGTCGGATCCTGTTCGGAGCGGAATGCCCCCTTCGTCGGCGGCCAGTCGGCGGTCGGCGGAGGGTGCGCCGTATCCGGAGACGGGGTGTGCCGGAGCGGTTGATCTTCCGGCATGCGCCGGCTCCGCCAACGGGCAAAACGGAAAATCTGCTTCCCGCAGCGCCCTCCTGAAAACAACCTAAAACCTGAAACATGACTTCCTCTCAAACAAACGGCAGCCGCGCCTACCTCTTTTCGATCGTGCTGGTGGCGATCATCGGCGGACTGCTCTTCGGCTACGATACGGCGGTGGTCTCGGGCGCCGAACAGGCCCTCGACCGCTTCTTCCGCACGGCGACCGACTTCACCTATTCCTCATGGCTGCACGGCTTCACGGCTTCGAGCGCCCTGATCGGCTGCGTCATCGGCGGCGCAATCTCCGGCGTGCTGGCCTCGCGTCTCGGACGCAAGCGTTCGCTCATCGTGGCGGCCATTCTCTTCTTCGTTTCGGCCGTCGGTTCGTGGTGGCCCGAGAGCGGCGTGCTGCCCTACGGCGAGGCTTCGATGCCGCTGCTCGTCATGTTCAACCTCTACCGCATCATCGGCGGCGTGGGGGTCGGCCTGGCCTCGGCCCTGTGCCCGATGTACATTGCCGAGATCTCCCCGGCACGGATCCGCGGGACGCTCGTCTCGTGCAACCAGTTTGCCATCATCTTCGGCATGCTGGTCGTATACTTTGTCAACTACCTGATCCGCAACAACCTTGGCGAGACGGCCGAGGCCATCCAGACGGCCATGGTCTCCATCGGCTGGCGGCGGATGTTCCTCTCGGAGGCCTTCCCCGCCGGGGCGTTCCTGCTGCTGATCCTGCTCGTGCCCGAAACGCCGCGCTTCCTGGCCCTCCGGGGCAACGACGCGAAGGCCTTTGCGGTACTCGAACGCATCAACGGCTCGGCCGAGGCCCGCACGATCCTCGAGGAGATCAAGTCTACGGTGCACGAACGCCGCGAACGCCTCTTCTCCTACGGCGTGACGGTCATCGTCGTCGGCGTGCTGCTGTCGTTCTTCCAGCAGGCCATCGGCATCAACGTCGTGCTCTACTACGCCCCGCGCATCTTCGCCAACATGGGGGCCACGGGCGATGCCTCGATGCTGCAGACCGTCGTCATGGGCGTGGTCAACATCCTCTTCACCATCGTTGCGATCTTCACGGTCGACCGCGTGGGCCGCAAACCGCTGCTCATGATCGGCTCGACGGGCATGATGATCGGCATGGCCGCACTGGCTGCTCTCTCGTTCACCGATACGATCGGTATCGCGGCGCTGGTCTTCATCATCCTCTATACGGCGTCGTTCATGATGTCGTGGGGCCCGATCTGCTGGGTGCTCATCTCGGAGATCTTTCCCAATACGATCCGCTCGCAGGCCGTAGCCGTGGCCGTGGCCGCACAGTGGATCTCGAACTTCCTCGTATCGGCCACCTTCCCGTCGCTGAGCGCCTGGAGCGTCGGCGGCACCTACTGCATCTATGCCCTGATGTCGCTCCTGTCGGCCCTGTTTGTCTGGCGGTGGGTTCCCGAGACCAAGGGCAAGACCCTCGAGCAGATGTCGGCACTCTGGCGGCGGTCGTAAAATCCTTCCCGAGCCGAATCCGTTGCAACCCGGAGTTGCCCGTATGGGGCGGCTCCGGGTTGTGCATCTCCGGATCCGATCCGGATGCGGCCGGTGCCGATGATCGGTCCGGTGCAATCTTTCGGGGAAGAGTGGCGAATTTCGCCGAATTTTCACTAATTTAGACGCCCCGGAGCTTCCGTCTCGTCCGAAAGATGTTTCCCCCGGGACCCGAACGATCGAAAACCTCAACTGCCGCCTATGAAACGAATTCTTCAACTCATGGTCTTGTCATGGCTGTGCCTGGCCTGCTCGACGGGGTCGGATCTGCCCGACAGCCGCGATATTCTCCGCCGGATCGTTCCGCCGGAGTTCCGCGATGCGACGTATGACGTATGTGCGTTCGGCGCCCGCGGTGACGGCCTGACCGACTGCCGCAACGCCATCAACGAGGCCATTGCCCGATGCAGTGCCGAAGGCGGCGGCCGGGTGGTCGTCCCGGCCGGTCAATACCTCTGCAAGGGGCCGATCGTGCTGAAGAGCAACGTGAATCTCCACCTCGAGTCCCGCTCCGAGATCCTCTTCAGCCCCGATCCGGCCGATTACCTGCCGGCGGTGCTCACGATCTGGGAGGGGACCGAACTCTTCAACTATTCGCCGCTGGTCTGTGCCCGCCACGTATCGAACATCGCCCTCACCGGACAGGGAACCCTCAACGGTCGTGCTTCGCAGGGCTTTGCGAAGTTCCGCCCCCAGCGCTCCGCCATGCAGGATTCGCTGCGCCAGATGGGAATCGACCAGGTGCCCGTCCGCGAACGCTGTTTCGGTGCACGGTCGATCCTGCCGCCGAGCATGATCCAGCCCTACGGCTGCCGGAACATCCTCATCGAGGGGATAACGATTCTCGACAGCCCCTATTGGGTGATTCATCCGGTCTTCTGTGACAACGTCACGGTCCGCGGCGTCACCATCATGAGCCGCAATCTGAACAACGACGGCTGCGATCCGGAGTGTACGACCAACGTGCTGATCGAAGACTGTCTGTTCGATGTGGGCGACGACGCCATCGCCATCAAGGCGGGGCGCGACCAGGACGGCTGGCGTTTCGGTCAGCCGACCCGCAATATCCTGATTCGCAACTGTGAGTTCCGATCCAAGTGCAACGGCCTGTGCATCGGCAGCGAGATGTCGGCCGGCGTCGAGAACGTCCGCATGGAGCATGTCCGGATTTCGCGCTGCTTGAGCGGAATCTACTTCAAGTCGAACCTCGATCGCGGCGGTTATATCCGGAATGTTCATGTGAGCGACGTCGTCTGCGACACGGTGCGGACGGCATTCATCCGTTTCGAGACCAATTACCAGGGGGCGCGCGGCGGCTTTCACCCCACGACGTTCGAGAATTTCCGGATCGAACACGTCCGGGGCCTTCAATCGTCGGAGTGCGGTTTCTATGCCGTCGGCGTGGCCGGCCACCCCATGAGACGGATTGTGCTCGACCATGTCGATCTGGGATCGGCTCCGACACCCTATGTGCTGAAGGAGGTCGAGGAGGTCTCGTTCCGCGACGTGCGGATCAACGGCGAGCGCATGCCCGAGCATCCGGCTCCGACGGAGGAATCCCGTCTGAAATCCTATTGACGGCCCGAATATCCCGATGTGCGGCTTCTCGGCCGATGCTTCGCTTTCGCGCCGGTTCCACGTGAAAAACCGATCCGAACGATCTCTCCGGTCGATTTTTTGCAGGCTGAAGCCGGATTCAATCGGCGAAAAAAACTATATTTGCAACTACCGACCGTCGCTGTCATGAGAAAAAACGCCCTTATCCGTCTCTGTCTCCTGCTTTTTCTGCTGCCGCTGCAGTTGCCGTTTGTCTGTCGGGCCGGGGAGCCCGATCCATTCTTTCGGCGTTACGTGTCGAATGTGCGTCCTTCGGAGTATGGGGGCGAATCCCAGATCTGGTCACTCGAAAACGACGAAAAAGGTTTTCTCTACATGGCCGCCGGAACCGGTCTGGTCGTCTACGACGGCTACGGCTATGCCGCTTATCCGATCGACGGCCATTCGGTCCTCCGCAATCTGTTTTACGACGCCGCGACCGGCTGCCTTTATTGCGCCGGCGACAACTTCTTCGGCTATTGGATCATGGATGCCTATGGCCGCATGCAGTTCACCGGCCTCTATGCCAACCGCGACTTCTCGCGCAACGAGATCTTCTGGCGGATCTTTCCCATGGCGGATGCCCTCTATATGCAGACCCACGAGGCGGTCTACGTCTATGATTCGGATGGCCTGGAGGTGCTTGCCACCGGCGATGTGGGCTACCTCTTCCGGACGGACGACGGCCTTTACGTCCAGCTCGACGACCGGCTCTGGACGGTGAAGAACCGCCGGCTGGAGTGTATCTCCGAACCGCTCGGGGACCGGATCGTCCTTCTGGAACGGGATCGCGACGGGCGGCACTTCGTGGCTGTGGGCGAAACCACGGGCTTCATGCGTCTGGAATCCGATCCGGAGACCCGTTGCTACCATCGGGAGGAGCTCTTCCCCGAAACCAACCGCCTGCTTTCGCGTCTGAAGATCTTCTCGGCTCTCAGGCATCATTCCGGCGGCTGGATGGTCGGTACGGTCCTCGACGGGGCCTATCTGATCCATTCGGACGGCACGATCGCCGAATCCTTCAATTCACACTCCGGTCTGGACTATACGACGGTGCTGAGCCTCGAGGAGGATGCTTCGGGCAACATGACCCTCGGTGCCGACGGCGGGCTGGCCTCGATCCGCAACGCCGGAGCGGAAAAGTTCTACTATACGCTTTCGCGGAAGATCGGGTATGTCTACGCCGCAACGCTTTGGAACGGAGACCTCTACGTCGGGACCAACAAGGGGCTGTTTCGGGTGGCGGCGGATTCGGCCGATGCCGAGCCCGAAATGATTGCCGGATCCCAGGGACAGATCTGGGATCTGCGCCGCTGCGGCCGCGAACTGGTCGTGATTGCCGATCGGGGCCTCTGCGCGCTCGATCCGACGGGCAGCTATCGTGTCGTGTGGCCGCGGGCCTGGAAACTCGTGCCGGTGCCGGGCCGCAAGAACGTATTCTGCGCCTCCGATTCGAAGGGCCTCGTGCTGATGGAGGTCGATGCCGAAGGTCGGCTTCGGCCGATGTTCCGCGTGAAGAACTACGACAATCCCGACAACTCCGTCCTGTTCGACAAGTACGGATATGTCTGGGTCGAACAGCTGAAAGGATCGGTCAAGCGGTTGTCGTTCGACATGGACTATACCGAAGTGCGCGAATGCCGGACCTATCGTGTCGGACGGGATCCCGAGGCTACGGTCCGGGCCTTCTCGATCGACGGCGAGGTGCTGTTCACCTCCGGCAAGGAGTGTTACGGGTATTCGCCCCATGCCGATTCGCTCGTGTTGAGCCGCTACTACACGGAGCTGTTCTCCTCCTTCACGACCGACGACCTGAACCTCTATCAGCACGGAAACGTCTTCTTCAACTACGTCGGCAATACGGTGGATGCCATCGTGCGGTCGGGATCCGAAAAGCGGGTCTGCCGCGACTTGTTCTCCTCGTCGGGGATCGATCAGCTGCCGCAGCGCTATCGTCGGGTCTTCTCCTGGGACGAACGGACCGTGGCCTGCGGATTCTCGGAGTGTGTCGGCATCGTCGGCATCTGGGACGGCATGAACGACGTGTGTCCGAAGGTGACCCTCTACGGGGTGCGTTACTCGCGTCACGGGCGGAATGACATAATACCGCCCCTGTCGGACGAGATCGTCCTGCCGCACGGCGCCACCGATCTGGAATTCAGAATCTGTTCGGCGCCCCGCGCCAGCCTGGACTACCGTCTCGACGGCGGCGACTGGCGTCAGGTCCCCGATACGGGCCCGATTGCGGTGCGCTATCTGGCCAGCGGACTGCATCTGCTCGAAATCCGTTTCGGCAGCGAGATCCTTCTGTCGAAAAACTTCTTCGTCCGGCGGCCCCTGCTGTTCCGCTGGTGGTTTCTCCTGCTTTCGGCCGTGGCTCTGGGGGCGGTTCTCTACGGCGGGCTGATGCTCTATCGCATGCGGATGCGCAAACTGAGCCGTCAGTACGAGGCCCGGCAGCGCGACCTCATCGAAAAGGAGCAGGTCTGCCATCAGAACGAAATCCTCTCGCTTGAACTCAAGGAGCGGGACAAGAAACTCTCGATGCTGGCCCTGAACGACATCACGGTGAACAACATGCTCAAGGAGATTCTCAACGAACTGGATGCGGTCACCGACGAGACAAACCGCACGCGCCTCCGACCCGTCCGGAAATGCATCGAGCGCTACATGCGCGACAATGGCACGTGGAATAACTTCGAGCAGTATTTCAACGGTATTTTCGACGGATTCTTCGATCGGCTGCTGGCCCGCTATCCGCGTCTGACGAACAACGACATGAAGATCTGCGCCTATGTCAAGCTCGGCATGAACACCAAGGAGATCGCCTCGCTGATGAACATCGAGATCAGCAGTGCCGAGTCGGCCCGCTACCGCCTGCGCAAGAACATGGGGCTGACGCAGACCGATTCGTTGACGGAGATCATCTCAAAAATCTGATTGCAGGGGTCTTTTTTGGGAATAACCTATTTGTAATCAATGACTTTACTTTTTGGAAACCGACTTTTTGCAGGGGGATTCCAACCACCTCCCGCGGGGTCTTGCCGTGTTTTTATATGGGCGATTGATTTGTACGGAGCGGTTGTCGGTTCTTAACTTTATATTGCGAAGCGTGGAAAATCGCAACGATGCAAAGGCCGTTCCGGACCGGGTGCCGGACCTTACGCATCGGAGAAACCGACCCTTACTACCTATAAATAAACCTAAAAAACACTGTTATGAATCTTTTTACAAAGAGGATGGCGGGATTCTGCATGAGCCTTTTGTTGCTGTGCGGTCTCGCGGTTGATTCACACGCTTTCGCACAAGGTGCAACCAACTCCCCGGCTCCGGTTACGGGTGTCGTGAAGGATGCGCAGGGAATGCCGGTTGTCGGCGTTGCGGTGATCGAAAATGGTACGACCAACGGCGTGACGACCGATGTCGACGGTCGTTTCAGCATTTCGGTGTCCGGCGATGCGGTTCTCGAGATCCGCGCGCTGGGATACAAGGTGGTGAATCTCCCCGTCAAGAGCGGCGGCAATTACGACGTGATGCTCGAAGTCGATGCCAAGGTTCTCGACGATGTGGTGGTGATCGGTTACGGTACGGTGCGCAAGAGCGACCTGACGGGTTCGCTGGCTTCGGTGGGCAGCGATGCCTTCCAGGATCAGAAGGTCACCCGTGTGGATCAGGCGCTGCAGGGTCGTGCCTCCGGTGTGCAGATCTCCAATACGGTGGGTGCTCCGGGCGGTGATGTCCGCATCCGTGTCCGCGGTGCGAACTCCGTGCTGGGCGACAACAGTCCGCTGTTCGTCGTGGACGGTTTCGTCGGCGTGGACTTCAACTCGATCAACCCGAACGACATCAAGTCGATCGAGGTGCTGAAGGATGCCTCCTCGACGGCCATCTACGGATCGCGCGGTGCCAACGGTGTGATCCTTATCACCACCAAGTCGGGCTCGACGAACGGCAAGGTCAACGTCTCCTACGAGGGCAACGTGACCGTCTCGAGTATCATCAAGAACTACGATCTGCTGAGCGCCGGCGAATATGCCGAGATGTACAATGCCCATCAGACGGCATTCGGCCTCGATCCGGTCTTCTCGCTCGACGAGGTGCAGAGCTACTATGAAAACGGCGGTTTCGACTATGTGGACGCCGTGCTGCGTACGGCCATTTCGCATCAGCATCAGCTGAGCATCGACGGCGGCAGCGAAAAGACCCAGTGGCGCGTTTCGGGCAACTACCTCGACCAGCAGGGCATCATCAAGAATTCGGATTACGAGCGCTTCAACCTCCGTGCGCGTCTGAATACGAAGATCAACGACCGTCTGTCGTTCCGCTTCAACGTGAACGCCAGCGCCTCGACCGGCAAGAATAACGCCGGAACGTCGGGCGCCAACACCATCCTGAACCAGGCGCTGGCCTGGGCTCCGACGACCGACCCCTACAACGAGGACGGCACGTATGTGGTCAACGACCCGACGGGTTCGCTCAAATCCAACCCGCTGGCGCTGCTCTACGATGCGGAGCAGATCTCCGAAAAGACCTTCCTGACGGCACTGGCCGGTGCGAACTACGTCATCCTGCCGGGCCTCTCGGTGGACTTCCAGGCCGCCGTCGACAAACTCTTCGACAAGGAGAAATCCTATACGGGCCCCGAGGCCGCCGGATCGTCGCCTTCGAGCGCCGGCGTGACCGATTCGAAGGGTACGACCGTCCAGACCACGACGCAGCTCTCCTACAACCGCGACTTCGGCAAGCATACGATCAATGCCGTAGCGGCCTTCGAGACCCAGACCTACCACTATGCCTCGACCACGGCCACGGCTACCGGCCTGACCTTCCCCGATCTGAAGTATGACAACCTCAAACAGGCTTCGTCGTACGAGACCGAGAGCGGTTATTCGATGTGGACGCTGGTCTCCTACCTGGCCCGTCTGAACTACTCCTACGACGGACGTTACCTGGCTTCGGTTTCGGTACGTCACGACGGATCGTCGAAATTCTCCGAGGGCAACAAGTTCAGCACCTTCCCCGCCGCGGCTCTGGCCTGGAACGTCGCCAACGAGAGCTTCATGCGGGACGTACCCGTGCTGAGCGCCCTGAAACTCCGCGCCAGCTGGGGTCTGACCGGTAGCCAGGCCATCGAACCCTATGCCACCAAGTCGGCCTTCGGTTCGGCCTCCTATACGTTTGCCATGGGCGGCACGACGACGAGCGGCATTGCCCTGAGCGACCCGGCCAACTCGAACCTCAAGTGGGAGACCACCGAGCAGTGGAACTTCGGTATCGATCTGGGCCTGTTCAAGAACCGACTCCTGCTCGAGGCCGACTACTATACGAAGACCACGCGCGACCTGCTGCTGAACAAGGGCGTGACGGCCTACCAGGGCGGCGGTTCGATCGTCTCCAACATCGGCAGCATCCGCAACAGCGGTTTCGACTTCACGCTGACGGGCCGCATCGTCGAGACGAAGGACTTCTCGCTCGAATCGACGGTCAACTTCTCGATTCTGAAGAACCGGGTTCTCGACCTGGGCGAGGATGATACGGTATACGTGGCCACGAACCTGACGGGCATCAACGACGGCGCCTACGACTTCATCTACCGGGTGGGCGAGCCGCTCGGCACGATCTACGGTCTGAAGTACCTGGGTCCCTGGCAGAAGGAGGATGCCGCACTGGCCGCCGAGTACGGCTGCGTTCCGGGCGACGCCCGCTACGAGGACCGCGACAACAGCAAGACCTATGACAGCTCCGACTATCAGATCATCGGCTACGGCATGCCGAAGTATACGCTGGGTTGGAACACCAACTTCCGCTGGAAGAACCTTTCGGTGAACATGTTCTTCCAGGGCGTCTTCGGTGCCGACAAGCTCAACTACAACCGCTGCATCTTCATGTCGGCATCGCGTGACGTGCGCGGCGCCACCTTCAGCGAGGTCAAGGACCGCTACATCCCGGGAGTGAACGAGGATGCCTACCTGCCGGCCTGGAGCCCCACCAGCACGTGGTATCCGGTATCGAGCCTGTGGCTGGAGAACGGCAGCTACCTGCGTCTGAAGAACCTGAGCATCGCCTATGACTTCAGTGTCCGGAAGATCGGCGACTTCACGGTGTCGCTCAACGCCACGAACCTCTTCACGATCACCAATTACAAGGGTATCGATCCGGAGGCCAGCAACGTCGGCGGCGGTACGTCGGACGTACAGCAGGGCCTCGACTACGGTGCCTACCCGAACTCGAAATCCTATACGCTGGGTCTGAGCATCCGCTTCTGATCGGCGGTTTCCGGGGATCCGACGACCGGAAGCGGTCGACGATCCGCCGGAAAGATCAACCAGTCAAAATAATGAACCAAAAAATCTGCAATCCATGAAAAAGATCTTGAAATATGTTTTGGCTTCGGTTTCCGTCCTCGCATTCGCAGGGTGCTCGGAATTTCTGACCGAAGAGACCAACGGACAGGTGTTCGACAATGTCCTCACGTCGCAGGAGGGGCTCGAAGCGGCCCTGACGGGTGCCTACAACGGACTTAATTCGCCGTGGGCGCACGGTCTGTGCAACGGAACCTTCCAGCAGCTCGTGTCGGGCGGCGACGACATCTACTGCCCGACGTCGGATGCCAACGGTACGCAGCTGGACCGTTGCGGCGTCACCGACTCGAACGGTTCGTTCGGCAGTACGTGGAACGGCCTTTACAAGGTTGTTCTGGGCGCCAATACCGTGATCAACAACTACGAGAAGTGCACGGGTTCGACCGAGACGATCCCCGTGATCGCCGGTGAGGCCTATTTCCTGCGGGCCTATGCCTACTTCATGCTGGTGCGGCTCTGGGGCGAGATTCCGCTGATCAAGTCGTCGTCCTATGACGAGGAGGAGGCTTCGATGAGCGCTTCGAGCGAGGCCGAAGTCTACCGGCTCATCGAATCGGATATCGACAATGCGGTGAACATGCTGGGCGACGCGCGCCGCAACAACGAGATCGGCCGCCCGAACAAGCTGGTGGCCCGTGCGCTGCGTGCCGAGATCTACCTCACGGAGGCCGGCTGGCCGCTGAAGAAGGAGGGCTACTATGAGAAGGCCGCCACGGAGGCCAAGGCCGTTCTCGATGCCAGCGAGGCTCAGGGCGTGGAGCTCGCCGAGAGCTGCGCCGACCTGTTCATCAACAAGGAGGAGGAGAACTGCATCACGACGGAGGATCTCTTCGTCATTCCGGCCAGCACGACCGACTACATCGTCTTCTACGGAGCCTGGTGCGAGCCGAGCGAGATCGGCGGCTGGGACATCATCTTCGCCGAGGTGGGCTTCATGGAGAAGTTCCCCGAGGGCCCGCGCAAGGAGGCCACGTTCTATACCGAGTACACCAAGAAGGGTGAGAACGGCGCTCCCGACGAGGTGATCAGCTGGCAGAACTGGAAGCAGAAACACCCGGGCATCCTCAAACTGATGAAATACCCGCAGGGCGGCAAGAACAACGTGGCAAACTGCAACTCGGTTCTTCCGGCCCACATGCTCCGCCTGTCGCAGACGGCACTGACCTATGCCGAGGCCGAAGCCCGTACGAAGGCTCCGAGCCAGGAGGCCTACTACTGGCTCAACCGCATCCGCACGCGTGCCGGGTTGTCGGAGTACAGCGGTCTGTCCCAGCAGGAGTTTATCGACGCCGTGGTGGACGAGCGGGCCTGGGAACTGGCCGGCGAGGGCGTAAGATGGTTCGACCTGCTGCGTCTGGAACTGGTCGAGAAGTCGTTCGAGAACAAGAACAACGAGTATGATCCGACGATGCTTCGCAAGAGCGATCGCTATACCTTCCCGCTGCCGGCCAGCGAGACGCTGCTCAACCCGAACCTCAACCCCAAGAACTGAACGAAATGAAAAAAATCTGGATGCTTCTGTGCGCGACGCTGTTTCTGGCGTCGTGCACGGAAGAACCCGTGAAGACCGAAAACCGGTTTATCCGGGTCGAAGGCGAGAATCTGGTGGCCCCCGACGGCAGCCGCTTCTTCATCAAGGGTACGAATCTCGGCTGCTGGCTCAATCCCGAAGGCTACATGTTCGGATTCGGCCGGGCCAGCTCGGCACGGCTCATCAACGAGATGTTCTGTGAGATGGTGGGGCCCGACCGAACCGCCGAATTCTGGAAAAGATTCAAGGACAACTACGTGACGCGTGCCGACGTGGAGTTCATCGCCTCGTGCGGCGCCAATACGATCCGCATCCCGTTCAACTACCGCATCTTCACCGACGAGGACTATCTGGGGCTGACCTCCGCGCAGGACGGATTTGCCCGCATCGATTCGGTGGTGAAGTGGTGCGGCGAGTTCGGCCTCCACGTCATTCTGGACATGCACGCCGCTCCCGGCGGACAGACGGGTGACAACATCGACGATTCGTACGGTTATCCGTGGCTCTTCGAGAGCCCCGCGAGCCGGCAGCTCTTCTGCGACATCTGGGCCCGCATCGCCGAACACTACCGGGAGGAGCCCGTCGTGCTGGGTTACGAACTCATGAACGAACCCATTGCCCCCTTCTTCGATACGCAGGAGGCACTCAATGCGAAGTTCCTGCCGCTGTGCAAGGAGGCCGTGGCGCGGATCCGCGAGGTCGACACGAACCACATCATCGTGCTGGGCTGCCCGCAGTGGAACACGAACTTCAAGCCGGTCACCGACTGGACGTTCGACGACAAGATGATGCTGACGTGCCACCGTTACGGGGGTGAAGCCGGGGTCGAGGGCATTCGCGACTACATCGCCTTCCGCGACAGCACCGGACTGCCGATGTACATGGGCGAGATCGGCCACAACACCATGGAGTGGCAGACGACCTACAGCCGCGTGATGCAGCAGAACAACATCGGCTATACGTTCTGGCCCTACAAGAAGCGCGACATCGAGTGCATGGTGGCATTCGACGTGCCCGAAGGGTGGGACGAGATCGTGGTTCCGTTTGCCGAGGGCGACCGCCAGGATTTCGGCAAGGTGCGCGCTGCGCGCCCCGATCAGGAAAAGGCCTGGAAGGCCATGTGTGAACTGACCGAGAACCTCCGCTTCGAAAACTGCCATCCGCTGGAGGATTACATCGGTTCGATGCTGTTGAAATAAAACAATCTGCAAAGCAATGAAACGGATACTTTTAACCGGGCTGCTGGGGATGTTCGTGCTGACGGGCTGTGAGCAACCGGTCCACAAGGTGGTCTTCGACGGCTCGAAGGAGGTCTCGGGGCGGAAATTCGCCCTGACGGAGATCAATCCCGACCTTCCGCGCGACTGGGACGGTTACAACTACGTGGTGATGGAGTACCGCATCAATACGGCTCAGCGTTTCCAGCTGGGCTTTACGACCGATGACGGCTACAACGAGCTGCGGGTGATGAGCTACGTCCCGAACGCCTGGAACCGCATTGCCATTCCGATGGAATACTTCACGCAGCCGCCCGCTCCGGCCGCCGATCTCGCCGCAACGAACAACCATCCCCGCTATACGGGCTGGATCAATCTGGGCGGTCGGCGCGGCCCGATGCACGGAGTCGATTCCGTGGGCTTCCGCATGCGGCGGGCCATCGGCGATGCCGAACTCGAACTGCGCAGCATCACGCTTGCGGTCGAGGATCCCGGCGACGAGTATCTGGGCGAGGGCCCGGCCGTGGACAGGTTCGGGCAGAGCCTTCTGGTCGACTATCCCGAGAAGGCCGCATCGTTGGCCGATCTGGAGCGCAGCTGGCGCGAGGAGGAGGCCGAAGAGGTCTCGACCGAGGCCTACAACTATTCTCGTTATGGCGGTTACCGTCAGAAACAGGTCCGCGCGACGGGCTTCTTCCGGGTCGAGAAGATCGACGGCCGCTGGTGGTTCGTCGATCCCGAGGGGTATCTTTTCCTCTCGGTGGGGGTTGACTGTGTCGATCTCTCGGGCGGCGGTTCGATCCGCGACTATGACAAGCGTCCGACGATGTTCGAGGAGCTGCCGCCGGCCGATCTGATGACCCGCATGGGCGAGCGCGGAGCGGGCTCCTACGGGGCATGGAATATCTACCGCCGCTACGGCGACGACTACGAGGCCCGTGCGCTGGACATGGTCATCAAACGCATGGACAAGTGGGGGCTGAATACCGTGGCAAACTGGTCGAGCGACGTGGTCAAGGCGTCGGGGCGCAAGGCCTTCCTGCATCAGCTCTACGAGATGGGCTTCCAGAGCGAGCTGATGGGGCTGAGCGACATCTACGATCCGGACTTCGAACGCAATCTCGACGAGGCCATCGCCCGTCAGACGGCCGTCTACAAGGGTAATCCGTGGCTCATCGGCTACTTCATCGGCAACGAGCCGGCGTGGCTCAACCAGGAGGAGCGGCTCTGCCAGCTCATCCTCGACGGCCCGGAGCGTCCGATCCGTACGGCGCTGGAGAGCTCGCTGAAGCGGAGCGGCGATACGCCGCAGACGCGTCGCGAATTCGTCTACCGCACGTTCCGCCGGTATCTCGAGATTGTGGACCGTCTCATCCGGCGCCACGATCCCGATCATCTGAATCTCGGCATCCGCTTCGGCGATCCGCTGACGCTGCCCGATGAGGTGCTGCGCATGTGCGATCTGTTCGATGTCTTCAGTTTCAACTGCTACGACCTGGTGCCGCGCAACGAGATGATGGACAAGGTGAAGCGCCTGATCGACCGGCCGATGATCATCGGCGAGTACCATTTCGGCACGGTGGATCGGGGCTATGCGCAGTCGCTGTGGCAGGTCGAGAGCCAGCAGCAGCGCGGCGTGGCCTATCGCTACTACACGGAGCATGCCTATGCGCATCCGTCGCTGATCGGTACGGGCTACTTCCAGTGGGCCGACCAGGACATCAGCGGCCGTTTCGACGGCGAGAACTACAACTGCGGTCTGATCGACGTGACGGACCGTCCCTACCGCGAGCAGGTCGAAGCCATGATGGCGACGGCCCGGGTCCTCTACGACATCCACAACGGCGTGGCGGAGCCCTTCGACGAGCAGCCGCGCAACTGCCGCGGTCATGAGCTCATCCCGGATCTCTGGAACGAATAGTCAAAGCGAACGAATATGAAGAAACAAATCATTGCCGCGGCGATGGCCCTGCTTTTCGGAGCGGGGGCCCTTGCCGCACCCGGCGACATTACCGTGCGGGGCCGGATTACGGACGACAGCGGCAAACCGCTGGCCGGAGTTCCGGTGAGCGACGGAGAGGCGATCGTGAAGACCGACTCCCGGGGGCGTTACGAACTCCGCACCACGGCGGATGCCGCATGCGTCTACTATACGCTTCCCGCGGGGTATGCCCCCCAGGCGTATGACCGGACCGTGCCGAGGTTCTATGCCCCCGTCGACCCCGCGAAACCCGAGCAGCGCATCGATTTCACCCTCGTGAAGGAGACGCGCGACCAGACGCGCCACGTGCTGGTGGTATGGGCCGATCCGCAGATCTACCGCGAGGAGGAGTTTGCGGAGCTGGACGAGGTGGTCGCCGACATGAAGCAGCTGGTCGACGGATATGACGTTCCGGTGCTGGCCCTCAGTGCGGGAGACAACCTCTTCGAGAAGCCCGCACTGATCGAACGCTACAAGGACTGCATCGCTCCGCTCGACATCCCCTTCTACCACGTCATCGGAAACCACGACATGGACTTCGACCAGCGCAGCAACCAGGCTTCGGACCGGACCTATGCGCAACATTTCGGACCCTCGCACTACGCCTTCAACGTGGGCAAGGTCCACTACGTGGTGCTGAAGGATATCTTCTACTACGGCTATCGCCACGACTACATCGGCTACCTGACGGAGGCGCAGCTCGACTGGCTGGAGCGCGATCTGGCCGACGTGCCGAAGGGCAGCACGGTCTTCGTGGGGATGCATATTCCGGCCGTCTACGGCGACACGGAGCAGGTGTCGGATCTCTCGCGGATGCGCAATTCGCTGATGAACACCGGGGCGCTGCTCCGGCTTCTGGAGGGCTACAACGTCCACATCCTTTCGGGCCACAGCCACATCCAGTGGAATACGCCGATCTCGGACCACATCATCGAACATACGCACGGTGCGGCGAGCGGTGCCTGGTGGCAGGGGCCGGTGGGGCTCGACGGTACCCCCAAGGGATATACCGTCTATGAGATCGACGGCAGCGACGTGAGCTGGTACTTCAAGGGGGCGGGACACGACCGCACGGATCAGTTCCGGGTCTACACCGAGGGGCTGAACGTCGTGGCCAACGTCTACAATTACGATCCGGCCTGGAAGGTCGAACTCTTCGAAAACGGGCGTTCGTTGGGCGAAATGGAGCGCTACTGGGGGGCTGATCCCCAGGCCGAGGGCATCTACCCGCCGGGCGGCTGCAAGCTCCATCCGTGGCTCAGCTACGGGGAGACCCACCACCTGTTCCGCGGGAAGATCTCCGATCCGGAGGCTGAAATCCGGGTTGTGGTGACCGACCGCTTCGGGCGTGTCTACGAGCAGCGTGTCGGCGGCTGGTCGCTCGTCTGGAGCGACGAGTTCGACTACACGGGGCTTCCGGATTCCACGAAGTGGTCCTACGATACGGCCGGGAATGCCTACGGATGGGGCAACAACGAGGATCAGTACTATACGTCGGAGGATGCCGACAACGCCTGGGTGAGCGACGGTGTGCTGAAGATCACGGCCCGCGAGGAGGCGATGGGCGGAAAGCGCTATACGTCGGCACGGCTGATCACCAAGTCGAAGGGCGACTGGCTCTACGGCAAGGTGGTCGTGCGGGCGAAACTGCCCACCGGGCGCGGAACGTGGCCCGCAATCTGGATGCTGCCTACGGACTGGGTCTACGGCGGCTGGCCCGACAGCGGCGAAATCGACATCATGGAGAATGTGGGCTATCAGCCCGAGGAGATCGTCGTGACGGCCCACTCCAGGAAGTACAACCACGTGAAGGGTACGCAGTTCAGCGGTCGGCGCAACGTGCCGGACTGCTTCACGGCGTTCCATGACTACGCCCTCGAGTGGGACGAGTACGCGTGGCGAGGCTATATCGACGGCCAGCTGGTCTACGTCTTCCGCAACGAAGGCAAGGGCTTCGAAAGCTGGCCCTTCGATCAGCGCTTCCACCTTATTCTGAATCTGGCCATCGGCGGCAACTGGGGCGGAAGCCGGGGCATCGATCCCGCGGGCTTCCCCAAGAGCATGGAGGTGGATTACGTACGGGTATATCAGAGAAAATAACTTGTTGAGACGATGAAAAGATGGATTTGTCCCCTCATGGCACTGGCGCTGTGGGGGTGTTCGGCACCCGAGGGGCTGACCGAAGTTTCGATCGGGGAGCCCTATGCGGCGAAGGTGGATTCCGTGCTGCGGCTGATGACCCTCGACGAGAAGATCGGCCAGTTGAATCAGTATACGGGAAATTTCCAGGCTACGGGTCCCGTGGTCGACGATACGACGAAGATCGACCAGATCAAGCGGGGAATGGTGGGCTCGATGTTGAATATCAAGGGGGTGGCCAATACGCGGGAGCTGCAGGAGTATGCCATGCAGTCGCGGCTGAAGATTCCGCTGCTGTTCGGTCTGGACGTGATCCACGGCATGCGGACGATCTACCCCATTCCGCTGGGCGAGGCTGCGAGCTTCGACCTCGACCTGATGCGTCGTACGGCGGCGGGTGCGGCCCGCGAAGCCGCCGCGCAGGGCGTTCACTGGACCTTTGCGCCGATGATGGATGTCAGCCGCGATGCCCGCTGGGGTCGTGTCATGGAGGGCTCCGGCGAGGATACGTGGTACGGCAGCCTGGTGGCCCAGGCCCGCGTCAAGGGCTTTCAGGGCGACGATCTGGCCGACGTGGAGACGGTCATGGCCTGCGCGAAGCACTTTGCCGCCTACGGCGCCTGCATCGCCGGAAAGGACTACAATGCGGTCGACATTTCGGACCTGACGCTGCACGAGGTCTACCTGCCGCCCTTCAAGGCGGCGGTCGATGCGGGTGTCGCCTCGTTCATGAACAGCTTCAACGAGATCAACGGAATTCCCTCGACGGGCAACCGCCACATCCAGCGTGACCTGCTCAAGGGTGCCTGGGGCTTCAACGGACTGACGGTCTCCGACTGGGGATCGATCGGCGAGATGATTGCCCACGGCTTCGTACCCGATCTCAAGGGGGCGGCCGAAGCGGCCATTCTGGCGGGCTGTGACATGGACATGGAGTCGCGGGCCTATGTCTCGAACCTGAAGGCGTTGGTCGAGGAGGGCAAGGTCCCGGAGCGCTATATTGACGATGCCGTGCGACGGGTGCTGCTGAAGAAGTTCCAGCTGGGGCTCTTCGACGATCCGTTCCGCTACTGCGACCTCGAACGGGAGGCACGCACCGTGCTGTGCGATTCGCTGCGGGCGCTGTCGCGCGAGGCGGGCCGCAAGTCGATCGTCCTGCTGAAAAACGAGAACAACGCGCTGCCGCTGGCCGGGTTCCGGGGGCGTATTGCATTGATCGGCTCGCTGGCCGCGTCGAAGATCGACATGCGCGGTTTCTGGGCCAACGAGGGGGTGATTGACGAGATGGTGACCGTTCGGGAGGGATTCGAACGGCGTTTCGGAGCCCGCTCGGTGATCTATGCCGACGGTTACGACCTGGAGACCAACGAGCTGAAACTGCCCGAGGCGATGCGTGCCGCGGCGCAGGCCGACGTGGTGGTCGTGGCCGTGGGCGAGCGTTACTTCAACAGCGGCGAGGCCAAGTCGCGGGCCGACATCAACATCCCGGCCACGCACCAGCAGCTGGTCCGCGAACTGAAACGGAGCGGCAAACGGGTCATCGTGCTGCTGATGGGCGGACGTCCGATGATCTTCAACGAGATGGCTCCCGCGGCGGATGCCATTCTGCTGACCTGGTGGCTCGGCACCGAGGCCGGCAACGCCATTGCCGATGTCGTGGCGGGCGATTACAACCCGTCGGGCAAGCTGCCGATGACCTTCCCGGCCCACGTCGGGCAGATCCCCATCTACTACAACTACAAGAGTACGGGACGTCCCGAAAGCAAGGATCGCGGTTACTCGTGCTGCTATCAGGACATCGATTTCGAACCGGCCTATCCGTTCGGTTACGGTCTGAGCTACACGACCTTCGAGATCGGCGAGCCGGTGCTGGCCAAACAGACTTGGAAGCGCGGTGAGGATGTCGAGGTTACGGTTCGGGTGAAGAATACGGGCCGGTATGCCGGTCGGGAGACCGTTCAGCTCTATGTCCGGGATCTGGTGGCTTCGGTGACCCGTCCCGTGAAGGAGCTGCGGGGCTTCCGGCAGGTCTATCTGGAGCCGGGCGAGGAGACCGAGGTGCGCTTTACGCTGGGTGATGCCGAACTGGGATTCCACAATGCGGCGCTCGAATATGTGGTCGAGCCGGGAACCTTCCGGGTGATGGTCGGTCCGGATTCGAAACGGGTGAAGTCCGCGGAGTTCGAACTTCTGTAGCGGAGATTTTGTCTGGAACGGTCGGGGCGGTGCTTTCGGGTGCCGCCCCGATTTGCGTGTGACGGAGCGTTTGCCGGACCGAGGAAGGGTGCAGTTCGGATGCCGGTTTGGCAAAGTGGCGGGATTCGGGCGGAGTTGTGGAAAGGGGAAAAGAAAACCGCGTCAGACATTTGTCTGACGCGGCTCATGGTGCCCAGGACAAGACTCGAACTTGCACGAACGTAATTGTTCACTACCCCCTCAAAGTAGCGTGTCTACCAATTTCACCACCTGGGCATTGCACACCTGTGTGCGGCCTCCCGAATTATCTTTCGGGCCTGCAAATATAGATACTATTTTGCGATTTGCAAAATTTTTGGTGAAAAAACTCTTTTTTTGTCTGTCGGCGTATCGGCGTTCCGGTATCCGGAGCGGTGCCGGCCGCCGGAAATGCGATTCCCGACGGCCGGCCCGCAATTCTATTTGATCGTCATTTCGCGGATGAGGTAGTCGGCCTTGCCGATGCGGTCGATGACGAACAACACGTAACGGATGTCGACGGCGATATTTCGGCAGATCGAGGGGTCGAAGGCGATGTCGCTCATCGTCGAACGCCACGTGCGGTCGAAGTTGATGCCGATCAGTTCGCCCCGGGCATTCAGCACGGGCGATCCGGAGTTTCCGCCCGTGGTGTGGTTCGAGGCCAGGAAGCAGACCGGAACCGTCCGTCGTCCGTCGATCTTCACACCCCAGCGGCCGTAGTCCTTCGAGGCCCAGAGGTCGCGCAGCGCCTGCGGGATGTCGTAGTCGTAGATCGCGGGGTTGTCCTTGGCGATGATGCCGTCGAGGGTGGTCTGCGGCTTGTGGTACTCGCCGTCGGCATATTCGTAGCCGGCGATCGAGCCGTAGGCCACGCGCAGCGTCAGGTTGGCATCGGGATAGAAGGGCTGGTCGGGCCACGTGCGGCGCAGTTCGTGGACGTAGTCGCGGTAGAGTGCATTGAGCCGGTTGCTCGTGAGGTTGCGCAGGCGGTTGGTGCCCAGCAGCCACGTGATGTGGCCGATCATGCGCCGGGTGCCGCTGCGCAGCGAATCGGCCAGCGGCGTATTGCCTCCGTTCCAGACCTCGTCGAAGACCCGTCCGGCAAAGGCCTCGGGCGATCCGCTCTCGGCCACGCCGTCGAGGAACGCCGGTACCTGATATTGCACCGGACAGCGGCGGGCATACTCGCCGAAGAGCCATCCGAACAGTGCGCGTTCGGTCTCGCGACGGGACTGAAAGACCGCCTCGGCCCGCTCCTCGTCCGTATATTTGACGGGCAGGGCCAGCAGGGTCTCGGCCGTGATCTCGCGGGCGAAATAGGGGGTTATGATACGTTGGTATTCGGCCTTCATCTGCTGCAGCAGCTCCTTGCCGCGGGGATTCTCCCGGCAGAACTGCTCCTCCTGCTTCCGTTTCGTGTCGGCCGTTTTCATGCGTGTGAGCCCCAGCACCTCGCCCTGCCACTTCTTCCAGGCATTGGCGATCGAGGCGTGTTTGGCGGCATAGTGGATGCGCAGCGCCGGATCGCTCTCCTGGGCGCGGGAGATGATCTCGAGGCGTCCGTCGCGGATGGCGATCTTGGCCGGATCGGAGCGCGAGGCGATGTAGTCGACGGCATCCGAGAGGATATACTCCTGCGTATTGCCCGGGAAGCCGTAGATCATCGTGAAGTCCCCCTCGCGGAATCCGCGGGTCGAGATGGTGAAGTGTTTCCGGGGGCGGTAGGGGACGTTGTCGGGCGAATAGGCGGCCGGCTTGTTCTCCTTCGAGGCGTAGATGCGGAAGATGGAGAAGTCGCCCGTATGACGGGGCCAGATCCAGTTGTCGGTGTCGCCGCCGAACTTGCCGATCGACGAGGGCGGTGCAGCCACCAGCCGCACGTCGTCGAACTGTTCGTAGAGGAAGAGGAACTGCTGGTCGCCGTAGTACATCTGCTCGACGGTGGCCTTGTATCCGGAGCCTTCGGCCTCGGCGCGGGCGATGATCTGTTCGGGGGTCTCACCGGCGGCAATGCGGTCGGTGACCTCCTCCATGCGCACCAGGAAGCGGACGTTGAGCCCCTTGTTCGGGAGCTCCTCGGCGCGCGAACGGGCCCAGAAGCCGTGGGTCAGGTAGTCGTGTTCGACGGTCGAATGGCGCTGGATGGCGTCGTAGCCGCAGTGGTGGTTCGTCAGCAGGAGCCCCTGGTCGGAGACCAGTTCGCCGGTGCATCCGCCGTCGAAGAGGACCACGGCATCCTTCATCGAGGCGCGGTTGATCGAGTAGATGTCTTCGGCCGTGAGGCGGAATCCCTTGGCGCGCATGTCGTCGATGCGCGAGGCGATGAGGCTCGGGAGCCACATGCCCTCGTCGGCCGCCGCGGGCAGCAGGCAGACCAGGGCCAGAAGCGTGAGTAGCGTGCGTTTCATTGATCGAGGAATTTGTTCAGTTCGGTGTATACTTTCTGGATGGGCAGTCCCATGACGTTGTAGAACGACCCTTCGATGCGTTCGATGGCGGCGTAGCCGATCCACTCCTGGATGCCGTACGAGCCGGCCTTGTCGAACGGGTGGAACGTGTCGACGTAGTAGGCGATCTCCTCCTCCTCGAGTTGGCGCAGCCAGACGCTCGTGCGGGCATCGAACGTGCGCATGCGGTGCGGCGAGCGGAGCGTGACGCCCGAAACGACCGTATGGCGGCGTCCGCCCAGACGGCGCAGCATGCACAGCGCATCCTCCCGGTTGCGGGGTTTGCCGAGGACCTCGCCGTCGAGGATCACCACGGTGTCGGCCGTCAGCAGAATCTCCTTTTCGCCGAGTGGCGCGGGATAGGCGCGGCTCTTGAGTTGCGAGAGGTAGAGCGGAACCTCTTCGGCGGCCAGATCGGCCGGATAGATCTCTTCGCAGTCGTATCTCGGGGCCACCTCGAAAGGGAGTCCGCACCCGGAGATCAGCTCCCGGCGGCGGGGCGACTGCGAGGCCAGCAGCAGTCGGTAGGGGCGTAGTTTTTCGTGCAGCAGCATGTATGTCGGTGTTTTATCGGATATCGAAATCGAGCAGACAGCGCCCCTCGAGCGAGGCGCGGAGGTTTTCGCCGGGTTTTACGGCGCCGACCCCGGCCGGGGTCCCGGTGAAGAGCAGGTCGCCCATGCGCAGCGTGACGTACTGCGAGACGGCGGCGATCAGGCGGTCGACCGTGAAGATCATCTCGGCGGTCGAGCCTGTCTGGCGGCGCTGTCCGTCGATGTCGAGCGAGAAGTGCAGCTGCTGGACGTCGCCGCCCAGCTCGGCCAGCGGAATGAACTGCGGCGAGAGGGCCGCCGAGTGGTCGAAGGCCTTTGCGCGCTCCCAGGGCAGCCCCTGGGCGATGGCTTCGCGCTGCAGGTCGCGGGCCGTGAAGTCGATGCCGAGCCCCACCTCGTCGTAATAGCGGTGGGCGAAGCGCTCGGAGATGGCCCGTCCGACGCGGTTGATGCGCACGACCAGTTCGCATTCGTAGTGGATCTCCTGCGAAAAGGCCGGGATATAGAACGGGTCGTTGTTGCGCAGCAGCGCCGTGTCGGGTTTCATGAACCAGAGGGGTTCGGTGCCGTTTTCGGCCAGGCCGGTCGTGTGGTGGAGTTCGGCGGCGTGGTCGCGGTAGTTGCGGCCGATGCAGATGATCTTCATGAGGTGTGGTTTTTGAGCAGTTCGACCATGCGGCGCGCGAACCGGTCGCTGGCGCCCGGGCCTCCGATGATGCGGCGCAGTTCGTCGAAGTCGGCCGTCATGCGTTGGCGCTTTTCGCCGCCGGGGAGGATGGCGCGCAGTTCGCGTTCGGCGCGCGAGATGTCGAGGTTCGACTGGAGCACCTCGGCGACCGATTCGCGTCCGAGGTTGAGGTTGACCAGCGAGACCCACGGACAGCGCACGACCAGCGGCATGCCGTGGTATTCGAACCACGAGAGGCGGTAGACGACCACCTCGGGAATCCCCAGCAGGGCGGTTTCGAGCGTGGCGGTGCCCGATGCGACGACGGCGGCCTCCGATGCCGCGAGGGTTTCGTAGGTCTGGTCGCGCACGCAGCGGATCGTACTGCCGGCCAGATACTCCTCGTAGAGCGACGGCTCGAGCCACGAGACGCCGGCCACGACGAACTGATGCTCCGGGAAACGCCGTGCGAGGTTGACCATCAGCGGGAGGTTGCGGCGGATCTCCGAGCGGCGGCTGCCGGCCAGCAGTGCGATGATCGGTCGTTGGTCGAGCCCGTTCCGGCGACGGAACTCCTCGGGCGGGGGCAGTTGGGGCACGCGCTCGGCCAGGGCGTCGACGAGCGGATTGCCCTCGAAGAGGGGCTGGATGCCGTGGCGCGGGAAGTAGTCGCACTCGAAGGGGAAGATGACGAACAGCCGGTCGACATAGCGGCGGATCTTGCGGATGCGCCCCTCGCGCGAGGCCCAGACCTTCGGGGCGATGTAGTAGAAGGTGCGCAGACCGTGCTGTTTGGCCCAGCGGGCCATTTTCATGTTGAAGCCCGGGTAGTCGATCAGGATCAGCACGTCGGGGGCGAAGTCGGCGACGTCGTGCTGGCACTCTTCCATCTGGCGGCGGATCGTCCTGAGGTTGCAGAGAACCTGCACCACGCCGAAGAACGACGTCTCGCGATAGTGTTTGCGCAGATTTCCGCGCCCGCCGGCTTCGGCCATGCGGTCGCCGCCCCAGAAGCGGAACTGTGCCTCGGGGTCGGCCTTCTTGAGGCCGTAGATGAGGTTTGCGCCGTGCAGGTCGCCCGAAGGCTCGCCGGCAATGAGGTAGTATTTCATGAGCAGATTGCTTGTTGTCGCTCCGATGCGGGGAGAGGCTCTCCTGCCGCGTGTCGCGAGGCGGGGCGGTTGCCTCCCGCATGTGGCGCCGTTATTTCTCCAGCAGGTCGGGGCGCAGCCGCCGCGTGCGTTCGTAGGCCTGTTCGTCCTGCCACTTTTCGATCTCGGCGAAGTTGCCCGACAGCAGCACGTCCGGGACCCGCCATCCGCGGAATTCGGCCGGACGCGTGTAGATGGGCGGCGCCAGCAGGTTGTCCTGGAACGAATCGGTCAGGGCCGAGGCCTCGTCGCCGATCGCCCCCGGGATGAGCCGCACCACCGAATCGGCGATGATGCAGGCGGCCAGTTCGCCCCCCGTGAGGACGTAGTCGCCGATCGAGATCTCGCGCGTGACGAGGTGCTCGCGGATGCGGTGGTCGATCCCCTTGTAGTGGCCGCAGAGGATGATGATGTTTTCGAGCATCGAGAGGCGGTTGGCCTCGTGCTGATCGTAGCGCACCCCGTCGGGCGAGGTGTAGATGATCTCGTCGTAGGGGCGTTCACTCTGGAGCTTTTCGACCAGTTCGAAGACCGGCTCGCACTTCATGACCATGCCGGCTTCGCCGCCGAACGGATAGTCGTCGGTGGTCTTGCGGCGGTCGTGGGCATAGTCGTGGAGGTTGTGGACGACGATCTCGACGAGCCCCTTCTCCTGTGCGCGCCGCAGGATCGACTCGTTCAGGGGCGAGGTCATCAGGTCGGGAACCGAGGATATGATGTCAATGCGCATGTCGGAAGATGATGTCTTTGGTGGATTGGGGCGTGAGCGGCACTTCGCGTCCGTGGTCGAGCGTGAAGCCCCGGTAGCCCAGGGAGGTGAAGAGGCCGATGATCCGGGGACGGTTCTCGCCGCCGGTCTCGATCAGCACCGTGGGGTGGAAGCGTTCGAGCAGCGGCCGCATCTCGTTCATGACCACCACTTCGTAGCCTTCGATGTCGCATTTGATGAAATCCAGCCGTTGCAGCTGTGCGAAGAGTTCGCTGCCGCGGCGCATCCGGGCGACGAACTCCACGTCGGTCTTGCGGCCCGATTCGTTGACGAAGTTCTGTCCCGTGCCGAAGTATCCGCTCTCGCGGGCCGAATCGTTTCCCATGACCACGTCGCGGTCCTCGGTGCCGAGGGCATAGGGGAGGATTTCGACGTTGGTGCAGCGGCGGAGATTGTGGCTCAGCACCTTGCGGATCGGCGCCACGGGCTCCACGGCCCAGACCCGTCCGGAGCTCCCGGCCAGGCGCGAGATCGTGCGGGCGTAGTAGCCGAGGTTGGCGCCGATGTCGATGCACGCATCGCCCGCCCGCACCAGCTGCGGAAGGTGGTAGACATACTCCGTGGCGGGGGCGCGGCGGCCGATACCGAGCCGCTGCCAGAGGAAGAACAGCCGGCTCACCACGCGCAGATAGCCCTCGAGCGGGAGCATGCGGTAGAGCAGACGATGGATCAGCGCCTTCATCGGTTGCGGTAGTTGACCTCTTCGTTGAGGACCTCGACGAGGAAGGGGTTGTAGAGCAGTTCGTGGCCGATGGTCGTCTCGGGGCCGTGACCCGGGTAGACGTGAACCTCCTCGCCCAGCGGGACGATCACTTCGAGAATCGAGCGCATGATCCACGAATAGTCGCCGCCGGGCAGGTCCGTGCGGCCGATCGATTCGCGGAAGAGCGTGTCACCCGTGAAGAGCGATTTCGACTGGGGTTCGTAGAAGGCCACGTGGCCGGGCGTGTGGCCCGGAGTGCGGAGGATCTGCAGGCGGGTGTTGCCGAAGCGGATCTCGTCCTGCTGTTCGAGGTCGATGTCGGTCGTGGGCATGGGTCCGATCTTCACGCCGAAGACCGAACCGCTCGTGGCGGCGTTGTCGACCAGGAAGCGGTCCTTCGACGAGAGGGCAAAGGGGATTCCGTAGCGTTGTTTGAGGTGTTCGACGCCGAGCGTATGGTCGAAATGCCCGTGGGTGTTGGCGGCCAGGACGGGTTTGAGTCCGTGGCGGGCGATGAAGTCGTCCAGGGCGGCATCCTCGCGGGGCGAGCTGTTTCCGGCGTCGATGACGATGCATTCCGAGGTCTCGTCCCAGAGAACGTAGGTGTTCTCCTGGATCGGATTGAAGGGCAGGCAGGCAATTTTCATAATTTCGGTAAATGACGTTTTGCGGTCGCAGTCCGGACAAAGATACGAAAAAAGAGCGTTGCAAGACCGACCTCTTTGCGGGATTTTTGCCGGACGGCGCGTATCACCGGCAAAGATAGCGAAAGTCGGGGGCTGTGCCAAATGCCGCCGGGGTTTTCCGTCCGGAGAGGGGCGGACGGGGCGCTGTTTTCGGCGAAACGCGTGCTTTTTTGCGGGATTTTGCCTACCTTTAGGGCTCGAACGAACGAATAACAAACGGATTCATGAAACGATTTCTGCTCTTCTTTGCCGTGCTGCTGCTCTGCGGCACGGACCTTTGGGCGCAGCCGGCTGCCGTGCGCACGGTGCGCGACATCGCCTACCGCAAGGCCGGAGATCCGGCGGCCGACGACCCGCTCTGCCGGCTCGACCTGAGCCTGCCGACCGACCGCAAGGGCTTTGCCACGGTGATCTGGTTCCACGGCGGCGGGCTGACCGGCGGCCGCCGCGAACTCCCCGCAGCACTGTGCGGAGAGGGATTCGCCGTCGTCGGGGTCGATTACCGGCTGGTTCCGCAGGTGACCGTCGCACAGTGCGTCGAGGATGCCGCGGCGGCCGCCGCATGGGTCGTCGAACACATTGCCGAATACGGCGGCGATCCGCGTCTGATCTTCGTGGCGGGCCACTCCGCCGGCGGATACCTGACCTCGATGATCGGTCTGGACAAGCGCTGGCTGGCCCCCTACGGCATCGATCCCGACCGGGCCTTTGCGGCGCTGATCCCCTACAGCGGCCAGGTGGTGACGCACTTCTCGCGCCGCGCCGAACTGGGACTGCCCGACACGCAGCCGCTGGTCGACGACATGGCTCCGCTGAACCACGTGCGCGCGGACTGCCCGCCGATTCTGATCCTCTCGGGCGACCGCGAGCTGGAGATGCTCGGCCGCTACGAGGAGAACGCCTACTTCTGGCGGATGATGCGGGTGGTCGGCCATCCCGATGTCCAGATCCGCGAATTCGACGGCTTCGACCACGGAAACATGCCCCAGGCGGGCCATTTCGTGGCGATCCGCTACATCCGCGACCGGGTGGCGCGGCTGACCCGTTGAGCCGTTGCCGGAGCAGCCGGAAGGACGGCTTCCGAAGCGCGATTTTTTTCGTATCTTTGCAACCCGAATTCTGAAATCGATGGCAAGAAAGAAAGCGAACTACCCCCTGATCGAGGGGCTTGAGATTACGACCCTGGCGGCCGAGGGCAAGGCCATGGGGCGCTGGAACGATGTGGTGGTCTTCGTGCCGATGACCGTGCCGGGCGACGTGGTGGACGTGCAGATCCGCGTCAAGCGCCGCCGCTTCATGGAGGGATACGTCGTCCACTACGTCAAACGCTCGCCGCTGCGCGAGGAGCCCTTCTGCGAACACTTCGGCGTGTGCGGAGGCTGCAAGTGGCAGAACCTTCCCTACGAGGAGCAGCTGCGCTTCAAGACCTCGCAGGTCCGCGACCAGCTGACCCGCATCGGCAAGCTCGAATTGCCGGAGATTGCCCCCTGTCTGGGTTCGGCCGCCACGCGCTTCTACCGCAACAAACTCGAATTCACCTTCGCCGACCGCCGCTGGCTGACGCGCGAGGAGGTCGAGAGCGGAGCCGATCTCGAGGCTTCGCCGGCCGTGGGGTTCCACATCCCCGGGATGTTCGACAAGGTGCTCGACATCCGCAAGTGCTGGCTGCAGCCCGAGCCGTCGAACGAGATCCGCCTCGAGACCAAGCGCTTCTGTCTCGAACACGGATATACGTTCCACAACGCCCGCGAACACACGGGTCTGATGCGCAACATGATCATCCGCACGGCCTCGACCGGCGAGGTGATGGTGATCGTGGTTTTCGGCGAGGAGGACCGTCCGCGCCGTGAGGCGCTGCTCGACCACCTCGCCGGGCGTTTCCCGCAGATCACCTCGCTCTTCTACATCGTCAACACGAAGCTGAACGACTCGGTCGGCGATCTGGATCCGGTCTGCTACCGCGGCAAGGACCACATCATCGAACAGATGGAGGGGCTGCGCTTCAAGGTGGGTCCCAAATCCTTCTACCAGACCAATTCGGCCCAGGCCTACGAACTCTACAAGGTGGCGCGCACGTTTGCCGACCTGCATCCGGACGAGGTGCTCTACGACCTCTACACCGGAACGGGGACGATCGCCAACTTCTGCGCCGCACGCTGTGCGCGGGTGGTGGGCATCGAGTACGTGCCGGAGGCGATTGCCGATGCGAAGATCAACTCCGAACTGAACGGTATCCGCAATACGGCGTTCTATGCCGGCGACATGAAGGCGGTGCTCGACGATGCGTTCGTCGAGGCGAACGGCCGTCCGGACGTCGTCATCCTCGATCCGCCGCGTGCCGGGGTCGACGAACCGGTGATCGACGTGATTCTGCGTGCCGCTCCCGGGCGGATCGTCTACGTGAGCTGCAACCCGGCGACCCAGGCCCGCGATCTGGCCCTGATGAACGGCGCCTACCGCGTCGAGGCGGTGCAGCCCGTCGACATGTTCCCCCACACGCACCATGTGGAGAATGTCGTGAAACTCGTGCGCCGCTGAGCCTGCCGTTTCGCACCGCTTTTCTCCGGGGCACGACAGCCGGTTGAACAACCTGAAAAAAGATAGCCATGATGAATCGTCTCTTTTTGGGGCTGACGCTGCTTCTTGCGGGCGAGGCGGTGGCGGCGCCGCAGGTCCGGGTGAAAAAGGACCCCGCGACGAAAACCGTGAGCTTTTTTATCGATGGAAAGGAGCAGCCCGGTGTTCTGACCCTCTATTTCGACCTGCGCGAGGTGAGCAACTGCGCCACTTCGCCGGGCATCTACAAGTACGAGGTGCTTCAGAACGGAGCCACGTTCCTGAAGCTCCGCCCCGAAGACGAATCGCGCGGGGTCGGGTACGGCTATACGGTCCGCTATTTTTACGGACGGGTCGATCCGTCGGTCGATACGACGCTGATCTGCCGGGTGCCCTGTACGACGATGCGTCCGGTGCGGGTGATACGGACCCGGAATATCCTCGATTTCGGCCTGCCAGAGGGTCAGCAGCGGCCATTGGGCTATTCGTTCCTGCTCGAAAAGGGGGATACGGTTTATGCCATGCGGCGAGGTGTTGTCGTGCTGATCCAACGGCCCGAGGCGCCCGCCGGTGAAGATCCGTCGCTGAGCTTTTCGACGCGGCGGACGAATCTGGTGGTCGAACATCCCGACGGCAGCGAATCGCGTTACGGCTGTCTCAGCGACCGGGATCTGTTTGCGGAGGTGGGCGACGAGGTGTTGCCCGGCACGCCGCTGGGACTGGTCGGCAGTTACGACGGTGAACAATACAAGGTCTCGGTGATCGTTTACCGCCGGGGCTTTGCACCGCAGGCCGATGTCATGCGGGATGCGTTGCAGACCTGCTATTTCGATCCGCATTTCGCCACCGACGCGGGTGCCGTTGTGCCCGAATCCGGAGTGAGCCTTCGCGGGGTGATGAACGACGGTCTGCTGATGCGCGAGATGTCGAAACGCGAGCAGAAACGCTGGCGCGCAATGCACCGGTAGCCGTCTGCCCGTCATTTTCCGATGGATGTGACGCAGTATTTTCGGTGATTCCCCGTTTTTCTGTCAGAAAAGCCTCTTGCGGCGGTCGGCTCCGGCACCGACGGATGCAGCGAGGCGGAAGATACAGTTGCTGACTAAATCTCGAAAACCATGAAACGACTGATTTTGATGGCCGTGGCGGCGCTCGTGGCGTTCCCGGCCCTGGCCCAGATGCAGGAGGCCTTCCCGAGTTACATACAGGTCTACGGGCGGGCCGAAAAGGAGATCACCCCCGATGAATTCTACCTCCAGATCATCATCAACGAACGCGACTCAAAGGGCAAAATTTCGGTCGAGAGCCAGCAGCGCGACATGATCGCCGCCCTGAAGAAGCTGGATGTCGACGTCGACCGGCAGCTCAAGGTGGCCAACCTCTCGAGCGAATTCTTCAAGAAGAAGAGTTCGGTGGCTACGGCCAAGTATCAGCTGCAGCTCGGGTCGTCGGCCGAGGTGGCCCGCGTCTGGCAGGCGCTGGACGAACTGGGAATCTCGAACGTCTCGGTCCTGAAGGTTTCGCACTCGAAGATCGATCAGTATAAGGAGGAGGTGCGTGTCGAGGCGATCCGCAATGCGCAGCGGAATGCCGCGACGCTGGCCGAGGCGATCGGTCAGAAGGTGGGCCGGTGCTTCTATATCTACGATTCGAACAGCAACGTGCTGCCGGCGGTCTACGACAATGCCGTGCTGATGCGCAGCGCCAAAGCCTCCGGAACGGTCGAGATGCAGGCCGAGGAGGACCCGCTGGAGTTCAAGACCCTGCGGCTGGAGTACGGCGTGCAGGCGAAGTTCGTGCTCGAGTAGCGCGCCGGAGCGGGGTTGAAATCCCGGGCGGAGGAGGTTCGCGAAACGATCCCCCTCCGCCCGGTTTTTTTGTCTTCGGCCCGCCCGGTCCGTCTGCAGTCCGGGCGGAGCGGGGAGACGGAGCTGTTGCGTGTTTCGGAAATATTGTTTACCTTTGTAGTTCACCCCTGTAAAAAAGGAGGAGCTATGGAAAAACAGTACCGTCTCGATTACGAACATTATGCGGCGCTGTCGGAACTTCCCGAGGCCGACCGCCTTCTGGTCGCCGAGGCCCAGCAGGCCACGAAGCGATCCTATGCACCCTACTCGAAATTCCGCGTGGGGGCTGCGGCGCGCCTGCGCAGCGGCCGGATCCTGCATGGCAGCAACTCCGAGAGCGAAGTCTTCCCGGCCGGACTGTGTGCCGAACGGACGCTGCTCTTCTATGCCGAGGCCAACCATGCCGACGATCCGATCGAGGCGCTGGCCATCGCCTCCGACCCCTCCGAGCGCGAATGCTACCCCTGCGGGCAGTGCCGTCAGGTGCTGGTCGACGTCGAGCGGCGCCAGGGCTCCCCGATCCGGGTCATCATGAGCGGCAACGGCTCGGCATCGGTCGTCGACCAGGCCGCCAAGCTGCTCCCCTTCACCTTCATTCTCTGACTGCGGATGTTCAACCCGAACGACATACTCTACGAAGACAACCACCTGCTCGTCGTGAACAAACACGCCGGCGATCTCGTACAGCCCGATCCCTCGGGCGAGAGTGCGCTGGAGGATCAGATCAAGGCGTTCCTCAAGGAGCGCGACGCCAAACCGGGCGCCGTCTTCCTGGGGGTGGTCCACCGCATCGACCGTCCGGTGAGCGGTGCGGTCCTCTTTGCCAAGACCTCGAAGGCCCTCACGCGGCTGAATGAAATGCTGCGCGAAGGCCGTATCCACAAGATCTACTGGGCGCTGACCGAGGCGACGCCCGATCCCGAGCGGGGCGAACTGCACCACTACATCCTGCGTGACGGACGGACGAACCGCTCTCGGGCCCTTGATACGCCCCGCGGCGATGCCAAGGAGGCGCGGTTGCGCTACGAGACGCGCGGCCGCGGGCGCAACTACACGCTCGTCGAGGTGGAGCTCCTCACGGGGCGTCACCACCAGATCCGGGCCCAGCTCTCCCGGATCGGCTGCCCGATCCGCGGCGACCTGAAGTACGGCGCACGGCGTTCGCTGCCCGGCGGAGGCATCTCGCTCCATTCGCGGCGGGTGGAGTTCGAACATCCGGTGCGCCACGAGATGATCTCGGTCGTGGCCCCCGTCCCGGCCGGCGACAACCTCTGGGCCACCTTCGAAAACCTGTAGTCCGGGCGGTCCGACAAAATTCCGACGACATGCGACTGTTGATACAACGTGTAAGACACGCCTCCGTGACGATCGGCGGCGAACTCCACGCCCGGATCGGGGCGGGGCTGCTGGTGCTGGTCGGCATCGGTTGCGACGATGCCGATGAAGATCTCGAATACCTGGCCGGGAAGCTCGTCCGGCTGCGGATCTTCGACGACGAGCAGGGGGTGATGAATCGCGATGTGCTGCAGGCGGGGGGCGACATCCTGGTGGTGAGCCAGTTCACGCTTCTGGCTTCGACGCGCAAGGGCAATCGTCCGAGCTATATCCGGGCGGCTCCGGAGACCGTTTCGCGGCCGCTCTACGAACGCTTTGCCTCCCGGGTCGGAGAGTTGGCCGGACGCCCCGTCGCCACGGGCGTATTCGGCGCCGACATGCAGGTCGAACTCCTCAATGACGGTCCGGTCACCATCTGGATCGACTCCAAAAACCGGGAATAGTGCCCGGCCGCATGAACTGAATTCCAACTGCCACACACGACTGACCATGAAGAAGACCTTGCTGCTGATTTGGCTGGCCGGCGCCGTAGCCTCCGGTTTTGCCTCCTGTGGAACCGACAAGTCCGATACGGAGGCCGCCCTGCCCGGTACCGGTGACAGCAATGGCGGTGCCGGCGGAGATGCGGGGGATGATGCCGACAGGCCGGATCCCGCGGCGGAGAGCCGTGACCTTTCGGTCTATACGGGATGGGCCGAACTCCCGGCCGTGGATCCCGCCTCGGAGGATCTGTTCTATGCGGCCCACCGCTGCGAGGGGCTTCCCGGCGGCCGCAACTACGCGGTCTGCTACGACGTGAAGGGACGCATCGGCCTCTGGTCGGCCTTCCCGCTGCACGACTGCTACCGCGGCAGCCAGACACGGACCGACAAATGGGATTACGATCCCGATATTCCGCAGTCGATCCAGCCGAATCTGCTGAAAAAGTCCTATCAGCCGCAGCCCGGCTACTCGAAGGGCCATCTGCTGGCGTCGGAGGACCGCACGGTGAGCTATGCGGCCAACGTGCAGACCTTCTATGTGACGAACGTCGCTCCGCAATGGCAGAACAGTTTCAACAGCGGCGTGTGGTCGTCGCTCGAGGCCGACTGCTGGGAGAACATCTGTGCCGATACGCTTTATGTGGTGTCGGGGGTGTGGGGCGTGCATGCCTCGGATCGCGTGACCGATCCCGACGGAGAGCCCTGTACGGTCCCGAGCCACTTCTTCCGGGTGCTGCTGCGCTCGAAGGCGGGAGATACGGGACGGCCCGTGTGGGATCTCGCGGCGGATGAGCTTCAGTGTGTGGGCTTCTGGTTCGAGAACCGCGCCTACCCGAAGGGCAAGGCTTCGGCCAATATGGTCGCCGTGTCGGAGATCGAGGAGCGGACCGGCATGCGTTTCTTCGTGAATGTGCCCGAGGCTCCGAAGGATCGCTTCGAGGCCTCGGAATGGAAGTTCCGGTGATGCGGCGACTGACGACCTCCCCGGGCGGAATCGTCTTTCTCTGGAGAACAAGACTTTAACGGATATATGAAACGAATTTTTACCCTTTTGGTTGGCGGCCTGGCCGCCCTGTTGGTCGCCTGCGATTCCGACAAGACGGAGACGGGCGGCAGCGAATGGTTTGCTGTGCCGGAGTGTACGGTGGACGGTACGGTGGTGACGGCACGTTGTGAAACGAAGTTCGGTGAAGGCATTCTGACCGGCTCGAATGCGGGCTTTGCCTATGCCGAGGTGACTGCGGCAGGAGTGGGCGCCTACGAGCATGCCTCGAACGTCTCGGTCACGGGCAACCTGCTGACGGCAACGCTCGACGGCCTGCAGCCCGAGACGCTCTATGTGGTCTATGCCTATGCGGATTTCGGCTCGAGCCGCATGCAGAGTACGGCGACTTCGTTCCGTACGGGGCAGGCTACGGCGCTTCCGGATCCCGATCCCGACCGTCCGGCCTTCGGAACCCCCTCGGCCTCGGACATCTCGGCTTCGGGCGCGACGCTGAGCTGCGGATTCACCTTCGGCGAGCTGCCGTCGGACTATACGCTCCGTTTCGAATACCGCGCCGCTTCGGCCTCCGGCTACGAGAGCAAGCCGGTCGAATCGGGTACGGGTGTCAAGAGCGTGGTGCTGACCGGACTGTCGTCCTCGACCGAGTATGAATTCCGCCTCTGCGCCGAGTGGGAGGGTAACACCTACACGAGCCCGTCGGCCCGCTTCACGACCCTGGCCTCCGGAGGCGGCGACACCCCCTCGGGGCAGACGAAATATGCGGGCTGGGCGGAGCTGCCGGTCGAGAAGGGCGATCCCGATCTCTATTACGCCTACCATATCTGTCCCGATTTCCGGGCCGGCGGCCATCTGGCCCGCAACTATACGGTCTGCTACAGCGCCGAACACCACTGTCCGGTATGGGTGGCCGCGCCGCGGCATGCCTGCTACGAGGTGAAAGGCACGAACCGTACGGATGCTTACGGCAAGGATCCGGATATCCGCTCCGACATCCAGTACAACAGCAAGAATACGGGCGGCGGCTGCAACAAGGGCCACATGCTCGGATCGGCTGAGCGACTGGTGACCCGGGCCGTCAATCAGCAGGTCTTCTACTACACGAACATCGCCCCGCAGTACTCCGACAACTTCAATACCGGAGGTGCTGCCTGGAATACCCTCGAAAGCTTTGTCGACGGGCAGGTCTGCGCCGATACGACCTACGTGGTGATCGGAACCTACTTCGAGCCCTTCACCGATGCCTATGGCAAGAGCTGTTCGCCGGCGACCATCTCGTTCGGCGGCCGCAACGACGTGACGCGTCCCTCGATGTTCTACTATCTGATCCTGCGGAGCAAAAAGGGGAATACGGGCAAGTCGGTCTACGATCTTCCGGCCAGCGAGCTGAAGTGTGCGGCGTTCGTCCTGCGTCACAACATCGAGAAGAGTCATACTCCGCAGGCCAAGGATGTGATGAGCGTGGAGGAGATCGAAAAGTTGACCGGCTTCACCTTCTTCGCCAACGTCCCCAATGCCCCGAAGAGTGACTGCAACCCCTCGGACTGGGGACTGTAACGGTGCGGAGTTGGTTCTGCGATACGTGGTGCGATGATCTATCCGTGGGGTGACAGTCGGCGGTTCAACTCCTATGCGGGGTATTTCCGCCGGCGGTTCGGCGGCCGGGTGCAGAAGCTCTCGGTCGATGCGGGCTTTACCTGCCCGAACCGCGACGGAACGGTCGGCCGGGGCGGCTGCACGTTCTGCATCAACGGCGCCTTCACGCCGTCGTACTGCTCGTCGGCCAAAAGCATCACCCGGCAGATCGACGAGGGGATCGAGTTCCACCGCAACCGTTACCGCACGGCCCGGCAATACCTGGTCTACTTCCAGTCCTATTCGAACACCTATGCGCCGCTCGAGCGTCTGAAGGAGCTCTACGGCGAGGCGCTGCGCCATCCGGAGGTCGTGGGGATCGTCATCGGCACGCGCCCCGACTGCGTCGACGAGCGGAAGCTCGACTACCTGGCCGAGGTGGCCCGCGACCGCTATGTGGCCGTCGAGTACGGCATCGAATCGACCTTCGATGCGACGCTGAGGACCGTGAACCGGGGTCACGACTTCGCCGCGGCCGAGCGGGCCGTGCGGATGACCGCCGAGCGGGGATTGTCCGTCGGCGGGCACTTCATCCTGGGCCTCCCGGGCGAGAGCGACCGGATGCTCGTCGAGCAGACCGCGCGGATCAATGCCCTGCCCCTGACGACGGTGAAGTTCCACCAGCTGCAGGTCTTCCGCTCGACGGCCATGGCCGCCGAGTACGATGCCCACCCCGAACGGTTCCGCTTCTGGACGCTTGACGCCTATCTCGACCTGTTCATCGAGATTCTCCGCCGGCTGCGGCCCGATCTGGTGGTCGAACGCTTTGCCTCGGAGGCCCCGCCGCGCTACCATTACGGCCGAAACTGGGGCCTGGTGCGCAACGAACAACTCCTGTCGATGCTCGAAAAAAGATTGGAGGAGCGGGATGCTTGGCAAGGCGAAATTTTTACTACCTTTGTGGAAAATAAAGAAAACAATCTCCGGTAAAATGCCCCGAGGCCGGATCGCCAAACGGCAAAACGGCTGTCAGGGCGTTGTGTTGCGGAATAATCGATCGTCCATGAAACCTAAAATTACTTTGGATTTTGTGTGGAAAACCATCAAGGAGTATTTCCTGATGTTTTTCGGCATGATGCTGTATTCATTCGGCTGGATCGGCTGTATCCTTCCGGCCAACGGTGTCGGCGGCGGTGCCGCGGGTCTCTCGCTCGTGTTGTGTACGGCGCTCGAGAATATCGGCATACAGATCCAGATCGGTACGATGGTCTTCCTGATCAATGCCGTGCTGCTGATCATCGCCGGATTCATCGTCGGATGGAACTTCGGAATCAAGACGATCTACTGCGTGCTGGTCATCTCCGTGGGCATGAACTTCTGGCAGGATGTCCTTCCCGAGGGCAACTTCCTGGGTATCGACAATCTGCTGGCCATCGTCATGGGCGGTATTCTGGCCGGTGCGGGTATCGCGCTCTGCTTCTCGCAGGGAGGCTCGACGGGCGGTACGGATATCGTGGCAATGATCATCAACAAGTACCGGACGATCAGCTACGGCAAAATCCTGATCTATTCGGATTTCGTCATTATCGCCTCGTCGCTGCTGGTCGACAAGGGCATCAGCACGGTGATCTACGGTTACGTGATGACGGCCGTCGTCGGCTATACGGTCGACATGATCATGGCCGGCAGCCAGCAGTCGAGCCAGGTGCTCATCGTCACGCACGACTACGAGAAGATGGCCGATGCCATTGCGCAGAACATCCATCGCGGCGTGACGCTCATCGAATCGCAGGGCTGGTATTCGAAGGAGCATTCGAAGATCGTCATGGTGGTCTGCCGCAAGAGTGAAACGGCCATGATCCTCAAGTTCGTGAAGACGATCGATCCGGATGCCTTCATGACCGTCGGGTCGGTCATGGGCGTCTACGGCAAGGGATTCCAGGCCATCAACAAGGTCTGATGCCGCGCTATGCCGATATTGTTCTTCCGCTGGCCCAGCCGGCCTATACGTTCGCGGTCCCCGAGGGGCTGAACGTGTGCGAGGGACAGGCCGTGGCGGTGCGGTTCGGACGCCTCAACAAATATTATACGGGAATCGTCTGGCGGCTGCACGGGCAGCGGCCCGATTTTCCGCGCGTGAAATCCGTCGAACGCGTTCTCTACGACGAACCGCTGCTGTCGGAGGCTCAGCGTCGGCTGTGGGAGTGGATGGCGTCGTACTATCTGTGCAGTGTGGGCGAGGTGATGCGCGTGGCGCTGCCCTCGCTGATGAAGCCCTCGGGCGACACGGAGGAGGAGTTCACGGAGGAGGAGTTCCGCCCGCGGATGGAGAGCTACGTGGCGCTGGCTCCGGAGCTGCACGACGAAGCGGCGTTCCACGACGTGTGCGAACGCCTCGAACGCCGTGCCCCGAAGCAGTATGCGGCGCTGCTGGAGATCGCCGCGGCGGGCGACGGAACGCGCATTGCGACGGGTGAGGTGGCCCGGCGGCTGTTGCAGGCCGATTCGGGCGTGCTGCTCACCCTGGAGCGCAAGGGGCTCATCCGGCGCTCGGAACACGAACGTACGCTCGAATACGGCGGTGCGGTCTTCCGCCTGCCGGAGTTGAGCCCTCACCAGCAGGCGGCACTCGATGCCCTGCGCAGTCAGTTCGCCGCGGGGAAGGGCACGGCCCTGTTGCAGGGCATCACGGGTTCCGGAAAGACGGAAATCTACATTCATCTGATTGCCGAGGTGCTGGCGCGGGGCGGCGACGTGCTGCTGCTGGTCCCGGAGATTGCGCTGACGGCCCAGCTGATCGAACGCATGGAGCGCATCTTCGGCAGCCGTGTCACGGCCTACCACTCGAAACTCACGAACCGCCGCCGCACGGAGACCTATCTGCGGTTGAGCCGTTCGCAGGGAGGCGAGTTCGTCGTCGGGGTGCGGTCGTCGATCTTCCTGCCTCTGAAGCATCTGCAGCTGATCGTGGTCGACGAGGAGCACGATACGAGTTACAAGCAGGTCGATCCGGCGCCGCGTTACAATGCGCGGGACTGCGCCGTGGTGATGGCGCGTCTGACCGCAGGGCACACGCTGCTCGGGAGCGCCACGCCTTCGCTCGAGACGTGGTCGAACGCCGCCTCGGGCAAATACGGGCGTGCGGTGCTGAACGAACGCTACGGCGCGGCGCGGCCGCCGGTGGTCTACATCTCGGATACGCTGCGTGCGGCCCGTCGGGGCGAGCGCCACGCCCACTTCAACAAGTTGCTGCTCGACAAGATCGAGGCGGCGCTCGGCCGCGGCGAACAGGTGATGCTGTTCCAGAACCGGCGGGGCTTTTCGCCCTATGTCGAGTGTACGGAGTGCGGCTGGACGGCCCGCTGCCCGAACTGCAACGTGACGCTCACCTACCACAAGAACGGCCGGAAACTCGTCTGCCACTATTGCGGCCATACGGAGGAGGTCCCGGCCAAATGCCCCTCGTGCCGCGTGACGGATGTCGTTCCGGTGGGGTTCGGCACGGAGAAGATCGAGGAGGAGATCGCCCGGATCTTCCCCGAGGCGCGTGTGGCCCGGCTGGACCGCGACAGCGTCACCTCCGAACGTGCCTTCAATGCGATCATTGCCGATTTCGAGGCGGGGCGGACCGATATCTTGGTCGGCACGCAGATGATTACCAAGGGGTTTGACTTTGCGGGCGTCTCGCTCGTGGGGATTCTCAATGCGGACAACCTGCTGAACAATCCCGACTTCCGGGCTGCCGAGCGGGCCTTTCAGCTGATGATGCAGGTCTCGGGGCGTGCCGGGCGGCGCAACGACGGCGGCGAGGTGGTCATCCAGACGGGCGATCCGACCAATCCGGTGATCCGGCAGGTGGCCACGGGCGACTACGACGCCATGGTGCGCATGCAGCTGGCCGAAAGGCAGATGTTCTTCTACCCGCCCTATGCGCGGCTGACGTCGATCACGCTGCGTCACCGCGATCCGGCAACGCTGCGCAACGGCATCACGGAGCTGGCCGCAAGGTTGCGCGAGCGTTTCGGACGGCGCGTGCTGGGGCCGATGACGCCGCCCGTCGACCGCATCCGGGGCGAATACCTCGTCGGACTGCTGCTCAAGATCGAAAGCGGAGCCTCGTCGGCGCGGGCCCGCGAACTGCTGAGCGCCGAGTTGAAACGTTTCTCCGAAAATCCGGCCTTCAGGGCCATAACCGTCGTGGTGGATGTCGATCCTCAGTGAATTGTTGGGCGACGTGGCGTCGCTCTTCTTTCCGGCGCGGTGCGCGGTCTGCGGCGAACCTCTGGAGCGCGGCGAGCACACGCTCTGTACGCTGTGCCGCGCCACGGCCCCGCTGACGGGCTACTGGCGCGAGGCGGACAATCCGGTGGTGCGCCGATGCTGGGGTCAGGTCCCCGTGGTGCAGGCCTCGGGATTCCTCTTTTTCGTCCACCACAGCGGCTGGCGGCAGATGATCCACTCGTTCAAGTACCGCGGTGCGTGGCGCACGGCCCGCGAAATGGGCGAATGGTACGGCCGCTACCTGCGCGAAAGCGGTCTCTACAACGAGGTGGATTGTGTCGTTCCGCTGCCGCTGCACCCCTTCAAACGGTGTCGGCGCGGCTACAATCAGTCGGAATACATCGCCGAGGGGATTGCCCGTCAGTTGGGTGTCGGGGTCGAGCGGCGGAGCGTCTACCGGCGGCGCAACACGCAGAGCCAGGCGCTGAAGTCGCGCCGCGAACGGGCCGGGAATGTCGAGGGTGCCTTCGCCGTGCGGCATGCCGAACGGCTGGCGGGACGTCATCTGCTGCTGGTCGACGACGTGATGACGACCGGTTCGACCCTCTTGTCGTGTGCCGCCGAGATCCTGCGGGCGGTGCCCGACTGCCGGATCAGCCTGGCGGCACTGGCCGTCTCGCAGCGCGAACTGGGCGTTCGGGAGTAAACCGGCGGAGCGTTTTCTCCCCCGCGGCGGGAATCTGAAAAAACTATGCGCGGGAGGTTTTGATATGTCGCATCGAATCCGTACTTTTGAGGTCCGAACAAGACGAATTTCATGGCAAAGGAATACAACAATACGAACCCGCGCGGCGGCGCCTATGCGCGCAACCGCGAAGCCTATGACGCCCTGACCGAAAATGCCGGCAACGTGCCGCCGCAGGCCGTCGAACTGGAGGAGGCGGTCCTCGGCGCGCTGATGCTCGAGAAGGACAGCATCATCGCCGTGCAGGAGTTCGTCACCCCGGAGGCCTTCTACACCGAGGAGCATCGGCTGATCTACAAGGCCATCGAAGAGCTGTCGATGGAGCTCAAACCCATCGACCTCTACACCGTCACCGAACGGCTCAAGGCCAAGCACGAGCTGAAGAAGGTGGGCGGCGCGGCCTATCTGGCCCAGCTGACCCAGAAGGTGGACTCGGCGGCCAACGTCGAGTTCCACGCCAAGATCATCGCCCAGAAGTATGTCCAGCGCGAGCTGATCCGCTCGGCTACGGAGATCCAGCGGCGTTCGTACGACGAGTCGACCGACGTTACGGAGCTGATCGGTTTCGCCGAAGGCGAGATCTTCAAGGTGGCCGAGGGCCACGTGAAACGCTCCGTGCAGTCGTCGAAGGAGATTCTGGCCCGGGCCCTCGAACAGATCGAGGAGGCCTCGAAAAATACCAGCTCGTACAGCGGCGTGCCGTCGGGATTCGCGGCGCTGGACCGCGTGACGCTCGGCTGGCAGCTGTCGGACCTGATCATCGTGGCGGCGCGTCCGTCGATGGGCAAGACGGCCTTCGTGCTGTCGATGGCCCGCAACATGGCCGTCGATCACGAACAGGGTGTGGCCTTCTTCTCGCTCGAAATGTCGGCCGTACAGCTGATGATGCGACTGATCATCGCCGAAACGGGCCTTCCGGGCAACGACGTCAAGTCGGGGCGTCTGACCCCCGAGCAGTGGCGCCATCTCGATTCGGCCACCAAGCCGCTCGCCTCGGCTCCGCTCTACATCGACGATACGCCGGCGCTGTCGGTCTTCGAGTTCCGCTCGAAGGCCCGCCGGCTGAAGATCCACCACGACATCAAGATCATCATCATCGACTACCTGCAGCTGATGACCGGCAACCAGGATACGAAGGGCAACCGTGAACAGGAGGTGGCCTTCATCTCGCGAACGCTCAAGGCCATCGCCAAGGAGTTGAACGTGCCGGTGATTGCGCTGTCGCAGCTGAGCCGTGCGACGGAGATGCGCGGCGGCTCGAAGCGTCCGCAGCTGTCGGACCTCCGCGAATCGGGCGCCATCGAGCAGGATGCCGACATCGTGGCCTTCATCCACCGTCCGGAGTATTACGGCATCAACCAGGACGAAAACGGCATGCCCACGGCGGGTATGGCCGAGATCATCCTGGCCAAGCACCGTAACGGTGCGGTGTGCGACGTGCCGCTGCGCTTCCTCAAGGAGCAGGCGCGCTTCGCCGACCTCGACGACTCGATGCTGCCGCCGTCCGATGCGGCCGACAGCCAGCAGGCCTACGACGACTATGCGAGCGGTTCGAACAACCTTCCGGGCGGAGGGGCTCCGCTCGGGGGCGGTCTGAACAGTGCGGCCGGAGGCGGCGAATTCGACCTTGGCCGTTCGACCCACATCGGCGACGAGGCTCCGTTCTGACGCCTCCGCAAAAGCAGCCGGGAAACCATTAAACCTCATCCGATCATGTTCGTACGCACATACGCCGGAGCCCTGCTGGGGATCGACGCCGTGAAGGTGACCGTCGAGGTCAACATCACGGGCGGCGGTCTGGGACTGTACCTGGTGGGGCTGCCCGACAACGCCGTCAAGGAGAGCGAACAGCGCATCCGCGCGGCGTTTGAGAACTCGGGCGAGCGGATGTCGGGCCGCAAGGTGGTCGTGAGTCTGGCGCCGGCCGACCTGCGCAAGGAGGGTTCGGGATTCGATCTGCCGATCGCCGTGGGGATTCTGGCCGCCATGGAGCGCATCGGCGCCGGGGCGATTGCCGATACGATGTTCGTCGGCGAGTTGTCGCTCGACGGTTCGCTCAAACCCGTGCGCGGGGTGCTGCCGCTGGCCGTTGCGGCCCGTCGCGAGGGGCTTCGGCGGCTGATTCTTCCGGCGGAAAATGCGCGCGAAGCGGCGGTGGTCGAGGGAGTCGAGGTGCTGGGCGCCGCCTCGCTCGGCGAGGTGATCGCCTGCCTGAACGGCGAACGGGAGCTGGCGCCGACGCTTCCGCCGGCCGACGATCCGTTCGATGCCTCGCGGATGCGCTATGCCGAAGATTTTGCCGACGTCAAGGGGCAGGGCCATGTCAAACGGGCGCTGGAGATCGCTGCGGCGGGCGGCCACAACGTGCTGATGATCGGCGCTCCGGGGTCGGGCAAGACGATGCTGGCCCGGCGTCTGCCGACCATCCTTCCGCCGCTGACGCGCGAGGAGGCGCTCGAGACGACGAAGATCCATTCGGTGGCCGGCAAGAGCGGATTTGACGGCGGGTTGATGACGCTGCGCCCCTTCCGGGCTCCGCATCACCTCACCTCGCAGGTGGCGCTGATCGGCGGCGGACAGTCGCCGCGTCCGGGCGAGGTTTCGCTGGCCCACAACGGCGTGCTGTTCCTCGACGAGCTGCCCGAATTCGGACGGAGTGTCCTCGAGGTGCTGCGTCAGCCGCTCGAGGAGAAGCGCATCGTGGTTTCGCGCGCGAAATACAGCGTCGAATACCCGGCCAACTTTACGCTCGTTGCGGCGATGAACCCCTGTCCGTGCGGCTACTACAACCATCCGACGAAACCCTGTACCTGCTCGCCGGGGGCCGTGCATCGCTATATGGGACGCATTTCGGGCCCGCTGCTGGACCGCATCGACCTGCAGGTCGAGGTGACGCCCGTGTCGCCCGCCGAACTGACGACGGCCGCTCCGGGTGAGCCGAGTGCCGTGATCCGTCAGCGGGTGATCCGGGCCCGGGAGCTTCAGGCCGATCGCTTCCGCGGTATCGAGGGCGTGCATACCAACTCGATGATGAGTTCGCGGATGCTGCGCGAATACTGTCGGCTGGATGCCGCCTCGGCGGCCCTGCTCGAGCGGGCCATGGAGCAGTTGTCGTTGTCGGCCCGGGCCTACGACCGCATCCTGAAGGTGGCCCGCACGATTGCCGATCTGGCCGGCCGCGAGGCGATCGAGGCGGCGGATGTGGCCGAGGCGATCGGCTACCGTTCGTTGGACCGCGGTTCGTGGGGACGCTGACAAGTTCGGGGGCTGAAAAGGCCGTTGGCCGCTGAAAATAGTGAAAAAAGGATGAAGAAAAGAGGAGGAAAAACCAAAACGATATGAAACGGATTATTCTTTCGGGCGGCGGAACGGGCGGCCATATCTACCCGGCCGTTGCGGTCGCCGAGGCGTTGAAACGCCGCCTGGGCGACGAGGTCGAACTGCTCTTCGTCGGCGCCGAGGGCAAGATGGAGATGGAGAAGGTTCCGGCGCTGGGTTACCGGATTGTCGGACTGCCGATCGCCGGACTGCAGCGCCGCCTGGACTGGCACAACCTGTTGGTGCCATTCAAGGTGCTGCACAGCATCCGCATGGCGCGGCGTGTGATCCGCAATTTCGGGGCCGATGCAGTGGTGGGATTCGGCGGCTATGCGAGCGCTCCGGTGCTGTGGGCGGCCCAGCGCATGGGTGTACCGACCGTCATCCAGGAGCAGAACTCCTATGCCGGTGTGACGAACAAGATCCTGGCCCGGGGTGCCCGACGCATCTGCACGGCCTACGAGGGGATGGAACGCTTCTTCCCGGCCGACCGTATCGTGCTGACGGGCAATCCGCTGCGGGGACGCTTCTCGAAGCAGGGGGCCGATCGTGGCGAAGCGCTGAAATACTATGGCCTGACGGCCGATCTGCCGACCATCCTGGTCGTAGGCGGTTCGCTCGGGACGCGGTCGCTGAACGAGATGATGAAGCAGTGGATCCTCGATACGGGGGGTAAGGCGCCGGTGCAGGTGATCTGGCAGACGGGCAAGTACTACGAGCTTGAGATGCAGGCCTTTCTGGCGGCCCACCCCGCCGAACATGTCTGGCAGGGCGCCTTCATCGACCGCATGGACTATGCCTATGCGGCGGCCGATCTGGTGGTCTCGCGCAGCGGTGCCGGGACGGTCTCGGAGTTGTGTCTGGTGGCCCGTCCGGTGCTGTTCGTGCCGTCGCCCAACGTGGCCGAGGACCATCAGACGAAGAATGCCCGGGCGCTCGAAGCAAAGGGGGCGGCCGTGGTGGTGCCCGACGCGGAGTGCCGCACGAAGGCCATGCCGCTGGCCATCGAACTGCTGGGACAGCGGGAGCGCCTGGCGGCGATGAGCCGCAATCTGGAGCTGCTGGCCCGGCCCCGTGCGGCGGAAGATATTGTCGATGAAATTCTTAAAGTGATGAAGTGATGGAACGGAAGAGCATCTATTTTCTCGGAATCGGGGGCATCGGCATGAGTGCCCTGGCCCGTTATTTCCTGCATGAGGGGTGTCGTGTGGCCGGCTACGACCGTACACGGACCCATCTGACCGACCAGTTGGCGGCCGAAGGCGCCGACATCCATTACGAGGATGACGTGCGGCTGATTCCGGCCGAATTCCTCGATCCGGCCCGCACGATCGTGGTCTACACGCCGGCCGTGCCGCACGACCACGGCGAATACACCTACTTCCGCGATCACGGATTCCGCATCGAAAAACGGTCGCAGATGCTGGGCCATCTGTCCGAAGGCAAATACGTGATGGCGGTGGCCGGCACGCACGGCAAGACGACCACCTCGACCCTTATCGCGTGGCTGAACCGGGCGCTGACGGGCGGCGGATCGGCCTTCCTGGGGGGCATCTCGAAGAACTTCGACGGCAATCTGGTGCTCGGCGACGGCAAACGGCTGGCCGTCGAGGCCGACGAATTCGACCGCTCGTTCCTGCGGCTGTACCCCGACGTGGCGGTGGTGACCTCGGCCGATGCCGACCACCTCGACATCTACGGTACGCACGAAGCCGTGAAGGAGGCCTTCGCGCAGTTCATCCGCCAGATCCGTCCCGACGGCTACCTCATCATCAAGCAGGGGCTCGACCTGGTGATCGACAACGCGGAGATTACGGTCTATCGTTATGCCTACGATACCCCGTGTGACTTCTATGCACGCAACGTCGAACTGATCGGCGGCGGCCACTACCGCTACGATATCGTCACGCCGTCGGGCGCGATCGAGGGGTGTACGCTCGGCGTTCCGGGGTGGGTCAACATCGAGAATTCGGTGGGGGCCGTGGCGGCCGTGTGGTGCGCGGCGCACTTCGTGGGGCAGGAGCTCGATGCCGACCGGGTGCGCGAGGCGCTGGCCTCGTTCTCGGGCGTGAAGCGCCGCTTCGAGTTCTATGTCAACACCCCGAAGCAGGTCTACATGGACGACTATGCCCACCATCCGCGCGAACTGGCCGCCACGCTGACTTCGGTGCGGAAGATGTTCCCCGGACGGCGCATCACGGCGCTGTTCCAGCCCCACCTCTACACCCGCACGCGGGATCTCTATCCGGAATTTGCCGAGGCGCTGTCGCATGCCGACGAGGTGGTGCTGCTGCCGATCTATCCGGCCCGCGAGGAGCCTATCGAGGGGATTACGTCGGAGATCATCGCCGACCGGGTGACGGTCCCCTGCCGCATCGTCGACCGCGAACACCTGGCCGAGACGGTCGCCGCCATGGATACCGATGTGGTCATCAGCTTCGGCGCGGGCAATATCGACGCCTGCTGCGAGGCGCTGGCCGACGTGTTGAGACGGAAAAGCTGATCTGTACGAAGCCTTGAAACCGACGCTGACATACCTGCGCCCCGTTCTGTTCGGCGCGTTGTGGGCCGCGGTCCTTGTCTACATGGTGTGGGCGGGGGCTTCGTCCCGTCGCGAACGCACCGCAAAAAAGATCCGAAGCCTGAAGGTCGAGGTGGTCGACAGCACCTCGCGCGGCTATCTGGTGACGGGGGCCCAGGTCCGGAAATGGATTTCGCAGGGCGGAATCGGCACGGTCGGCACGGCTGTTGATGCAATCGATCTGCAGGCCATCGAACGACTCATCGCCCGCAACGGCTTCGTGGACCGGGTGGCGGCCTATGTCACCGATCCGGGAGTGCTGCACGTGCGCATTTCGCCGCGCGAACCGCTGCTGCGTCTGTTGACCGACGGAATGAACGCCTATGTGACCGACGAGGGGTATGTCTTTGCGGCACCGCGGGCTTCGTCGCTTTATGTGCCGGTGGTGACGGGCTCCTACCGTCCGCCGTTCCCGGCCGACTACGTGGGCAATGCCCGCGACTACCTCGAGCATCGTCTGCGGCAAATCGACGAACAGATCGATGAACTCGAACGGTCGAAATATCCGGTCTACCGCCGCGAACAGGCTTACGAGGCCGAATATCAGAGGACTCGGCGCAAACGGCTGAAGCGTCGCTGGTGGAAGGGCGAGAGTGCCGCCGAGTTCGACAAACGGGTCGATGCGCTGCTCGACGAAAAGGCTCGGGCGCGTCGTACGTGGCGCTATCGCACGCGGGTGATCCGCGCCGAAATCGAACGCATCGAGGCCCGGCAGGATGATGAGCGCCGCAAGCAAAAAAAGTTGGTGAAAAGCTACGAAGATTTCATGAAACTCCTTACCTTTGTGGAGACTGTCGAAAATGATGATTTCTGGAGGTCGGAGGTGGTGCAGATAGCCGCTCATGCGACCCCCAGCGGAGCATTGGAAGTCGAGCTGACACCGCGCAGCGGCCGTTACACGATCCTCTTCGGCCGCCTGGAGGAGGTGGATCGCAAGTTCGACAAACTCATGCGCTTCTATCGCAACGGACTTCCGGCTCTGGGCTGGGGTACGTACCGGACGATCGACATCAGATACGACAATCAGGTAGTCTGCAAGAAGTAAAAGAATATACCGTGGAAAGAAAGAATTATACCGTAGCGGTTGATCTGGGCTGTTCGTCGGTTGTGGTGGCCGTCGGAGAACGGAACCCCGAGGGACTGATGGAGATCGTGAGCGTCGTCTCGAAACCCGTCGAGGGCGTTCGCGCCGGGCGGATCGAGAACATCGAGCAGGTGAGCAACGCCATCCGTCAGGCCGTTTCCGAAACCGAGGAGAAGCTCAACATCCGTATCACGGAGGCCTATGCCGGCATTTCGGGCGAGTTCGTGCGCTGTGCCCGCCATACGGATCATGTCTTCGTCTACGATCCCCAGAACGGCGTCAACCAGAAGGATGTCGATGCGCTCTTCGACCGCATGCGCAACGTCCAGGCCCCCGACGACGAGACCATCATGGAGCGCGTCCCGCAGAACTATGTCGTCGACGACGACCAGGAGGTGCGCAATCCCGTCGGATCGTTCGGCAAGAAACTCTCCTCGACGTTCAACTTCATCCTCTGCCAGAAAACCCCGATGCAGCGCCTCGACATGGCGCTCAAACGCCTCGGCATCCGGCTCGTGGGGGTGGTTTCGGACGCCATGGCCACACCCGAAGCGGTTCTTCTGCCCGACGAAAAGGAGGAGGGTATCGCCGTGGTCGACATCGGTGCCGGCGTGACCGACGTGACGGTCTACTACCGCAACGTGATCCGCTACATCGCGTCGATTCCGATGGGCGCTTCGGCCATCAATCGCGACATCCGAACCATGAGCGTCCCCGAAAAACTCGTCGAGAGCCTCAAGCTGAAATACGGATCGGCCGTGGCCGAACTCGCTCCCGAAGACAAACTCGTCCGCGTCAACGGCCGCACCCCCCGCGAGGCCAAGGATATTCTGTTGCGCAACCTCGCAACGGTGATCGAAGCCCGCGCTACGGATATCGTGGAGTTCGTACAGCAGGAGATCAAGGATTCGGGTTTCGCCGAGAAGCTCGCCTACGGTATTGTGCTGACCGGCGGCTGCGCCAAACTCAAGCATCTCGACGAACTCTTCCGTCGCGTGACGGGCATGGACGTGCGTGTCGCTCTTCCCGAAATGGGGATTACCGATGCCTCGAAGGCCAAGGTCGCCGATCCGGCCCTTTCGACGGCGGTCGGCATCCTGCTTCACGGAGCGGAACTCGGCGGTTGTACCGTCATCGAGCGTCCGGCGGCACCGCAACCCGCCGCTGCGCCGACAGCTTCCACGGGTACGTCCGGTAACTCGGCGGCTGCTCCGACGCCCGCTCCGGGTCTGCGCCGGCCTTATACGCCGACTCCGCCGGCTCCGGAGAGTTTCCGGCACGTTCCGCCGCGTCAGCAGCCGCAACCGACCCCCTCGACCGCAACACCCCTGCAGCCGCAGCCGGAATCCGAACTCGAAAACGACGCTCCGGAGCACGACGAGCAGCCGGTACAACAGCCGGCCGAACCGCGTCGCCGCCGCGATCTGAGTTCGTTCCTCCACAAGACGCTGGAGACGATCAACAAGAAATTCTCGGCCGCCGAGGACGAAGAGATCTGATCGCAGGCAGTCGGTGCCGTCTCGGGGAATGCCTCGGGTGCCGGAGCGGGACCGCGAGATGGCAGGACGTCAGGACAGCGGGACGTCAGGACAGCGGGACGACAGGACAGCGGGATGGCAGGACGGCGGGACAGCGGGACCGCAGGACAGGGCAGCGGCCGCAACGGATCCCGGTGGATCAAGGATCTTGACCGCCATGAACACAGAATGGGCCGGATGGCCGGATTCGCTCCGGCTTGGATCCCCGGCCCGGAATTGATTAGTCAGACAAAAACGAAAATTCAGATATGGCAGACGATTTGATGTCGGAACTTAAGGCACAGCGTAGTGATAACTCGATCATTACGGTGGTCGGAGTAGGTGGTGCGGGAGGCAATGCCGTGAATCACATGTGGAACCTCGGAATCCGGGGCGTGAGATTCATGGTCTGCAATACCGACCAGCAGGCTCTCGACAAAAGCCCTGTCGAACGCAAAATCTGTCTCGGCGACGACGGCCTCGGGGCCGGGAACGACGCCGAGGTCGGACGGCAGAAGGCCGTCGAGACCCTCGAGGAGATCCGGCAGGCTCTCGAGGAGAACGGTACGAAGATGCTCTTCATTACGGCCGGAATGGGGGGTGGCACCGGTACGGGTGCTTCGCCCGTGATCGCCAAACTGGCCCGCGAAATGAACCTGCTGACCGTGGCCATCGTCACCTCGCCGCTGCTGCTCGAGGGCCCCGGCCGCTTCGAACAGGCTCAGAAGGGAATCGAGGAGCTGCGCAAGTATGTCGATTCGCTGCTGATCATCAACAACGAAAACATCCTCGAAATTTACGGCCGGCTCTCCCTCGGCCAGGCCTTCGGTAAGGCCGATGATATTCTGGCCTCGGCGGCAAAGGGTATTGCCGAGATCATTACGGTCGAGAGCAACCTGGTGAATGTCGACTTCTCGGATGTCTCGAAGGTCATGCGCAACAGCGGACGCGCCCACATGGCCGTGGCTACGGCTGAAGGCGACAATCGCGCCGAAGCCGTGGCCGAAGCTTCGCTGCACTCGCCGCTGCTCGACCACAACCTTATCACCGGAGCCAAGAACATCCTGCTGAACATCTCGGTCTCGAATGCCGATGCCCTGCGGTATGACGAGGTGGTGCAGATTCTGCAGTGCATCCAGTCGCATGCCAGCGTCGAGGACGAACGTGGTGTCATTCATAATGCCAACATCATCTGGGGTACGAGTGAAAAACCCAAATTGGGCAATGCCATCGAACTGGTGGTGGTCGCCACGGGATTCGAAGGCTCGGATTTGCAGGCGCAGACCATCAAGCCTCTCCTCTCGACATCGCGGCTCTCCGACAATGTCCCGAGCCCCGAACAGGCCCCCGTTCCGCCGGTGTTGGAACCCATCAAGCCGGTAGCCCCGAAACCGGTCTCGCGTCCCGAACAGGTGATGCTGGGCACGAAGCCTGCCCGTTACGACAATATCGAGGCTCTGTTGGCCAAACCCGCCTACCAGACCCGTAATTCGAAATTCATCGTGCAGATGCCCGGCGGCCGCAAGGAGGTCCTCAAGGACGAAAAGTCCGAGAAAACACCCCCGCAGGAGACGCCCAAGGGCGGTTCGCTGTTCGATTAACCAATACCGTTGAAGTTGGAAGAAACCGCTTGTTCATGGATTGAGTTCCACGGGTTTACGCCTCACGTCGCCATTCTGTGCGTGGTGACCGTCTTCCTGTTGAGTATTTCGGCGCTGGTGTCCGGGGCCGAAACCTCGTTTTTTTCACTCTCGCACAATGACATCAGACGGCTGCAGGAGAGTCGCAGCGGTCGCGCCGCGGCCGTTCTGCGCCTGCTGACGAATGTCGATCTGCTGCTGGCCACGATCCTGGTGGTCAACAACCTGGTGAACATCTGCATCGTCATTCTTACCTCCGGAATCATCGATTCGCTCTTTACGTTTCTGCGTTTCGAGTTCCTCTTCAAGACGGTGCTGGTCACCTTCCTGCTGCTGCTTTTCGGCGAAATTCTGCCCAAGGTCCTTGCACAGACCATTCCCGTGCGCTTTGCCCTGATGGTGGCCCGCCCGCTGTCGGTGTTGCGCTGGGTCTTCTATCCGCTCTCCTATGCCTTGGTCCGTACGAGCAGCCGCATCAGCGAAAAGGCCGCGCACAAGAGCGAAATCTCGCTCGATGAACTGGCCGATGCGGTCGACATGACGCAGAGTTCGAGCCCCGAGGAGCATGTGATGCTGTCGGGAATCGTCAATTTCGTCAACACCGAGGTGCAGGAGATCATGAAGCCGCGCGTCGACATGACGGCTCTCGACATCACGGACGATTACGACCACGTGAAGCGTACGATCATCGAATCGGGCTTCTCCCGCATCCCGGTCTACGAGGAGGATATGGACAATATCCGCGGCACGCTCTATGTGAAGGATCTGTTGCCGTGTATCAACAACGGGAAGGATTTCGCCTGGCAGCAGCTGATGCGCAAGCCCTACTTCGTCCCCGAACACAAGAAGATCAACGATCTGTTGGCCGATTTCCAGTCGAACAAGGTGCATATGGCGATCGTGGTCGACGAATACGGTTCGACGCTGGGGCTGGTTTCGCTCGAGGACATCATCGAGGAGATCGTCGGTGAGATCTCGGACGAGAGCGATAACGAGGAGACCTTCTATACGCGTCTGGACGCCAAAACCTACCTTTTCGAGGGCAAAACCCATCTCGGAGACTTCGAACGCATCCTCGAACTGGACGAGGGCACCTTCTCCGATGTGAAGGGTGAGGCCGAGACTTTGGCCGGGCTGATGCTCGAACTCAAGCGCGACTTCCCGCGCAAGGGCGATACCTTCACGGCCCATGACATCCGTTTTACGGTGCAGGAGATGGAGGGACATCGGATCGACAAAATCCGGGTCGTTCTCCCATGATGCCGCGCCTGCTGCTCGAAGCGCCGATGACGGCCGACGCAACCGATCCGTGGACGACTCCCGAGGAGCGTTCCCGGGCGGCAACCTTCCGCAGTGAACGCCGTCGTTGCGAATATCTTACCTGGCGGGCCCTGCTTCGCCGCGAACTGGGGCCCGATCTGCGGATCGATTACGATGCGCTGGGGGCTCCGATTCTCCCGGACGGCGAAGCCTTCATCTCGGTTTCGCACTGTGACGGACGGGTGGCGGTGCTCATCTCGTCGAGCCGCTGTGCCGTCGACATCGAACCGTCTGCAAGAAATTTTTCCCGTGTGGCGGACCGATACATGACCCCTTCCGAGTGCGCACTCTCTGAGGATCCGCTCTGGCCGGGCTATGTCTGGTGTGCCAAGGAGGCGCTCTACAAATATGCCGGTCGCCGGGCTGTCGATTTTCGTGGCGATTTGCGGATCGAGGCGGTCGATCTTGCCGCCGGATCCCTGACGGGCCGCATTGCCGACGGCCGACCACTGACCCTCTCGGCCTCCTGTTGCGACGGTTTTCTGGTGGTTACCCTTCTCTGACCTTCATCCGTCACTTGTTTTGAATTACAGTGTATATTGCTGGTATACAATGTAATAATCTTTTGTTTTTCTCCTTGTCTCTCCTCTTGGAAGATCGGTTCGGTGGCACTTCTTCAAAAAATTTACATATTTAGTAAAAAATCTTAATAAAATATTTGGAAGATTCGTTTCGGTGCATTACTTTTGCCGCGTCTTAAATGATAAAATATTTTAAGAATTAATTAAAATTATTTACTATGAAGGCAAAGATTGGTGAGTGGGTACGCACCGCTCTGATTATGTTGGGAGAGAGCATCAAACTTCGTGAGATGTAAATCTCCTTTTTACAAGGACTTAAAACCGAAACTTCAATAAACGGGAAAAGCCCGGCTCCATTCAGAGCCGGGCTTTTCCCGTTTTTGCAGGCTTGGGGGCAGCCTATTTCCATCCGAGTTTCTTTCGGATCTCCTTGGGAACGGCGTTGCGGTTGACCATGATCGACATGGTCTTGTACTCGACGAACGGGCGCGAGAAGTACCAGAATCCGTCGTAGGGGGCTACGGTATCCCACGAGTTCTGCACCTTGAAGTAGGGCGTTCCGAACTGATCGGTGGCCGTGCCGACGATAACCATGCCATGATCATCCGTCGTTTCGTAGTTGTCATAGGCCACCTGGCGCATCTCCTGGTCGATTTTGCGCTCCTTGCCGGGCTTGTCAAACTTGTAGAGGGCAGCCTCTTTCTCCTTGGCGGTGAGTTTGCCCCACTTTTCGGCCTCGGTGCCGCTCATGCTCTCGACATCGGCTTCGGGAATGATGCCGATACCCTTGGTGCGGCTGAAGCCCTTCTCGCTGACATCCGTACCCCAGGCAATCGTATAGCCGTTTTCGAGGGCATTGTCGATCGTCTGCATCAGCTCGTCGAGGGGCACGTTCCAGACCGAAGCCCACATCCAGTTGTCGGGCACCTCGATCATGAAGGGCTTGTAGAAGGGGTGGTGCGTGAAGGAGGAGAGGTCGACATAGTCATCCATGTCGATGGGCAGCGATGCGGCGAACGACTGCGGCGTATACTCCTTGCCCTCGTAGGTGAAGGTCTCGGGCATCGGGCCGAAATATTCGTCCAGAATGGCGTTGAAGCCGCGTTTCCAGGCCGTAGAGAGCGTTTTGTTGCTGCCGGCGGCCGAGATTACGGCGTCGAGATAGGCCTTCAGGACGGCCGAAAGTTCGTGGAAATCGGGCTTGTCGGTTCCGTAGTTCAGCCCCGGATAGACCTCGAACGGTACGATGCCGTGAGCCTTGATGCCTTCGGTCACGTCGTGCGATGCACCGCCCTCGGCGAAGTTCAGTTCTCCGTGCAGGCGGACATACTTCACGGCCTTGTCCATGAACGAATGGCGGACGATCCACATCTCCGAGAGGTGCATCTCGGGGCCTCCGGCGCGGAGGATCTCGTTTTCGAGCATCGTCATCGTCGAGTAGCACCAGCAGGTGCCGCTGCGGTTCTGGTTCTTGACCGGCGTCGAGCGGATGATCTTGACGTCGGTGAAGTGGTACCCTTCGGTCGAATCGGGCGTCTGGGCTGCGGCTCCCAGGGCGAGGCAGATCGCAAGAGCCGTAAGAAGCAGGTTTTTCATCGTATCGTTTGGTTTTGGGTTATTTCTTCGATCCGGCAACGATTTTCAGGCACTCTTCGAGGGTCAGTTCCTCGGGTTTCGAGCCTTTCGGGATCCGGTAGTTCTTGCCCTTGTAGGCGATGTAGGCGCCGTAGCGGCCGTTTTTGACCAGCATGTCGGGATCTTCGGCGAAACTGCGCAGCGGCGTGTTGGCTGCAGCGGCGGCGGCCTGATGCTCGCGGACAATCTCCACGGCGCGGTCGTGGGTCAGCGTGTAGGGGTCATCGCCCTTGGGCAGCGAGGCAAACGACTTGCCGTAGCGTACGTAGGGACCGTATTTACCCAGTCCGACGACCAGCTTCTCGCCGTCCAGTTCGCCCACCTCGCGCGGCAGGGCGAAGAGTTCCAGGGCCTCTTCGAGCGTGATCGACTCGATGAGCTGCCCCTTTTTGAGCGAGGCGAAACGGCTCTTTTCGCCTTCGGCGCCCTCGATCTCGACCATCGGGCCGTAACGGCCGATGCGAGCCTTGACCACATGGCCCGTCTTGGGATCGTTGCCCAGGATACGCACCTCGCGGGGTTTCGAGGTCTGGGTGGTGATGGCGGCGTCGACCATCTTGTGGAACGGTCCGTAGAAGTCGCCGATCATCTTCTCCCACGTGATATCACCCTCGGCGATGCGGTCGAACTCCTTCTCGACGTTGGCCGTGAAGTTGTAGTCGATGATCGGTCCGAACTGCTCCTCGAGGTAGTCGTTGACCACCATGCCGATGTCCGTCGGCGAGAGGCGGTTTTTCTCCTTGCCGCAGTTTTCCGACAATTTCTCGCGGGAGATCTTTTCGCCCTTGAGCGTCAGCTGCACGTATTCGCGTTTCTGGCCCTCGCGGTTCTGTTTGACGACGTAGCCGCGGTTGATGATCGTGGTGATCGTCGGGGCGTAGGTCGACGGGCGTCCGATGCCGAGCTCCTCGAGCCGTTTGACAAGCGATGCTTCGTTGTAGCGGGCCGGAGCCGATGTGAAACGCTCCGTAGCGGTGATCTGAAGGGCCGTAAGGCGGTCGCCGGTCGAGAGTTTCGGCAGGCGACCCTCGCCGTTCTCCGCGGCCTGGTCGTCATCCGTCGATTCGGAGTAGAGGCGCAGGAATCCGTCGAAGCGGACCACTTCGCCCTGGGCCACGAACTGGTGTGTCGAGCCCGACATGTCGATGGTGATGGTCGTACGGTCCAGTTCGGCGCAGACCATCTGCGAGGCGACCGTTCGCTTCCAGATCAGGTCGTAGAGGCGCTTCTCCTCGGCCGTACCCTCGATCGACTGGCGGTCGATGTACGACGGGCGGATGGCCTCGTGGGCCTCCTGCGCGCCTTTGGTCTTGGTCTTGTAGTTGTACCAGCGCGAGTACTTCTCGCCGTAGAGTTTGATGACCTCCTCCTTGCACTGGGCCAGCGCCTGCTGCGAGAGGTTGACCGAGTCTGTACGCATGTAGGTGATCAGACCCTGTTCGTAGAGCCGCTGGGCCACGGCCATGGTCCGCGATACGGACATGCCCAGTTTGCGGCCAGCCTCCTGTTGCAGCGTCGAGGTGGTGAACGGCGGGGCCGGGTAACGCTGGGCGGGTTTCTCCTCCGAGCGGGCGACGGTGAACGTCGCGCCGATGCACGAGTGCAGGAAGGCTTCAGCCTCTTCGGCCGTGTCGAAACGCGTTGGCAGTTCGGCCTTGAAGAGGGTCTTGTCCGGGTCGTCGACGGCATGGAACTGCGCCACGACGCGGAAATAGGGGGTCGAATGGAAGGCGATGATCTCGCGCTCGCGCTCGACGATCAGCCGCACGGCCACCGACTGCACGCGTCCGGCCGAGAGCGACGGCCGCACCTTCTTCCACAGCACGGGCGACAGTTCGAAGCCGACCAGACGGTCGAGAATACGGCGTGCCTGCTGGGCATTGACCAGATTCATGTTGACCGTACGGGGTTTTTCGATGGCCTCGAGGATGGCCCGTTTGGTGATTTCGTGGAAAACGATCCGTTTGGTTTGATCGACCGGGAGACCCAACACTTCGGTCAGGTGCCATGCGATGGCCTCTCCTTCGCGGTCTTCATCGGAGGCCAGCCAGACGGTCTTGGTTCTGGCGAGTTTGTTAAGTTCGTCGACGACCTTCTTCTTGTCGGCCGGGATCTCGTAGACGGGTTTGAAGCCCGCTTCGATATTGATACCGAGATCCTTCTTCGCCAGGTCGCGAATGTGACCGAAACTCGATTTGACGACGAAGTCCTTGCCGAGGAATTTCTCGATGGTCTTGGCCTTGGCCGGGGACTCGACGATAACTAAATTGTCCTGCATTTGTATTTGATGGCTTGAAAATGCGAAAACCTAAGCTTTCGACTTAGGTTCGCCAAAGGGTTTGTTCGAGATCTTACTTGATGAGGTTGTAGGCCAGGTCGAACCGGATCGGGCATTCGAGGCTTTTCTCATCGGTGGATGCCCCCTGCAGGATGCCGAACGAATTCGTGAACAGGCTGTAGGCCTCCGGTCCTATATAGACGGTACGGTAGTTGATCGCCGACCAGTCGATGGCCTCCTTCCAGGCGTCGTACTCCTCTTGGAAGCTTTCGGGCGCCGTCTCCGCGAGTTCCGGGGCCGGGTAGACGGCGCCGGCGGCCTGCTTGGCCTTGATGTAGCTGTTCCACAGCTGCTGCAGGTAACCCGTGATGTTGAGCACGTAGCATCCGCGGCTGCGGTTGATGTATCCGCCGTAAGAGAGGGTCGTGCTGTAGTTCTTCTCGTAGCTGTAGGCGTAGTCCGAAACCGGGGTCAGCGATTTGTAGTTCGAATAGAGGCCCAGCCGGCTCGGGGCCGCGTTCATCTCGTCGATGAGTTTCAGGATCGACGGAGTGGTGTTTGCCGAGGGGTCGAGTTCGCTCCAGTCATAGCTGCTCTCCGAGAAATAGATCGACATGCGGGCCTGGCTGAAGGCGATGGTCTGGAAGTCCTTGCCTTCCCGGGCGTTTTCTTCGGCGATGGCCTCCTCGAGGCAGGCGAAGAACTCGGGCGTGAAGGTCATCTCGGTGACGGCTCCGCCCATTCCCTCGACCCGTAGCTGCGTGACGGGACGTCGCGTATCGGTGGCTCCGGCGGCGGGCTCCTGGGCATCGGTTGCGGCATCGAAGGTCAGTTCCGGAACCGAGATCTGCGCGTAGTCGTGCCGGATGGTGTTCACCGAGACGTTGCCGTGCGAGGCGTACGAATCGTAGAAGTAGAAGACCATGCCGATGGTATCCTTGATGAGCGACGGATCATCCTTGACGCGGTTGCGTCCGTAGATCGACAGTCCCGAGGCGTCGAGCGACGTGGCGAAGATCGTTCCGGCGTTCGATCCCTCCTTGGTAAGCGGGAAGTCGGGATCCGGCGTGATGTAGAGCCCCGGGAACTCCTCGATGAAGTACTGCAGGCTGTCGTTCGTATAGATCGTGTAATCGTCCTTGTACTTGCCCTCCTGGAGCATCAGCCGCTTGACATACTCCTTGCCGGCGTCGGTGGGGGTCATCGTGACGGCGGTTGTCGTCGAGGGGTATTTCCCTTCGCCGCCGAGCGTGAAGCGGAAGAGCGGGCGGCTCTTGTCGTAGACGCTTGCGTCGGGCGTGAAACTCAGGTAGAAGGTCGTATCGCTCGTGCCGCGTTCGGTGATGTAGTCGTTGCTCAGGATTTCGTACACGGCGAAATGCTGTTCGGTGACGGTATCCGATCCGAAGCTGGAGATGCTCAGCAGCAGCTGTGCGGAGTCGAAGATGGGCATGTAGCCGAAGTAGTCCTGCGGCACGGAGTAGTAGCTGACCATCTGCGAGAGGAATCCGGCCGAGCGCTGGCCGAGCGAATCATTGATCTGCGTGCCGAAATAGCCGTACGAAAGGTTCGACCCGACGATCGAATCGGTCTGGAAGAGACGCGTTTCGACGTATCGTCTGGGGTTCAGTCCGTCGATGGATTTCGTCGACCCGTCGATGGTCACGTAACCGGCGCGCATCTGTTGATTGTCGGGGATGAGGTTTCCGCCGAGCGTATCGTCCACTTTGGTGCAGCTTGCGAGCATCCAGGCTCCGGACAGGGTGAGGAGCAGGGTGCGGAGCGTGCGCCGGCGGGCGTTATTGAATCGCTTCATAGAATCGGTTGTAATTATCGAAAAAGTCCTCTGCGTCGGGCTTTTGGTATTCGAGCAGGGGTTTTCCGCTTTGGCGGGCCCATTCGAGTACCTTGGGGTCGGCATCGGCCGATGCCGCAACCACACCGTCGGCATATTGCATAACGAAACGACAGAGATTTTCGTATGACGGAAGCTCGAGAAGCTCGAGATTTTTATCCTTGACGCCTTCTCCGGCGATTTTTTCGCGGATTTGCGGGTCGAGGGTTCCGGGAAAGGCGTCGCCGTAGAGTGACACGACGATCTTCACGTCGCGGAAGATCGGATCGTCGGCGAAGACCTTCTTCAGATAGACGGGGACGATGCCGGCGAACCAGCCGTGGCAGTGGACCACCGTCGGGGTCCAGCGCAGCTTCTTGACCGTTTCGAGCACGCCGCGGGCGAAGAAGATGGCCCGTTCGTCGTTGTCGGCGAAGAAGTTGCCTTCGGCATCGGTAAGGACGGCCTTTCGCGAGAAGTAGTCGTCGTTGTCGATGAAGTAGATCTGTACGCGGGCGGCGGGAATCGAGGCGACCTTGATGATGAGCTGATGGTCGTTGTCGTCGATGATGAGGTTCATGCCCGAGAGACGGATGACCTCGTGCAACTGATGTCTGCGTTCGTTGATGCAACCGTATCGGGGCATGAAGGTCCGGATTTCGTTACCGCGTTCCTGCATTGCCTGAATCAGCTCGCGACAAAGCCGGGAACCCTCCGTTTCGGGGAGATAGGGGGTGATCTCCTGACATACGTACAGAATCTTGTTGGCCATGTTTCCGGGGGTTTATACCTGCAAAGATACGAAAAAAAATTAAAGTATGAGCATGGCATCGCCGTAAGTGCCGAAGCGGTAGCCCTCTTCGCGGGCGATCTTGTAGGCGTTCATGACGGTTTCGTAGCCTCCGAAAGCGGCTACCATCATCAGTTGGGTCGAGTAGGGAAGGTGGAAGTTGCTGACCATGGCGTCGGCGACCGTGAAGTCATAGGGGGCGAAGATGAACTTGTTGGTCCAGCCCTCCATGGGTTTGATCATGCCGTTGGTCGAGACGGCGGTTTCGAGCGTGCGCATGACGGTCGTACCGATCGAGACGACCTTGTGTCCCGAGCGTTTGGCCGCATTGACGGCTTCGGCGGCCTCCTCCGTGACGAAGAACTGTTCGGAGTCCATCTTGTGTTTGGAGAGGTCCTCGACATCGACCGTGCGGAAGTTGCCCAGTCCGACGTGGAGCGTGACGAAGGCGCTGTCGATGCCCTTGATCTCCATGCGTTTCATCAGGTGCTTCGAGAAGTGCATGCCGGCGGTCGGAGCGGCCACGGCGCCTTCGTGGCGGGCGAAGATGGTCTGATAGCGTTCGGCATCTTCGGGTTCGACCTTTTCGCGCACCCACTTCGGCAGCGGGGTTTCGCCCAGCGAGAAGAGCGTCTTCTTGAACTCCTCGTACGAGCCGTCGAAGAGGAACCGCAGGGTCCGGCCGCGCGAGGTGGTGTTGTCGATCACCTCGGCGACGAGCAGGTCGTCGTCTCCGAAGTAGAGTTTGTTGCCGATGCGGATCTTGCGGGCCGGGTCGACCAGCACGTCCCACAGACGCAGTTCGCGGTTCAGTTCGCGCAGGAGGAAAATTTCGATTTCGGCGCCGGTTTTCTCCTTGTTGCCGTAGAGGCGGGCGGGGAAGACCTTCGTGTCGTTGAAGACGAAGAGGTCCTTCTCCTCGAAGTAGTCGATGATCTCCTTGAAGATGCGGTGTTCGATGGTTCCCTTGGCGCGGTTGATGACCATCAGGCGGGATTCATCCCGATTTTCGGCCGGGTATTTGGCCAGCATTTCGGGCGAGAATTCGTAGCCGTATTGCGATAACTTCATAGCAAAAACGCGTTTTTTTACGTTCGGAAAATAAGACAGATTATTTCCTATACGTAAAAAACGCTATTTTGTTTCAAGATTTTGCAGATTTTCAAGGAAATCGTCGAGTGAGTGGGCGTTTTCGAGGGTAAATCCCCCGCTTCGGGTCCGGCGCAGGGCGGTCAGATGGGCTCCGCTCTGGAGCGCCTGGCCGATCTCATGAGCGAGCGAACGGATGTAGGTTCCCTTGCTGCAGCGCACCCGGATGCGCAACCGCGGCAGTTCGCACGCGAGGATCTCCATCTCGTAGATCGTGATCAGTGCCTGCCGTACGGCGACCTCTTCGCCGGCGCGGGCCAGTTCGTAGGCGCGCGTGCCCTCGATCTTCTTGGCCGAATAGACGGGCGGGGTCTGCAGCCGTTCGCCGGTCAGCTCGCTGAGCGCCTTCTCGACGGCCTCGCGTGTGATATGCTCCCAGGGATAGGTCCGGTCGATTTCGTGTTCGAGGTCATAGCTGGGGGTGGTGGCCCCCAGCATGATATCGGCGATGTACTCCTTCTCCTCGGCCTGGAGGGCGTCGACCATCTTCGTGGCGCGGCCGATGCAGACCAGCAGGATTCCCGTGGCCAGCGGGTCGAGCGTCCCGGCATGCCCCACCTTGATGCGGCGGTAGCCGAGCTTGCGGAGCGAGAACTTGATTTTGCGGACCACGTCGGTCGAGGTCCATCGCAGAGGTTTGTCCAGTACGGCGATGTAGCCCTCTTCGAAGTTGATGCCGCGCAGATCGAGAGCCTCTTTCATCAGAAGATGTAGCTTGCGATGGATACGAGGCCGGCTGCGGCGCAGTAGACGGCGAACCAGATCAGCCGGCCGCGCTTGACGATCTCGAGCATGAACTTGCAGGCCAGACACCCCGTGACGAACGAGGCGATGAATCCGGCGATCAGCGGTCCGGCAGCCACACCGGCCGTGAGTTCACCCTTGACGGCTTCGAGGAACGTTTCGCCCAGGATCGGGATCAGCACCATGAGGAACGAGAACTGGGCGACGGCGGTTTTCTTGTTGCCCAGCAGCAGACCCGTGGCGATGGTCGAACCCGAGCGCGAGAGGCCGGGCATGGCGGCGCAGGCCTGTGCCACGCCGATGATCAGCGCATCGCGATAGGAGATCGTCTCCTTCTGGCGGGGTTTGGCCCAGTAGGCGAAGGCGAGCAGGGCGGCCGTGAGCAGCAGCATGGCCCCGACGACGACCAGAATATAGGGGGCGTTGAGCAGGGCGTCGATCTGGTCCTTGAGCAGGAAGCCGACGATGCCGATCGGGATCATCGAGATGACGATCTTGAGCAGATAGGCCTGCTCCTCGTTGAAATGGCGTGAGAAGAGCCCCTTGAGCAGTTTCCAGATCTGACTCCAGAGGACGACGATCGTACTGAGGACCGTAGCGGCGTGGAGGGCCACGTCGAACGTGAGGTTCTCTTCGAGTTGGACGCCGAGCAGCTCCTTGGCGATCTGGAGATGGCCGCTGCTCGATACGGGCAGGAATTCGGTAAGGCCCTGTACGATGCCCAGCAGAATGGCTTGCAGTGTATCCATGAGTGAGAGTGACGGGATTTGAAATGGGTTAATGGAAGCGTTTCATGATGGCGTAGATCTCGAAGGCGAAGCCGCCGATGACCAGGATCGGGGCCAGGGTGATTCTCCGCCAGGAGAACATGGCGTAGTTGAATTCGTCGGGCGAATCGCTGCCGCCTCCGGCCATGAGGAGGAATCCGACGAGGATGATGGCGAATCCCGCGGCCAGCAGTACGTAGTTTTTGCGGGTGAGCGGCATCCGGGGATTTTCGTTCTGCGGCTCCGGGGTCCGCGACTGATCGGTTTTCATTTAATATAGGTATATCTTGTTGGACTTCATGTTGACGAACTTGTTGAGGGCTGCGAAGGTGAAGAGCCCCGAGATGAGGATGCCGCCGAGAACCATGCCGCCGACGATCATGCCGATCTTTTCGAGCTGGGCGACGGTCATCAGTTCGGGCACGGCCTCGTTGAGCCCGTAGACCGAGAGGCCGAAGAGTGCCGAGGCGGCCACGCCGGCGATGATGCCCTGTGTGATGCTGCTGCCGAGGAAGGGCTTCATGATGAACCACTTCGTGGCGCCGACGAGCTTCATCGTGTTGATCAGGTAGCGTTTCGAGAAGATGGCCAGCCGGATGGTGTTGCTCAGCAGCGTGAGCGAGATGACGAGCAGGGCTCCGCCGAAGAGGATCAGCACCAGTCGGATCTTGTTGACCGTGGCATGGAGCCGTTCGGCGACGCGCGCCGGATAGGAGACGTGTTCGACGCCGGGGATGCGTTCGACGGCGCCGATGAAGTCGTCGAGCAGGGCCTGGTCGGCGGATGCGGCCGTGAGTGTGAGTTCGAAGGAGTCGAGCAGCGGGTTCTCCTGGAGAACCTCCTCGAATTCGGCGCCGAACATCTTGCGGAATTCGGCATCCTGGGCTTTGGTCTCCTTCGACGAGAACTCGATCGTGGCGATCAGATCCTCCTCCGAGAGGCGTTTTTCGATCTCGGCGCGTTGTTCGTCCGAGAGGTCGTTCGAGAGTTCGACGGTGACGACGATACTCTCCTGGAGGCTCCGTGCGACCTCCAGCGCCACGGTCATCAGATAGCCGACCGATCCCAGCAGGAAGAGGACGAGCGTGATGCTGACCGTCGAGACGATGTACGAGTTGCGGACCTTGCGTTTGAGTCTTTTATCATCCTTCATGGCTTGACTGTTTTTTCTTGCGGAGGGCGTAGACGATGGCGGCGAGGGTTCCGAGCAGGATCAGGGCCGAGCATCCGCCCGTGACGGCCTCGACGCTCTTCCAGCCCGGGGCGCGGAAGCGCCACTCGACGGTGTGCTGCCCGGCCGGGAGCCGCATGGCCCGCAGCACGTAGTCGGCGCGGAAGGCGGGGCTTTCGACCCCGTCGACGAAGGCCTTCCAGCCCTTGTCGTAGTAGATTTCGGAGAAGACCGCGACGGCCTCTTCGGGCGCCGCGTATTCGTAGCGGAGGTAGTTCGGGCGGTACTCCACCAGGTTGATGCGGGCCGAGTCGGCGGGTGCAGGTGCCGTTTGCGGCCGGGCGATGGCGGCCAGCTCCTTCTGGGCATCGGCCACGACGGCCGTCGTGCGGAGGTTGACCAGCCCCAGCCGGTCGATTTCGTCGCGGGCCGACGGGGCGAAGGCGACCGAATCGACGAACCACGCTGCCCCGAAGGCCGTCGTGCGGCGCTGGGCCTGCGGCTGGCCATCCTCGCCGGGGACGATCACGTAGCGGGTGTTGAGCATGTCGAGCACCGCCGGATTCAGATCGTTCAGATAGCGGTCGATCAGATCCTGATAGCGGGCCAGCTTGGCGCCGTGGTATCCGCCCACCGAACGGTGGAAATAGGAGGTCGTGGCGTCGTTGAAGGGGCTGACCGTGAGGTTCAGCACGCGGTATCCGGGATCCTTGTCCTGCATGATGGCGCGGTCGGCGGCCGAGGGGGTGACCTGCGTGTGACGCGGCGAGACGAAGTCGTCGGCCGAGAGGAAGCGCAGGTCGACCGGTACGAGGTCGAGCAGCATTACGCCGGCCAGTGCGGCGACCATCGTACCGCGGCCGATCTTCTTCAGTCCCCACAGGGCGATGCACGCCGCGGCGAGGAGGATCATGCCCAGCGAACGCCACGCATCGGCCTGCATCATGGCCTTGCGGTCGGCGGCCATTCCGTTGGCCACGGCGTCGCCCCATTCGACATCCATGCCGCGGTCGATGTACGACTGCAGGCCGTTGGCGCTGAAGAGCTGGCGGAAGGTTTCGGACATCTGGTCGGCGCTTGCCGCGCGGCCGAAGTCGAAGAACGCGCCGCCGGCCACGGCGAAGAGCAGGCAGAGACCTCCGGTGATGCCGGCGGCCCAGGCCAGACCCTTCCAGAAACGCTCGCGGGGGATCTCACCCTTCCAGATGCGCATCAGCGCCAGGGCGCCGAGCAGCGGCACGGCCCACTGAATGACGACCAGCGTCATCGAGACGGTGCGGAACTTGTTGTATCCGGGCAGGTATCGGAAGGCCAGTTCGGTGAAACCCATCAGGTTGCGGCCCCAGGCCAGCAGCAGCATCACCACGCAGACGGCCGCGATCCACCATTTGTTGCGGCCGCGGGCCCAGATCAGCCCCAGTACGGCCAGGAAGAGCGCTGCGGCTCCCAGATAGGTCGGGCCGGCCGTGTAGGGTTGTTCGCCCCAGTAGGCGGGGAGCTGGCGGGCCCAGCTGCCGAGCGACGGGGCGCCCAGCTGGCGTCCGATGTCGGTCAGTTCGGCGGCGGTGCGGCCGTCGGCCGGGAGCGTCGTGGCCGATTCACGCCCCATGAAGTCGGGGATCAGCAGGTTGAAACTCTCCGTCTTGCCGTAGCTCCAGGCCGTGGCATAGTCGAGGTCCAGTCCGCGCTTGTCGCTTTCGGAGGCTGGGTTGCCGTTGTCGGAGGCGGCGAGCTCCGATCCGCCGCGGATGGTCTCCTTCGAGTGTTGGGCCGTGTACCAGAGGGGTGCGAAGTTCGACCCGAGGGCCAGTATGCCGGCTGCGGCGAGGGCTGCCGTGCGTGCGGCGAATCGTTTGAGGTGCTTCTCGCGCAGCGCGACGATGCCTTCGCTGATCCAGAAGGCGGCCATCGCCACGAGGAAGTAGTAGGTGATCTGCGGATGGTTGGCGCCGATTTCGAGCGAGGTGGCGAGCGCCGTGACGACCATGCCGGCCCAGACGTTCTGCCGCATCACCATCCACGCCCCGCCCATCATCAGCGGTGCGTAGACCAGCGCCCACATCTTGGTGATGTGGCCGGCGCCGATGATCAGCAGGAAGTAGGTCGAGAAGCCGTAGGCCAGTGCCGGGACGATGCCGACCCAGGGGTTGACGCCGACGATCAGCAGCATGAGCCACATCGAAACCATGGCAAAGAAGAGAAAGGCCGCCGGCGTATCGATCCACCGGACGATCTTCCCGACGTAGTTCTTGACCAGCTGGGCCGGGTAGGCGACGTTGATCAGGTAGGCGGGCATGCCGCCGAACATGCCGCCGGTCCACTGGGGATCTTCGCCGGTGCGGGCTCTCATGTCGGAGATGTCCTTGGCCATGCCCTCGTACTGGATGACGTCGTGCTGCGGGAGCACGTCGCCTCGGAACTGCGGTGCGCAGTAGAGGGCGGCCGTCAGGAAAAAGATCACCAGTGCCGCAGCCGTGGCGAGCAGCCCGGAGCGCTTTTCTTTGCTGAAATCCATTTCGTCAACTCTTAATCAATGGCCAAAGGTACGAAAAAAGCGCGATAGTCCGAGTGCGGAATGGGAAAAATGACTATCTTTGCGAGTATGATTACGCTTGAAAATATCCGCAAGCCCGTCACGGCGGAACTGGCCGCGTTCGAAGAGTTCGTCGAACGGCAGTTTACGGCCGAGGGAGAATTGCTGTCCGATATGTTGCGCTATGCGCTTTCCGCCCGCGGAAAGGGAATCCGGCCTACGCTGGTGATGCTCTCCGCGGCGATGAATGCTCCGGTCCGGGGGGCCGCGACGGGCCGTCGGGCCTGTCTGGCGGCGATGCTGGTCGAGATGATCCACGTGGCGTCGCTGATCCACGACGATGTGATCGACGAGGCCGACACGCGCCGCGGCCATGCCTCGGTAAATGCCCGCTGGCAGTCGCACAAGGCCGTCATCCTGGGCGATTACATCCTCGCACGGAACATGAGCATCGGCCTTCAGAGCGGACAGTTCGATCTGGTGACGCACATCTGCGGATCCATGGCTGCATTATGTGAGGGAGAGGTTTTGCAGGACGAATGTGCTGCCAACCGGACGATGACCCGCAAGTCCTACCTCGACATCATCTATAAAAAGACGGCGTGCCTGCTGGGAGTGAGCTCTTCGGCCGGCGCGCTGGCCGTAGGAGCCACCCGGGACAAGGTGACCACGATGCGCCGCTTCGGCGAAGCGTTGGGCATGGCCTTCCAGATCCAGGACGACATCCTGGACTATACGCCGACCGCCCAGACGGGAAAACCCGCCTGCAACGATCTGCGCGAAGGCAAGATCACCCTGCCGCTGCTGTCGGTCCTCGAACGCGCCTCGGAGGAGCGCCGTGCCGAGTTGATCGACCGTCTGGGCCGCTGCCACGAGGATGATGCCGCGGTGGAGTACCTCCGTTCCACGGTGGAGCAGGAGGGCGGCCTCCAGCAGGCCGGTGAAGTGATGAAGGGATACATCACGCGGGCCGTCGAGATGCTCTCGGACTACGAGGATTCGGAGTATCGTTCGGCACTGGTGAACCTTTGCGCCTATGTCGCGGAGCGGGATCGTTGACTCGAACTCATTAACCTAACATTTATAAACCAATATGGAACAAACGCAGAAGAAAAACTACACGTTGCCCATCATCATGATGTTCGCGCTCTTTGCGATGATCTCCTTCGTGACGGGTCTGACGAACCCGCTGGGCGTAATCGTGAAAAACCAGTTCTCGGTGGCAAACTGGATGTCGCAGCTGGGCAACGCCGCCAACTTCATCGCCTATGCCTTCATGGGGCTTCCGGCGGGTCTGATGCTCAAACGCATCGGCTACAAGAAGACGGCTCTGGTAGCCGTAGCCGTGGGTTTCATCGGTGTGGGCATTCAGTTCCTGGCCGGTGAGGCGGGCAGCTTCGCCATCTATCTGGCCGGCGCCTTCATCTCGGGATTCTCGATGTGTATGCTCAACACGGTGGTCAACCCGATGCTCAACACGCTCGGCGGCGGCGGCAAGAAGGGTAACCAGCTGATTCAGTTCGGCGGTTCGCTGAACTCGATCTCGGCAACGATCGTCCCGATCCTGGTCGGTTATCTGATGGGTAATGCGGCCAATGCGACGATCAGCGACGCCGCTCCGGCCCTCTTCATCGCCATGGGCATCTTCGCCGTGGTCTTCGTCGTGCTGCTGGCCGTGAAGATCCCCGAGCCGTATGCCATCGAGGAGGCCAAGTCGGCCAAGAAGGACAAGCACAGCGCCATGTCGTTCCGTCACTTCGTACTCGGTACGGTGGCCATCTTTATTTACGTAGGTGTCGAGGTGGGTATTCCCAACTTCATGAATCTCTTCCTGACGGCCTCTCCGGATGCTGCGACGAGCGGTATGGGAATCGCCGCTGCGGCAGCCGGTTCACTGGTCGGCACCTACTGGTTCCTGATGATGATCGGCCGTCTGGTCGGCGGACTGATCGGCGGTAAGGTTTCGAGCCGCACGCAGCTGATGGCAGTCTGCCTGCTGGCAATCGTTTTCGTACTGCTGGGCATCTTCGCCCCGACGACGGTCGAGGGCCGCATGCCGGTCTTCACGGGTACGGGCTTTGCCATGATCAAGGTGCCGATCGGTGTGATGTTCCTCACGCTGTGCGGTCTGTGCACCTCGGTGATGTGGGGTGGCATCTTCAACCTGGCGGTCGAGGGCCTCGGCAAGTACACGTCGATGGGTTCGGGTATCTTCATGATGATGGTCTGCGGCGGCGGCATCCTTCCGCTGATCCAGGGCTATGTGGCCGACCTGGCAGGCTATCTGTCGAGCTACTGGGTGATCATCGCCGGTCTGCTTTACATGCTCTATTATGCCGTAGCCGGATCGAAGAACGTCAACAAGGATATTCCGGTGGACTAACCGCTGCGGAATCCTTTCCGGAAATGGACGGAGCGACCCCTTGCGGGCCGCTCCGCTTTTTTCGGGGGGCAATGTCGGATTTCCGCCGCGTTGTTTTCCGGGGGCTGACGGACCGTCTGGTGACGGGATGTCTTATCGGCGTCGGGAGAAGATTCTTCCCTTCCTCGCCATTTTATCCCATGCCGCATTGCCGACGGGCAAAAAAAATGTCTTCCGGCATGCCGGAAGACATTTTTTTCGTGCAAATTCCGCGGATTATTTCTCCGTGCGGGTCATGCGCTTCTCCTTGATGCGGGCCTTCTTGCCGGTCAGATCGCGGAGATAGTAGATGCGGGCGCGACGTACGACACCGACCTTGTTGACTTCGATCTTGTCGATGTGGGGCGAGTAGAGGGGGAAGATACGCTCTACGCCTACGCCGTTCGAGACCTTGCGGATGGTGAACATCTTGGTCTTGCCCGAACCTTTGATCTGGATAACTACACCGCGGAAGCTCTGTACACGCTCCTTGTTACCCTCGATGATTCGGTAAGATACGGTGATCGTGTCACCGGCCTTGAACGACGGCACGTCTGCATCCGTCTTGGGCCACATCTGCTCGTTGACGAGCTTGATGATTGCGTCCTTGTTCATTGTTGCAACAAATTTTTAATGTTTCGCACTCGACATTCCCGCTGCGGTTTGCTACCATACCGGACTTTCCCGATAATCCTGCGGTCGGGGATTGCTGCTGCCTTGGCATTTGCACCCGCGTCCGTTTTTGTCCGCGCCTGCTGCCGTGTCCGGCCGCACGTGCTTCCGTTTTGTCCGCGTTTGCTGCCGTGTCCGGCTGCATTCGCTTCCGTCTTCGTCCGCGCCTGCTGCTGCCCCCCCCCGCGTCTGCTCTACCGCCCAATGAAAGAGGTCGATATACGCCCTGATGGGAGTGCAAAGATAAAGAGAAAAAATGATACAATGCAAATTAAAGCGTGAAAAAAGCGCGATTATTCGTACCTTTGCCTTCCCTCCTCGACGGCAGGGCAAAACTCGGGCCGCTCCTCTCCCTCCACGTATCGGCAGCTGCTCTTGTCTCCCAAGCCCGGTGAGGATCGGAAATCATGCCTATGGAAAACGAACGATTGATATTGGTCACCAACGACGACGGCTATGCCTCGAAAGGCTTTGCCGCCGCCATCGACGTGGCCCGGACTTTCGGCCGGGTCGTGGCCGTGGCTCCCGAGACGCCGCAGAGCGGCATGAGCCAGGCCATCACGATGTACAACCCGCTCTACCTGCGCCGTATCCGCCAGGAGCCTGACGTGGAGGTCTACTCCTTCTCGGGCACACCGGTCGACTGTGTGAAGATGGCCTTCGACTACCTGCTGCGCGATGCACGGATCGATCTGGTCATCTCGGGTATCAACCACGGCTCGAATTCGGCGGTCAACGTCCTCTACTCGGGAACGATGGGGGCAGCCATCGAGGGGAGTTTCTACGGCTGTCCGGCCGTGGGGCTGTCACTCGACGACCACGGCGCCGATGCCGACTTCGAGGCGGCGATGATCTACGGACGGCAGATCATCGGCGAGGTGCTCTCGCGACCGGTCGAACTGCCGCTGTGCCTGAATGTGAACGTCCCGGTCGGACGTCCCGACGAACTGCGCGGCATCCGGTTGTGCCGCCAGAACCGCGGCTTCTGGCGCGAGGAGTTCTACCGCCACGAGGATCCGCGCGGAAGGGAGTACTTCTGGCTGACGGGCGCCTTCGTCAACGGCGAACCCGATGCGGAGGATACCGACGAGTGGGCCCTGCACAACGGCTACGTCTCGGTAGTCCCCGTGCACACCGATCTGACGGACTACCGCCAGCTGGAGCGTCTGCGGCGCTTTTTCCCCACGGCGAGCGACGGAGCACCCGAATCCCGAAAATAACGGCGAAATCATGCGGCCGATTGGCCGCCGTTTCGTATCTTTGTAGAAACTGACAATACCGCCTATGCTCATCCGGATCCTGCTGGTCATTTCGATCGTCATCCAGTGCGTGGCCACGGGCTATGCGCTGCGGCTGGTCCGCACCACGAAGTACAATTCGGTGTGGATTCTCTTCATCGTGGGTTTTTCGCTGTTGTCCGTCGAACGGCTCATTCAGCTGCTCGTGGAGTCGGGCGTGGAGGTGATTTCACGTTGGTGGTTCGCCTACCTGGGCATCGTGATCTCGGTCTGCCTCTCGATCGGCGTGATGTACGCCCACAAGCTCTTCAAGTACATCGCCCGCCTGAACCGCCAGCGTTCGCTGCTGAACAAGCGCATCCTCACGGCCGTGCTGCGGACGGAGGAGAAGGCCCGCTCGCGCTTCTCGAAGGAGCTGCACGACGGCCTGGGGCCGCTGCTGTCGTCGGCCAAGATGTCGCTCACGGCCCTTTCGCGCGAGGAACACAGCCCCGAACAGCGCGAAATCATCGCCAATACGACCTACGTCATCGACGAGGCGATCCGTTCGCTGCGCGAGATCTCGAACAACCTCTCGCCGCATGTGCTCAACGACTTCGGACTGGCGCGCGGCGTACAGAACTTCATCGACAAGAGCGCCGCGATGCACGACGTGAAGATCCGCTTCACGACCAACCTGCGCGGCGAACGCTACGATACGGACATCGAGGTGATCCTCTACCGGGTGATCTGCGAGTTGATCAACAATTCGCTCAAGCATGCCGCCTGCACGGAGGTGAACCTCTCGCTGTCGCAGAACGGATCCGAACTGGCGCTCGACTACTCGGACAACGGCCGGGGATTCAATCCGCAGGCGATGATGGACTGCGGCATGGGGCTGTCGAACATCGCCTCACGGATCAATTCGCTGGGCGGGACCTTCGACATCACCTCGTCGAAGGGCAAGGGCATGCGTGCCGCCATCCGCGTGAATACGCAGCAGGAGCCGGCTCCCGTCCGCAAGAACCGCAAACGCCGCCGCTGAGATGGACCGCCGCATCATACTCGTAGACGATCATTCGCTCTTCCGCAACGGACTGCGGGGGTTGCTGGAGCATTGTGCCGGCTGTCGCGTCGTGGGCGAGGCGGCCAGCGGCGAGGAGTTCCTGGCGATGATCGATTCGGTCGAGGCCGACATCGTCTTCATGGACTTCGCAATGCCGGGGCTCGACGGCGCCCAGACCACCGAACGCGCTCTGGCGCGCCACCCCGAACTGCGCATCATCACGCTGTCGATGTTCGGCGAGGAGAGTTACTATTCGCGCATGGTCGAGGCCGGGGCCAAGGGCTTTCTGCTGAAGGATTCCGATATCGGCGACGTGCTCGAGGCGATGGATGCGGTGATGGCCGGCGGCAGTTACTTTTCGCCGCAGCTGCTCACGTCGCTCACGGGGCGGATGCGCACGCGCGAGGATACGCCCGACGAACAGCTCTCGTCCCGCGAACGGGAGATTCTGGTGGCCGTGTGCCAGGGCCTTTCGAATCAGGAGATTGCCGATGCGCTGTTCATCTCGAAGCGCACGGTCGACAAGCATCGGGCCAACATCCTCGAGAAGACCGGATGCAAGAATACCGCCTCGCTGGTGGTCTACGCCATCCGCAACGGGATTGTGGAGATCTGATCTCCGGACCGGCGGATGTTGTCGGGCGGCGGTCAGAGCAGCGGCGAGAAGATCCGCATGAGCGATTCGGCCCAGCGGCGGGGCCGCGGCCGGTTGAACCATTCGGCCGGCGTCAGAAGATGGGCCGTGACGGCGTCGTTCTCGAAGATGCCGGCCATCCGTGCCGTGAAGTTCGGGTCGTAGACGAAGGCGTTGATCTCGAAATTGTGCTCGAAACTGCGGAAATCCATGTTTGCGGAGCCGATCACCGTCAGATCGTCATCAATGATCAGCAGTTTGGAGTGGAGGAATCCCGGCCGGTAGAAGAGGATCTTCACGCCGGCCTTCATCATGTTGTCCAGATAGGAGTGGGAGGCGAGGTCGACGATGCGCGAATCGGAGCGTGCCGGCAGCATCAGCCGCACGTCGATGCCGGCCAGTGCCGCGGCCTGCAGGGCGGAGTTCAGCACGTCGGAGGGCAGGTAGTAGGGGGTCTGGATCCAGATTCGCCGTCGGGCGTTGGCCATGGCGTAGCTGTCGCCCTGCAACAGGGTGCGCCACGTCCCGAAGGGTCCGCTGGGGACGATCTGCAGCACGTTGTCGGTGAAGTGTTTGGCTGCGGGGTAGTATTCCGGTCCGGAGATGCGCTGTTTGGTGGTTGCCGACCAGTCGCTCAGGAACGAAGCCTGCAGTCCGGCCACGCCGTTGCCCTCGATGCGGAAGTGGGTGTCGCGCCAGATACCCCAGTCGGTGCCGTGGACGTAGCGGTCGGCGATGTTCATGCCTCCGATGAAGCCTACGCGGCCGTCGATGACGGCGATCTTGCGGTGGTTGCGGTAGTTGATTTTGCTTGTGAAGCGCGGAAAGCGTACGTGCAGGAAGGCATGGACCTCGATGCCGTCGCGGCGGAGCCCTTCGAAGAAACTCTTCTTGACGCTGCTCGAGCCGACATCGTCGTAGAGGATTCGGACCCGGACGCCTTCGCGGGCTTTGGCTCGCAGCAGGTCGCACAGACGGTATCCCGTTTCGTCGTTGCAGAGGATGTAGTATTGGAGATGGATATGGTGGCGGGCCCGGGCGATCTCGTCGAGCAGGGCGCGCATCTTCGATTCTCCGGTGGTATAGGGGGTGATGCGGCTGCCGTAGAGCGGTACGGCGTGGATCGAGCTTTGGAGCAGGCGGGCCAGCGGTTTCCACTGTTCGGGGATCTCCGGCCTCGAGGGGTAGTCGCTTTCGACCAGCCGCATGGAGATGCGTTTGCGGGTTCGGCGGGAGATGATGCGCTGTTTGGAGAGGTTTTGTCCGAAGAAGAAGTAGAAGACCAGACCGATGACCGGAGCAAAGATGAGCACGATGATCCACGGCAGGGTCTTCAGCGGATTCCGGTTGTCGGTGATGATGACCAGGATGACGCTGATGATTGTTACCGAATAGAGAACGACAAAGAGATTGGTCAGGATCTGTTGCATGCGTTCCGTCTGTTTTCCGTATGATTCCGGTTTGCGGATCGGACTTTCCGATCGGCAGTCGGGGTGAGCTTCAAAATGGGCTTTGCCGTTTCATCTGTGGCCCGGAGCCCTTCTGTTTCGGCTGCCCGAGGCCGTCTGCTTCACGGCCCGGAGCCTCTTGCTCCGACGGAGTGGAGCCCCCCCCCTGCATCATGGCCCGGAGCCCTTCTGTTCCGGCTGTCCAGTCCCCTCTGTTCTCAGCTGCCCAGCGGTTTCCACCCCCCCCCCGGTCGCGGATTATTTGCGGTCGTCGGGGAACTGAATCGTATAGAGCAGATGCTCGATGCCGCGGATGTAGTTGCGCTTGCGGGGCTTGTTCAGATCCGGGGCGTAGACATATCCGTCGAGGGTGATGACCCGGTTGGTGCGGGTGTCGACCGTGGTGTAGCTGACGAACGGGCCTCCCATGAAGTCGCCGTAGACATCCCAGAATCCACGCATTTCACACCACAGCCGACCCTCGAGCCGAAATGCACGGAAATCCGGAGCAAAGGCATCGGAGGTGGTCATATAGGAGCCGTCGGAGGGGCCGGGAATCAGCGCCGCAAACTGGTTGCGGGCCTTGACCAGCGCCTCGGGCGTAAGCGATTCGGGCCCTTCGTACGGGTAGGCGTAGATGAAGAAGCCCTGGCTGGCCGTCGGGTATTCGTAGCGGGCCCAGAGGAAGTTGTCGGTCTGTTTGGCCAGAACGTAGCCCTTGGGAACACGGATCTGCATGCCGAAGAGCTTGAGAACGGCAGCCTCGATGCCGGGATTGTTGAACGTGGTGTAGGACTGTACGTCGCGGTCGCGCTCGGCCTGTTCGAGGACATGGAGCAGGTCGCCGCGTTTTTCGGAGAGGTAGTCGACCACCGAACGGTCGTCGGGCCCCTGGAGCGTCAGCACGATCTGCGGCTGCGAGGTGACGTCGTATTCGACGGCTGTCGAGGTCTTCTGCAGCGAGGGATCCACCACCACCTTGAGGATGTTGCGGTGGTCGGCGATCATATCCTTGAAGCCGCGTTCGGTGACGCGCAGCACGTCGAACATCGGTTCGTCCTGATTCAGATAGGGAACCGGAGCGGTGAAGATTGCCCGCAGCGTGTCGCCGACCTCGCCGTTCCACTCCATCTGCGGACAGACGACGATAAGTTCGTAAGGTCTGCCCTGAGCCGCCTTCTTCTTGCCCAACGTATTGAAGGCGTCACATCCCACCATCGTCAACAGGATCATGACGATCCCCATTCCCTGGAAAAACCTTTTCATAATCGATTGCAATGAACTGAACATCCACAAATATACAACTATTTTTCCAAAAGGCACGGAAAATGATTATTTTTGCGGGCGTATGCGCTTGAAACCACCAAAAATCATCCGGCGGCTGATGCCGGACCTGATCTGGGAGATCGACGATCCGGACGGCGTCTTCCTGACCTTCGACGACGGACCCACGCCCGGCATCACGGAGTGGATCCTCGCCACGCTCGAGAAGTACGACGCACGGGCGACCTTTTTCGTGCTGGGCAAGAACGTGGAGATGTATCCGGATCTCTACCAGCGGATCGTCGACGCCGGCCACAGGATCGGTAACCACACCTATTCGCATCAGAAGGGCTGGGGCATGAGCCTCGAACGCTATACGGAGGATGTCGACTTCGCCAACGATCTGCTGCACACGGAGTTGTTCCGCCCGCCCTATGCACAGATCACGCCGGCACAGGCCCGTCTGCTCGGTCAGCGCTACAAACTGGTGATGTGGGACATCATCTCGCGCGACTACAACCGGCAGCTGTCGCCGCGCACGTGTCTGAAAAACGTGACGAAATATCTGGCTCCCGGGGCGATCGTCGTCTTCCACGACAGCGAAAAGGCTTTCCGGAACATGCGCTACGCCCTGCCGCGGACGCTCGAGAAGATCCGTCAGCTGGGTCTTCGCTGCAAGGCGATCGATCTGTAGGCGAGGCGCATGCGGCTCGTCGAAAGCACCTTGCGGCAGATTAGGAATTTCGGGATATTTTCGTTACCTTTGCGGCCGCGAAGAACACTTAAAAATACACAATACTATGGCAACAACCGCAGACATCAAGATCGGCATGTGCATCGAACTGGACGGCAAGACGTTCCAGATCGTGGACTTCCAGCATGTGAAACCCGGCAAGGGCCCGGCTTTCGTGCGTACGAAACTCAAGAACCTCGAGAACGGCCGCGTGCTGGACAACACCTTCTCGGCCGGCGCACGCATCGAACCCGTTCGCGTCGAGCGTCGTCCCTACCAGTTCACCTACGAGGATGACCTGGGCATGCACTTCATGCACACGGAGACCTTCGAGGAGATCATCATCGACAAGAACCTGATCAACAACTACGACCTGATGGCCGATGGCCAGATCGTCGAGGTGATGTTCCACACGGAGAAGGAGACGGTTCTTTCGGCTGAACTTCCGCCGATCGTCGACATGGAGGTGACCTACACCGAGCCGGGTATCAAGGGCGATACGGCCTCGACCAACTCGCTCAAACCCGCGACGGTCAACACGGGCGCCACGATCCGCGTGCCGCTGTTCATCAACACGGGCGACAAGATCCGCGTCGATACCCGTACGCGCGAGTATTACGAGCGCATCAAGTAGGACAGCACCCCGTCCAACCGAAAAAAGGGCTCCGACAAGCAGTCGGGGCCCTTTTTCGTCTTTCCCGGACGGAGCCGGGTTATTTTGAACTGCGGAGATTCAGCGTATGGCTCCCGGCGTCGAGGCGGATGATCTTCTCGCCGGCAATCCCCTCGGGCAGACGGAGTGTGGCGGAGGAGTTGGCCGGGATCTCGACGTGGTAGAGGATCCGGCGCCCCCTGCGCTCCCATTTCGAGACGATGCGGCCGTAGGGCGATTCGTGTACGGCCTCGAACGTTGCGGGCCCCACGAAGTTCGGCTCCAGGAGGATGTGCTTGAATCCCGGGGCCTCGGGGTCGGGCAGAATGCCGCCCAGCCCCTTGAAGAACCAGCCGCCGATCTCGCCGAACATCATGTGGTTGTCCGAGATGTCGCGTGTGGCCTCGAGGTTCCAGTTTTCGAGCAGCGTCGTGGCGCCGTTGACGATCCACCAGCCCCACGACGGATAGGTCCTCTGCACGGCGACGCGGTAGGCGGTCTCGGCATGGCCGTTCCGGCTCAGGGCGTTGAGGATGGCCTTGGCGCCCAGTACGCCGACGTCGAGGTGATAGTCCGCCTCGGCGACCCGGCGTGCGAGGTTGTCGGCCACGCGCCCCCTCAGCTCGTCGGGAACGACGCCCCACTGCAAGGGCACGCTCAGTTCGGTCTGCGTGCCGCTGGCGTAGAGGCCCGTAGCCGGGTCGAGGTACTTGTCGTTGATGGCCGTGCGGATCTTCCGGGCCAGGGCCTCGTAGTGGCGTTGGTCCTGCGTGCGGCCGAAGAGGGCGGCGGCGCGTGCGAGAATGGTGGCGTCGACGTAGAAGTAGACCGACGAGGTCAGTTCGAGCGACGACTGCGACCGCACGGGAACCCAGTCGCCGCGTCCCCACGAGGTCAGCCCTTCGGGGCTCCGGCGGTCGACGTAATCCACATAGCGCTTGATGTTGTCGTAGCACTCCTCCAGCGGCTTCGGGTCGCCGTAGAAGAGGTAGAGGTTCCAGGGGATGAGGGCGATGGTGCTGGTCCAGTCCAGACCGTTGGCCGTTCCGTATCCCCAGCCGCTTGTGGGGATGATGTCGGGCAGCACGCCGTTGGGCTGCTGTTCGTCGCGGTGGTCGGCCATCCACTTCTCGTAGACGGTGATGGCGTCGAAGTTGTAGAGGGCGGTTTCGATGGCCAGGTGACCGTCGCCGGTCCAGCCGTTCTTCTCGCGCTGGGGGCAGTCGGTCGGGTATCCCATCAGGTTGGAGAGGTACGACATGTTGGAGGCCTCCCAGAGCTTTTCGATCAGCGGCTCCGACGAGCGCAGACGTCCCACGGGGCGTACGTCGCTGTGCTGGAAGCAGGCCACGAGGTTCTCTTCGGTCAGCTCCACGGGGCGGTCGGCCACCACCTCGACGTAACGGAATCCCTTGTAGTTGAAGCGCGCCATGAACTCCAGCGAATCCTTGCCGAGTGTCACCACATCGGTCTGGAAGAGATCCTCGCGGTCGAACGGACGGAAGTAGACGTCGATGTTCGAGAGGTCGGCATGGCCGTCCTCGCGGAGCCGTTCGGCGTGGATCAGCCGCAGCTGCATCCCCTCGGGGCCGGCCACGCGGAGTTGGGTGACGCCGGCCATGTTCTGGCCGAAATCGTAGAGGTACGTGCGTTCGTCGAGCCGCCGCAGCGACACGGCCCGATACTCCCTCGTCTGACGGATCGGTACGGCCTGCTGGGCGCAGATGCACTGCGACGGGGCACTGCGGTATCTGACGCCCTGCCAGGCCGTGTCGTCGAATCCCGGGGTGTCCCAGCCCCGTTGTTCGAGACGGGCGTCGTAATGCTCCGAGGTGTAGATGCTGTTGAAGCGCAGGGGGCCGTCGGAGCTCTTCCAGTCGAGATCCGTGCATACGGTCTGCTGCGAACCGTCGTCGTAGGTGATGCGCAGGTCGAGGCAGAAGCCCGGGCGGTTGCGCCAGGGGGCGTTGTGGAAGTCCCACACGGCACCCGACTGGTGGTTGTACCATCCGTTGCCGAGCACCACGCCCACGGCATTCATCCCCGGGCGGAGCTGCCGGGTGACGTCGTAGGTGACGTAGAGGTTGCGGCGGTCGTAGCGTGTGTAGAGCGGGTCGAGCCGGTGGTCGCCGATGCGCTGTCCGTTGATGGAGAGTTCGTAGAGGCCGCCGACGGCGATGTAGACCCGGGCCGAGGCGACGGGACGCCGGATTTCGAACTCCTTGCGGAAGTAAGGGGCGGGTTTGTAGTCGCGGTCGTGGTTGTCGCCGATCCAGCATCCCTGCCAGTTGCGGATCTCCATCATGCCGGTCTCGAAGGCCGCCACGGGCGAATCGGCCGCCTCATCGTCCGGGCCCCAGAGGGTTACGCGCCAGAAGTAACGGGTGAAGGGCTCGAGTGCGGGGCCGTCGTAGCGGACCAGCGAGGCGTCGGAGGCGATGCGTCCCGTGTCCCAGAGGGCCTCTTCGCCACGGGCCACGGCCGCCGAGTCGGTGCCGACCAGCAGTCGGTAGGCCATTTGCCGGGCCCCTTCGCGCGGATCGTTCATCCGCCAGCTCAGACGCGGCGTCGCGGTGTCGATGCCCAGCGGATCGGTCAGATGTTCGCACTGCAGCTGTTCCGGGGTGCCCTGGGCCCAAAGCCCGGTTGCCGCCGACAGGCAGGCGAGTGTTACAAGAAGTCGTCTCATGTTCGGTATGTGCGTTTGCGGATTGTTTTACTGGATGGACATGGGGGTGAAGCGTGCCTGGAAGTCATACGTTCCCGAACCTACTTCGCAGCGGGTCCAGCCGTTTTCCGTGTCGAGGATGCGGATGTCGCGGTTGCGGGCGACGGCACGTCCGCCCTCGCGGATCGAGGCGGGCTCGTCGGTCGGCAGCCAGAGTGTGGCCCGCGTGTTGGCCGGGAGGGTGACCGTCCATTCGAAGACTCCGTCGTGTTTGCTCCAGTCGCTGCGGATCGTGCCGCGCGGCGAGCGGAACGAGGCGTCGACCCGATCGAGCCCCTCGACCGGTCGGGGTCTCATGGCGAGTTCCCGGTAGGCGATCGACCCCGGAGCGTTGGCGATTCCGGCCAGATCCTCGTAGTACCAGAGCAGCAGGTCGCCCAGCAGCATGACGTGGTTGCCCGAGTTCATGGCGGGATTGGCCGTGTCGCCGTTCCACAGCTCCCAGATCGTCGTGGCACCCTTCTCGACCATGTATCCCCAGCCGGGATATTCGGGGTTCGTGGCCAGGCGGAAGGCGATGTCGGCGCGGCCGCGGTGCGTCAGCTCCTGCATCAGGTAGCGGATGCCGACCAGTCCCGTGTTGACGTGGTAGCCGTCGGCGGCGATGCGTGCCACGATCTGTTCGAAGACCTTCGTCTCGCACTCGGCGGGCACCAGCCCGCAGACGAGCGACAACAGATTGGCTGTCACGGTGTTGTTGGCGTAAGACCCCTCTGCGGCGTTATAGAATCGGCGGTTGTAGGCCGTGCGGATCTCGTCGGCCAGGGCGCGGTAGCCGGCCATCTCCTCCGGATGTCCGGCCAGCTGGGCGAAACGCTCCATGACCTGCAGCAGCTTGTAGTAGGTGGCCGTCGAGAGCAGGGCGCCGTCGGTGCGGCGGGCGGGATCCTGCGAATGGATCAGTTCGGGCGATTCGGGCGGCATGCACCAGTCGCCGTAGGTGTCCTGCACGACCAGTCCGTCGCTCATCCCCTGGCGGATCTGCTCCATCCAGCGTTTCATCGACGCGTAGTGGCGGCGGATGGGTTCGATGTCACCGAAGCGGTCGTAGAGCATCCCGGCGATGAGGAAATAGGCGCTGGGCCACGTCACATCGCCGTTGTAGAGTACCCAGTAGTTGGGGGCCACGTCCGAGATGCGGCCGTCGGGCAGCTGCGTCTGCTCGATGTCCTGCAGCCATTTGGCGTAGAGCAGCTGGTTGTCGAAGAGGAAGCTCTCGCCGGCGGCTCCCGTTGCACGGTCGCCGAGCCAGCCCATGCGCTCGTCGCGCTGCGGACAGTCGGTCGGCATGCCGCGGTAGTTGCCGCGGATGCCCCAGTAGGCATTGCGGTGGATGCGGCAGAGCATCGAGTCCGAACATTCGAAACGGCCCGTCGTCTCCATGCGGTCGTAGATGACCTCGCCGAGGAAGTCGTCGAGGGTCGGTTCGTCGGCGCAGCCCGTGATTTCGACATAGCGGAAGCCGTGGTAGGTGAACGAGGGTCTCCACCAGCGTTTCTCACCGCCGTCGGGGATGTAACGGTCGGTAGCCCGGGCCGAGCGCAGGTTGTCGAGATAGAGCGTGCCGTCGGGCCGCAGGGTCTCGGCAAAGCGCAGTTTCACCGTGTCGCCCGCCTCCCCGGCCACGCGCATGGCGAGCCATCCGACCATGTTCTGACCCATGTCGAGTAGGTAGGTGCTGTCGGTCAGGCGGGTGATGCCCTTCGGACGGATCCGCTCCATGATGCGGATGTTGGGGTTGGTCTGTGCCTCGAGACGTCCGGCCGGAGCCTTCACCTCTTCGGCGGGCGACCACGATGCGTCGGCATATCCCGCACGGTCCCAGCCGGGCATCTCCCGACGGGCGTCGTACTCTTCGCCGTCGTATTCGTTGTTGGCGCGGATCGGACCGTCGGCCGTTACGCGCCACGACGTGTCGCTGACGATCCGTTGACGCGATCCGTCGGCGTATTCGATCTCCAGTTGCAGCAGCAGTTTCGGGAATCCGAAGTGCCGGCAGCCGGGGTTGCGCATGCTGAAGTAGCGGCCGTTGCCGAGAATCACGCCGAGGGCGTTGTCGCCGGCCGAGAGCCGGTCGGTGATGTCGAAGACGTTGTAGCGCACCGATTTGTCGTAGTCGGTGGGGGTCGGAGCCAGCACCTGGTCGCCGATGCGCTGTCCGTTGACGTAAGCCTCGTAGAGCCCCAGTCCGCAGATGTGGAGCAGCGCCCGGCGCACCTGGCCGTGCAGGGCAAACTCCTTGCGCAGGTAGCGGGCTGCCAGACGTGTCTCGCCCTCGGTGCATTCGCCGTCGAGGGCCCGGTCGAGGCCGATCCAGCGGGCCTGCCACATCGTGTCGGAGGTGAAGCCCGTTGTCCAGCGGGCCGTCGGCGACCACGGGCTCCGTTTGCGGCCGCTCTTCACCTGCACTTTCCAGAAGCAGGTCTCGTCGGAGCGAAGGGCCGTTCCCGCATAGGGAATGCCGATCGTTTCGTCGGAGATCACCCATCCCGAGTCCCATTTGTCGCCTGTTCCGGCGTCGAGCAGCCGCTCCGACGAGGCGACCAGAATGCGGTAGGCCGTCTGTTCGACGCCCCGGCGGTCGGAGACGATTTCCCAGCTCAGGCGCGGAGCCGTCGCGGTGATCCCCACGGGATTTTCGAGCCTTTCACACTTGAGCGCCTGCACCGAGGTGCGGGATCTCCCGGCGGCGGGCGCGGCCAGCAGGATCGTGACGGCCGCCAGCCAGATGATATGCAGCGATTTTTTCATGTCGTTCGTTTTTTGATGTTCGAATTTTCCCCGGACGGGAACGGATGCAGGCTCCGATCGGGGAATGGTTGTTCTTTCAGGCCTCTTGTCAGAGCCCGAAGGCCTCCTTGAGTTCATCCATCTGGGCGTCGGTCATGCCCTCGGGTTCGAAGCCCATGGCCCGGGCCGAGAGGTAGATTTCGGCCGATTTCGAGAGGACGTCGATCTGGTCGAAGGCCTCCATGACGTCGGGTCCCACGGCGCAGACGCCGTGTTTCTCCCACAGCACCACGTCGTATTCGGCGAGCTGACGGACCGTGGCCCGGGCCAGCTCCACGGACGAGGGCATGGCGTAGGGAACGATCCCCAACCCCTTGGGACAGAAGGCCCGCGTCTCGGGGATCATCGACCAGAGGAGCCGTGTCAGGACGTTCCTGCCGAGGAAGGCCCGGTTGTGGCTCATGGCCACGAGGTGGATCGGATGGGTGTGGATGGCGGCCGTGTAGCCGTTTCCGGAGGCGATCATCTGCTCGTGCATGGCCAGATGCGAGGCCAGCTCCGAGGTCGGACGCACTGCCCGGTCGGCGACGATCTCGTACGACGCGCCGTCGTCCAGAATCCGGATCACCGCGCCGTTCTCCATCGGACGGCGGGCCAGGTCGCGCATCCGGCGGTTGGTCCCCTTGCAGAAGAAGTAGCACCCCTTCAGGCGGGGTAGTGTCAAGCCGAACGGAATCGGTTCGCTGAGCGGAGGCATGCGGCGGATGTCATCGTCGACACACGCCGTGACGTTGATCGTGATGTTGCCGCCGTTGCGTTCGGCCCATCCCTTCTGCCAGAGGTATCCGGCCACTTCGGCGACCTCTTCGATCCGGCGGGTGAGTTCCGGACGGTTTTCGAGAATGGATTTCATGGTTTGCGGTTTATTGGAACAAAGATGGGAAAAATATCGAGAACAGCAGCACGGCGATGCCTGCGGCGAGCGTTGCCCGCGTGCGGGAGCTGCATCCGCGCCACTCCTTGAGCAGGATGCCCCAGAGGTTCGAGAAGAGGACGTTCAGCGACATGAGGATGCTCCACGAGAAGGCCTCCAGCAGGGGTGATGCCGTCAGGAAGCTCTTGCCGACCTCCAGCCCGAAGAACTGTGAATACCACAGACCTCCGGCCAGGGCGCAGAACAGCAGGTTGTTGATCCACGTGCGCAGCGGCGTGTGGAGATACTCCCGACCGGTGTGGTTGCGCACGTTCTGATAGAGGCAGTAGGCGGCGTTGGTGACCCATCCGCCGAGGGTGACGAGCAGGATGACCGGCAGTCCGGCCACGAGCGGATCGGCGCCCCGTTCGGCGGCTGCGGCCTTGATCGGTGCTCCGGCGTCGAGCCCCAGGGCGAAGCAGGCGCTCATCACGCCGGCCAGCAGCGCAACGGCCAGCCCCTTGGTGAGGGCGAAGTCGCGGATGGCGGCACGTTTCTCCTCCTCGCTCATCGTTGCGGCGCGCAGCGATCCGGCGTAGCCGATCACGAAGATGCCCGCCAGGGTCACGCATACGCCCAGCAGCAGCGTGAGGCCGGTGCCGTGCAACAGGTCCGTGCCGGCGAAGAGCGCCGGGAGCAGCGTCCCGAAGGCCGAGCAGGTCCCGAGCGAGATCGACTGCCCGAGCGCCACGCCCAGATAGCGCATCGAGAGCCCGAAGGTCAGGCCTCCGACGCCCCACAGCGCTCCGTAGACGATGGCCCGCAGGGCACCTCCCTCGCCCAGCAGCCCGACGAGTGTGCTGCCCTCCGGCACGGCGGCCAGAGCCCCCAGAAGCGGGAAGACGAGCCAGGCGAAGAGCCCCTGCACCATCCAGAAGTTCTCCCAGCTCCAGCCGCGGACCTTCGTGATCGGCACGTAGGAGCTCGACTGTCCGAACGAGCCGAGGGCGATGATCAGCAAACCGATAAAGATTTCCATGGTCTTATCCGCGTTTCGAGGTCACGTCGTGTTCGTACTGCTGCACGTCGGCGATGAACGCTTCGCCGACCGGCACGTCATTGCGCAGGCAGAACTCGTCCCAGACGGCATTCCACGGCAGCGACTTCGACTCCTCGAGCAGCGCCAGGCGTTCGAATCCCTGTCCCGAGGCCTCGTACTCACGCAGGCGTGCGAGCGGTTCGAGCAGCGCCAGCATCAGGGCCTTCTGCGTGGCCCGCGAGCCGATGACGTAGGCGCCGATGCGGTTGATCGAGGCGTCGAAGTAGTCGAGCCCGATGTGTACGCGGTCGAGGGCGTTGCAGCGGACGATCTCCCTGCAGAGTTCGAGCGTATCGTCGTTGAGGATCGTCACGTGGTCCGAATCCCAGCGCACGGGGCGTGAGACGTGGAGCATCACCTCCGGCAGGAAGAGCAGCAGCGACGAGATCTTGTCGGCAACCGACTCCGTGGGGTGGAAATGCCCCGTGTCGAGGGTGACGATCTTCCGGCGCGAGACGCCGTAGCCGATGTAGAAGTCGTTCGAACCGACGGTGTAGCTCTCCAGACCGATGCCGAAGACCTTCGATTCGATGCAGTCCTTCATGTGGGTGTACTTCGTCTCGAAGATCCGGTCGAGCGAGTCGCACAGCAGTTCGCGGTACTTCATGCGGTTGACCGTGAGGTCCTTCGAGCCGTCGTGCACCCAGACGTTCAGGATCGACGGGTCGCCCTGCGCCCGGCCCATCTCCTCGGCGATGGCCCGGCAGCGGCGCGTGTGTTCGATCCAGAAGTCGCGGATCGCCGGGTCGGGATGGGCCAGCGAGAGGTCGCCCGACTTCGGATGCGAGAACGACGTGGAGTTGAAGTCCAGCTTCATGCCGTTCTCCTTCGCCCAGTCGATCCACCCCTGGAAGTGGCGGGGTTCCACTTGGTCGCGGTCGACCGCCTGGCTGCCGAATTCGCCGTAGATGGCGTGGAGATTCAGGCGGTGTTTGCCCGGGATGAGCGACGTGGCCTTGAGGAGGTCGGCGCGCAGTTCGTCGATGTTGCGGGCCTTGCCCGGGTAGTTGCCCGTGGCCTGAATTCCGCCCGTGAGGCTGCCTCCCAGATGTTCGAAACCCGTGACGTCGTCGGCCTGCCAGCAGTGGAGCGACAGTGGAATGCGTTGCAGCGTGTCGAGTGTCTTCTCCGTATCCAGGCCGATTTCGGCGTAGCGCTCGCGCGCAATGGCGTATGCCTTTTCGATAAGTTGTGTTTTCATGTCGGATTCATGGATGGTTGGGTTGGTAGATTTTCGTTTCGATCGAGCGGCGGATGTAGCTCCGCATCTCCTCCAGCGAGGCGGTCATGCCGGCGGCCCGGGCCTGTATCAGGATGTTTCCCAGGGCCGTGGCCTCGTCCGGACCCGCCACGACGGGCAGTCCGACGGCATCGGCCGTCATCTGGTTCAGCAGTTCGTTGCGGGCTCCGCCGCCGATGACGTGCAGGCGTTCGATCGGGAAGGGAGCCACATCGCGCAGCGTGTCGAGGACCGAGGCGTATTTCGCGGCCAGCGAGTCGAAGATCAGCCGCATCATCGCCGCATCGTCCTTCGGGACCGCCACGCCGTGTGCCGCACACCACGTGCGGATGGCCTGCGGCATGTCGGTCGGGGAGGCGAACTCCGCCGCATCGGGGTCGACGACCGCCGGCGAAGGAGGCGTCCGGCGGGTCATGCGCACGATTTCGTCGTAGGAATAGTCCCGGTTTTGGCGTCGCCAGGCCTCGCGGCACTGTTCGAGCAGCCACATGCCGGTGATGTTCTTCAGCAGCCGCACGGTGCCGTCGACGCCGCCTTCGTTGGTGAAGTTGCAGGCGGCGGTCTGCGGGGTGATCATCGGTTCGCGGATCTCGATGCCCATGAGCGACCAGGTCCCCGACGAGAGGTAGGCGAAGCGTTCGTTTTCGGCCGGTACGGCGGCGACGGCCGAGGCCGTGTCGTGCCCGGCGACGGCGATGACCGCCACCTGCGGCAGTCCGCATGCCGCGGCCACGTCCGGTCGCAGTGTGCCGATCCGGTGACCGGGCATCACCACGGGCGGAAAGAGCTCCGGCGAGAGCCCCATCCCCTCCAGCAGCCGACCTTCGATGTGTTTCGTACGGGGGTTCAGCAGCTGGGAGGTCGAAGCGATCGTGTATTCGGTGACCATCCGGCCGGTGAGCAGATACGACAGGGCGTCGGGCATGAAGAGCAGCCGGCGGGCGGCATGTAACGCCGAGCTTCCTTCGCGTTGCAGGGCGTAGAGCTGGTAGAGCGAATTGAAGGGCATGATCTGGATTCCCGTGGCGGTGTAGACCGCCTCGCGGGGAAGCACTTCGGCGAAGTAGGCTTCGGGCATGCCGTGCGTAAAGGGGTCGCGGTAGGCGCGGGGAAGGCCGAGGATCTCGCCGTCGGCACCCACGCAGGCGAAGTCCACACCCCAGGTGTCGATGCCGATCGAGGTGATCGGCAGGCGGCGGCGTCCGGCCAACTCCAGACCGTGGAGGATCTCTTCGTAAAGCGTGTAGATGTTCCAGTAGTATCGCTTGCCGACCGGCAGCAGACGGTTCGGAAAGCGGTGCAGCACCTCGAGTGTGATGCCCTGCCCGGAGAGAGCGGCCAGAATGACACGGCCGCTGGTTGCTCCGAGGTCAACGCCGACGAAATAGCGTTCCATGGTCATGAAGTTTTGGGTTGGTGATACAAAGCTAACGAATCTTTTCGCTATCTTTGTTGATGGATTTGACAAACTCTATATGGATTTGACACTGTGGAAGACCGCCCGAAAAGTATCCTGCACTACCTGCCCGTCTCGCCGCGCGACGAGCAGTGGGGAGTGGCCTGCACCACGGCCGGACACCAGCACGTCCCGCCCGGAACACCCTATCCCGTATCGCAACATCCTGAATCATACCTGTTTTACAAGGGGAACGGCCGTACGCTGAACGAATATCAGCTGGTCTACATCACCGCCGGCCGGGGACATTTCGAATCGGCCTCCAGCCCGTTGCAGGAGGTCTCTGCCGGGACGATGCTGCTGCTCTTTCCCAACGAATGGCACTCCTATTCGCCCGACCCGCAGGTCGGATGGACCGAGTGGTGGGTCGGCTTCCGCGGCCCCTACATCGACCACCTCGAACGGCAGGGATTCCTTGCGCGGCGGCACCCGCTGTTCCGCATCGGCTGCAGCGGCGGCATCGAACGTTGCTATCGCGAGATCATCGCGACGGTCGAGGAGGAGCGCGTGGGATTCCAGCCGCTCATCTCGAGCATCGTGCTCCATATCCTCGGCTCCACGCTGTTCAAGCACAGCAACCTGCTTTATTCGGACAATCCGGTCGTCGGGAAGATCAACCGTGCGAAAACGATCATGCGGACGACCGTCGGGCAGGAGGTCCCGCCCGAGCAGATCGCCCGCGAAGTGGACATGGGCTATACGTGGTTTCGCCGCGCTTTTCGCCGCTATGTGGGGATGGCTCCGGCGCAGTATCAGCATGCTCTGCGGCTCAACCGGGCCCGCGAGCTGCTCACCACAACGACGCTCAGCATTTCGGAGATTGCCTATGCGCTGGGATTCGAGAGTGCGAGTGCCTTTTCGCTCTTCTTCCGCCAGCGCGAGCGGATCAGTCCTACGCAGTATCGGACCCGGTTCCGCGGCGGGCGTGAGTGACCTTGTCGCCGCCTGCATACGAAAAAGGGACCGAATCGTTCGGTCCCTTTTAACGTCTGGTGACGGGCTCTTCTTTCGCTGTCTTTCCGGTGCTGTCTTTCCGGTGCTGTCTTTCCGGTGCTGTCTTTCCGGCGCTGTCTTTCCGGCGCTGTCACTCCGGTTACGCCCCGGGGGCGGTCACATGCCCGGAGTTTCGAACTCCTGCATGACGGCCTCCATCTTGCGGCGGATCTCCTCGGTGCAGAGGTTGCCGATGCTTCCCTCGTGGGTGTGATGCACCTCGCGTGTGGGACGGTATTCGCCCCGCTGCACGGCCTGACCCACCTGGCGATAGGCTTCGCGGAAGGGTACGCCCTGCAGCACGAGGCGGTTGACGTCCTCCACCGTGAAGAGGTAGTCGTACTTGCGCTCCTCGAGGATGTGTTCGTTGACGCGCACGTGCGAGAGCATGAAGTCGCACATGTGCAGCGTCCGCTTGATCTCCTCGATGGCCGGGAAGAGGATGTCCTTCATCAGTTGCAGATCGCGGTGATAGCCTACCGGGAGGTTGGTCGTCAGCAGCGCGATCTCGTTGGGTACGGACTGCAGCCGGTTGCAGCGCCCGCGCATGATCTCGAAGACGTCGGGATTCTTCTTGTGGGGCATGATGCTCGAACCGGTGGTCAACTCGTCGGGCAGCGAGATGAAGCCGAAGTTCTGGCTCATGAACAGGCAGGCATCCATGGCCAGCCGTCCGATCGTGGCGGCCACGGCGGCGATGGCTGCTGCGGCGGCACGTTCGCTCTTGCCGCGGCTCATCTGGGCGGCCACGACGTTGTAGTGGAGCGTTTCGAAGTGGAGCAGACGGGTGGTCATCGTGCGGTCCAGCGGGAATGACGAGCCGTAGCCGGCGGCCGATCCCAGCGGGTTCTGGTTGGCGATGTGCCATGCGGCGGCCAGCAGACGCACATCGTCGACGAGCGTCTCGGCGTAGGCCCCGAACCACAGCCCGAACGACGAGGGCATGGCGATCTGCAGATGGGTGTATCCGGGCATCAGCACGTCGCGGTAGCGTTCGCTCTGCTCCTGCAGGCGGTCGAAGACCTCGCGGACGGCGCGGGCGATCTGCCGCAGTTCGTCGCGCAGATAGAGTTTCAGGTCGACCAGCACCTGGTCGTTGCGCGAACGTCCCGAGTGGATCTTCTTGCCGGCGTCGCCCAGCCGGCGGGTCAGCATCAGTTCGACCTGCGAGTGGACGTCCTCCGTGTCGGGTTCGATTTCGAAGCGTCCGGCCTCGATTTCGGCGGCGATCTCCTTCAGACCGGCCGTGAGGACCTTCAGCTCTTCGGCCGTGAGCAGGCCGATCTTTTCGAGCATGGCGATGTGGGCCAGCGATCCTTCGACGTCGTAGCGGGCCAGCCGGAGGTCCAGTTCGCGGTCGTTGCCGACCGTATACTCCTCGATCATCTTGTCGGGTTCGAAACCCTTGTCCCAAAGTTTGGTGCTGCTCATGCGTGGATTTTGGCTAATTGTTCGATGTAATTTTCATAAATTCCGAGTGCCTGGTCGATTTCGTCGACGAGGATGAACTCGTCGGCCGAATGCGAGCGGGACGATTCGCCCGGTCCCATCTTGAGCGACGGGAAGGGCATCAGCGTGCGGTCGGAGGTCGTCGGCGAGACGAACGTCTGCCGTCCGACGGCCCGGGCTGCGCTCACCAGCGGGTGGTCGTCGCCCACGGCGGCGGCCCGGATGCGGGTCGAGCGCGGCACGGCTTCGGAGCGTATCGCTGCGCGGAGGATCTCGACGGTCTCTTCGTTTGTGTAGGCGTCGGTCGTGCGGACGTCGACGACGAACCGGCACGTGTCCGGCACGACGTTATGCTGCGTACCGGCCTCGATCTGCGTCACGGCGATGCCGATCGGCCCCAGCAGCCGGGATTCGCGTTCGAAGCGGAATCCGCGCAGGTGGGCGATGTCGTCCAGCGCGATGTAGAGGGCATTGATCCCTTCGCCGCGGGCGGCATGTCCGCTGCGGCCGTGGGCCGTGCAATCCAGAACGACCAGACCGCGTTCGCCTGTGGCGGCCTGCATTCCCGTGGGCTCTCCGACCAGGGCCATGTCGATGCGACCCAGGGCGGGCAGCAGTGCCCGCATGCCGTGTTCGCCCATGCACTCCTCCTCGGCCGAGAGGGCCACAATGAGGTTGAAGGGCAGTCGACGGCGGCGGAACGTCAGGAACGTCTCGGCCAGTGTGACGACCGAGGCGCCGGCGTCGTTGCTGCCCAGTCCGTAGAGGCGTCCCTCTTCGATCGTCGGCGCATAGGGGTCGCGCGTGTACGAGGCGGAGGGGCGCACCGTATCGTGGTGCGAGTTCAGCAGCAGCGTCGGACGCCCGGGGTCGAACCCTTCGGCACGGGCCCAGACGTTATTGTGCAGCCGTTCGGGTGCGGCACCGTGTTCGGCCAGGAAGGCGAAGAGCAGATCGCCCGTGCGGGCCTCGTCGCGCGAGGTCGAGGGCGTTGCGATCAGCTTCTGGAGCAATTCGACGGCTTCTTCGGTTTTCGGATGCATCGTTCGGTGGTTTTTCGTTCGGACGGTTATCTCCGGATGACGGTTCCGATGCCGTTGTCGAGGTGTTCGGAACGGCGGATCGTGACGCTGCGAACGCCTTGTTCGACGGCCTTCAGGGCATTCTCGATCTTCGGGATCATCCCCTTGCTGACCGTTCCGTCGGCCTTGAGCGGTGGATAGCTCTCCGTCGTGATCTCGCGGATAACCGAGTTCTCGTCTTCCGGATCGCGCAGCACGCCCGCCTTTTCGAAGCAGAAGACCAGATCGGTCGGTGCAATCCGTGCGGCGCCGAGTGCCACGGCCGAGGCGACGCTGTCGGCGTTGCAGTTGAGCAGCGAACCGTGTCCGTCGTGCATGATGGCCGAGAAGACGGGTACCAGTCCGTCCTCGAGCAGCCGTCCGAGCAGTTCGGAATCGACGCGTTCGATGTCGCCGACGAATCCGTAGTCGATCGGTTCGGGAGCGCGGCGGCGGGCCGTCACGATGTTGCCGTCGGCGCCCGACAGCCCGAGGGCGTTGCAGCCGACGGCCTGCAGCCCGGCGACGATCTGTTTGTTGACCAGTCCGGCGTAGACCATCGTCACCACGTCGAGCGTCCCCTTGTCGGTGATGCGGCGGCCGTCGACCATCCGCACCTTCAGTTCGAGGCGTTCGGCCAGCCGCGTGGCCAGCTTGCCGCCGCCGTGAATCAGGATCTTCGGCCCCTCGATGGCGGCGAACTCCCGGAGGAAGGCCTTCAGCGATTCGGGGTTGTCGATGACGTTGCCCCCGATCTTCATGACCGTGATCGACCTCATTGCAGCCCCTCCAGCAGACGTTTCAGAACCACCTGGGCCGAGATCTCGCGGTTGGCCGCCTCGGGGATCACCAGCGAGCGCGGCGATTCGATCACCTCGTCCGTGACGATCATGTTGCGCCGCACGGGCAGACAGTGCATGAACCAGGCGTTGTTCGTCAGGGCCATCTTCTCCGTATCGACCGTCCACGAGCGGTCCCGCGAGAGGACCTTGCCGTAGTTCGGGTCCGCATAGGCGGCCCAGTTCTTGGCGTAGACGAAGTCGGCGCCTTCGAGGGCCTTGCGCTGGTCGTACTCGACGCGGGCCGAGCCGACGAACTTCGGATCGAGTTCATAGCCCTCGGGATGGGTGATGACGAAGTCGTAGCCGGCGGCATTCATCCACTCGGCAAACGAGTTGGGCACGGCCTGCGGCAGGGCGTTCGGGTGCGGGGCCCACGTCATGACGACTTTCGGGCGTTCGGTCTGCTTGTACTCTTCGATCGTGATCAGGTCGGCGAAGCTCTGCAGCGGGTGGCGCGTGGCGGCCTCCATCGAGAAGACCGGACGTCCCGAGTAGCGGATGAACTGTTCGAGGACGCGCTCCTCGTAATCCTCGGCCTTGTCGCGGAAGCGGGCAAACGACCGTACGCCGATCACGTCGCAGTAGGATCCCATGACCGGGATGGCTTCGAGCAGATGTTCGGCCTTGTCGCCGTCCATCACCACGCCGCGTTCGGTCTCGAGTTTCCAGGCGCCCTGGTTGACATCGAGGACCATGACGTTCATGCCGAGGTTCATGGCGGCCTTCTGGGTGGAGAGGCGCGTGCGGAGGCTCGAGTTGAAGAAGAGCATCAGCAGCGTGCGGTTGCGTCCCAGTCCCGTGAACTGGAAGCGGTTGCGTTTGATTTCGAACGCCTCGGCGACGGCCGTCTTCAGGTCGCCGATATCCTGTACACAAGTGAATTTTTTCATCTCTGCGAGTTTGTTTTGAGGTTCGTGCGGTGCGGCGGTCCGGAGTGCGGCAGGCGGACGCCCTTGCGGTGTCGGAGCCGCTCCGCGGGCGGGTTATCGGTTGCGGAGCGTGTCGCGGAAGGCCTCGAGGAAACGGGCAGCCAGCTCATGCGTGAGGCACAGGGCCGGCAGCAGCCGGACCACCGAGGCTCCGGCGCCGCCCGTGAAGATGTGCTTCTCGAAGAGCAGGCGCTTGCGCAGCTCCGATCCCGAGCCGTCGATCTCGATGCCGATCATCAGACCGCGGCCGCGAACCTCCTTCAGCCCGTCGAACGCGTGCAGTTCGTCGAGCAGGTATTGGCCCACCGTGGCGGCATTCTCGACCAGGCGGTCCCGCTCGAGGACCTTCAGCACGGCGATGGCGGCGGCGCAGGCCAGGTGGTTGCCTCCGAAGGTGGTGCCCAGCATGCCGGGGCGTGCCTCGAAGTGTGGGGCGATCAGTACGCCGCCGATCGGGAATCCGTTGGCCATTCCCTTGGCCGTGGTGATCAGATCGGGGCGGATGCCGGCCTGCTGGTGGGCGAAGAAGCGTCCCGTGCGGCCGTATCCCGACTGGATCTCGTCCAGAATCAGTTGCGTCCCGGTTTCGGTGGCTGCTGCGCGCAGTCCGCGCAGGAATTCGTCCGTCGGGCAGTGGATGCCCGAGACGCCCTGGATGCCCTCGACGATCACGGCGGCGAACTCCTTCGTGGCCAGTTTCTCGCGGGCTGCCTCCAGATCGTTCAGCGGCGTGAATTCCACGTTGGGCGTGCGGTTGAAGGGCGACGAGATGGCCGGATTGTCCGTCACGGCCACGGCGCCCGACGTCCGTCCGTGGAAGGCCCGCTCGATGGCCAGCACCTTGCTTCTTCCCGTATGGAACGAGGCCAGCTTCAGGGCATTTTCATTGGCTTCGGCGCCCGAATTGCAGAGGAACAGCCGGTAGTCGTCGTAGCCCGACACGCGGCCCAGGCGGTGAGCCAGTTCGACCTGCAGCGAATTCTGCACCGAATTGGAGTAGAATCCGAGACGGCCGACCTGTTCCGAGACGGCCTTCACGTAGTCGGGTTGTGCATGTCCGATCGAGATGACGGCATGGCCGCCGTAGAGGTCGAGGTATTCGGTGCCCTGTTCGTCGTAGACGAAGCACCCCTTGCCCCGTACGGGTTCGATCGGGTAGAGTGAATATACGTTGAATAGTTCCATGGTGTCAAGATTGGTTTGTGAACCGTTTTCGGGAGGGGGAGTGAACGAGACCGTTGAGTCGGGGCGCCTTCGGACGGCCGCCCCGGCTCAATTTCCCTTCTCTCTGTTCGCTCTTCTTCGTCGTCTCTCTCTGTCTCCCCCCCCCTCCGGGCGGTTCCGGGTTAAAATGCGCTGGCCTTCAGATGCAGCCCTTCGCCTTCGTCGAGGCCGAACATCAGGTTCATGTTCTGCACGGCCTGTCCCGAGGCCCCCTTCAGCAGGTTGTCGATGACCGAGACGATGTGCAGTTTCGAACCGTATTTGGCCACGTGGACCAGTGCCTTGTTGGTATTGACGACCTGTTTGAGGTCCACGTCGCGTTCGGTTGCATGGGTGAAGGCGGCCGTTGCGTAGTAGTCGGCGTAGAGTTTCCGGGCGGCCTCTTCGTCCAGCGGACACGACGTGTAGACGCTGGCCAGGATGCCCCGCGTGAAGTCGCCGCGCATGGGCACGAAGTTGATCTCACGCCCGAAAGCCGGCTCCAGCAGCCGCAGATTGCGCGTGATCTCCTTCAGGTGCTGATGCGTGAAGGCCTTGTAGACCGAGAGATTCGAGGCCCGCCAGCTGAAGTGGGTCGTTGCCGATGGTTTCACTCCGGCGCCGGTCGATCCGGTGACGGCCGTGACGTGGATCTCCTCCTTGAGCAGCCCTGCGGCGGCCAGCGGCAGCAGCGCCAGCTGGATGGCCGTGGCGAAGCATCCCGGATTGGCCACACGCCGTGCCTGACGGATCCGCTCGCGGTTCATCTCCGGAAGCCCGTAGACGAAGCCTTCCGACTCGTCGCGGAAGTCCTGCGCCAGGTCGATCAGCCGCAATCCTTCGGGGAGCGTCTGCTCCGCGAGCCAGAGGCGGCTCTGTCCGTGGGCCGAGCAGAGGAAGACCACGTCGGCCTCCTTCAGGTCGTACTCCGCGCAGAAACGCATCGTCGTGTCGCCCTCCAGTCCGCCGTGGACCTCCGTGAGGAGGTTCCCGGCGTTGGACGTGCTGTGGACGAATGCGATCTCCACCTGCGGGTGGTTCACCAGCAGGCGGATCAGTTCACCGGCCGTGTAGCCGGCGCCTCCGATGATGCCCGCGCGGATCATTTGTCCTTCTTTTCGTTGCGTTTCTGGACGTTGTAGTAGATCTTGATCGGATTGCCGAGGATCTTCGTGAAGCCCTTCACGTCGTCGGCCGTCCAGGCCTTGTTCACCTCGCCGTACTCGCCGAAGTCGGTCTTCATCAGATCGTAGGTCGAATCGACACCTACGAGCGTGTAGTTTCTCGGGCGGAGGATCAGTTCGACGGTACCCGTGACGTTGCGCTGCGACGAGATGAGCATTGCCTCGATGTCGCGCATCACCGGCTCGAGGTACTGGGCCTCGTGGAGGAACATGCCGTACCACGTGGCCACCTGGTCCTTCCAGTAGATCTGCCACTTGGTCAGCGTGTGCTTTTCGAGCATCTTGTGGGCGGCGATGATGAGCATCGGAGCGGCGGCCTCGAAGCCCACGCGCCCCTTGATGCCGATGATCGTGTCGCCGATGTGCATGTCACGGCCGATGCCGAACTTCGATCCGATGGCCTCCACGGCGCGGATGGCCTCGACCTTGTCGGCATAGGGCTTGCCGTTGACGGCGGCCAGTTCACCCTTCTCGAACGTGAGCTTCAGATGCTCCTCGCCCTGGGCGGTAATCTGGCTCGGATAGGCCTCTTCGGGGAGGGTCTGCTCCGAGTGGAGGGTCTCTTTGCCGCCGATCGACGTGCCCCACAGACCCTTGTTGATCGAGTACTCCATCTTCTTGTAGTCGGCCGTGATGCCGTGCTTGCGCAGGTAGTCGATCTCGTATTCGCGCGTGAGGGTCATGTCACGCGTCGGGGTGATGATCTCGATGCCCGGGGCCAGGATCTGGAACGTCAGGTCGAAACGCACCTGGTCGTTGCCGGCGCCCGTCGAACCGTGGGCCACGGCATCGGCGCCGATCTTTTTGGCGTATTCGATGATGGCAATGGCCTGGAAGATACGCTCCGAGCTGACCGAGATCGGGTAGGTGCCGTTGCGCAGGATGTTGCCGAAGACCATGTAGCGGATGCTCTTCTCGTAGTACTCCTGTTCGATGTCGAGCGTGGCGTGCTTCACGGCGCCGAGCTCCATGGCGCGCTTTTCGATGCGGGCGAGCTCCTCCTTTGAGAATCCGCCCGTGTTGGCGATGGCCGTGTAGACGTCGTAACCCTTCTCTTCGGAGAGGTATTTTGCACAGAACGAGGTGTCGAGACCTCCGCTGAATGCCAGAACTACTTTTTTCTTCTTGTTATCCATGATCGTTGCGTTTTTTTCGGTTTTACTTCTTTTGCTTCACTTCAGGTGAAAGATCTTTTTGAACTTGTTCTTCACGAACATGACGTAGGGCGCCAGGCGCGACTGCTTTTTGGGCGGTTCCTTGGCCGGGTCGTAGAGCATTCCGGTGCAGAGACACATCCGGCGGTTGTTGCGCTGGAGAATGTCGTAGTTGCAGCACCCTTCGCAACCCTTCCAGAACTCCTCGTCTTCGGTGAGTTCCGAGAAGGTTACGGGCACGTATCCCATACGGGAGTTCAGTTTCATAACCGGCAGCGACGTGGTGATACTGAATAACTTCGCATACGGGAATCGTCGTCGGGCCAGCTCGAAGGTTCGTCGTTTGATCTGTTCCGCGAGTCCCATGTGTCGGTACTCGGGATCGACGATCAGTCCCGAGGTGGCGACGAAATCGCCGTGACCCCAGCACTCGATGTAGCTGAACCCGACCAGTTTTTCACCGTCCAGCGCCACGACGGCCTTGCCACCGGTCATTTTTGCTGCGATGTATTCGGGTGTTCGCTTGGCGATACCCGTTCCCCGCTGCAAGGCAGACTCGTAAATCAGCTGGCAGATACGCGGAGCGTAGTGCGCATGCGACGAGTCGGCAAATACGACGCTGATTGACTTGTTATTCATTTATCGAAAAAGTGTGGATAAAAATGAAAAAAATGGTTTCTTCTCGATGATGGGGGGATCAGTTGACGCGATAGGCTCGCTGTACCCCCTTGATGCGCATGATCTGATGGATCAGCGTGTCGACGACCCCCGTGCCGGGCACCTCGACCGAGACCGTGCCGGCGATGCATCCGTTGCCGGCCGCGGCGAAGTTGATCGATCGGATGTTGAGCTTCAGGTCGCGGATGATCACCTCGGTGATATGGTTGGCCATGCCCGTGGTGTCGGCCGCCACGATGCGGATCGAGACGCGGAAGGCGCCCTCGGCCGACTGTCTCCAGCGTGCCTCGACCACCCGGTAGGGGTAGTTTTCGCGCATGCGCTTGGCATTGGGACAGTCGCAGCGGTGGATCGTGATGCCCGAATTGATCGTCACGAAGCCGAAGATCTCGTCGCCCTTGATCGGGTTGCAGCACTTGGCCAGCTTGTACTGGATCTTCGACAGATCGTCGTCGATCACCAGGGCATCCTGCTGCTGGGGTTTCTCCTGCGAGGCGTGCAGGGCGGCCTTCTGGCGTTCGACCTCGGCGGCTGCCGCGCGGCGCTCCTCCTCGGCCTGGCCCGAAAGGTGGCGCGAGAGCAGCTCCTTGATGGTCGCGAAGTCGAGCTTCTGGGTGGCGATCAGGCTGTAGACCTCCGTGCCGAGGCGCAGCCGGAAGTGGCGGGCCAGATAGGCCACCGCCTCGTCGATCGTGATCGGAAGCTTCCAGTTCTTGAGTTTGCGCTCCAGCTCTTCGCGACCCATGCGCGTATGCTTGGCCTGCTCCTCGCGGATGAACGACTTGATCTTGTTGCGGGCCTTCGACGTGACGACGAACGTCAGCCAGTCGGACTTCGGGGTCTGGTTTTTCTGGGTCTGGATCTCGACGATATCGCCGTTGCGGAGCGGTTCGCGGATCGACACGGCGCGGTTGTTGACCTTGCCGCCGACGCACGTTGCGCCGAGCGACGTGTGGATGTCGAAGGCGAAGTCGAGCAGCGTGGCCCCTTCGGGGAGTTTGCGCAGGTCGCCGTTGGGCGTGAAGACAAAGATCTCGCCCGAGGCCGGCTTGGCGTCGAAACGCTGGGCCAGCGCATGGGTCGTATCCTCCATCAGTTCGCGCAGCCGGCTCAGCCACATCTCGCTGGTCTGGGCCCCCTGGGCGACTCCCTTATAGCGCCAGTGGGCGGCAATACCGCGTTCGGCCACCTCGTCCATGCGTTCGGTGCGGATCTGCACCTCGACCCAGCGGCCTTCGGCCGAGACGGTCGTGTGCAGCGACTCGTAGCCGTTCGACTTCGGAATCGAGATCCAGTCGCGCATGCGGTTGGGGTTGGGCGTATAGAAGTCCGTGACCACGGAGTAGGCGGTCCAGCAGAGGGGTTTCTCCTGTTCGCGCGGGCAGTCGATGATGATGCGGATGGCGAAGATGTCGTAGACCCCTTCGAACGGAACGTGCTGCTTCTGCATCTTGTTCCAGATCGAGAAGATCGACTTGGTGCGGCTCTTGATGTGGTATTTGATGCCGAGCCGGTTGAGCCGCTGCTCGATCGGGACGAGGAAGCGGGCGATGAAGGCCTTGCGTTCGTCGGCGCTCTCTTCGAGTTTGGTGACGATGTGTTCGTAGTCCTTCGGCTCGAGGTACTTCAGGGCGATGTCCTCCAGTTCGCTCTTGATCGAGTAGAGGCCCAGCTTGTGGGCGATCTGGGCGTAGAGGTTCATCGATTCCCAGCTCTTCTTGCGCCACTTCTCGCGGGGGAAGATCCCGAGCGAGCGCATCACTTCCAGCCGGTCGGCCAGCTTGATGAGGATCACGCGCGGATCTTCGGAGTAGCTGACGATCAGATCGCGGAAGTTGTCGGCCTGCTCCTTGGCGACCTTCAGCTTGAGTTCCGAGATGTTTGCGAGCCCCATGGTGATGCCGACGACCTGGTCGCCGAAGCGGCTCTGGATGTCGCGCGTCAGTGCGAGGAACTCCTCGTCGGGGAGTTGCTTGTGGGCGATGCGCACCACGTCGTGGAGGATCGACGAGAGGGTCGAATTTCGTCCCAGACCGACCTCGGAGATGACGATTTCGGCTACCGCGACGCCGTGGCCGATCAGCGGCGACCCGTCGTAACGACACTGGCCGTCGAGTTTGGTTGCGGCGTACTCGAGCGCTTCATCGACCAGACGCTGGGTCTGCTCCGAGAAGTTCGTCCGCACGAGGGTGCGGAGGTTTTCGTAGCGTGAAAAGTCCATTTTCGAGTCTCTTTAACCTGACGGATAACCTTGATGGCAAAGATATGAAAAAAAATTATAAATTTGACACCTCGGATCAATTGGTTGTACGATGAATGCAAAAAAAGGGATTTACGTCCCGACGTTGGGTGAGGAGGTGGCCAATGCCGTGTCGCACGGCGTGATGTCGTTGTTGACGCTCATGGCATTGCCGTTTGCGGCGATATGGGCCTATGTGCATGATTCGGAGCCGGTTCTGGCTTCGGTGTCGGTATCGGTCTTCGTGATTTCGATTTTTCTGATGTTCCTGGCCTCGACGCTTTATCACTCGATGAATCCCCATTCGCGGCACAAGGAGATCTTCCATATTCTCGACCACATCTTCATCTATGTGGCCATTGCCGGCAGTTATACGCCCATTGCGCTGTTGGTGATCGGCGGCTGGCAGGGGGTGTTGATCACCGTGCTGCAGTGGGTGATGGTCCTGTTCGGGATCTTCTACAAGTCGTTGTCGCGGCGGTCGATTCCGGCCGTGAGCCTGACGATCTACCTGGTGATGGGGTGGACGATCGTCTTTTTTCTGCCGATGTTCATCCGTCACGCCTCGACGCCGCTGTTGGTACTGATTGCCGCCGGAGGCCTTCTCTATACGCTCGGGGCGTGGTTCTACGCCCGCAAGGGGTTTCGTTATCACCACATGGTCTGGCACCTGTTGATCAATCTGGCGGTCGTCTGCCACTTTGTCGGCATCGTCTTTTACCTCTATTGAACGGATAGGTATCGGACAGTCCTGCCCGCCCCCCCCCCTCCCTTCGGTTTCGGATGATTCCTGCCGGTCCGTTCGGGCCCTTTCGGTTTGTTTCTTCTCGGTCCGGCTCTTTCCCCTGGGGCCCCTGCGCTTCGGGTCAGTGCTTGTAGACCACGTAGATGTGGTCTTCGGGCAGGGCATAACGGCGGCGCTCCTCGTCCGTGAGCGAGGCGGCGTAGTCGATGTCGGCCGCCTCGAAGCCCGCCTCGCGCAGCCGCTCGACGTAATCCTGTCCGTAGATGCGTCGGTGATCATACTGTCCGAAGATGCGCGTGCGCTCGTCAGGGTCGGTGATCGTGTCGTCCTCGTAGGTGTGTTCGTAGTCGCGGTCGACGGGTGAGAGGACGATGCCCCAGCCGCCGGGTTTCAGGATGCGGTGCAGTTCGCGCAGCGCCTTGCGGTCGTCGGCCACATGCTCCAGAATGTGGTTGCAGAGGATGACCTCCACCGAACGGTCGGCCAGCGGGATCTGCTGCACGTCGAAGTGCAGGTCGGCCAGCGGACTCTCAAGATCGGCCGTCACGTACTGGCCCGGATGGCCGGCGAAATGGGGCTTCAGGTGGCGCATGATGCAGACTTCGGGGGCGATGTGCAGCGTGCGCGGGAAGGCGGTCAGCAGATCCGTTTCGCGTGTCAGGTAGAGCCACAGCAGGCGGTGGCGCTCCAGCGAGAGGCATCGCGGACAGAGGGCGTTCGCACGTGAGGTGACATAGCCGTAGGGGAGGAAGCGGCGGTATTTCGCCCCGCAGAGCGGGCACTCCACGCCGCGGCCCTTGTAGAAGAGCCCCATGACGGGAACGGCCCACGAGGCCATGCGTTGCAGCACGGGCCGCGGAATGTGGTTCAGCGCCCAGCGGATCAGCCGTTTCATGCCTCCAGAATTTGGTTCACCTCCTCCTCGGCCTTGTGCAGGCGGGCCTTGCACAAGGCGATCAGTTCCGTGGCGCGCTTCACTTCGGCGGCGAGGCTGTCCACGTCCATCTCTTCGCTGCGGAAGCGGCCGAGGATACGTTCGATCTCGGCGATGGCCTCCGTGTAGCTCGGTTCTTGTTGTTTTTTTGCCATATCGTTCGTGCCGGTCTTCGCCGGCTTTTTATCGTTTCCGTGCTGCGGTCTGTGCAACTTCGGCGGCGAAACGTCCGTCGGCCACCTCGATCTCGAGTCTTTGCCCCGGAGCGGTTCCGTCTGCCGACCGGACGATCCGACCCTCGCTGCGCACCACGGCAAATCCCATGCGGAGAATGTGTCTCGGCGAGCGGCTTTCGATCAGTTCGGCCGTTGTCCCGAGGCGTTGCCGCTGCTGCCGCAGGAACATCTCCACCGCCTGACGGAACGCTGCGTTGCGGTTCTCGAGCTCCAGCCCGCGCTGGCGGAGCAGGCCGGCCGGAAGGTGCCGCAGGTCGCCTGCCAGCTCTTCGAGGTGCAGCTGTTCGCGGCGGGTCAGCCGCAGCACGCCGTCGTGCAGCTGCAGGGCCGCGCCGTCGAGCCATCCGTCGATCCCCGACATCCGCTCGACGAGCCATCCGGCGACGGCCGTCGGGGTCTTCAGCGCCGTGTGGGCCACCATGTCGGCCACACTCGTGTCCTTGTCGTGGCCGATGCCCGTGATGACCGGCAGCGGAAACTGGGCCACGTAGGAGCACAGCCGGTAGGCGTTGAAGCAGTTCAGGTCGCTGCGCGAGCCGCCGCCGCGGATCATCACCACGGCATCGAACTCCTCCATGCGGTCGGCTACGCGGCACAGCGCATCGATGATCGACTGCTCGGCGGCTTCGCCCTGCATGAAGGCGTCGAAGAGTGTCACCTCGAACCGGTAGGGGCTCTTCTCCAGCTCCTTGCAGAAGTCCTGGTAGCCGGCGGCATTGACGCTTGAAACCACCGCCACGCGCTGCACGACCGTCGGCATCGCCACCTCGCGGTTCATCTCCCAGACGCCGTCCTGCTGCAGCTGGGCGATGGTCTGCTGGCGTTGGCGTTCGAGGTCGCCCAGCGTGTACGAGGGGTCGATGTCCGTAATCTGCAGCGAGAAGCCGTACAGTTCGTGGTACGAAACCAGCACCTTGGCCAGAATTTTCAGCCCCGGGGCCAGCCGCTGACCCGTCTCGGCCTCGAAATAGGCGGCGATGCGCGGGTATTGCGAACGCCAGACGACGGCGCGGGCCTGGGCCGTGGGGACGCCGTTGTCTCCGCCCTTCTCGACCAGCTCCAGGTAGCAGTGACCCGAGTAGTTGACCTTCAGGTCGGAGATCTCGGCGCTCACCCATACGGGCAGGGCGAACTGCCCCTCGAGGACCGCTTTCACGCGGCGCTGCAGTTCCCGCAGGGTGATATGTTGGGGTTCGTTCATCATTTCATCCTCATCCGAGCAGGATTCCGATCGTGAGCAGGGCGCCGAAGAGCATGATGTTGCGGGCCGTTTCGCCGAGGCAGATGTTCAGGGCGTCGCCATGGTCGATGCGGACCATCTTGCGCCACGTGGCGGTGTGGCCCGCCAGGTAGACGAGCGGCAGCAGGGCGGCCCACGTGCGTCCGCCGGCCAGCAGTGTCAGGCAGAGCAGCACGGCCGCTGCGCCGAGTGCAAAGTAGCTCCAGCTGCCGAACCGGGCGCCGAGTGCCACGACAATTGTGTGCTTGTGGCAGCGGGCATCCTCCTCGCGGTCGCGGAAGTTGTTGATCATCAGCATCGAATCGATTACCAGGCCGCAGGCCAGAGCCGTGACGATCACCTCCCAGGTCCACGTGCCGGTCAGTACATAATAGGTGAAACTGACGGGTATGAGCCCGAAGAAGAGGATGACGGCCACATCGCCCAGTCCGTGATAGGCCAGGGGCCACGGTCCGGCCGTATAGAAGTAGGCGAAGAGGATGCAGGCGGCGCCCACGGCCACGAGTTCCCTGCCGCCCCAGGCCAGCATGCCGTGATGCAGGGCCCAGACGAGGATGCCGATTCCGGCGGCAGCCGAGGCGAGTGTAAAACCGACAATGCCGGCCTTCATGGCACGCGGGGTGATGTACCCCTTGGCGAAGGCGCGGTCGGGACCGAGCCGGTCGGGCTGGTCGGCTCCCTTGAGGAAGTCCCAAAGGTCGTTGACCAGATTGGCCGTGCATTGCATCAGCAGGGCGAAGAGCAGGCACAACACGGCCGGAAGCAGGTGAAACGATCCGTCGGTCCAGGCCAGGGCCGATCCCACGAGGATCAGGATGACGGCATTGCCGAGGCTGTAGGGGCGGACGGCTACGAGCCATGCCGCAAGCGAATTGGTTTTCATGTTTTTTTGGGTTTTGAGGTTAAAAATGCATGAAACATCCTTCGGAGAACGGCAGGGTCAGGATGATGGTTCGGTTTCTGTTTTTTTGTGGTCCGGGTATTGCCCGGGAGATGTACGTGTATAGGGTGTCAGCGGTAGACCAGTTCGACGCGCCGCGGCATGGAGCGGCCTTCGGGCAGCTGGATGCTCAGGACGCCTTCGCTGGCGATCGGACGGCCGTTTTTGCGGGCGGGCTGCCAGCGCGGGGCCTCTTCGACGGCCTTCAGTACGCGGCGTTTGAGCCGGTTGTCGGTCGACTCCAGCGTGTCGTCGACCCGCACGGAGCCATCCTCCGTGATCGTATATCGCAGCACGACACGCGCCACCGGTTCGTCGTCGTCCCAGCGTATCTGGCGGGCGATGTAGTTCCCGAAGGTGGTGTCGGCGGGGAAGAGGGCCGGCTGGTCGTAACGCAGCGTGATGAGCATCACGCCGTGCATGGCCCGTTCGCCGTAGCGGGCGATCGTCTCCTCGTCGGCCGGCAGCATCTCGACCCGTTCGATCTCTTCGGGCGGGATGTCGCCGATCTGCTCCGCGACTTTTCCGTTGACGATATACAGCGGTTTGGGTTTCGGGGCCGCGGCGCGGACCGAAAGGGCGATGAAGACTCCCCAGAGGAGCAATATGGTCATTCGTTTCATCATGCAGGATCTTTTCCTCCCTAAAACGTCGGCGCGGCATCGGATATTGTCTCCTCCGGCGCGGGGGCCTTTCGTCCGACCTCCCGGCCGCCCTCTCCGTTTCTCCGCGGGGTGAGGCTGCCCCCCCCCTCGGATCAGAGTTCGCTCTCCTTCAGACGCTCGGCATTCTCGGCCACGATCAGATGGTCGATGCAGTCCTGAATGTCGCCGTCCATGAAGGCCGCCAGGTTGTAAATCGTATAGTTGATCCGGTGGTCGGTGATCCGGCCCTGGGGGTAGTTGTAGGTGCGGATCTTGGCCGAACGGTCACCCGTCGAGACCATCGTCTTGCGTTTCGAGGCGATCTCGTCGAGGTATTTCGAGTATTCGAGGTTGAAGACGCGCGTGCGCAGCTCCTCGAAGGCCTTGTCGAAGTTCTTCAACTGCGACTTCTGGTCCTGGCACTGCACGACGATGCCCGTCGGGATGTGGGTCAGGCGGATGGCCGAGTAGGTCGTGTTGACCGACTGCCCGCCGGGGCCCGAGGCGCAGAAGATGTCCTTGCGGATGTCGTTCATCGAGATCTCGACGTCGAACTCCTCGGCTTCGGGCAGCACGGCCACCGAGGCGGCCGAGGTGTGCACGCGGCCCTGGGTCTCGGTCTGCGGCACGCGCTGCACGCGGTGCACGCCCGACTCGTACTTGAGCGTTCCGTAGACGTTCTGTCCGGTAACCTTCATGACGACCTCCTTGTAGCCGCCCGCGGCACCCTCCGACGCGGAGGTGATCTCGTAGCGCCACCCCTTCGACTCGATGTACTTGGTGTACATGCGCAGCAGGTCGCCGGCGAAGATCGCGGCCTCGTCGCCGCCCGTGCCGCCGCGGATCTCCATGATGGCGTTCTTCGAGTCCTGCGGATCCTTCGGGATGAGCAGCAGCTTGATCTGCTCCTCGAGGTCGGCGATCTGCGGCTCAAGCTCCGCGATCATCTCGCGGGCCATCTCGCGCATCTCCTCGTCCTTGTCGTTGGCGTAGGTATCCTTGGCTTCGGAGAGGTTGGCCAGGGCCGTGCGGTAGCGCTCCGAGGTCTCGATGATCGGTTCGAGCTCCTTGTACTCCTTGTTGAGCTGCACGAACTGCTTGACGTCGGCGATCACCTCGGGGTCGGTGAGTTTCTGTCCCGTCTCCTCGTACTTGAGCTTCAGCCCGTCGAGGCGGGTCAATATGGAGTTGTCTGCCATAAAAAAACGTATCGTATCTTGTTCAGCGTACAAAGATACGATACATTTGATTAAGAATGAAACAATCCACTAAATTTTGCTTCCGCCCGTCGGGAGGATCCGTCCGTCGGGGAGTCGCGTCCGGTGGATGGAGCGGTTAGAGATCGAGACTTTCGAGCCAGTCGAGAACGGCCCATTGCCAGGCTTTCTGGTAGCGGAAGTCGTCGTGGAAGCCCCATCCGTGGCCGCCCGTCGGGAAGATGTGCAGCGAGGCCTTCACGCCGTGTTCCTTCAGGGCGTTGTAGTAGCGTGTGCTGCTGACCGGAGGCACCGTCCGGTCGTCGTCCGAGTGCAGCAGCAGGGCCGGGGGCGTCTGCTCCGTCACGCGGTTCTCGAGCGAATAGTAGGCGTCGTTCTCTTCCGAGCGGTTTTCGCGTCCCATCAGGTTGGTGAAAGATCCCTGATGCCCGGGATGGGCCGTGATGACCGGATAGAAGAGCAGCGAGAAGTCGGGACGTACGGCGCCCAGCGTCGAGACGTAGGCGGCCAGGTGTCCGCCGGCCGAGAAGCCCATGACGCCGACCTTGCGGCACGGGCAGCATTCGGCGCCCGGAACTTCGCCCCGCATGATGCGCAGGGCCTGTTCGGCATCCTCGAGCGGAACTTCCGGATGACCGTTCGGCATGCGGTATTTCAGGACGCCGGCCGAGATGCCGTTCGAAGCCAGCCACTGGGCCATCATGAAGCCTTCGTGGTCGATGGCCAGGCGGGCGTAGCCTCCGCCCGGGCAGATCACCACGCCCAGACCCGTATTCGGGGTGCGGGTCGTGTCGGCCGGATAGAGATAGAGCACTGCCGACGATACTTTGGCGATTCGATAGGGCTCCTGCTCCTCTTCGGGGTCGGTGATGCCGTTGCTGTGGGGCGCCGTGGCGTTGTCCCAGATGCGGACCGTGGCGGCCTGGCCATAGTCCTGTGCCGATACGGTGGTTGTCATAAGCAGAAATGACGCAATTAACGGAAGAATACGGTTCATGGTTGTATGGTTTTGGGTCGGTATCTCGATGGGGTTCGGCACGTGCGGGAGGGACCTCTCCGGTCCCCTTCTTATGTACTGGAGGGGCTTCACCGGCCCTCCTTGTGTGCGGGAGAGGCTTTATCGCCCTTTCCTCGAGAGGTCCGTCGGAGCCCCCCCCCTCCTCACTTGTCCGTCGGGAAGGGCCCTGGCAGCCCCCCCCCGCGTCAGATTACGATGTTGATGATCTTGCCCGGCACGACGATCACCTTCTTCGGGGTCTTGCCCTCGATCCATTTCTGGGCCTCGGGAGCCGTGACGACGTCGGCCTGAATCTCCGCCGGGCTCATCGACATGGCGTATTCGCGTTTGAAACGCAGCTTGCCGTTGATCGAGACGGGGTATTCGAACGAGTTGCGCACGAGGTGCTTTTCGTCGCAGGCCGGGTACTGTGCGTCGCATACCGAACCGCTCTTGCCCAGTGCCTCCCACAGCTCTTCGGCGAGGTGCGGCGCGAAGGGGGCGATCAGCACCACCAGCGGTTCGAGAATCTCGCGCTTCGAGCAGTCGCCCAGCTCGTTGAGGCAGATCATGAAGGCGGCCACCGAGGTGTTGAACGAGAAGTTCTCGATATCCTCGGTCACCTTCTTGATCGTCTTGTGGAGCGTGCGCAGCTCCTTCTCGGAGGGTTTTTCGTCCGTGACGCAGAACTTGCCGTCGCGGTCGTAGAAGAGCCGCCAGAAGCGGCGCAGGAACTTGTGGACGCCGTCGATGCCGTTCGTGTCCCAGGGTTTCGACTGCTCGAGCGGCCCGAGGAACATCTCGTACATGCGCAGTGTGTCGGCACCGTAGGTTTCGACGATGTAGTCGGGGTTGACGACGTTGTACATCGACTTCGACATCTTCTCGATGGCCCAGCCGCAGACGTACTTGCCGTCCTCGAGGATGAACTCCGCGTCGCGGAACTCCGGACGCCAGGCCCGGAAGGCATCCAGATCGAGCAGGTCATTGCGGACGATGTTCACGTCGACGTGGATCTCCTGCGTCTCGTATTGGTCGCGCAGCCCGAGCGAGACGAACTTGTTCGTCCCGACGACGCGGTAGACGAAGTTCGAACGTCCCTGGATCATCCCTTGGTTGACGAGCTTCTTGAAGGGCTCCTCCTCGCAGACGTAGCCCAGATCGTAGAGGAACATGTTCCAGAAGCGCGAGTACATCAGATGGCCCGTGGCGTGTTCGATGCCGCCGACGTAGAGGTCGACGTTGCGCCAGTATTCGTCGGCCTGCTTGCCGACGAGCGCCCGGTCGTTGTGCGGATCCATGTAGCGCAGGTAGTAGGCCGACGATCCGGCGAAACCCGGCATGGTCGACAGCTCGTAGGGGTATCCCTCGGGGGTCTGCCACCCCTTGACGCGGGCCAGCGGCGGTTCGCCCTGCTCCGTAGGGCCGAAGTTCTCGATCGGCGGCAGTTCGAGCGGCAGCTTGTCCATCGGCAGCGGGTAGGCCGTGTCGTCCTTGTAGTAGATCGGGAAGGGCTCGCCCCAGTAGCGCTGGCGCGAGAAGATGGCGTCGCGCAGGCGGTAGTTGACCAGCCGTTTGCCCAGACCGCGGCGCTCGACCTCCTTGAACATCACCTGGATGGCCTCCTTGACATCCATGCCGTTGAGGAAGTCCGAGTTGATCATCCGGCCCGACTTGGCGTCATAGGACTCCTTCTCGACATCACCGCCCTCGACCACCGGGATGATCTCCAGTCCGAAGTGGCGGGCAAAGGCCCAGTCGCGCGAGTCGTGGGCCGGGACGGCCATGATGGCGCCCGTTCCGTAGCCGGCCAGCACGTAGTCCGAGATGTAGATCGGAATGGCGCGCCCGGTGAAGGGGTTGATGGCGAAGGAGCCCGTCGCCACGCCGCTCACGCGTTTGGTGTCGGCGATGCGGTCACGCTCCGAGCGTTTTTTCGTCTGTTCGAGATATGCCTCCACGGCGGCGCGGTTCTCGGGCGTGGTCAGCTCGCCGACCCACTCGTGTTCGGGGGCGATGACCATGAACGTCACGCCGAAGATCGTATCGGGACGCGTCGTGAAGATCTCCAGCTTCCGCTCCGAACCCTGGATGTCGAAGAAGACCTGCGCGCCCTCCGAACGGCCGATCCAGTTGCGCTGGATCTCCTTGAGCGAATCGCTCCACTGGAGCTTGTCCAGCCCGTCCAACATCCGCTGGGCGTAGGCCGTCACGCGCAGCAGCCACTGTTTCATGCGCTTCTGCTCGACGGGGTAGCCTCCGCGCACCGACAGTCCGTCGTGCACCTCGTCGTTGGCCAGCACCGTGCCCAGTTTCGGACACCAGTTGACCATCGTGTCGGCGCGGAAGGCCAGACGGTAGTTCTGCAGCACCTGTTCGCGGCGTTTCTCGTCCCACGAGTTCCACTCCGCGGCCGTGAAGTGCAGCTCCTGCGTCGAGGCCACGTCGAGCCCCTCGGTGCCCGAAGCCGCGAAGGCAGCCTTCAGCTCCTCGATCGGGCGGGCCTGCCGGCGGCGGTTGTCGTAGTAGTGGGAGAACATCTCGAGGAAGGCCCACTGCGTCCACTTGTAGTAGGCGGGGTCGCACGTGCGCACCTCGCGGTCCCAGTCGAACGAGAAGCCGATCTTGTCCAGCTGCTGGCGATAGCGGGCGATGTTCTGCTCGGTGGTCACGGCCGGATGCTGGCCCGTCTGGATGGCGTATTGCTCGGCCGGAAGTCCGAAGGCGTCGTAGCCCATCGGGTGCAGGACGTTGAAGCCCTTCAGACGTTTGTAGCGGGCGAAGATGTCCGAGGCGATGTAGCCCAGCGGGTGGCCGACGTGCAGACCGGCGCCCGACGGGTAGGGGAACATGTCCAGCACGTAGAATTTCGGACGCGAGGGGTCCGTTTCGACTTTATAGGTTTTCCGCTCGCGCCAGCGCTGCTGCCACTTGGCCTCGATCTCCTTGAAATTGTACTCCATATCTCGTTAGGGTTTGTTTCGGATTTTCCGACAAAAATACGAAAAGTTTTTTCAGTTTGGACCTTTTTCGGGGATTCTTTGCATGCGGAGGTTTTCGGGGCGGGTTTCCGGCACAAAAAAGCACGGCCCTTGTCGGGGTCGTGCTGCAGGGAGCGGAGGTGGAATCAGTTGCTGCCGGAGTCGTTTTCGGCGTAGTGCGGTACGACGAACATGGCCATGGCTTCGCCGCGTCCCAGTGCGTAGAGGATCCCGGAACCTTTCCAGACGGTGGCGTGGCGGCCGTTGTGAAAGAGCGTGCCGGCCGTGAAGATGTCGTCGCCCCAGGCGGCAATGGCGTAGGGAAGGCTGCCGCCCGACGTGTCGTCGGTGAGTGTGAAGAGCTGCGTGCCGTTGCGCCAGACGACCCCCTGCTCCTCGAAGTCCGGTTTCGTGTAGTAACCCGTCGTATAGAGCGTGCCGTTGTCCATCCACAACGACATGGCTTCGGCCGACGTCGTGCCGTCGGTCAGCGCATAGAGAGTTGTGCCGTTCTGCCAGACGGTGGCCGTTTCGCCCTCCGAGCCGGCGGCATAGAGCGTGCCGGCGGCCAGGCAGAGTGCGCGGATATCACCCGGGGTGGTGCCGTCGGTCAAGGTCCGGAAGGCATCGGCTCCCTGCCAGATCTGGGCCACCTGCTGCGTGCCGCCCGTCAGCAGATTCCCTGCGGCGTAGAGCTCCGAATCCGACACCAGCAGGGTACGGGCCTGCGACGTGGCCGGCGAAACCGAATAGGTGTACAGTACTGTGCCGTTTTTCCAGACGGTGGCCGTCAGCGATCCGTCGACGGTCGTGCTGCCCGCTGCGTAGACATCGCTGCCCGCTGCGGCGACAGCCATTGCGTAGGAGTTGCTGCCGGCGGCTCCGAGCGTGTATTTCAGCGAGCCGTTCTCCCACAGGCAGGCCACAATATGGCCTTGCTGCTCTTCGTATCCGGCCGTGTAGACCGTGCCGTCGACTACGCACAGGGCGTAGGCCCAGGCGTTTGTCGAGCCGTCGGTCAGGGCGTAGAGCTCCTCGCCGTTTTTCCAGACTGTGGCCACGGCCTTCGAGGAGACGGTCTTGTAGCCCGCCACATAGATGTCGTAGGAGGTGGGTTGCGGTGTGGGCGGCGTTGGCGTGGGGGTGTCGGGCGAAGAGTCGTCCGAACTGCATGCCGCGTTGAACAGCAGGGCTGCCAACAACGGTGCGAAAAGTGTAAACATGTTCTGTTTCATGGTTTTGTAATGGTTTGTCAGATCGTCTTTTGTACGGATTCCGTGCGCTCTTCCCGAGGTGCAAAGTCCGTGCCGAGGCTCCGTCAGACCCTCTTTTGCGCACAGGCTGCACCGCTTCTCCGTCCATTCGGCGCGAGGGGCTAAACGTGCCTTTCCGGCTGCCGCTTCCGTCCGCGGGCCGAGGTCGTCTAAATCGATGACCGGTAGCGGATTGTGAATTTATATATAAGGAGATTGTTATAGTTTTATAGGAATTATCAGAAAAAAGAATTGCAAGCGAGGCAAAAATCGCGAAAAAGCCGAAAAAAGATGGGCTTATATATTGTATTTCCAAAAAAATGCGTACCTTTGCAGTCCATTTTGGACAATGGAAATAGATTTTTTAACCATTAAAGGACAGTTTTTACAATGCCAACTATTCAACAGTTAGTGAGAAACGGCCGTCTGTCGCTCGAGGACAAATCCAAGTCCCCGGCACTGGCCGCTTGTCCCCAGCGCCGTGGCGTCTGCACGCGTGTGTACACCACGACCCCCAAGAAGCCTAACTCGGCTATGCGTAAGGTGGCTCGTGTGCGTCTGACCAACGGCAAGGAGGTCAACGCCTACATCCCCGGTGAAGGCCACAACCTCCAGGAGCACTCCATCGTGCTGGTCCGCGGCGGTCGTGTGAAGGACCTCCCCGGTGTTCGTTATCACCTCGTGCGCGGTGCGCTCGACTCGGCCGGTGTTGACGGTCGCCGCCAGCGTCGCTCGAAGTACGGTGCCAAGCGCCCCAAGGCAGGCAAGTAATCAACCCCCGAATCTCACTTGAGAAACAATCTTTAGACAACAGTAAATAGCAATGAGAAAAGCTAAGCCAAGAAAGCGAATTCTACTTCCGGATCCGAAGTTCGGAGACGTGGCCGTGACCCGTTTCGTGAACAACCTCATGCTGGATGGTAAGAAGAGTATTGCCTACACGATTTTCTACGACTCGCTCGAAATCGTCGGCAAGAAGATGAAGGATGCTGATAAATCTCCGCTGGAAATCTGGAAACAGGCCCTGGAGAACATCACGCCCCAAGTCGAAGTGAAATCGAAGCGTATCGGTGGCGCAACGTTCCAGGTTCCTATGGAGGTTCGTCCGGAGCGCAAGATTTCTATTTCCATGAAAAACCTTGTCCTCTATTCCCGCAAGCGCGCCGGCAAAACCATGGCTGATAAGCTCGCAGCTGAAATCATGGACGCCTACAACCAGCAGGGTGCCGCCTTCAAACGCAAGGAGGAGATGCACCGCATGGCAGAGGCCAACAAGGCATTCGCTCACTTCAGATTCTAAACAAGGAAATCAGAAATGGCAACCAGAGACTTACATTATACGCGTAATATCGGTATCATGGCCCACATCGATGCCGGTAAGACCACTACGTCCGAGCGAATCCTTTTCTACACGGGTAAGACCCACAAGATCGGTGAGGTTCACGAAGGCGGCGCCACCATGGACTGGATGGTCCAGGAGCAGGAGCGCGGTATCACCATCACCTCGGCCGCTACGACGGCCTTCTGGCACTACAAGGACCATCAGTATCAGATCAACCTGATCGATACCCCGGGACACGTCGACTTCACGGTCGAGGTGGAGCGTTCGCTCCGCGTGCTGGACGGCGCCATCGCCACGTTCTGCGCCGTGGGCGGTGTGGAGCCCCAGTCCGAGACCGTATGGCGTCAGGCCGACAAGTACAACGTCCCCCGTATCGGCTACGTCAACAAGATGGACCGTACGGGCGCCGACTTCTTCTCGGTATGCGCCCAGATCAAGGAGCACTTCGGTGCTACGGCACTCCCGGTTGTCCTCCCCATCGGTGCCGAGGACAAGTTCGAGGGTCTGGTAGACCTTATTTATAATAACGCCATCTACTACTTCGACGACAAGACCGTACGCGACAACTTCGAGATCCGCGAGATCCCCGAGTCGATGAAGGCCGAGGCCGCCGAGTGGCGCTCGAAACTCATCGAGGAGGTCGCTTCGACCGATGACGCCCTGATGGAGAAGTTCTTCGAGGATCCCGATTCGATCACCCCCGACGAACTGCTCGCCGCCATCCGCAAGGCTACGATCTCCATGCAGCTCGTGCCGATGCTCTGCGGCTCGTCGTTCCACAACAAGGGTGTGCAGAAGCTGCTCGACTATGTGATGGCTTTCCTGCCCTCGCCGCTCGACGTGCCCCCCGTACACGGTATCAACCCCAAGACCGAGCAGGAGGAGATCCGCCACGCTTCGGAGGACGAACCGTTCTGCGGTCTGGCCTTCAAGATCGCTACCGACCCCTTCGTAGGTCGTCTGGCCTTCGTGCGCGTATACTCGGGTAAACTCGATGCCGGTTCCTACGTGCTCAACTCCCGCAGCGGCAAGCGCGAGCGTATCAGCCGTATCTATCAGATGCACGCCAACAAGCAGAACCCGCTGGAGAGCGTCAGCGCCGGCGATATCTGCGCAGCCGTCGGCTTCAAGGAGATCCGCACGGGTGACACCCTCTGCGCCGAGAACGCCCCGATCGTTCTCGAGCAGATGACCTTCCCGGAGCCCGTGATCGGTCTGGCCGTAGAGCCCAAGACCCAGAAGGACCTCGACAAGCTGGGCATTGCCCTGGCCAAACTGGCCGAGGAGGACCCCACCTTCACGGTTCATACCGACGAGGATTCGGGTCAGACCGTGATCAGCGGTATGGGTGAGCTGCACCTCGATATCATCGTAGACCGTCTGCGCCGCGAGTTCGGTGTGGAGATCAACCAGGGCGCTCCCCAGGTCAACTACAAGGAGTCGCTCACCAAGACGATTCAGCACCGCGAAGTCTTCAAGAAGCAGACCGGTGGCCGTGGTAAGTTCGCCGACATCATCTTCGAGATCGGTCCCGCCGACGACGGCAAGATGGGTCTGGAATTCGTCGATCAGGTCAAGGGCGGTAACATCCCCAAGGAGTTCATTCCTTCCGTACAGAAGGGCTTCGAGTCGGCCATGGCCAACGGTGCCCTCGCCGGATACCCGATGGATTCGATGAAGATCACGCTGCTCGACGGATCGTTCCACCCCGTCGACTCCGACCAGCTGTCGTTCGAAATCGCTGCCCGCAACGGTTACCGCAATGCCGCTCCGAAGGCCGGTTCGGTGATCCTCGAGCCCGTGATGTCGGTCGAGGTCGTAACCCCCGAGGAGAACATGGGTGACATCATCGGCGACCTGAACAAGCGCCGCGGTCAGATCACCGGCATGGAGACCAAGGGCACCGCCCGCGTGGTGAAGGCCAAAGTGCCTCTGGCCGAGATGTTCGGTTATGTAACCGTACTGCGTACCATCTCGTCGGGTCGCGCAACTTCGTCGATGGAGTTCTCGCACTTCGAGGAGGTACCTGCCAACCTCGCCAAGGAGATCATCGAGAAAGCCAGCGGTAAACGTAAGGATATTGAATAAGCAAACGATATGAATCAGAAGATTAGAATCAAGTTAAAGTCATTCGATCACAATCTGGTCGACAAGTCGGCCGAAAAGATCGTCAAGACCGTGAAGAGTACGGGCGCCGTTGTCAGCGGACCGGTACCCCTCCCCACGCACAAGCAGATTTTTACGGTCAACCGCTCGACTTTCGTCAACAAGAAAGCCCGCGAGCAGTTCCAGCTCTGCACCTTCAAACGGATTCTCGACATCTACTCGTCGACCCCCAAGACGATCGACGCACTGATGAAACTCGAGCTTCCTTCGGGTGTCGAGGTCGAGATCAAGGTCTGATCCCCACTCCCGACGACAGCCACCTCGAAACCCTTCGCACGACCAACCCGGCCGTGCGGAGGATTTCTCCCGCAAAGTTCCGGCGGGAAGCGTGGCCAGGACTGAACTTCACTTTACACATTTATAAAAACAATTGACAACAAATGTCAGGACTTATTGGAAAGAAAATCGGAATGACTTCCGTTTACAGTGCCGAGGGTAAGAACATACCATGCACTGTCATTGAGGCTGGTCCGTGCGTTGTTACGCAAATCAAAACCGTCGAGAAGGACTCCTACGAGGCGGTTCAGATTGCCTATGACGAGAAAAGTGAAAAGCACACCACCAGCAGTCTGTTAGGCCACTTCAAGAAGGCCGGCACGACCCCCAAACGCAAACTTGCGGAGTTCAAGGGGATGCCCGAAGTGGCACTCGGCGACACGCTGACCGTAGACCTCTTTACGGAGGAAGACTGGGTCGACGTGACCGGGATCTCGAAAGGCAAAGGCTTCCAGGGCGTTGTGAAACGTCACGGCTTCGGCGGCGTCGGCGGCCAGACCCACGGCCAGCACAACCGTCAGCGCAAGCCCGGTTCGCTGGGTGCATCGTCCTACCCTTCGCGCGTTTTCAAGGGCAAGCGTCTCCCCGGCCAGATGGGCGGCGAGCAGGTCAAGGTTCTGAACCTGAAAGTTTTGAAAGTTATTCCCGAAAGCAACCTGATCCTCGTGAAGGGTTCGATTCCGGGAGCCAAAGGTGCTTATTTAACGATTGAGAAGTAGTATGGAATTAGCTGTATTGAACACCCAGGGTCAAGAAACGGGTCGCAAGGTAGTCCTTTCGGATGCCGTTTTCGGCGTGGAGGCTAATGACCACGCCATCTATCTCGACGTGAAGCAGTACCTGGCCGATCAGCGTCAGGGTACGCACAAGGCCAAGCAGCGTAACGAAGTGGCCGGCTCGACGCGCAAGTTGAAGCGTCAGAAAGGTACCGGCGGCGCCCGTTGCGGCAGCATCCTTTCGCCTCTCTTCCCGGGCGGCGGCCGTGTATTCGGTCCCCAGCCCCGCGACTACAGCTTCAAGCTCAACAAGAAGCTCAAGCAGCTGGCCCGTCGCAGCGCGCTGACCTACAAGGCTCAGGCCGGCGTGATCAGCGTGGTGGAGGCCATCAAGATGGACGCTCCCAAGACGAAGACGGTCGCAGCTCTGGCTCAGGCCCTGAAGGTCGACGACAAGAAGGTGCTGCTCGTACTCCCCGAGTCGAACGCCAACCTGCAGATGTCGTGCCGCAACCTCCCCTACGTGAAGCCGGTACTGGCTCAGAACGTCTGCACGTACGACGTGATGAACGCTTCGGCAATCGTGATGGTCGAGGGCGCCGAGAATGTTTTGAATACGATGTTAGCTTAAAAACGCAAGAGTTACAATGAACATTATTATTAAGCCCGTTTTGACCGAGAAAATGACGATTCAGGGCGAAAAGTTGAATCGCTACGGTTTTATCGTTGACGTGAGGGCTAACAAACTGCAAATCCGCAATGCCGTAGAGCAGATGTACAACGTCGTGGTGACGGATGTCAACACCGTGAACTACATGGGCAAGCTCAAGAGCCGCTACACCAAAGCCGGTCTGCTCGAAGGTCGTGCGAACAACTTCAAGAAGGCGATCGTCACCTTGAAGGATGGAGACAAGATCGATTTTTACAGTAATATCTAACGAAGATGGCAGTAAGAAAATTTAAACCTGTAACCGCAGGTACGAGACATAAGATTATCGGCACGTTCGACGAGATCACCAAGTCGACGCCGGAGAAGTCGCTCCTCAGCCCCAAGAAGAGCACGGGCGGCCGTAACAATGCCGGTAAGATGACCGTTCGCTACATCGGTGGCGGTCACAAGCAGATGTATCGTAACGTCGACTTCAAACGCGCGAAGGACGGCATCGCTGCCACCGTAAAGTCGATCGAGTATGACCCGAACCGTACGGCACGTATCGCCCTGCTGGTATATGCCGACGGAGAGAAGAGTTACATCATCGCACCCAACGGACTCAAGGTGGGTCAGACCGTGATGAGCGGCGCCGGTGTCGCTCCGGAGGTCGGCAATACGCTCTTCCTGAGCGAAATCCCCCTGGGAACCGTTATCCACAACATCGAACTCTACCCCGGCCAGGGTGCCGCAATGGCTCGTTCGGCCGGTTCGTACGCCCAGCTGCTTGCTCGTGAGGGCAAATTCGCCATCATCAAGCTGCCTTCGGGCGAGACTCGTATGGTACTCGTTACTTGCCGCGCTACGGTAGGCGTCGTGTCGAACCTCGACCACAGCCTCGAGCAGTCGGGCAAGGCCGGCCGCGAACGCTGGCTGGGCCGTCGTCCGCGCAACCGTGGTGTGGTTATGAACCCTGTCGATCACCCGATGGGTGGTGGTGAAGGCCGTGCATCCGGTGGTCACCCCCGTTCGCGCAAGGGTCTTCTGGCCAAGGGTTACAAGACCCGTAACCCGAAGAAGACCACTTCGAAGTTCATTATTTCCAAGAAGAAAAAATAATTAAATAAGAGTACATAATGAGCCGTTCATTAAAAAAAGGACCGTTTATCGACCCGAAACTCGAGGCAAAGGTGGTTGCTCAGGCCGAGGGTAACAAGAAGTCGGTCATCAAGACCTGGTCGCGTGCCAGCATGATCTCTCCCGATTTCGTCGGCCAGACGATCGCTGTCCACAACGGAAACAAATTCATTCCGGTCTACGTAACTGAGAACATGGTAGGACACAAGCTCGGTGAGTTCGCTCCCACCCGCAACTTCCGTGGTCATGCCGGTAACAAGAAAAAATAGGTAGAAAATGGGTGCAAGAAAAGCAAATATGGCCGAAAAACTGAAGGCCGAAAAGAAGCAGAAGGCAATCGCCATCATGCGTGATTGCCCGACCTCGCCCCGCAAGATGCGCCTGGTGGCCGACATCATCCGCGGTGTGGAGATCAACAAGGCGCTGGGCATCCTGCGTTATTCGAAGAAAGAGGCATCGATCCGTATGGAGAAGCTCCTCAAGTCGGCTATCGCCAACTGGGAGGCCAAGAACGAAAACGAGCGTCTGGAAGATACGAAACTCTGCGTCAAGGAGGTATTCGTCGACGGAGGCCGCATGCTGAAGCGTATCCAGGCTGCCCCTCAGGGCCGCGCTCACCGGATCCGCAAGCGTTCGAACCACGTTACGATCGTTGTCGACAAAATGGTAACCGTTGAAAAAACCGTTGAAAACAAGTAAAAACAGATGGGACAGAAAGTTAATCCGATAGCAAATCGTCTTGGTATCATCCGCGGTTGGGATTCCAACTGGTTCGGTGGCAAGGACTTCTCCGACAAACTCGTAGAAGACGCCAAGATCCGCAAGTATCTGAACGTCCGTCTGGCCAAGGCGTCGATCTCGAAGATCATCATCGAGCGTACGCTCAAACTCGTGACGGTTACGATTTCGACGGCCCGCCCCGGTATCATCATCGGCAAGGGCGGCCAGGAGGTCGACAAACTCAAGGAGGAGCTCAAGAAGCTCACCGGCAAGGAGATTCAGATCAACATCTTCGAGGTGAAGCGTCCGGAGGTTGACGCCGTGATCGTGGGTCAGAACATCGCCCGCCAGCTGGAGGGCCGCGTATCGTTCCGCCGCGCCGTGAAGACCGCCGTAGCTTCGACCATGCGCATGGGCGCCGAAGGTATCAAGGTTCAGGTTGCCGGCCGTGTGGGCGGCGCCGAAATGGCCCGTACGGAGACCGTCAAGGAGGGTCGTATTCCGCTGCATACGTTCCGCGCGGATATCGACTACTGCCTGACCGAAGCCCTCACGAAAGTGGGTATCCTCGGTGTGAAGGTCTGGATCTGCCAGGGCATCGTCTATGGCAAGCGCGACCTGTTCGAGATCGCCGGCGCCTCGGCTCAGGCCCCCTCGGGTGAGCGTGGCGAACGCGGTGAGCGTCGCGAGCGTCGCGGCGACCGTCGCGGTGACCGTCGCGGACGCCGCGGTGGCGACCGTCGCAACAACAATCAGTAGTAAGTAGGACCTTTTTAAAGCAGAACTAACATGTTACAGCCGAAAAAGACCAAATTTAGAAGAATGCAGAAAGGCCGTATGAAAGGTATCGCTCAAAGAGGTAACCAACTTGCATACGGATCGTTCGCAATCAAGGCTCTCGAGTCGTCGTGGATCACCGGTCGGCAGATCGAGGCGGCCCGTCAGGCCATCACCCGTTGCATGAAGCGTGAGGGTCAGCTCTGGATCCGCATCTTCCCCGATAAACCCATCACGAAGAAACCCGCCGAGGTGCGTATGGGTAAGGGTAAGGGTAATCCCGAAGGATTCGTGGCTCCCGTAACGCCGGGACGTATCCTCTTCGAAGCCGAAGGGGTGCCCCTGGCAGTAGCGCAGGAGGCTCTCCGTCTGGGAGCCCAGAAACTGCCCATCACTACCAAGTTCATCGTACGGCGTGACTACGTCGAAACCACAATTTAAGGGAGACACAACATGAAAAGTGCAGAAATCAAGGATATTTCGATCAAGGACCTGCAGGAGCGCATCGAGGCCGAAAAGGCTCAGCTCGCCAAGCTCAAGGTGCAGCATGCCGTGTCCCCCGTCGAAAATTCGTCGATCATCAAGAAAAACCGCAGAGATATAGCTCGCATGCTGACGATTCTGCGTCAAAAAAACGCCAAATAAGTAGAGAACCATGGAAAGAAATCTTAGAAAAGAGCGTATCGGTGTGGTCGTCAGCAACAAAATGGCCAAAACCATCGTGGTGGCCGTTGCTCGTAAGGTCAAGCATCCTATCTACGGCAAGTTCGTGAACAAGACCACCAAGTTCGTCGCCGAGTCGCTCGATGAAACCTGCAAGGAGGGCGATACCGTACGGATCATGGAGACCCGTCCGCTCAGCAAAACGAAACGTTGGAGATTAGTACAAATCATTGAAAGAGCTAAGTAGTTATGATACAACAGGAAAGTAGACTCGTAGTAGCCGACAACAGCGGTGCGAAGGAGGTCCTCTGCATCCGCGTCCTCGGCGGTACGAAGCGTCGCTATGCATCGATCGGCGACAAAATCGTGGTGGCCGTCAAGAGCGCTTCTCCTTCGGGCGACGTCAAGAAGGGCGCCGTATCCAAGGCCGTCGTCGTGCGTACCACGAAGGAGATCAGACGTGCCAACGGTTCGTACATTCGTTTCGACGACAACGCCGTGGTGCTGCTTAACAACCAGGGTGAAATGCGCGGAACCCGTATCTTCGGCCCCGTAGCCCGCGAGCTGCGTGACCAGTACATGAAGATCATCTCCCTCGCACCCGAAGTTTTGTAATCATAAAAACTGTTTCGGATATGAAATTGCATATTAAGAAAGGGGATCAGGTCCAGGTCATTGCCGGTGACTCGAAGGGCCAGCAGGGCAAAGTCCTGAAGGTCGAAGTCTCCAAGCAGCGCGCAATCGTCGAAGGGGTCAACCTCTGCAAGAAGGCCACCAAGCCCAATGCCAAGAACCCCCAGGGCGGTATCGTCGAGAAAGAGGCCCCGATCCATGTGTCGAACCTCATGCTCATCGACCCCAAAGGGGGCAAACCTACCAAGGTCGGTCGCAAACTCGACGCCAAAGGTAAATTAGTTCGTTACGCTAAAAAGTCAGGGGAGGAGATCAAATAATGGCTTACGTACCTACACTCAAGACCCAGTATAAGGAGCAGATCGAACCTGCCCTTATGAAAGAGTTCGGCTACACCAGCGTCATGCAGTGCCCGAAACTCGTCAAGATCGTCATCAACCAAGGAATGGGCCAGGCCGTTGCCGACAAGAAACTCATCGACGTGGCTCAGGCCGAACTGACCCAGATCGCCGGCCAGAAGGCTGTTCAGACCCGTTCGCGGAAGGACATCTCCAACTTCAAGCTCCGTAAGGGTATGCCGATCGGCGTGCGCGTTACGCTGCGCGACAACAAGATGTACGAGTTCCTCGAGCGTCTGATCGCCGTGGCTCTGCCGCGTATCCGCGACTTCAAGGGTATCAACGAGAAGTTCGACGGCAAGGGTAACTATACCCTCGGTATCGCCGAGCAGATCATCTTCCCCGAGATCGATATCGACAAGATCACCAAGATCTTCGGCATGGAGATCACCTTCGTGACCACGGCCAAGACCGACGAAGAGGCTTATGCCCTGCTCCGCGAATTCGGCCTTCCTTTCAAAAACGCTAAAAAGAACTAAGCTATGGCAAAAGAATCGATGAAGGCACGCGAGGTAAAGCGTGCGAAACTCGCCAAGCGCTACCAGCACAAACGCGAGGAGATCGCTGCCAAGGTCAAGAGCGGTGAAATGGACCACGAGGAGGCTTGGCAGGCTCTTTCGAAGCTGCCCCGCAACTCCAACCCGATCCGCCAGCACAACCGCTGCAAGATCACGGGTCGTCCCAAAGGTTACATCCGCCTGTTCGGCATCAGCCGTATCCAGTTCCGCGAGATGGCATCCAAGGGCCTGATCCCGGGCGTTACGAAGGCCAGCTGGTAGTCCGGTCCGCAAAGGGATAGAGGGCGAGCGAGAGACGGTGAAGAGTGTAGTGGAAGCAGAGCGCAATGCAGCTGCTTCCCGATTTAAGCCCGAACTCCCGAAGCGGTCAGGGACAGATGAATAAGGTTCCGGATTCCGGAAGGTGTTGAGCCTGTGCGACGCATGTCGCGGAGGAGCCGGAGCCAATAGGGGTGTTCGACCCATGCAGATACGTCACAGTATCGGGGAAAGTGCCGCCACAAGCGGTAACTTCCCGATATGTGGGGCGTAACGGAAAGTCGGATACTTGGTACAGATTCCTCGGACCAGGAGGCCGGAATCGAATATCCGTCGGTGCGGGCTGTCGAGCCCTGCGTCGGGGAGGGCGATATCCGGATTTCGGGTCGTTGATGCAGGATCTCTGTGCGGTTTATGTTAGCATCCATCGCGTGTGCTAACATTTCCGCATTCCTGCACGATCCGCAAAATCGCTAAAAATCAGGCGATCATCTTGGCCGTTTGGAAAATAATGCGTATATTTGCGCGCTTTGGGCGCTCGTGTGCGTATGCGAATGCGTGTCCAAAGGTGGGGCCAAAGAGGGTGAAACGAGGCGGCTGCCTTGCGTTAATCCGCTGAAGCCCAAAACATTGAAAACTTTTTTATTATTTAATTTTTAACTTCTATTCGTTATGACTGATCCTATTGCGGACTTTCTGACCAGAATTAGAAACGCGGTGAAAGCCAACCACAAGGTGGTTGAAGCTCCCGGTTCAAAAATTAAACAGGAGATCACCAAGATCCTCTACGAGCAGGGCTACATCCTGGCCTACAAGTTCGACACCGATGAGAAGGGCCATCCTTCGATCAAGATCGCACTGAAGTGGGATGCCGCTACGAAGAGCAACGCCATCAAGGACCTCAAGCGCGTCAGCCGTCCGGGTCTGCGTCGCTACGCTTCGGTTTCGGACATGCCCCGCGTACTGAACGGTCTGGGTATCGCAATCCTCTCGACTTCCAAAGGCATCATGACCGACGCCAAGGCACGTAAGGAAAACGTCGGCGGCGAGGTGCTGTGCTACATCTACTAATAATTAAAAATCAACGCAATGTCAAGAATTGGTAAATTACCTGTAAACTTGCCTGCCGGAGTAACCGTAGAGGTGGCTCCCGACAATACGGTAAGCGTGAAAGGGCCGCTTGGAACGCTGAGTCAGAAGGTCGACTCGGACATCAAGGTAGAGGTCAGCACGCACACGGATCCCCATACCGGCAAGGAAATCCCGGCCGTGTTCGTAACGCGCCCGACCAACCAGCCGCGTCACCGCTCGCTCCATGGCCTCTATCGCGCCCTGATCCACAACATGGTGGTCGGCGTATCGAAGGGCTACGAGATCAAGCAGGAGCTCGTCGGCGTCGGCTACAAGGCCGAAGTCAAGGGCCAGGTTCTCGAAATGAGCCTCGGCTACTCGCACGATACCCACTTCCTGCTCCCGAAGGAGATCACCGCCACGGCCGTGACCGAGAAGAAGGGTAACCCCATCGTGACGCTGAAGTCGATCGACAAGCAGCTCATCGGCCAGGTTGCCGCCAAACTCCGCTCGCTGCGCAAGCCGGAACCCTACAAGGGCAAGGGTATCAAGTTCGTAGGCGAACAGCTGCGTCGCAAGGCCGGTAAGTCCGCTGGTGCAAAATAGTAAATAGTCAGAAATTATGTCACTGAACAAGATAGAAAGAAGAGCGCGGATCAAGATGCGTATCCGCAAAATCGTCAGCGGAACGCCCGAACAGCCCCGTATGACCGTTTTCCGCAGCAACAAGCAGATCTACGTACAGTTCATCGACGACCAGGCCGGTGTGACGCTCGCTACGGCATCGTCGCTCGACAAGGAGGTCGCTGAAGCAGCTGCCGGCAAGACCAAGTGCGAAATCGCCGCTCTGGTCGGCAAACTCGCCGCTGAACGTGCCACCGCAAAGGGAATTTCGGCCGTGGCTTTCGACCGAAACGGATACCTCTATCACGGAAGAGTAAAACAGTTGGCCGAAGCTGCACGCGAAGCCGGTCTTAAATTCTAATCGATCATGGCAAATACCAACATAAAGAAAGTTCGCACGAGCGACCTCGAACTCAAGGACCGGCTCGTAAGCATTCAGCGTGTTACGAAGGTGACCAAGGGCGGTCGTACCTTCAGCTTCTCGGCCATCGTGGTCGTGGGCAACGAGGACGGCGTCGTGGGTTACGGCCTGGGCAAGGCCTCCGAAGTGCAGGCTGCCATCGCCAAAGGCGTGGAAGATGCCAAGAAAAATCTGATCAAGATCCCCGTTATCAACGGTACGATTCCTCACAAGCAGGAGTTCCGCTATGACGGTTCGCTGGTGATGATCCGCCCGGCAGCCCCCGGTACGGGAATTATCGCCGGCGGTGCCATGCGTGCCGTACTGGAGTCGGTCGGCGTGAAGAACGTGCTGGCCAAGAGCAAGGGCTCGTCGAACCCGCACAACCTCGTCAAGGCAACCATCGGCGCCCTCTGCGAGCTGCGTGATGCAGCCAGCATCGCCCGTCTGCGCGGTATCTCGATGGACCAGGTGTTTAACGGTTAATTCCAAATTAAGAAATGGCAAGATTGAAAATCACCCAGATCAAAAGCCGGATCGGTGCAACCGAGCGTCAGTGCAAAAACCTCGACGCCCTGGGTCTGAAACGGATCAATGCCAGCGTCGAACACGACGACTCGGCCATTATCAAGGGTATGATCGAGCGCGTGAAACACCTCGTCAAGGTCGAGGTCGTAGCGCAATAAGTTTAACACTGCTAACGATTAACAAGCAACATGGAACTCAATAATCTCAAACCTGCAAAGGGTTCAACGCATCACGACAAACGAATCGGTCGCGGTGCCGGATCGGGACACGGTGGAACCGCAACCCGTGGTCACAAGGGCGCACAGTCGCGTTCGGGTTACTCGCGCAAGCTCGGCTTCGAGGGCGGTCAGATGCCTCTCCAGCGTCGTCTGCCGAAGTTCGGCTTCACGAACCTGAAGCGCGTCGAGTTCAAGGCCATCAATCTGGGTGCCCTGGACGATCTGGCTGCCAAGAAGCAGCTCTCGGAGATTACGGTCGATACGCTGATCGCCGCAGGTTTCATCTCGTCGAACGACAAGGTGAAGATCCTCGGAAACGGCGCCCTCACGAAAGCCCTGGCCGTCAAGGCTCACGCTTTCTCGAAGAGCGCCGAGGCAGCCATCACGGCAGCCGGCGGCAGCGTGGAAAAACTGTAAGAACCTTAGAACCCGATAACTATGAATCAGTATCTCGTTGTTGGCATCGTCTTTATAGTGGTCATCGCTCTATTGGCGACCAACAAGAAATTGGTAGAAACACTCAAGAACATCTACAAGATCGAGGAACTCCGCAAACGCGTACTCTATACGATCGGCCTTCTTCTTGTATACCGCTTGGGTAGTTTCGTCGTGATTCCGGGCATCAACCCCAACGCCCTGGGCGAGGGATCGGCGTATGCCAGCCAGCTGGAAGGCAACGGACTTCTGGGTCTGTTGAACGTATTCTCCGGCGGCGCATTCGGCAACGCGGCGATCTTTGCACTCGGAGTCATGCCGTACATCACCGCCTCGATCATCATCCAGCTGATGGGTATGATGATTCCGTATTTCCAGAAGATGCAGAAGGAGGGTGAGAGCGGCCGCCGCAAGATGAACCAGTGGACGCGTTTCCTGACGATCGGCGTGCTGATCCTCCAGGGGCCGGCCTACATCGCCAACCTGTACCATCAGGTTCCCGGAGCGTTCGTCTACGGCAACTCGTTCGGCTTTGTTGCCTATGCGACAACGATCCTGATCGCCGGCACGATGTTCATCATGTGGCTCGGCGAGAAGATCACCGACAAGGGTATCGGCAACGGTATTTCGCTCATCATCATGATCGGTATCGTGGCCCGTCTTCCGCACGCCCTGCTGGCCGAGGTGAACGCCCGGTTCCAGACCGCGTCGGGCAGCGCCATCATGCTGATTCTTGAGCTGATCCTGCTCTTCCTTGTCTTCATGGCAACCATTGCCCTGGTACAGGCCGTCCGCAAGGTGCCTGTGCAGTATGCCAAACGTATCGTCGGAAACAAACAGTACGGCGGAGTTCGTCAGTACATCCCCCTGAAGATGAATGCGGCCAACGTGATGCCGATCATCTTTGCCCAGGCGCTGATGTTCATCCCCGCGCTGTTCTCCGGAACGGCCTTCGCCGCTGCATTCAGCTCGATGACCGGTTTCTGGTACAACTTTACGCTGGCAGTGCTGGTGATCGCCTTCACCTATTTCTACACGGCGATCATCATCAACCCTCAAATGATGGCCGATGACATGAAACGCAACGGCGGCTTCATCCCGGGCGTGAAACCCGGCAAGCAGACCGTGAACTACATCGATACCATCATGACGCGTATCACGCTCCCCGGCTCGTTCTTCCTGGCCATCGTGGCAATTCTGCCCGCCCTGGCCATGAAGTTCCTCGGCATCCAGCAGTCGTTCGCCTACTTCTACGGCGGAACGTCGCTGCTGATCATGGTCGGCGTGGTACTCGACACTCTGAAACAGATCGAGAGCTACCTGCTGATGCGCCATTACGATGGTCTGATGAAGACCGGACGTATCCAAGGACGTCATTAGGAGTTTTTCCGAAGAGTTTTTAGCATAGTACTTCAATGATTCATTTGAAAACAGACGAGGAGATCGAATTGCTCCGCGAAAACAATATTCTGGTGTCGAAGACCCTGGCGGAAGTGGGGCGCCACATCCGTCCGGGGGTCACGACCCTGGAGTTGGACCGGATTGCCGAGGAGTTCATCCGGGCCCACGGTGCAGTTCCCGCTTTCCTCGGGTACGAAGGATATCCCGCCTCGTTGTGCATTTCGGTCAACGAGCAGGTTGTCCACGGTATCCCATCCTCGAAATGCGTCCTCAAGGAGGGCGACATCGTTTCGGTCGATTGTGGTACGTTTATGAAGGGGTTTGTTGGTGATTCGGCGTATACGTTCGCCGTCGGCGAGGTGTCGGAGGATGTACGACAGCTCATGCAGGTCACCAAAGAGGCTCTTTATAAAGGTACGGCACAGGCCAAGGCCGGCAATCGCGTAGGCGACGTGTCGGCGGCCGTGCAGGAGTACTCCGAAAGCTTCGGCTACGGAGTGGTGCGCGAACTGGAGGGTCACGGATTGGGTCGCAAGATGCACGAAGACCCCGGAGTCCCCAACTACGGCGCACGCGGCAGAGGCCCCCTGCTCCGCGAGGGCATGGTCATCTGCATCGAACCCATGATTACCATGGGAACCAAAGCGGTGGTCTTTGAACGGGATGGCTGGACGGTCCGCACGCGCGACCGCAAACCGGCGGCTCATTACGAGTTCGCCGTTGCGATCCGCAAGTCGGGCCCCGATGTCCTCACGGACTTCAGTATCATCGAACAGGCAATTAACAACTGAAACTCTATGGCAAAACAAGCTGCTATCGAACGCGACGGCACGATTATCGAAGCCCTGTCGAACGCGATGTTCCGCGTCGAACTGGACAACGGTCACGTGCTTACCGCTCATATCTCCGGCAAGATGCGGATGCACTACATCAAGATCCTTCCCGGGGATAAAGTCAAAGTGGAGATGACGCCCTACGACCTTACGAAGGGACGGATCTCCTTCCGGTACAAATAATTAGAACGCTCGAAAAATGAAAGTCAAAGCATCCATCAAGAAGAGAAGCGAGGATTGCAAGATTGTGAAGCGTAAGGGAAAACTGTACGTCATTTGCAAGAAGAATCCCAAGTTCAAAATGCGCCAGGGTTAGTTTAATCAGTTAAAAAAGACAAAATTTCAATATGGCACGTATTGTCGGTGTAGATTTACCGAAAAACAAAAGAGGCGAGATCGGCCTGACCTATATTTACGGTATCGGTCGTTCGACGGCTCGCAAGATTCTCGACGCCGCAGGCATCAGCTACGACGTCAAAGTACAGGATTGGACCGACGACCAGGTCGGCGCCATCCGTTCGCAGATCGCTGAAATGGGACTGAAGGTCGAGGGCGAATGCCGCTCGATGGTTCAGCTGAATATCAAGCGTCTGATGGATATCGGCTGCTACCGCGGTATCCGTCACCGTCTGGGCCTTCCGGTCCGCGGTCAGTCGACCAAGAACAACGCACGTACCCGCAAGGGCCGCAAGAAGACCGTCGCAAACAAGAAAAAGGCAACGAAGTAATCTTTAGAGAATTATGGCAAAGAAAACTGGAACAGTCAAGAAGAAGGTTGTTAAGGTCGGTGCCGTGGGTAACGCCTATGTACACTCCACTTTCAACAACGTAATCATCACCATCACCAACGAGGTGGGTGATGTCATCAGCTGGTCGTCGGCCGGTAAGATGGGATTCCGTGGTTCGAAGAAGAATACGCCGTATGCCGCACAGACGTCGGCCGCCGATTGCGCCAAGGTCGCTTACGACATGGGTCTGCGCAAGGTCAAGGTCTATGTCAAGGGTCCGGGTGCCGGTCGCGAGTCGGCCGTACGTACCATCCACGGTGCCGGTATCGAGGTGATGGAGATCATCGACGTCACGCCGCTGCCGCACAACGGATGCCGCGCTCCCAACCGTCGTCGTGTATAACGCCCGCTTGCGGAGAAAATAGTTCACGATTCAATTAAATTGTCACAACAATGGGAAAATACATAGGACCTAAATCGAAAATCGCCCGTCGTTTCGGCGAAGCTATCTATGGTGCGGACAAGGTGCTCGAAAAGCGCAATGTACCCCCTGGACAGCATGGTCTGGCGCGCAAGCGCAAGAAGGTGTCGGAGTACGGCACGCAGTTGAGCGAGAAGCAGAAGGCCAAGTTCACCTACGGACTTCTGGAGAAGCAGTTCTCGCGTACGTACGAGCAGGCTGCCCGCATGGGCGGCATCACGGGTGAGAACCTGCTGAAACTGCTCGAGTGCCGTCTGGACAACGTCGTTTACCGCTTGGGTATCGCCCCGACGCGCGCTGCCGCCCGTCAGCTTGTATCGCACTGCCACATCTGTGTCAACGGCAATGTAGTCAACATTCCGTCCTACTCGCTGCGTGCGGGTGACATCGTGTCGGTTCGCGAGAAGTCGAAGAGCCTCGAAGTGATTACGGCCTCCCTGGCCGGCTCGTCGAAGAGCCGCTACGCCTGGCTGGAGTGGGACAACGCCACGATGAGCGGCAAGTTCCTCCAGAAACCCGAGCGTGAGGAGATCCCCGAAAACATCAAGGAGCAGCTTATCGTCGAGTTGTACTCGAAGTAGTAATCAAACAAATTCACGCAATTATGGCAATATTAGCATTCCAGAAACCTGAGAAGGTTATTATGCTCGAGTCCACTTCGTCGTTCGGAAAGTTCGAATTCCGACCGCTGGAGCCCGGATTCGGGATGACTGTCGGTAACGCTTTGCGTCGTATCCTGCTCTCCTCGCTCGAGGGCTACGCGATCACGACTGTCAAGGTAGCCGGTGTCGATCACGAGTTTGCCGCTATCCCCGGTGTGATGGAGGATATGTTGAACATCATCCTCAATCTCAAGCAGGTTCGTTTTATCCGCACAGTCGATAATCAGGATGCCGAAAAAGTGTCCATTAACGTTGCGGGTGTGACGGAGCTGACTGCCGGATATATCTCGAATTACCTGTCGTTCTTCAAGGTCCTCAATCCCGACCTGGTGATCTGCCACCTGGCCCCGGGAACGAAGATGCAGATGACGCTCACGATCGGCAAGGGTCGTGGCTATGTTCCCGCCGAGGAGAACACGCCCGCCGACTGTGAGTTCGGAACCCTCCCGATCGACTCGATCTTCACGCCCATCAAAAACGTGAAGTACTCGATCGAGAACTACCGCGTCGAGCAGAAGACCGACTACGAGAAGCTGAATTTGGAAATTACTACCGACGGGTCGATTCACCCCAAAGAGGCTCTCAAGGAGGCCGCCAAGATCCTCATCCAGCACTTCATGCTCTTCTCCGACGAGAAGATCACCGTCAACATGGAAGACACGAACGGTACGGAAGAGTTCGACGAGGATGTTCTCCACATGCGTCAGCTGCTGAAGACCAAGCTCTCGGATCAGGACCTTTCGGTCCGCGCCCTGAACTGCCTGAAGGCCGCCGATGTCGATACCGTGGGGGATCTGGTGAAGCTCAACCGCAACGACCTGCTGAAGTTCCGCAACTTCGGCAAGAAGTCGCTTACGGAGCTTGACGAGCTGCTGGCCTCGCTGAACCTGAAGTTCGGAATGGACGTATCAATCTACAAACTTGACAAAGATTAATTAAATGAGACACAATAAGAATTACAACCACCTCGGCCGCCAGGCAGGTCACCGCAAGGCCCTGCTGTCGAACATGGCATCGTCGCTGATTCTGCACAAGCGCATCGAAACCACCGTTGCCAAGGCCAAGGCCGTACGGATGTTCGTAGAGCCTCTGGTTACCAAGTCGAAAGAGGACACGACCCACTCGCGCCGTATCGTTTTCTCGTACCTGAAGCAGAAGGAGGCCGTGACGGAACTCTTCCGTACGATCGCTCCCAAGGTTGCCGAGCGTCCGGGAGGTTACACGCGAATCCTGAAGACGGGCTTCCGTCTGGGTGATGCCGCCGAGATGTGCATCATCGAGTTCGTGGACTTCAACGAGGCCTATACGCTGGGTATCACGCCGGCTGCCGCTACGGAGGCCAAACCCAAGACGCGTCGTTCGCGCAAGAGCGCTGCCAAGAAGACCGACGCTGTCGAAGAGGCTACGGTCGTCGAGGGCGAGGCCAAGAAGGCTGCTCCCAAGGCTCCGAAGGCTACGGCTGCCAAGACGGCCGCTCCGAAGGTTGCCAAGAAGACCAACGTGGGCAAGAAGATGTAATTTCCCGCCGGGGGGAGAGGATGCGAGGAGCGGAGGCTCCCGGCCGGCTCTCTTTCCCGATAGCGGACTGAAATCCCCGAGAGGGTATGCTTCGGCTACCTTTATCGGGGATTTTTGTATGCATCCGGAGACGCGAGGGGGCGGTTGCGGCGAAATTTTTGTGAAAAATCGATTTTGAAGTGTGATTTTAGATTCCGTTCAGAATTGTTGCGGACCTTTGTATCGTAATCAAAAACGAATGTTCAACCGAAAAACAGTTAAAACCATGAAAAAGTTCTTTTTGGCAGCCGCCCTTCTCTTCGCAGGTATCACCGTTTCGCAGGCCGACAACAACGATCGCCCCATTACGCTTGACCAGTTGCCCGCCGTGGCGCAGAATTTCCTCAAGAGCCACTTCTCCGGTCTGACGCTCGCCTATGCCGTCGAGGATCCCAAGATCATCGGCTCGGAGTACGAAGTGACCTACACCGACCGCACGGAGGTTGATTTCCGCTCCAACGGCGAATGGTCGTCCGTCGAGCGCAAGTATGACGCCGTCCCCGCTGCGATTGTCCCGAAGCAGATTGCCGATTACATGGCCAAGAGCCAGTTTGCGAATCAGCAGATCCGCAAGATCGAGCGCAATGCCTACACCTGGGAGATCGAACTCATGAACGGCCTTGAAATCAAGTTCGACAAGAATTTCCAGGTGATCGAGATCGACGATTGATCCCCGCTTTTGAGGCTCTGAGAGTCGCGTGAAAGTTGCGACTCGGAGGATCTCCGGCAAATACGCGCCTCTCGGGCAGATAAAAACTCCGGATGCAAACCCTTTCGGGAGCATCCGGAGTTTTTTCGTGTGTGCTCTTGCACCTATTTGAAGTGGTAGAGGAAGACGACCGTGGCATCCATGGCCGTCTTCGGACAGTCGCGGATCTCGAGCGAAACCTTGATCTCGGCCTTGGCAATGCCGCGCAGGTTGGTGATCGAAAGCAGCGTGGCCCGCAGACGGATTTCGCTGTCGACCGTCACCGCCTGGTTGAAGCGCAGTTTCTCAATGCCGTAGTTGACCAGCATCTTCACGTTCTGCACCTCCACGACCTGTCCCCAGAGGTAGGGCAGCAGCGAGAGGGTCAGATATCCGTGGGCAATGGTCTTCTTGTAGGGGCTTTCGGTCCGGGCGCGTTCGGGATCCACATGGATCCACTGGTGGTCGAGCGTGGCGTCGGCAAAGAGATTGATCTGCTCCTGGGTGATCTTCAGGTAGTCGGAAACGCCCAGTTCCTGGCCCGTATAGCGGGCAAAATCGTCGAAATCGTGGATAATCAGTCGGCTCATGTTGAAGTATTTGCTGTTTCCGCAAAGATACGAAAACTTTCGGTTCCTGCGTCGATTCACAAACCGGCGGTTTCGATTTTGAACAGGCTTGTCGTGTTTTCGGAAAGCTCCTGTTACGAAGGGCTGTCGTGCAACAAAAAAGCGTCCGATCCACGGATCGGACGCTTCGTTTCGACCTTTGTTCACACCGGGCGGGAGGCACTCCTCCCACCGGCACGGACGTTTGGCGCAATTACTTCTGGAAACCTTTGCCGATGGCCAGGAAATCGGCAGCCTTCAGGGCGGCACCGCCGATCAGACCTCCGTCGACATCCTCCTTGGCGAAGATTTCGGCGGCGTTTGCCGGCTTGCACGAACCTCCGTAGAGAATCGGGCACTCGGCGGCAGCGGCACCGAACTTCTCGGCCAATACCTTGCGGATGTAGGCGTGGATCTCCTGAGCCTGGTCGGCCGTGGCGGTCTTGCCCGTACCGATGGCCCATACGGGCTCGTAGGCGATCACGAGGTTCTTGAACTGCTCCTCGGTGAGGTTGTAGACCACCTCTTCGATCTGAGCCTTCACCACGTCGAAGTGTTTGCCGGCCTCGCGCTCCTCGAGGTTCTCGCCCACGCAGTAGATCGGCGTGAGGTTGTTGGCATAGGCCTGCTCCATCTTCTTGTTGAGCGTTGCGGAGGTCTCACCGTAGTACTGGCGGCGCTCCGAGTGGCCGAGGATCACGTACTTGCAGCCCAGGGCGGCGATCATCGAGGCTGCGACTTCACCCGTGTAGGCGCCTTTGGCCTCGGCAGCGCAGTTCTGGGCACCCAGTTCGATGTCCGAACCCTTCAGGGCCTCGGCAACCATCGACAGGTGGGTGAACGGCGGGCAGACGATGAAGTTCACGCACGAGCATACCTCGCCGCGACCTGCGACGACGCCCTTTGCCAGTTCCACTCCTTCGGCCGGAAGCGTATTCATCTTCCAGTTGCCGGCTACGATTTTCTTTCTCATGACTTTATTGGTATTTAGACAGTTTGTATTGAGTTCCTGTTTTCTGGTGAGCGGTTACTCTTCGCTGCACCACGCCTTGACCTCCTCCATCGAGGGGGCCTTCAGACCGAGTTTGTTCTTCTTGTTGAAGCCGCAGAGGTCGTTGAAGAACTTGCCCGGGGCGAGTTTGCGCAGCGAATCGACCGTCAGGTAGCCCATCTTCTGGATCACGGGCACCCACTCCTCCGGCACACCGATGGCCGTATAGGCCTCGACGGGGTCGTTCACGGGCTTCTTTTCGGGACGCATCTGCGGGAAGAGCAGAATCTCCTGGATCGAGTTCTGGCCCGTCATGAACATCGTCAGACGGTCGATGCCCATGCCCATGCCCGAGCAGGTCGGCATGCCGTACTCCAGGGCGCGTACGAAGTCCATGTCGATGAACATCGCCTCGTCATCGCCCTTCTCCGAGAGGCGCAGCTGCTCCTGGAAGCGCTCCAGCTGATCGATCGGGTCGTTCAGCTCCGAGTAGGCGTTGCAGAGCTCCTTGCCGCTGACGAAGAGTTCGAAACGTTCGGTCAGATCCGGATTGTCGCGGTGGCGCTTGCAGAGCGGCGACATTTCGATCGGGTAATCGCAGACGAACGTCGGCTGGATGAAATCCCCTTCGCAGTACTGGCCGAAGATGGCGTCGATGAGTTTGCCCTTGCCCATCGTGTCGTCGATCTCGACGTTGAGCCGCTTGCAGGCTTCGCGCAGCTGCTCCTCCGTCTGGCCGGTGATGTCGTAGCCGGTCTTTTCGCGGATGGCGTCGGTCATCGTCACGCGGCGGAACGGCGCCTTGAACGAGACCTGGCGACCGTCGATCTCGATCTCCGTCGAGCCGTTGACCGCCAGGGCGATCCGTTCGAGCATCTGCTCGGTGAACTCCATCATCCAGCGGTAGTCCTTGTAGGCGACGTAGATCTCCATGCAGGTGAATTCGGGGTTGTGCGTGCGGTCCATGCCCTCGTTGCGGAAGTTCTTGCCCAGCTCGTAGACACCGTCGAATCCGCCGACGATCAGTCGTTTGAGGTAGAGCTCCGTGGCGATGCGCAGATAGAGGTCGATATCCAGCGAGTTGTGGTGCGTGATGAAGGGACGCGCGGCGGCACCGCCCGGAATGGGCTGCAGGATCGGCGTCTCGACCTCGAGATACCCCTTCGAATCGAAGTATTCGCGCATCGTGGTGATGATCCGGGCGCGTTTGATGAAGATCTCCTTCACCTGCGGATTGACGATCAGATCGAGGTAGCGCTGCCGGTAGCGGATTTCGGGGTCGGTCAGGGCATCGAACGTCTTGCCGTCCTTCTCCTTGACGACGGGCAGCGGGCGGATCGATTTCGACAGAACCGTGAAACGTTTGCAGTGAACCGACAGTTCGCCCGTATTGGTACGGAAGGCGAAGCCTTCGACGCCGATGAAGTCGCCGATGTCGAGCAGTTTCTTGAAGACCGTGTTGTAGAGCGTCGGGTCGCCCTCGGGGCAGACATCGTCGCGGCGGATGTAGACCTGGATACGGCCGGTGTGGTCCTGCAGTTCGAAGAACGAGGCGCTGCCCATGATGCGGCGCGACATGATGCGTCCGGCGATGCGGACATCCTGGAAGTTCTTCTTTTCGTCGTCATAGCCTTCGGCGATTTCGCGAGCCGTGGCGGTCACCTCGTAGCGGGCGGCGGGGTAGGGGTCGATGCCCAGGTCGCGTAACGCCTGGAGCGACTGCCGGCGGAGCTGTTCCTGTTCACTGAGTTCGATTGCCATATTTCTGTTTTTTTGATGTTTCGTGATATATCCCTGCAAAAGTAGTGAAAAACCCGCAAAATCGCAACCCGCAACCTTTTTCCGCCGGCGGACGATTTTGTTTATTACGGTTTTATTTGTATATTCAACCACTCATGTCCAACTAAAACGGTTTCCTTATGAAAGCATCTCTCCCCTTTGTATTCCGTTTCAGCCGCCCTCCCGTGTGGATCGGGATGTACTGGATGCTGCTTCTGGCAGCCTGTGGCAGCAGCGACGATACGTCGGACGACTCCTATGCGGTGGTTCAGGCCGCTGCCTTCACCTTCAATGAGGCGGATCCTTCGCTCAACGAGATCCGCGTGCTGGCCAATACCGGCTGGCAGGTTTTCTGGACACCCGATGCGGAGGGTGTTGCGGTCGATCCGACGGTGGGGGTCGGCAACGGTTCGTTCCGGGTGACCGACATGCCGGCCGGACAGACCCTGCGCTTTGCCGTGCGCACCGCCGCGGGCAAGACCATCGATCAGTATGTAACCGTGACGCGTGTCGCCGAGCCAGGGGGAGAGGAGGATGACGACGAGGACGAAGAGGTGGAGATCCCATTGGGAGAGACTCTTTTCCGCCTGGATTTCGGGCCCGAACGCTCGTCGTGGGTGTGGGCCAACCAGGATACGGGCTGGCAGACGCAGAGCGGATCGGGAGCCGCGACGGTGCGTTATGAAACCTACAACGTGCAGATTGCAAGCCCCTACGGCAGTTCCGGACGTTACGAAGGGGCTTCGGGCGGCAGTTATGCCCGCATGTATGAGGATCCGTCGACGGACTATTTCGTGATCCGCGACATCACGCTGCCCGCCGCGCAGACTGCCTATACGCTCTCGTTCGGGGCGATCTTTCCGGCCGGCGACATGCGGCTCGAAGTGAGTGCCGATGCCCGGAACTGGACGCCGTTGACCTACACGGGCGCTGCGGCCTACAACACCTGGACGCGGGTCGCCGTCGGATTTACCCTCGCACGTGCCGTCGAGCGCCTGAACATCCGCTTCGTCCCGACGGGCGTGGATCGCGAGTACGGCTTGAACTTCGATGATATCGTGTTGACGGCCGGAGGCGGCGGTCAGAAGGTCGATTTGGGTTCGACTCCCGTCGCGGACGACTACCGCTTCCCCGAACTGCCGTCCAACTGGACCGCACCATCGGGCAATGCGGCGGAGATCTCGGGCGATTACGCCTTCTTCACCCACTGGACCCGCTCGGTCAACAGCAACCATGTGATCCGTAACTTCTCCTACTGCTACGATACGCGGCGCCACAACCCCGTGTGGGTGGCCTACCCTCTGCACGCGGTCTATCTCGAGGGTGGTTACGGACGCACGTCGCCCGATCCATGGGCGCCCGATCCGGTGCTCGACGAGTCGCTTCAGTCGAAGATCTACCGCTCGGACGGCGTGAACGGCTCCGATCCCTATGTCTATTGGTCGACGAATACCATGTACGTGCTGGGGCTCCCGGGCAGTTGGACCAAGGGGCACCTCTGCATGTCGCGCGAGCGTGGCGGTGCCAACCGCGAAATCAACCGCCAGACCTTCTATCCGACCAATATCGCTCCGCAGCCCAATGCCTCGGCCGGTACGTTCGGTGAGGTGTGGGGATGTGTCGAATCGCTGATCTCGGGCTCCGACGACCGCAGCAACGATATCTCGGCCGACGACAACGCCTCGAACCGCAATATCGTCTCCGACACGCTCTTCGTGGTGGCCGGATGCCACTATGCGCATGAGGAGTGGACCGAATACGATTCGTCGAACTACAACGAGCCGACCCTCGACCCGAACCGCAAACCGTGTGTGATGCCCACCCACCAGTTCAAGGTGCTGCTGCGCACCCGTTCGGGACAGACCGGCCGGCGTGTGCAGGAGTGTTCGGCCGACGAACTGCAGTCCATCGGATTCTGGATCGAGACCTTTACGCGGATCGATGCCTCGAGTGCCTCATCGGTTCTGCGGGCGGTAGCCGTGCCGGTCTCCACGATCGAACGGCAGACCGGTCTGACGCTCTTCCCCGAGGTGCCGGCATCGGTCAAGGAGCAGTGCAACCCCTCCGACTGGGGATTCTGACCGGGCCTGCAGGCTGGATCCGGCCTGCGGATCTTCGGAAATGACAGGGAGGGCGCCCATGAAGGCGCCCTCCCTGTTTTTCGCGGGTGGAACGGATTATTTTGCGGCCTTCTTTGGGGGGGCGAACCTTCGGTAGACGGCCCACGCCGCCCAGCCCAGCACGGCCCCTACCAGAGCGCCCCAGACGAGATCCATCGGGAAGTGTTTGCCCAGGTAGATGCGCGAGTAACAGACGACGAGCGTACAGCAGACCATCAGCCCCGAAAACCACCTCCGGCGGATGACCCGTGCGGCGAAGAGCGACAGCGCCACGATCGTGGCGGCATGGGCCGAGACGCTTCCGTAGTAACCGCTCACGGCCTCGGGCGGAACGTGGACCCGCCACGAAGCCGTATATCCGGCTGCCTCCAGCTCCTCGGGGGAGAGCCGGCGCAGCAGATTCAATGAGTCGGGCGAAATGTCGAGCCCTTCGAGCGAGGGGGTGAACATCGGACGCCAGCGCGGCTCGAAGTCGGGCAGCAGCCCCCGCAGCACTCCCGTGTGTTTGAAGGCGCCGGCCACCATGTCGGCCAGCACCACCGCCGCGACCATCAGTACGAGAAAAAGCAGCATCCCGCGCCAGCCCGAACGCCGCCATACGAGCCAGAGAATCAGTATATAGAGCGGAATCCACATCGTCGTGCCCGAAAGTGTGAGCATGATGCGGTCCCAGACGGGTCCCCCGTCGAAATTCAGGGCCAGAAAGAGGCGTTCGTCGAGCTGGTTCATCGTGAGGTCGGAATGGTCAGAATTGGAAGTAGATGAAGGGTTGGATGTCGCTCGACTTGATCTGCATGACGCACCAGATCATCGCGGCGGCCATCACGACCTGCAGTACCAGCGGGGCGTTGACCACCATGCGCCGGGCCAGGGCATCGACCCGGGCCGGCATCAGGTGCAGCACGTATCCCGCGGCAATCAGCGCAAAGACCCCCGCGTAGCCGGCCACTACCTGCGGGATCATCGCGGCGTTGAAGTTCTCGAAGATCTGGTGCAGCATCAGCGAGACGGTCTGCATCGATTCGGCGCGGAACATCAGCCATCCGAAGCAGACCAGATTGAACGTCAGAAAAATTCCCGCCACACGGCTCCACACGTGCATCTGCGCTCCCGAGACCTTGGCCCCCGGGACGACGCTCAACCACAGCTTGTGCAGCGCCAGCGCCACGCCGTGCAGCCCGCCCCAGAGGATGAACCGCACCGCCGCACCGTGCCACAGTCCGCCGAGCAGCATCGTGATGAGCAGGTTCGCATAGGTGCGCAGACGCCCCTTGCGGTTGCCGCCCAGCGAGATGTAGAGGTAGTCGCGCAGCCACGACGAGAGCGAGATGTGCCACCGCCGCCAGAATTCGGTGATCGTGGCCGACTTGTACGGGGCGTCGAAGTTCTTCGGGAAGCGGAAGCCCAGCAGCAGGGCGATGCCGATGGCCATGTCCGAGTAGCCCGAGAAGTCGCAGTAGATCTGCAGCGCGTAGCCGTAGATGCCCATCAGGCACTCGAATCCCGAGTAGAGCAGCGGTTCGTCGAAGACGCGGTCGACGAAGTTCAGCGAGATGTAGTCCGAGATGATTGCCTTCTTGAAGAGGCCCGTGAGGATCAGGAAGACCCCCGTGCCGAACATCTCGCGCGTGATGTGGATCGGATTCTGGCGGATCTGCGGGATGAAGTCGCGTGCCCGCACGATCGGGCCGGCGACCAGCTGCGGGAAGAACGACAGATAGAAGAGATAATCGAGCCAGTTGGTCAGCGGGCGGAGCTGTCCGCGGTAGATGTCGATCGTGTAGCTCATCGACTGGAAGACGAAGAACGAGATGCCGACCGGCAGGAAGATGTTCTGGAACTGGAGAAAGCCCTGTCCGAACAGCTGGTTCGAGATGTCGATCAGGAAGTTCGTGTATTTGAAGTAGCCGAGCATGCCGAGGTTGACCGCCGCGCTCAGCGCCACGAGCCAGCGTTTGGCCCGCCGGCTCTGTGCGTGGAAGATCGCCCGTGCGATCAGGAAGTCGCTCGTGGCGGCGAAGATCAGCAGCAGGAAGTAGATGCCGCTCGACTTGTAGTAGAAGTAGAGCGAGAAGAGCACCACATAGACGATACGGGCCATCGGCGCCCGCCGGAAGGCACTGTATACGAGCAGAAAACCCGCGAACAGGAACAGAAAGAGGCCGCTGCTGAAGATCAGCGGCGAGGTGGCGTCGTAGGTCAGCAGCGCCTGCAGTTTGTCCCAGAAGCCTTCCGTCGTGGGGAGTGTCATGGTTGCGGCAGATTAAGGGATGCGGGGGCCGGAAGCGCTTTCGAAGCCGAGATCGGATCGGGCAGCAGTTCGAGTTGGAGTCGGATCCGCTGCAAGGAATCCAGGATGGCGGCTTCGGCCTTGCGGCGTTCGGCCTGGAGGATCTCCGAGTAGGCCTTGCGGATTTCGTCGTTCAGCGCGTCGTAGAGCGCCCACGCCACACGGCGGCCTCCGGCGTAGTTGATGTGGGTGAAGTCCTTGCCGGCCCAGCCGTTGCGGACGAACTCCTCCATGCCGCCCTGGGCCCGCATGGCGTCGCTCGTGGGCCAGAAGATCGCCCCCGTATGACGGGCGGCCTCACGCTGGCTCTCCAGCATGTAGGGAATGGCGTCCATCGGTTCGAAACCCGTGTCGGTCTTCACCGAGCGGTCGCTCACGCCCAGAATCAGCACCGCGGCACCCGGGAAACATTGCCGCACGTAGGCCACCATCTTCTCGATCTGTTGGGCGTAGTTGCGGTAGTTCGTGACGCCCGCCTGCATGATGTTCAGTCCGTACTGGAGGATCACCAGATCGTAGGGGGCGAACGAATGGATTTGTGCGTTGACCGACGGATTGGTCCAGAACATGGCCTGGCCGTTGTTGCTGCGCACCGAGTAGTTGTCGACCACCACGCCGCGGCCTTCGAACACGGCTCCGTAACCGATGAACCCCTCCGTGCCCGAGTGTACGCGGAATGCGAGCGAGTGGATCCGCGGAGCCGAAACGGCGATCTGACGCACCGAGGCATCGCCTTCGACGGCGAATTCGTGGCGCAGCGTGTCGTTCAGCGTCACCTCCACGCGGCTGTTGCGCGACGAGAGGAAGAGGATCCGCGCATCCGTCACGGCATCCAGTTTTTGGCGGAAATCGGTATTTTCCCAGCGGGTCGAGGCGTCGGACGAGGGTTGGCTGACCCAGCCCGAGACGTAGAAATGTTCGCGCAGGAAGTCGGGGGCCGACTTGCGTTGCATGATGTTGTAGGTGGTCCACCCTTTCGACTGGGTTTTGACCGTGCGGCGGAAGGCCGTCAGCGGCGAGGCCATCGGTGCAAAGCCCGTACCTCCTCCCGGACGTCCTCCATAGGCGCTTTGGAGCCGCTCGCGCAGATCGGCCGTGAGGATGTCGCCCTCGACGAACGAGTCGCCCAGAAAGGCAATCCGTACCGGACGCCGCGCCAGCAGCAGCGTATCGCAGAAGGCCTTCAGCCGGTTGTTGTCGCTGTAGTCCTCGAGCGGAGTCGGTGTTTCGATCCGACGGATGCTGTCCGGATCGCGGAGCGTGTAGCGATCCGCGGCGGGCGTGTTGTCCGGGATTCGCCAGTCGTAGCAGGTCGGGACCTCCCGCGGGACGGTATCGGCCCCGATGCGCGAGGCCACCTCATCGAGATCGATGCGGAACTCCTCTTCGTCGTAGAGCCCCGTGGCGGCCGTCTTGTCCGCTGCGGCTGCATCGTCGAAGCTCATCACGTCCGACAGAATGTTTGCACGTCGCAAATGGATGCCTCCGATGCTTTGCGGCGGGATGAAGCTGACGGCCACGAGGATGGCGATCACGGCCAAGGCCGCCAGCCAGGTGTGATGGGTGTAGTCTTTCTCGGGAGAGTCCATTCGGGTGTCAGTCGTTGCGCCGTCCGAGGATCAGGAAGACGTAATAGAGGACCGAGGCGATGGCGCTCAATGCAGCCACCAGATAGGTGCGGGCCGCCCACGACAGGGCTTCGCGGGCCTGCGAGAGCTGCACGCCCTGGATCGTGCGGCTGGCCTGAAGCCACTCCAGGGCCCGGGCCGAAGCGTTGTACTCCACGGGCAGCGTCACGATCGAGAAGAGGGCCGACATGGCGATCAGCCCTACGCCGATCCAGCACAGCACTTCGTTCTGCGTCGTGGCCAGGATGATCAGACCCAGGATGATGACCCACGTGGCGGCCGACGAGGCGAACTGGACCACCGGAACCAGCTGCGAACGGAGCACCAGCGGTGCATAGCCCTGGGCGTGCTGCACGGCGTGGCCGCATTCGTGAGCTGCCACGGCGGCGGCCGCCACGCTCGTCGACGAGTAGACCGCGTCGCTCAGATTGACGGTCATCGTCTGCGGATTGAAGTGGTCGGTCAGCTGGCCGCTGACGTGCGTAACCTTCACATTGTGGATGTTGTTGTCGCGCAGCATCTTCTCGGCGACCTCGGCACCCGTCAGACCGCCCGGGAACTGCACTTTCGAATACTTTCTGAAGACCGACTGCAGGCGGGCCTGCACCAGAAAACCGATCACGCCGATGACGATGATCAGTACGAACATGCCCATCGTCGCGGCGTCGTAGCGTGCGGCGTGCGGCTCTGCGTAGTAACCTGCCTGAAGCAGGGCGATAAGGGGTTGATACATGGTCGTTGAGTTTATTGTTTTTTGCGGTACGTGTAGTACGAACCGGCCTGCTGGCTCGGCATCAGTACCATGTCATTAACGTTCATGTGGGCCGGTAATTGTGCCACCCATGCGATAGCCTCCGCAATATCCGCGCCGGTGAGGGGCTCGACGCCTTCATAGACGGCGGCAGCCCGCTGCCGGTCGCCGTGGAAACGCACCTCGGAGAACTCCGTTTCGACCATTCCCGGGCGGATCTCCGTCACCTTGATGCCCGCCGAGAGCAGATCGGCGCGTATCGACTGCGAGATGGCATGCACGGCGTGTTTCGTGGCGCAGTAGACGGCCCCGTTTTCGTAGGGTTCCGTGCCGGCGATCGAGCCGAGGTTGATGATGTGACCCGTTCCGGCGGCCACCATTTTCGGGGTGATTACCCGCGTGACGTAGAGCAGCCCCTTGACGTTGGTATCGATCATGGCATCCCAGTCGCGCGTATCGCCGCGGTCGATGTGCTCCAGGCCGGCCGCCAGACCGGCGTTGTTGACCAGCAGGTCGACCCGCTCGAGGGGTTCGAGATGGCGGCGCACCTCCTCCTCCGAGCGCACGTCGAAAGTCAGTGTCGTACAGCTTCCGCCGGCCGCCTCGATCTCGGCCTTGAGCGCGGCGAGCCGTTCGGCGCGGCGTCCCGTAGCGATGATCGCGTAACCCGCCTGTGCGAGCCGCAGAGCCGTGGCGCGGCCGATACCCGACGTTGCGCCCGTGATGAGAGCTTGTTTTTTCATGAAAATCCCGTATTTCGGGCAAAAATACGAAATTTATATGTTTCTTTGCATAAATTTTACGACAAAATAGAGCGCTCGTGAATCTCGCCTTTTTCATCGCCCGCCGCATGGCCCGACCGACTCCGGAGAACAGACCCGGGGTCATGGAGCGTATTGCCGTGGGGTCGGTGGCACTCGGCGTGGCGGTGATGATCGTGACGCTGGCTGTCGTCATCGGATTCAAGCAGGAGGTGGCCCGCAAGATGGAGGGCTTTGCGGCCCACGTCTCGGTGACTGACATCCGCGGCGTCGATGCGCTCGATTCGCAGCCCGTGCATCGCAATGCACACCTCGAGGAGCTGATCCGCTCGACCGACGGCTTCGTCGCGATGGCGCCCTACGCCGTCAAGGGGGGTATCGTCCGCACGGAGGAGACCGTGGGGGAGGTGCTCCTCAAGGGGGTGGATTCCACCTGCGACTGGTCGCTCTTCGGCGAGTGGATTGTGGCAGGCGGGCTGCCCCGTGTCGGGGATTCGATCCGCACGAAGGATATCCTTCTTTCGCGGGTGCTGGCTGACCGGCTGCTGCTCGGCGTCGGCGACAAGGTCGAGATGCTCTTCGTCGATGGCGGCGAACGTCCCCGCCGCGACCGCTTCAAGGTGGCCGGAATCTACGAATCCGGCCTGGAGGAGATGGACCGCCGGGTGGTGCTGACCGATATCCGCAACGTGCAGCGCCTTTCGGACTGGGGCCCCGACGAGATCTCGGGCTATGAAATCCGCACCCGTTCGCTCGACGAGGCCGATGCGTTTGCCCGCACGCTGGGCCGCACGCTGCTCTACGACGAGGGCGACGGTACGGAAAACCTCGCCGTCGAGAGCGTTACCGAACGCTATGTCAACATCTTCGACTGGCTCAAGGCCCATGATGTCAATGCCGCCGTGATCATCGTCATCATGCTCGTCGTGGCCTTCTTCAACATGACCTCGGCGCTGCTGATCCTCGTGCTCGAGCGGACCCGCATGATCGGCCTGCTGAAGGCCTTCGGCATGCGCAACGGCCAGATCCGCGCCATTTTTCTCTGGCGTGCGGCCTTTGTCACGCTGCGTGGCCTCTGTTGGGGCAATCTGGTCGGTGTGGGGTTCTGCGTCGTGCAGCAGACGACCCATCTGGTGCGGCTCGATCCCGAAGGGTATCTCCTCTCCGAGGTGCCCGTATCGTTGGAGTGGGGGTGGTGGCTGGCACTCAATGCGGGGTTCATCGTGGTGATCGTTGCCCTGCTGATGATCCCCACGGCCGTGGTCTCCCGTATCAAACCCGAAGAAACGATTCGTTACGAATGAAACCATACAATACCGATCAGACCAAGAAGGAGGAGGTCCGCGAGATGTTCGATAACATCGCGCCGAAGTACGACCTGCTCAACCATACGCTCTCGATGAGCATCGACCGCCTGTGGCGGCGTCGTGTCGTCAACGTCGTGCGGCGTTCGAAACCCCGCCGGATCCTCGATGTGGCAACCGGTACCGGTGACCTGGCCATCGCCATGGCCCGGCGGATCGAGGGGGTGCATGTCCTGGGCGTCGACCTCTCGGAGGGGATGCTCGACATCGCCCGCAGCAAGGTCGAGGCCCGAGGGCTTGACGGCCGCATTGTCCTTGACCGCGGCGATGCCGAACACCTCGATGTGGCGACGGCTTCGGTCGATGTGGCGACCGTCGCCTTCGGCGTGCGCAACTTCGGCGATCTCGATGCCGGACTCCGTGAACTGGCCCGCACGCTCAAACCCGGCGGCAGGGTTGTCATCCTGGAGTTCTCGCGCCCGTCGAACCGCTGGTTCCGCGCCTTGTACGAGTTCTACTCCTACCGCATTCTGCCCCGCATCGGCGGCATGGTCTCCCACGACCGCCGGGCTTACGAATACCTGCCGGCCTCGGTCGGCGAATTCCCGCTTCCGGCCGAGTTCCTGCGCCGGCTCGAGGCGGCCGGATTCCACAACTGCAGGGCCCGCAGCCAAAGTTGCGGCATTGCTCAAATATATATAGGTGAACGATGAGAAAACTGCTGCTTCAACTCTTGTTGCTGCTCGTCGTGCTGGCGGGCGGCGGATGCCGGCGGGCCGTCGAGAAGAGCGCCCGCAAGATTCGTTTCGAAGGAATCGAACGGGTCGAACGTCAGGGTTTGACCGGTGCCGAGGTTGTCGTACGCATCGACAACGGCTCGGCCCACCGTTTGACGCTCGCCTCGGCCGAGTGCGATATCTATCAGGCCGACGCGCGTGTCGCAACCGTCGTCCTGACCGCTCCCGTCGAGATCGAACCCCGCACCGTGGCCAGTGTGTCCACCAACTGGCGTTTGAAGATCTCCGATCCGCTGGCTCTGCTGGTGCTGTACGGAAAGGTCCGGGCCGGAGAGTTCGATCAGATCGCCGTCTCGTTCCGCGTCGAGGGCCGCGGAGGCCCCGCTCCCGTGAATTTTTCCCGCGAAAAGATGCCTTTGTCCGAATTTTTGAATACCTTTGGACTTTCGATTCAGGATGTGCAAAATTATCTGAAATAAAATGAGATACCGTACGCTGATCCTTATTCTGGTCTTTGCCGTTGCGGCGGCGGCCGTTCGCGCGCAGTCGCTCGACGCATTCAAACAGCGGCTGGCTCAACCCACGGCCGGCTCGGCCCTCTTCGAACCGGCGCGTGTCGTCGTCGTGGAGCATGGCGATGCCGCGCGTGCCGTGGCCGACGCCGCCCGCAACGCCCAGCGTCTCTCCTACAAGGGACATCGCGTCTGCATCTTCTTCGACAACGGCCCCGATGCCCGAAACGGTGCACTGGCCGCCAAGGAGCTCTTCGAGGAGACCTTCCCCGGCATCCGCGTTTACATGGTTTACGAGAGTCCCTGGTTCTCGGTTTCGGTCGGGAACTGTCTTACGACCGAAGAGGCTATCATCCTGAAAGGCAAGGTCTCGGCGACCTTCCCGAAGGCTTTCCTGAAGAACGAGGTGATCTCCGTTGCCGACCTCCTGGACTGAATTTTGGACTTTTTTAAAAATTTTTTGATTTTTCTTTGCTTTTTTTGTGCGAATATCTATCTTTGCGGCGTTTAAAAAATGTTACTCTTTAAAACGTTTGACGCTATGAAAAAGATTTTCTCTTTGGTCATCGTTCTGGCTGCCGTAGCCATGGTTAGCTGCGGCGGAAACGCCAACAAGAAGGCTGCTGCTGAAGCCGCTGCTACGGAAGCTGCCGCTACGGAAGCTTCGGTTTGCACCGAGGAGTGCGACTCGACGGCTGCTTGCGAGCAGGCTGACACGACCGCTTGTGAGGCTGCTGCCGAGACCGTTGAGGCTGCTAAATAAGCATCTTTCAGGCCTGAAACGAGGGAGATTCCGCGAGGAATCTCTCTTTTTTTGTCCTGACGATTGTCCGTCCGTTTGTTTTTTCGTATCTTTATTTCCCATAAACAAGATTCGGATTTGCCATGAAAGTACTGCTTGTCAACGGTAGCCCTCATCGCGAGGGCAATACCTTTCTCGCCTTGAGCGAAGTCGCACGTGCCCTTCAGACCGAAGGCGTCGACACGGAGATCGTCTCGATCGGTACGCGTCCCATTCCGGGCTGCATCGCCTGCGGACAGTGTGCCAAGCTCGGGTATTGCGCCTTCAATGATGACCGCTATGTCGAGATTCGCGAAAAACTCGCCTCGGCCGACGGTCTGATCGTCGGTTCGCCGGTCTATTTTGCCGGCCCCAACGGATCGTTGTGCGCCCTGCTGGATCGACTGTTCGTTTCGTGTGTCGACCGGTTGGCCTACAAGCCGGCTGCAGCGGTGGTCGTGTGTCGCCGCGGTGGCGCGAGTGCCGCGTTTGATCGTCTGAACAAATACTTCACCATTACGAACATGCCCGTCGTCTCGTCGCAATACTGGAACAGCGTTCACGGACGGCTGCCCGGCGAGGTGATCCGCGACGAGGAGGGAATGCAGGTCATGCGGGTTCTCGGGCGGAACATGGCTCGGCTGCTCAAGTCGGGTGCCCTGGCCTCGGAGCATCGGCCCGAAACGGAGCCGCGCCTTACGACCAATTTCATCCGCTGACGTCCGGCTGCGGTTTTCGGTCGGCGTATCGGTCGGAGACTCTTCCTCTTTCGGAAGGGGCGTGCGCTGCGGACTGATGTCACGTCGGTCTTGCAGAAAAAATCGCAGTCATTTGCAGAATAGGGAAATATTGCGTACTTTTGCGGCGTATCACGGAAAGATGCAGGAGTGGTTGAACTGGCCCGCCTGGAAAGCGAGTAAACCTCAAAAGGGTTTCAGGGGTTCGAATCCCCTTCTTTCCGCTCGAGATTCGCCCGTTGGGGTCTCTCTTTAATTGGACAAGCCCCTGTCACGTTGTGGCAGGGGCTTGTTGTATGACATCGGTTGCAGGCAGGTCCGATGCCTGCGTTTCCGGACTTTCAGTTGAGAGGATGCGTGTTGTGGTTCACGTTTGCGCGTTCGCGGAGTATGGTGAGCGTCTCCTCCGCAATCTCCAATAGCGTCCACGACGTATTCAGCTTGCGCAGCCGCAGGCGTTCGCTGGCAATCCGCAGCGGTTCGAGCAACCCGATAGCCGCGATGATGTAGGGCGGCAGCTTGAGGCTGTTGATTTCGTACTTCAACTGGTTGATGTAGTTCAGAAACGTGTCGTAGGTCGTTCCGAGCAGGTAGCGGCCGTAGAGTTCGAAGATCCGTTTGCAGTTGCGGTGCGAGTTCTCCCGTTCGAAGTAGACTTGTTTGAGCTCCTGTGCCAGGAGGATCCTCCATTTCAGGTGGTTGGGTACATACATATGTTCGGTTGTTTTGATGGTCTCGCCGTTGCAGGGTCGGATCTCCGGAGCGCTGTGCCGCGTTTCGAATGCCGTTCGGGCCTCTTCGCTGTGGCTGTCGCCTCTTCCGGATGAACGCCGGCCGGTTCCCTTCACCGGCAAAATTGCCGATTTATGGCCGTTCGGTCAAATACAACCCCAAGCTTCAGGGTTTTAATAATACAAAAAATTGCATTATTATGCAATATTCAATTGCAAATATACGCTTTTTCTCCGTTTCGGAATGCTGGTCGGGATTGAAAATTGTAACCTGATTGATGTACTATGGGGATGTGGAATAAAAAGTCATCCTATTGACGTATCTTTGGGAAATAAATCTTTATATTTGTGCAAACCGTGTGAAAATCGTGTGTGATATGAAGTGGCGAATTTTTCTAATTTTAATCTTTTGTTTCCTGATGGCCGGTCAGTCTCCCGTGTGGGCCAAGAAACGCTCCAAAAAGAAAGACAAGACCGAGCAGACCGAAACCTCAAAACCCAAGGTCTCGAAGTACAAGAAAACTTTTTCGACTGAAAAAGGGTGCGTGACGGCTCAAGGCCCCTTTCTGACCCTGCACAAGGTCGGCGGAAAACTCTATATCGAGATCCCGCGCAAATACCTCGGACGTGAATTGCTGATTGCCGCTACGGTCACCGGAACGAGTGATACCGACGTGGCAACGATCGGCTACAAGGCTCAGGACCCGTTCCATGGTCGGTTTGTCGAGCGTGACAGCAGCATTTACCTGAAAAAGATCGCCGTGCTGCCCGATCTGGACGTACCCGATTCGCTCAATGACCGGAATCTCCGGCTCGCCAATCTCGAACCCACCGTCTGGGGAGGCTCCAAGTGGTTCTGCGAATCGGACGACAAACAGAATATCGTCTTCGACGCCACGTCGCTCTTCCGGTCGTTCGACGACCTCTCGCCGCTGGGCTCCCGCTCGGCCATGGGGCTGACGATCAAGTCGAGTCTCAAGTCCGACCGATCCACCTTCGATCAGCTCAAGGCCTTCGACGACAATGTCTCGATCAAATCGACACTCTCCTACTCGGTCACCACGTCGTTCCTGGGGCTGCTCACCGTGCTGCGCGATGCTCCGGTCAACGTCCAGACCACGCATACCATTCTGCTGCTGCCCGAACGGAAGATGAAGTCCCGCCCGGCCGACAGCCGCATCGGCACCTTCCTGACCAATCGCAAGAGCCTCAATTCGCGCTCCGACAAGATCGAGACCTATTCGGTGGTCAACCGCTGGAGGCTCGAACCGCGTGATTCGGCCGCCATGCGCCGTGGCGAACTCTCGGAGCCCGTGCAGCCCATCGTCTTCTATGTCGACAGCGCCTTCCCGGAACTGTGGCGTGAGGCTGCCCGCCGCGGCATCCTGCGCTGGAACAAGGCCTTCGAAGCCATTGGTTTCAAAAACGCCGTCCGCGTGGAGGACTTCCCGAAGGACGATCCCGAATTCGATCCCGACAACCTGAAATACTCCTGCGTGCGCTACGTCCCGACGTCCGTCAGCAACGCCATGGGCCCCTCGTGGGTCGACCCCTCGACGGGTGAGATCATCAACGCCTCGGTGATCGTCTACAACGACGTCGCCAAGCTGATCAACAACTGGCGTTTCTGTCAGACGGCCCAGGTCGACGAGCGGGTCCGTGCCGTGCGCATGCCCGATGAAGTCATGGAGGAGTCGCTCGAATATGTCCTCGCCCATGAGGTGGGACACTGTCTGGGCTTCATGCACAACATGGCCGCTTCGGCCGCCTACCCGGTCGATTCGCTCCGCAGCGCCACATTCACCCGCCGATATGGGACCACCCCCTCGATCATGGACTATGCCCGCTTCAATTATGTGGCCCAGCCCGAAGACAAGGGTGTGGCACTGACCCCGCCCGACCTCGGCGTCTACGATTACTACCTGGTGAAGTATGCCTATGCGCCGATCTTTGAGGCCGCCGGCATGGAGGAGGAGCGTCCCGTGCTCGAAGGCTGGATCGAAGAGCATGCCGGCGATCCGCGCTATCGCTATGGACGTCAGCAGGTCTCGTTCCGCTGCGACCCCTCGGCCATCGAGGAGGATCTGGGCGATGACGCCATGCTGGCCTCCGACTACGGCGTGTCGAACCTGAAGTACATCCTCTCGCATCTTGACGAGTGGATCCCCAATACGGACGATGCCGATTATCAGCATCGCGAGGAGCTCTATGGCGCGCTGCTGAAGCAGTATGACCGCTACGTACAGGCCGTGCTTCTGAATGTCGGCGGTATCAAACTCTATGATCAGCCGGATCGTGCGCGGGCCGAGGCCGTCGATGCCGAACAGCAGCGCCGTGCCGTGCGCTGGATTCTCGACTGCATCGCCGACAGCGAATGGATCGACCGCACGCCGCTGGGAGAGCATCTTTCGCTGCACGTGGCCAATCAGCCCGATTTCGTTGCCGAAACCTTCTCGGATCTGCTCGACAAGATGAAGTCCGTGGTGCTGTCGGCCCACATCGCCCGTGGTGAAGCCTATACGCCTGACGAATTCCTCGGCGACATCTACGACCGGGTCTGGAAATCGACCCGCGCCAACAAACGCCTGACGGCTGCCGAACGAACGATGCAAAGCCAGTTCGTGGCGGCCTGTATCTCGGCTTTCGCCCCGCAGAGCAAGGCTCAGACCGGTGCCAAGATCCTCATGGCCGAGGCGGCTTTCCGTCCCTCGCAGCGTCAGTTCAGACTCCAGACCGAAATGCCGATCGACGGGGAACTGCTCGATCGTGCCGTCACCGAATACGGTTGGGAGACGGTCGGCGAACGAATGTTCGGCAAGGCCGGTTACAACTGGCAGAAGCGGGTGGGTATCAGCACCATCGACGAAACCCCGACCTTGTGGTATGAAACGGCCCGACGTTGCGAGCGTCTGCTCGCCGGCAAGGCCGTGTCGGCTCCGGCGGCCGACCGCGCCCACTACAGCCTGCTGTTGTATCGTCTGCGCAAGGCACTCTCGACTGACTGATTGATTAACCGCGGAGCGAAATGGCTCCGTCCCATAACCCATACTGTCTATGAAACGATTTGTAAACCTCTGTCTGGTCCAGCTTGCTACGCTGGCTGTCGCTACGGGTACGGCTCAGAACGGAAGAGGTTTACGAATTGTTTTGTGCCCGGCGTCCGGATTTTGTGCTGGATAAGCGGGTGGTGGTAAGAACGGAACCTCTCCTGAAAATACGGAATGCCCCGGGGGATCTCCTCGGGGCATTCTTGTGTCGGGAGGGGTAGGGACGACGTGCCCGATGCCCCCGTCCGTTTGCTCAGTGGAGCTGGAGCGTCAGCAGGCGTTCCGCAAGCGGCGCATAGTAGGTGAGGACCTCTTCATCGGTGGGCGTATGCCCGCCCGGAAAGTGGTAGACCTGGTTGTAGTGTTCGCGGAAGAGCGATTCGTAATGGGCTACTGTGTCGTTCTGACCGAACAGCCCCCACACCCGGTCGCGATATTCCGGCCGGCAGTGGTCCCACTGGTGGCGTTGCAGGGCGGCGAATTCGTCGACCAACGCTTGATCGATGGTCAGTTGCTGGCGGCCGTCGGTCCGGGGTGTTTTGTATTCATGGGTGCCGATCCGTTCGCTCAGAAAGCGCGACATCTCCAGGTGCGGATTCCCCAGCAAGGCCGGCAGTCCGTTCTCCGAAACCAGAATCTGACCCAGAAACGAGCCGTTGCTGTTGCCAACCACGACGTCGGGATGTTCCGTCGCGCAGAGTTGCCGCAGAAAGTCGAGTGCCTGCTGCGGGTGCATCGGCAGATCGGGCGACACGACCTCGGCACGCCCCTCGAAATAGTGTGCCAGCACACGGGCCGGAGCGCAGGCTCCCGAGGCGAAGAAGCCATGCAGAAACAGAATTTTCTTTTTCATAGGATTCGATGCTCAAATCACGCTGCAAATATCGCACGAATTTCGGTCGGATGGTCTCGCCAACTCCGTTTTTTGCGGCTTTTCATGTCGCAAAGGCTTCGCGGACGGGGATGGCGAGTTGTTGCGGGAATGTTCGTCGGCCGAAACGGGGCACGACATCTCCGCTTTCCCCGATTGATTGTTGGGGGCTCTCCCGCTTTGAAAAAAAATGTTGTATCTTTGTAATGCTTTTTCCGATACGAGAAAATGGGACCCGAAAACTTCTCCGAACTCTTCGAACAGTACAAGCCGCGTTTCGAGGCCATGGCCCGAAGCTATGTCTGCGATCGTGTTGTGGCTGAAGATCTGGTGATGGAGAGTTTCTGCATCTACCTGGAGCGTTGCCGCGAGGGACGCATCGAGGATTGCCCCAATGTTGCAGCCTATATCTTCATGATCGTCAAGAACCAGTGTCTGAACTGGCTCAACCGCCGCAAACGGGCCCTGAATATCGCCCAGGAACTCTACGACGATCACATCCGTCAGATCGATCTCGAGATCCGCTCGTTGAACGGTCTGGAGGTCGAGGAGCTCTTTGCCCCCGAGATCGAAACCGCCATCCGGCAAACTCTCGAACGCATGCCCGAACTCCAACGGGAAATTTTCCGCCTCTTCCGCTACGAAGGCTGCAGTTACAAGGAGATTGCGGCCCGCCTCGGTGTCTCGCCGGCCAAAATCGATCACGAAAACCGGAAAAGTATCCGCATGCTGCGCGAAACCTTGAGCCGTCTGCTCCTGCTGCTGGGCTACGGACCCGGTGTCGGTCTGGCTGTCGATCGGATCCTGACGCATGTCCGTTTTTGAGGGGCGGGCGAGAATGTGCTGAAATACAGACGATTGATCAATATGCTGTGAGGTTGTCTTATTCTTAAAAAATTTTATTTGCATATTTAGACCTTTTTTCCGGCGAATTCGTGCGACCCGCTTGTCTTATAAGCGTGGAAAAAGAATTGATACGTCGATACGTGAGAGGCGAGGCCTCTTTCGAGGAGCGGAAGCTGGTCACCGAGTGGGCCGCCTCCGATCCGCAACATTTCAAGGAGCTGGAGCAGGAACGTCGCATGTTTCTGGCCCTGACACTGCATCTGCCTGCCGCCGTTGAGGCTGCTGCCGACACCCGAACCTCCCGGACCCGGAACTTCACCCCTCGCGGACGTGTGATCCCCTGGCGCCGCGTCGTTCGCATCGCCCTGCAGACAGCAGCCGTGATCGCCGTGGGAGTGGTCGTCGGACTGTCGCTCTACAGCCGGAAGATGGAAACTCTCTCCGAGCAGATGCTCTCGATCCAGACCCCGGCCGGGCAGCGGATGAATACTACCCTGGCCGACGGTACGCAGGTGTGGCTCAACTCCAGCGCCCGTGTCGAGTATCCGATCCTTTTCGGACGCAACGAACGACGGGTAAAGGTCTCCGGCGAGGTGATGTTCGACGTGACGAAGGATCCCGACCGCCCCTTTGTCGTCGAAACCTATGCCTGCGACATCGAGGTTCTCGGTACGAAATTCAATGTCGTGGCCGACGAGGAGAACGGCCGCTTCTCTACCGCTCTGCTGCGGGGGCAGGTGCGCATCACCAGCCGTGTCGACGGACAGCAGATCCTCATGAATCCCGATGACGTCGTGAGTCTCGAGAACGGTAAACTTCGGCTGTCGCACATCGACGATCACGACGAATATCTCTGGCCTGAAGGATATATCAGCCTGAAAAACAAGAATTTCAACGATCTCGTCGAAGAGTTCGGCCGGGTATTCGGAGCCCGTATCGAGGTCGAGGGCTCCATCGAGGGCGCCGACCGTCGCTATCAATGGGGCAAGATCCGCATCTCGGACGGTATCGACGATGCATTGGAAATTCTCCAGGCCTCCTACCGCTTCACCTATACGCGCAATGTCGAAACCAATGAAATCGTGATCCGCTGATCCGCCGGGCAAAGTCTGCGGCCTGTCTCCGATGAAACGAAAAGAAACCGAATAAACCGAATGTCAAATCCTAAAACCGAAATGCCTATGCCGAGCAGGATGTAAGTCCGGAATCCTCTCCGCCCGAAGACGACAGATCCCCGAATGCTGCAACACTCGGGGACTGCGCGGAAAGATTCAAAAGTCAAAAGAAACCTACTAATGAACTTTATTACAAAAGTATGAATAATAATTTGATTCTTCAAATCAAACAGCTGTTCATGCCATTCTGTCTGCTGGTTCTGATGCTCTGCGGTACATCCGCGGCAGCCCAGGAGAACAAAACGCTGGTGACGCTCCAGGGTACCCAAACCGAATTGGCGGAACTGATCCGGCAGATCGAATCGCAAACCAACTATCATTTCGTTCCCAACCCCGACATCGATCTCAAACGTCCGGTGGATATTCACGTGAACCAGTGCCCGCTAGAGGAGGCTCTCCGGAAACTCTTCGAGGGAACGAACATCTCCTATCAGATCAAATCGAGCGGAGTGATCCTGCTTACGCCCGCCGCCCGTACAGGGCATGGTCCCTCGTCCGTTCGGGGCGTGGTGACCGATGCGCAGGGAATGCCCGTCATCGGAGCTTCGGTCCTGCTCAAGGGAACCACCGTCGGCGTCAGCACCGACATCAATGGCGCCTATGCCCTGGAGATTCCCGCTTCGGATGCTCCCGCCGTGCTGGTGGTCAACTTCCTGGGATATCAGCCCGTAGAGATGGCCGTGGGCAATCGCTCGGAACTCAACTTTACGCTGCACGAGGAGGCGCAGGCGGTCGATGCCGTCGTGGTGACCGCCCTCGGTATCAAACGCTCGGAAAAGGCCCTCTCGTACAACGTTCAGCAGGTCGCTTCGGAGGATATCGTCTCGAACAAGGATGTTAACTTTATCAACTCGCTCTCGGGCAAGGTCGCCGGTGTGAACATCAACGCTTCATCGTCGGGTGTCGGCGGCGCCTCGAAGGTCGTCATGCGCGGTACGAAGGGCATCGATCAGTCGTCGAACGCCCTCTACGTCATCGACGGCGTGCCGATGTACAACCTCTCGGGCGAGGGAGGTACGGAATTCGATTCGGCCGGTACGTCGGAGGCCGTGGCCGATATCAACCCCGAGGACATCGAATCGGTGTCGGTGCTGACGGGTGCCGCCGCTGCGGCCCTCTACGGAAGCCATGCCTCGAACGGCGCCATCGTCATCACCACCAAGAAAGGCAAGGCCGGTTTTACGTCGCTGACCGTCACCAGCACGACGGAGGTCTCCTCGCCGCTGGTGACCCCGGCATTCCAGAACCGCTACGGCACGGGTGACCCCCGCGCCAACAGTACCGACCGCAGCTGGGGCAAACTGCTCTCCGCTGCCGAACAATCGGGCTACGACCCCGTGGAGGATTACTTCCAGACCGGTGTGATCGGTACCGAAACCGTCTCCTTCTCGACCGGAAACGACCGCAATCAGGTCTATCTTTCGGCTTCGGCCGTCAATTCGCGCGGCGTGGTGCCCAACAACGCCTACGACCGTTACAACTTTACGGCCCGCAATACCACCTCGTTCCTCAAGGATCGCATGACGCTCGACATCGGAGCCTCGTACATCATGCAGACGGACCGCAACATGACCAATCAGGGCGTCTACTCCAACCCGCTGGTCTCGGCCTACCTCTTCCCGCGCGGCGAGGACTGGGAGTACATGCGTCTCTATGAACTCTACGATCCGTCGCGCAAGATCTATACCCAGAACTGGGTACAGTCGGACGACTACGCCATGCAGAACCCCTACTGGATCAACTACCGCAACCTGCGCGAGAACGACCGCAAGCGATACATGTTGAGCGCTTCGCTTTCGTACAAGATCCTCGACTGGCTGTCGGTGTCGGGACGCATCCGCATCGACAACGCCGTGAACAACTACACCGAGAAATACTACGCCTCGTCGAACCAGACCATTACCGAAGGTTCGAGCAACGGCCTCTACGGCAAAACCGTCACTCAGGACGAACAGTCGTACGGCGACCTGTTGCTGAACATCAACAAGACCTTCGGCGACGACTGGACCCTGAATGCCAATATCGGCGGTTCGTTCTCGAAGATGTCGCAGGATGCCGACAAGGTCCGCGGCCCGATCCGCAACGACGGTATTCCCAACCTGTTCAACGTCTTCCAGCTCGACGACGCCACCACGCAGCGTTCGCAGGCCGGTTGGACCGAGCAGACCCAGTCGGTCTTCGCCTCGGCCGAGGTCGGATACAAGGGGACCTACTACCTGACTCTCACCGGCCGTAACGACTGGCCTTCGCAGCTGGCCGGTCCGAAATCCGTCAAGACGTCGTTCTTCTATCCGTCGGTCGGAGCCTCGGTGGTCCTCTCGCAGTTGATCCCGAACATGCCCGAAAATCTCTCCTACGTGAAGATCCGCGGTTCGTGGGCTTCGGTGGGCCTTCCCTTCGCCCGTTTCCTGGCCAACCCCACCTATGAGTGGGACAACAACAACAAGGTTTGGGTCGACAAGTCGAACTACCCGATGTATGACCTCAAGCCCGAACGTACGGACTCCTGGGAGGTGGGTCTGACGATGCGTTTCCTGCGTCACTTCAACCTCGACGTCTCGTACTACAACACGAAGACCTACAATCAGACTTTCGACCCGCAGATCTCCGTTTCGTCGAAGTATTCGACGCTCTACGTGCAGACGGGTTCGGTGCGCAACCGCGGTGTCGAACTTGCTCTGGGCTACAGCAACGAGTGGGGACGCTTCTCGTGGTCGTCGAATTTCACCCTCTCGTCGAACCAGAACCGCATCCTCGAACTGGTCGACAACTACCGTCACCCCGAAACCGGTCAGCTCATCACCAAGGACCGACTCAATATCGGCGGTCTGGGGCAGGCCCGCTTCATCCTCAAGAAGGGAGGTTCGCTGGGTGATCTCTACTCGATTGCCGACCTCAAGCGCGACAGCGACGGAGAGATCTATACGGCCGCCGACGGTTCGATCGAGGTCGAATACAACGTCGACGATATCAAGCTCGGCTCGGTCTTCCCGAAGGCCAACATGGCCTGGCGCAACGACTTCCGATGGGGAAACTTCAACTTCGGATTCATGCTTTCGGCCCGTCTGGGCGGCGTGGTCTTCTCGCGTACGCAGGCTGCGCTGGACTACTACGGCGTCTCGGAGGCTACGGCCGACGCCCGGGATCTGGGATATGTCGAGATCAACGGCGGCGACCGGATCTCTCCCTTCGTCTGGTACGACACCGTGGCCAAGGGCGACGGCGTCCCGCAGTACTACACCTATTCGGCCACAAACTTCCGCCTGCAGGAGGCTTCGATCGGCTACACGATCCCGAAAAAGAAGCTCGGCGACGTGTGCGAAATCACCCTCTCGCTCGTGGGCCGCAACTTGTGGATGATCTACTGCCAGGCTCCGTTCGACCCCGAATCGGTCGCCACCACGGGCAACTACTATCAGGGTATCGACTACTTCATGATGCCTTCGCTGCGCAACGTCGGCTTCAATCTGAGACTTAAATTCTAAACCTTCCGGACCATGAAACAACGATTATACGGTTGGCTTCTGGCGGGTTGCTGCGCAGCGTCGCTGCTCGGTGCCTGCACGGCCAACTATCAGGACGACAATACGAATCCCTATGAAGCCACGGCCGACGACATGGCCAAGGACGATTACATGCTCCGCTCGACGCTGGTGGCCATGCAGGGGTGTGTGATCCCCACCGACGCCATCCATTACCAGTATGTGGAGTGTCTGATGGGCGGCTCCTACAGCGGTTATCTGGCCGACTCGGGCTCGTGGACGGGCAAGTTCTCGACGTTCGATCCCCAGCAGTTCTGGGTGCAGTATACGTTCAACAATACGATCCCCAATGTCTTCATCAACCTGGGCAATCTCCAGGCCCGAACCGATGACGAGGTGCTGCTGGCCGTGGCCGACGTGCTGAAGGTCGCCGCCATGCATCGCATCGCCGATATCTACGGTCCGATTCCCTATTCGCAGATCGGTGCCGACGGCAAGACCGAAGCTCCCTATGATTCGCTGCGTGACGTCTACATGCGCTTCTTCGAGGAGCTGGACCACGCCATTCAGATCCTCACCGCCCACAAGGACGAAACCTTCAGCGCCTATGCCGACAAGGTCTATTCGGGCAGTATTCTGCAGTGGGTGAAACTGGCCAATTCGCTGCGTCTGCGTCTGGCCATGCGCCTCTCCAACGTCGACCCACAGACGGCTCAGGCTCAGGCCGTGGCCGCCATCGGCCAGTCGGTCGGGACGATGACCTCGAACGACGACAACGCCTGGATGTCGGTCACCAAACATCCGCTGCGCGTGGTTGCCTACGAGTACAACAAGGGCGATTCTCGTGCCGGAGCCGATATCGTGACCTTCATGAACGGGTATGACGATCCGCGTCGCGAAAAATATTTCACCCTCTCCTCGTTCACCGACGTGGAGAACGACTATATCGGCGTGCGCACCGGCCTGCCTACCTATGCCGATGCCAAGAGTTTCTCGAATGTCAACATCGAGGAGGGTTCGTTCCTCTATACGCACCTGCTGTGGATGAATGCCGCCGAGGTGGCCTTCCTCAAGGCCGAAGCCGCCCTGCGCGGCTGGTACGGCACGCCGGCCGACGCCCGGACGTGGTATGAACAGGGCGTCAAGCTCTCGTTCGAGCAGTGGGGCAGCGCCGGAGCCGATGCCTATCTGAAGGGCACTTCCGCGCCGCAGGCCTACATCGACCCGAAGACCCCGGACAACAACGGCACCCCCGGTACGACGATCTGCGTGCAGTGGGACGACGCCGCATCGACGGAGCAGAATCTCGAACGGATCATCACCCAGAAGTGGATCGCCTGCTTCCCGCTCGGTCAGGAGGGTTGGGCCGAATTCCGCCGGACGGGGTATCCCCGCCTGATGGGAGCCGTCTACAGCTACGGCAGCGAAATCACTGACAAACAGGCCGGAGCCCGTCGCATGCGCTACCCCGAAAGCGAATACCAGGAGAACCGCCAATACCTCATGCAGGCCATTTCGGAGTATCTCAACGGCCCCGACAACCTCGCAACGAAACTTTGGTGGGATACGAACAAGTAATAAAACACTGCCCTTATGAATCTGAAAAATAGCATATCTCAAATGTTGCTGCTCGCGGCGGCGGCAGCTGTCAGCGCGTGTGACGACTGGACGGAGATCCGTTCTCTCGATACCGAGTCGCAGCGTCCCGATCCCGCCATCGAGGCCCGTTACGAGGCCGCCGTACGCGAATATCGCGCTTCGGATCACCAGCTGGTTCTCGGACGCTTCGATAATTCGGTGAAGGTTACGGCTCTGCGTCCACAGCATATCGACGTGCTGCCCGACAGCCTCGACATGGTGATTCTCGCCCATCCCGATTCGCTCTGTGAGCGCGAACTGGAGGAGATGCGGCAAATGCGTGCGGCCTATGCTACGGAGTATCTGTGCGAGGTGACCTATTCCCGCATTGAGACGCTCTGGGAGGAGGCCAATCGGACGGAGGAGGACGAAGCTGCCTCCGGCGATCTCCAGACTACGGACGAAACCGACGGCGCACAAGGTGAGGAGGAGCCTGGCGTGGAGCCCGAAACCGACGGATTCCCGGCCTTCTGCACCGAATATGTGAATTATATCCTCGGTCTGTGCGACAAGTGGGGATACGAGGGGGTGGTCGTCTGGTTCGACGGTCCGTCGCTCGACTTCGCGGGCGAGAGCGAACGCGCCCGGCTCGAGGCGCGTCGCCGGGCCTTCCTGGAGCCCGTGGCCCGCTGGCGCGAGAGTCAGACCGAACGGCGTCTGTTGATGGGCGGAAGTCTCGATCTGCTGGAGGACCGCTCCCTGTTGCAGCGTTGCGATTTCCTGCTTGCCGACGGACGACAGGCCGAAGCCCTGGGTGCTGCCGCCGAAAAATTCTTCCGGCTGGAAAATCTCGGGGTCCCGGCTGACCGAATCCTGTTGGCCGTATCGGCTCCCGATGCTGCGGGTGTCGGCGGCGTATTCGGGTCGCAGAGCGCTCTGACGGCTACTGCCGAATGGCTGCTCCAGCCCGCTGCCTCGGGTCGAAAGGCCGGCATGCTGGTCGACAATATCCAGAACGACTATTTCGATACGGGATTGATCTTCCGCAACGTGCGCGGCGCGATCGACATCCTGAATCCTTCACCCAAAAACTGACTCATCCGATGAAATCATCCTATGCAACCTTTTGCAGTACGGTCGTACTGACGGCCGCCCTGCTGGCGTCGGGGTGCAAGCGCGAGGATCCCGATCGTACCGAATTCGACAATCGCGTCTTCATGACCGACGTGACGCCCGTACGTCTGTTCGTCGAGCGGAATGCCACCGAAATGGAGGCTTCCCTTGCGGCCCGTACGGCCAAACCCGTCGGTGACGCCGTCTCGATCACCTACAGCGCCGACGAGAGCCTCGTCGACCTCTACAACGTCTCCAACGCCGCTGCTGCCCTGCCGCTGCCGGCCGAAAACTTCGAACTGGCCGACCCGGTGGCCCGGATCCCCGCCGGTGGGGTCTCGGCCTCGGAGTGCAAGGTGCGCTTCGTCGGTCTGGACGGTCTGGACTTCTCGCAGGATCAGACCTACGTGCTTCCCGTCCGCTTGTCCGATGCCACCGGAGTCGATATCCTCGCATCGCGCTGCACGAACTTCTTCGTGATCCGCGAGGCCGCCCTGATCAACGTTGTCGGCGATATCGAGGGCAGCTACCTCGACGTCAACTGGAAAGACCCCTCGCCCGTATCATCGATGTCGCAGATGACGGCCGAAGCACTGGTGCGCATCCGGAACTTCGATCAGGAGATCACCACGCTGATGGGCGTCGAGGGCAAATTCCTGATCCGTATCGGTGACAGTTCGTTCCCCTCGGATCAGATTCAGGTGACCAACGGCTCCTATTCGAAATTCCCGACCACGGGTAATCCGGCCAATGCCCTGCCCGTCAACCGGTGGGTACACATCGCCGTCACCTACGACAGCGGGAAGGTCTGCATCTATGTCGACGGCAAGCTCCAGTCCTCGGGCAACTGCGGTTACGGTGCTGTCAACTGGGGCGTCTATGCTCCGATCGACCAGGAGCAGAGCGAACGCGGCTTCCACATCGGATACTCCTATGAGTTGAAACGTCAGCTCCCGGGCGAAATCGCCGAGGTGCGTGTCTGGAACCGGGTCCTCACGGCCGACGAGATCGCCGCTCCGGATCACTTCTACACGGTCGATCCCGCGTCGGAAAATCTGGTGGCCTACTGGAAGTTCAACGACGGCGCCGGCAATGTCGTCCGCGACTGGTCGCCCTACGGCAACGACGCAACGGCTCCCGTAGCGATGAAATGGACGCAGGTCGAACTGCCCGAAAAATAGTGTGTCGGAATCTTCCTAAAACTGAACAACATGATCTTCAATAGCAATATGAATTCGATCGTCTCGGCGGTGGCGCGCCTCATGCCGCTGCTGGCCGTGGCGATGGTGGCCTGCTCGGAGGAGATTCAGCTCCCCGGAGGCGATACCGCCGGTTGGAACGAAACGGATCGCAGTTTCGGCTATCTGCGGCGGGCGGATGCGTCGGCCAACGTCTCGACGCTCGACATCTACGACGGTCAGGCCGCCGTGGAGTTCCAGTTCGGACTGACGGGAAATCCCCGCAAGGCCGTCGATGTGCGGCTTGAGGTCGACCCCGCCCTGCTGGAGACCTACAACAAAGAACAGGGTACCGATTATGCGCTCTTCCCCGAGCAGCTGCTTGCAATCGAGGAGGAGGGAAAACTGCTCGTGGCTCCCGGAAAACGTCCCCATCCCATGGCGCTGACGCTCCGTACGGACGAAAGTGTCGATCCGGCTGTGGAGTATGCCGTGCCGCTGCGTGCCGTCGTCGAGACTCCGGGCGTCGAAATGGACGAGGGGGCCGACTGGCATCTGCTCGTTGTGCGCAAGGCCGGAACGCGTCCCGATGCCGCCAAACCGAGCGGCGTGCGTACGATCGTCTACGTCGAGGTCAACGACTGCTCGCCCCTGAATGCCGCTCAGTATACGCTCAAAAACAGCGGCAAGCCCATCGTCGACATCGTCAACATCTTCGCCGCGAACATCAATTACGATGCCGTGACGCGTCGCGCCTACATTCACATGAATGAGAACGTCTCCCACATCCTGGAGAATCGCGACAAGTACATCGCACCGCTGCAGCGTCTCGGCATCAAGGTATGTCTTTCGATTCTGGGCAACCACACCGATGTGGGCCCGGCAAATCTCTCGGCGGCTCAGGCGGCCGATTTCGCGGCCCAGCTCCGCAGTGTGGTCGACGCCTACGGTCTGGACGGCATCGATTTCGACGATGAGTATGCAAGTTACTACGAGGATTCGAAGTGGACGGCTCCCGATGGCCTCGAAGCTCCGTCGTCGGCCAACTATGCCCGCCTGTGCTACGAGACCAAGCGCGCCATGCCCGACAAACTGGTGACGGTCTATCACGTGGGCCGCTATCTGGATTTCAACGAAAGGATCGGCGGTATGACGCCCGGCGACTTCGTCGATTACGCCTACTATTCGATGTATGGAAACACGCTGCTCGACGGTTGGGAGAACTTCCTCGGCATGGAGAAGTCGCAGTGGGGACCCTTCCCGTACGACATCTCGATCACGAGCGGTCCGTCGAACCAGATCCCGAGCGAATTGCGCATGCGTCAGCTCCGCAACGACGGTTACGGCGTCAATCTGCTCTACAACATGCGCCCGTACGACTATACGGAGATGTTCGATATGATGGCCGATGAGCTGTACGACGACGAGATCCTCTTCACGGGCGAACTCTTCTCGAAAGACTGGTAATGAACCCAAAACTGCGAATCATAATGAAAAAATGGATATTTTGTCTGGCCGCAGCACTCTTCGTCACCGCCTGCGGCAATGATGATGTCGACGTCACGAACGACAACGGCGGTCGGATCGAGATCGATCGTACGACGTTGACCTTCCCCGCAGCGGGCGATTCGTTCGAGGTGACGGTTTTATCGGAGGGCGAGTGGCGTCTGGCCGGTCGCAAGAACTGGTGCCATCCCTCAATGGAACGCGGCGAAAACGGGGCCGTAGTCACCTTTACGGCCGATGCCAATGCCGGTTACGACCGGCGCAGCGAGACCTTCACGTTCGTCTGCGGCAGCCGCACGATCGATCTGATCGTCAGCCAGGAACAGTGCAATCTGTTCGATGCGGGGTCGAAACGCCAATTTCAGCTCGGCCCTGAGGGCGGCGACGTCACGCTGGTCGTCTCGTCGAATCTCGATTACTCCTATCGTATCGAGAGCGGCGAGTGGCTCGTGGACCACAACGAGACCGGAACCCGCGGTCTGACCGAGGACTGGCTCTATTTCGAGGTGCCGGCCAATGATACCTACGGCCCGCGTGAGGCTCGGATCGTCTTCGAAGCCGAAGGAATGGATCCCGTGACGGTCACCGTAGCCCAGGATCAGAATGTCGGTATCCGGCTCGATCCGGACCGTTTCGAGTTCCAGGATATCGAGGCTCATCGTATCGAGGTCGAAGTATTGGCCAATGTCGCCTATACGGTTGAGATCCCCGAGGAGTGCGATTGGGTGACGCTCGTCGAAAACCCCGGAACGCGTGCCCTGGAGTCGAGAACCGTGGCCTTCGACGTGGCGGCCGGACGCTCGTCGCGCAACGTTACCGTGACTTTCCGCCAGACGGACGGCGATGCCGAGGCTTCGCTCTACATCAGCCAGTTCAATCCCAACGCGCAGCTCGTCTCGATCCCCGATGCCAATTTCCGGGAGGCGTTGCTCGGAGACGGATTTATCCTCGACGCATCGAGCGAACAATGCGAACTGACCGAAGCGGGGCAGAATACCACGGAGATCAACTCCCTGCCGGGCTGCGGCATCGAGGATCTGACCGGAATCGAGGCCTTTGAGAAACTTGAGACGCTCTTCTGTGCCATGAACAACCTGAAACGGCTGGATCTGAGCCGGAACACGGCCCTCAAGTCGGTTGTCATGTCGTGGAACCCGCTTGAGGAGATTCTCCTCGGGGATGCCGAAATTACGGAGGTCAGCCTCGCGCGTTCGCTCTCGACGCAGGGCTATCCGATGGTCTACTCCAAGCAGCTGAAGGTTTCGGCGGCGAAACTCGTGACACTCGATGTCTCCAGCAACTCGCAGCTGCAGACGCTCGACGTCTCGGAATGTCCCGCACTGAAGACCCTGAAGACCCGCGGATGTAAATACGGCAGCATGATTATCAAGATGAGCCGTGCGCAGGAGGGCGTTGTCTCCGTAGAGAAGGATTCTCCGACCAAAATCGAATATGTGGATTGATTCCGTAAGCCCCGCAGGGGTGATCGGTAAGGAGAGAGGCCGGCCCGTGGGGTCGGCCTCTTTTTTTTATCGGCAGAAGATTATTCGACGATGTGCGGGTTGCAGCGGAGCGTGGCGTGACACGTCGGACAGACGGTGAGCAGCTCTTTGCGCTCCCAGTCCGGGGCCTGGGAGGCCGGGTGGCGCCGGATCCGGTCGAGAAGCTGAGACGGCGGCGTGAACACCTGTCCGCAGGCCGGGCAGACGGCTTCCGGAGTGGATGACTGGCGGCCTGTGGCCAGATCCCATCGTCGGGCGATCGTGACCGTCGATTCCCGCTGCAAGCCGAATTCCGCCGCAGGTTCGAACAGACACAGCCGTCCGTCGCCCGATACGGCGGCCAGCCCGCGTCGGGTCGTCCGGAAGAGGCGCCCTTCGGCCAGGAAGGCCCGTTGCAGAATCCGGTTTTCGTGGAGGTCGATGAACAGCAGTGTCCCGTCAAGCTGGCGGGCGAAGAGGTAGCGCTCGTTGTCGGTCGGAAAGACCTCGTTCACGGCCCGGGCCAGGATCCGCGGCTCGGCCGTCCCGGGGTAGAGCCCCGAGACCAGCAGGTTGCGCTCCCCATCGAGCAGGAAGAGGTAGCGTCCGCTCCGCGTGCAGCCGATCGCCCTGCCGCCGAATGCCGTCTCGGTGACCGTTCCTGTGGCCAGGTCGACGATCCGTCGCTCACCCAGCAGAAGGTGTCCGAAGGGGTGGATGGCAAAACGCAGGGCGGGCAGCAGCGGTGAAGGATCGACACATCGCGCCAGATCGTCCCACCGGTCGTTGAGGTAGACGAGGCGTTCGTCCACCAGATCGACAATGTCCCCGTCGCAGCTGACGAGGTAGCGGTTGTCGGGCGAGAGTGTCACGGGGCCCTTGAAGAGCAGTTCGCTGCGCGGGGCCTTCGGTGTGAAGCGCCGCAGCAGGTCTCCGTCTCGGGTCAGCAGGTCGATCTGCGGGGCGGGGTCGCTGATCCGGTCACCGACGCAGGCTGCCACGAAGCGCCCGTCGTCGGTGTGACGGATGCTGATCCGCGAACCCGATTCGGGCCGTTCGGCAATCAGCCCGCCCCGGCGGTCGAGCAGCAGCAGGCTCCCCGATGCCTCCGCCTCCGAGAGCCAGATCCGGTCGCCGGTCGGCGAGACATCGCAGGTCGAGAAAAACCGGGTGTCGCGGCGAGGGATGAGTTTGCGGAGCGTCGATCCCTCCTCGGCCAGCAGCAGCTCCGGCGCGTACTCCTGCAGGGCGTTGATCCCCATGCTCACGGCAATGCATGCTCCGGCGTTGTCCGACGCAAGGGTGTTGATACCCCGGTTCCACGATGAACTGACGCGGAACGTCTTCAGCAGGCGCTGCAGGTCGTAGACCTGTCGGTCGGCCGACGAGTAGGCATAGAGCAGGTTGCGGCTCAGGGCCGTCACGTCGTGCAGCGAGGTGGTCGTCTCGGTGAGGGGATCGTCGCCGTACGGCTGCAGGATCTGGCACACCCCCGTATCGTCGATGGTCAGCATGCGATCCGGGTCGATCCCTCCGATGAAGCGCTGCGGGCCGTTCAGTTCCCGGCGGCGGAAGTCGCAGGCGGGTTGGCCGTGCCGGTCGTCGTACGTGCGGAGGTAGAAGAGGTAGTTGTCGGTCTGCAGGATGCAGCGCTCCTCGTCGGACGCCAGGATGTGCGGGGCGTTTGCCGCGGAGTACGTCCCGCCGAAGTTCGTGGCGTACTGGCGTCCCGTCGACAGGTCGATCCGGTAGAGGCCTGCATCGAGCGCCAGCCACAGATTGCGCCCCGAAGGACTCAGCTTCCCGTCGAGGGCCGCGATCGCCTGCCTGCCGAGGGCATCGCTCCAGAGTTGTCGCGGACCGCCGTAGGCGCAGTGTCGCCCGTCGGAGGAGAGGCTTACCCACGTTCCGTCGGGGATCTCCGTGTTCCGCAGCAGGGTCTTTTCCTCGAGGCTGTCCTGCAGAAACAGCCCGCTGCCGGTCAGGAGGGCCTGGTAGCGCAGGTCGTCGCTCGCCGCAAGGGCCACGATCGGCGTCGTGAGGGCGTAGCGGCGGCTGCGGCCCGCCTCTCGAAGATCCTCGATCCGCACCTCGCGGCGGTTCTTCCACAGCGTGAGCAGGCGCGAACCGTCGTTGCTCAGCAGCGGATCCGAGCCCGGTCGCGTCGATGCGTGGACGACCGTGTCGCAGGGCTGTGTGGCACTCAGCGCATCATGCAGTACGGCCGGGTCCGGCGGTGTCGCCTTTTCGATCAGGCGCCGCAGCTGGCTCGCGGGGTGGAGGTTGGCCCCCTGCAGCAGAAACTGCTCCCAACTGCAGCCCGGCCGGATGGCCGACAGATCGTTCTTCAGATTCAGCACCCGTTCGACCGGCCACTTCCCGGTGAGCCGCATGGCTTCGGCCAGCCGGTCGAAATCCCGCATCAGATCCTCGCGGTCGAGCTGCTGTTTGCGGTAAAGATAGCGCGGATCGGTCAGCAGCGCGATCAGCTCGTCGTCGAAATCATGGGCCTCGCCGAGCGTATCAACCAGAAGCCGGAAGGCCCGGTAGCGGCACCGGAACAGCTCCGAAAGCGCGTGCGGCGTGGACTGATCCTCGTAGAGCCCGGCCAGCAGCAGGTAGACGTGCAGGGCCTGCAGCGGATCCTCCAGGTATAGGTGGCGGATGGCTGCGGCGAACTCCCCGTGGCGGATGCTGAGCAGGTCGCCCCATGGGCCGTGGCGCATCCGGAAGAAAAACGAAACGTCGCCAAAGAGCCTCGTCCACAGGATGGGTGGAATGCTCGGGGCCTGCGGGTCGGCAATCCATGCGTGGTGGCTTGTTTGCTGCAGGTGCTCCGTGAAGTCCCGGTCCCGGGCCAGCCCCCGCAGCAGTTCGGGTTGCGAAAGACCCCGGCGGTCGGCCGCAAAGAGCGAAAAGGCAAGCCGGATCAACTCGCGGTCGTGGTCGTGCGTCGTGACGAGTTGGTCGAGAGCCGTGCGGACCAGCGTCTCGAAATCGGCGGGAAATACGGCAGGCTCCTCGTACGAATGAAGCCGCTGGAGAAGATCCGCCAGCAGCGAAAGATAGACGGGACGTCTGTCCGACGCGGCTACGGCCTGTTCCATCCGGCGGTGTTGTGCGTCCGAAAGGGTGCGGTGCGACCGCCGGAGGCACTCCTCCACCATGCCGAGGGCATCGGCTTCGGGCAGCGTTTCGAGCGTCCGGATCTCGATCCGCCGGGGCTCGGGATTGAGGCGCGGATCGTCGCTCGAGGTCAGGATGATGCGTACGTCGGGACTTAATTCGCCGTCGGCCCACGCCAGACTGAAGAATTCGTCGGAGCCCTCGTCGCTCAACTGCTCCATGCTGTCGACGAGAATCAGCAGCGGACGGGACGAACTGCGGATCTGCCGCAGCCGTGTGCGGAACATCTCGCTGGCGGAGAGCGGTGACCGGGTGCCGGCGGGACCGTATCCGGGCAGATCCCGGCAGACCCACTGCTCCGGCGGGAAGAGTTCGCTCATGCGGGTCCAGATGCTGTTGAGCAGTCGCGAACCGTTTCGGGTCCGGTCCGTCTCCGCACAGAGGCGGAGAATCACCCGGTGCGTGTCGCGGCAGCGTCGGACGAGCGCCGCCAGCAAGGCCGTCTTGCCCGCTCCCGGGCACGACCGGAGCCACAGCGCATGGTTGGCCTGCGGATCGTGGAGATAGCGTTCCAGCGCGGAGAGCTCCTCCTCACGTCCGACGAGGAACGTATGGTCGGTTTCGATCCGGTCGAGGTGGATCTCCTCCTCGGTCGGCTCTTCCGGCGTCTGGGCGACCACACGGTCGATGATGCGGGTCAGGCGGGCGGTCATCTCCCGGCGGAAGCGCTGCCCGAACTCCGTGGTCTCGTACTCCGCAAAGGGGATCTCCTCCGTGAGGATGTTCTCCGCAGCCAGCCGACTGCGCAGCAGGGTCTCGAGGCGGCGGACCGGTGTCGCCTCCGGCTCTTCGTAGGTTGTCAGCCGTTCGGCCGGGATGTCGTGCAGGTGGCGGAAGTAGGCCACGACGTGTTCGCGGGCATCTTCGACCTGAAGGGCTCCGTGGCGGATTTCGAGCTCCGTGGCCGACGGCAGCGGCCCCTGCAGCCGCTCGAACAGCGCACGGAGCGGACGGTAGACCTTCAGATCCCAGTTTGTGTCGTTGAGGTATTCGTCCGTTCGCGGCTGCAGCAGGAGAACCGGTTCGGGGAGTTGGTTGGTGTCGGAGCGGTACCAGCGCTCGAAGAGGCGGAGCTCTTTGGCGGTTGCTCCCCGTCGGATGCATTCGCTCTCCTGGCGGGAGAGAACCTCGGGCAACGGTCGCCAACCGTAACGCTCTCCTGTGAGAATGATGAAGTTGGGGCGCGGCGAGAGGCTGCGGCAACGCTCCAGCTCCTCGAGGCAGATCCGCATTGTACGGTTGTCGGAGCCGGCCTCGCTGGTGATGCCCCAGCGCAGATCCACGTATTCGATCTGCCAGTGATGCGGTTCATAGCGGGCATTCAGATCGTGGAATATCTCCTGCAGCAGATTCCGCTCGCGGGTCATGTCGGCAAACGTGCTGCTGATGAAAAAGCGGATGTAGCGGTGTCGGCGTGTCATGGCGTGAAGAATTAGGCTCCGGTCCTGGATACAAAGATATCAATTCGCCGCGGATTCCCATGAAAAGGAGGAGTCTCTTGTATGGAAACTCCTCGTAGAGAACAGCAGTCGGTCTGTCGGCGTTTTTCAGCGCTTCCGAATGTCGGCGGGCTGTATCGGCACATCGTCCCGCCCGGAACCGTAGCTCCAACCCTCCTTCTGCCGATTCTCGGCCCAGATCTCGTGTGCATGCTCTGCGATGGCCTCCTGAAGGCTGTTCTGATCGTCGGCCTGCACGACATCTTCCGAAGGGTGGATCCTCTGTGCGTTGGTTCTCCGTGTCGTGCTTGCTTGTTCGCCGAATTGCAGACGTGCGACCCGTAGCAATAATGTTTTTTATTTCATTCTGCTTTTTTTGCCGTAAATTGCATGCGGATTGTTCTTTTTCTCGGTCGGTTGTGTCGCAGATTCGGCGGATATGCGGGACCCCTTGCCGGGAGGGGTACGGATTGTCGGGACGTCCGTTATGGACGGCAGAGATTGATCCCGCAGCAGCGGATTTAAGATAAGTATTTGCCTCCCAACAAAATTCAAGGCTGGATTTTTTGCATTACCGAACGGCCCTCGCTGGATTTCCGCGTTACTCCCTGTTTGGCATACGGTATTGCAAAAACAGGTAAAGAAATGAACAATCCTAACTTTTCTGCGTTCATTTTTTTCTCGTTTTTGGGTGGTGGAAAAAAGTGAGTGAGACGCCGAAAAATAACGCCCCGAGAGAGGTGATCTTCGGGGCGTTGTTTTTATTTTTATTCGGGTTGATTGCTATTCCGGGTAGATCATCCGGATGGTGGCTCCGCCGTCAACGGTCAGCGTCTGGCCGTTGATGAAGTCGTTTGCCTCGTCGCACAGAAAGAGGCATGTACGGGCGATGTCTTCGGGGGTGCCGACCCGTCCCGAGGGGTGGAAGGCATGATCCTCGGGGCGCAGTTGCTCCTCTTCGCGGACGTGGATCCAACCCGGAGCAATGGCATTGACCGTGATGTGAAGCGGGGCCAGAGAGACGGCCAGCGCGTGGGTTAGCGAGTAGATGCCGCCCTTCGAAGCGGAGTAGGCCTCGGTTCCGGCCTCGCTCTGCAGGTAGCGGGTCGAGCAGAGGTTGATGATACGGCCGTAGCTGTGGTTGCCGTTCTGCTGGCGATGGAGCGCCAACTGGCGGGAGGTGATGAAGACCGGGCGCAGGTTGGTGGCGATTACCCGGTCGAACTCCTCGATCGACAGTTCGGTGAGGGGTTTGAAGAGGCTGATTCCGACGTTGTTGACCAGGATGTCGATGTCGCCCCAGGTCTCGAAGAGCTCCCGCATGCATCTTTCGAGGCTGACGGCATCGGTAACATCCAGCTGACAGAAACGGGCGCCGGTCTGGGCGGCGGTTAGGGCTCCGAGCCGGCTGTCGATATCGCAGAAGACCACTTCATCACCTTGCCGGGCAAAGGCCTCGACGATTCCCCGTCCGATTCCGTGGGCGCCGCCCGTAACGAATACGCGTCTTTTCATGGTTTTCGGATTTTTTCACAAAGATAGCGCAGACCGGTCACCGGAACAAAACTCTGTCGCCGATTTTGCAGTTGGCGAATCAGATGATGCGTGTGCTGAGGGGAATGCGGTCTGCAAGGGTCTGAGGCATATTTGAAGAAAGAAGATAGCAGTTTCTTATTTTTTTCTGTACGAAAGTATAATGTAAATGAATGATTGTATTCAATATAAAATAGAAACATCTTGAGGAAATATATGTATCTTTATTTATTATTTGCTAGCATTCTGAATGTGCCCATATTGGACACTGCTTAAAAATAGACGTTTTGCGCTGAAACAGCCGTTGAATATTTAATTCTAACCCAAAATAAATTCTAAGACAAGATTTTTCCTCTCTCTCTCGACACTTCTGTGTCTGGTTTCCTGCTCCTCGTCGGACACGGTGCGGAACCGACGCCCGATCCGGTGAAGATCCCCATCAACATCTCGATGAATGTCTGGACCCGTGTGACGGATACGGCCTACGAAACGGGCGACAAGGTGGGTATTTACGTGGTCAACAACGAAGGATCCTCCTCCACGGCCCTGCAGCCTTCGGGCAACTACGTCGACAACATGTGTTTCACCTGCGCCGGCACGTGGACTCCCGGTTCGGAGATCTACTGGAAGGATGAGACGACGATGGCCGATTTCTACTGCTACTATCCCTACGGCAAGCCCGCCGACATTGCGGCCTATCCCTTCTCGGTCAAGAACGACCAGTCGCTGCAGGCCGATTACAAGGCCTCGGAGTTCCTCTGGGGCAAGGCTACCGGCATCAGCCCGACGGCCAGTGCCGTGCCCATCATCACCAACCGCTCGATGAGCAACATGTTGATCTACGTGACCCCGGGCAAGGGCTTCACCGAGGAGACGCTGGCCGCTGCCACCAAGTCGGTGCGCATCTGCAACGTGAAGGCTTCGGCTACGATTGATCTCCGGACGGGTGTCGCTACGGCCACCGGTACAGCAACGGAGATCGTTCCCTACAACGAGGGAACCTATTACCGGGCGCTGCTCGTTCCGCAGACCGTGGCCGACGGCTCGAATCTGATTACGATTACCGTCGACGCTGCCGAATAACCGACAGGTTGAAGGGTGGGCTTCCGAACTCGCCCACTGGATCAGTTGAAACAACAAACGGTATGAAATCTAAGCGTTTATTGATATGCGGCATCCTCACGGTCGTGTTGGGTGCCTGCTCGTACGAGCCCGACGAGATGTCCGTTACGGTCGACCAGTCGTATCCCATCCAGCTCTTCAACGAGATCGAACAGGTCGCCACCACGCGTGTCAACGACGAGGGCTTCTGCGACGGAGACGGCGTGGGCATCTACGTCGTCAATTATGAAGAGGGGCTTCCCGGCCAGCTTGTCACCGAGGGCAACCAGGCCGATAACGTCCGTTACGTCTATGACGAGGCCAACGGCAAGTGGATTCCCGACGAGTCGGTCTACTTCCGGGACAAGAATACGCACGTCGACATCATCGGCTATTATCCCTACGGTTCGCCGTCGTCGGTCGATTCCTATGCGTTCGAGGTGGCTAAGGATCAGTCGACCGAGGCTGCCAACGGGCTTCTGGGCGGATACGAAGCCAGTGATTTCCTGTGGGGCAAGGCGGCCGACATCGCTCCGACCACGCAGCGTATCGCCGTCAAGTTCCAGCACCGGATGGCCGGTGTGCTGGTGACGCTGACGGAGGGTACGGGCTTTGACGCCGGGGAATTTGGTCAGTTGGAGAAGAGTGTCCTGATGACCAATACGATCCGCAAGGCGGTGATCGACCTTTCGACCGGCGAGGTGACTCCGACCGGCGAGGTGCCGACCACGGGTACCATCCCCTACAAGCGGGACGGTGATTTCCGGGCCGTGGTGGTTCCGCAGACCGTAGCGGCCTCGACGCCGTTATTCAGCATCACGGTCGACGGCGTGCCTTATGTCTTCCGCAAGAGCGAGCCGTTCAGCTATGTGAGCGGCAAGCTGCACAAGTTTACCATCGAGGTGTCGAAGAAGAGCGCCAGCGGTCTGGAGTTCAAACTGCTGGGCGAGAGTATCACGGCGTGGGAGACGGATAACGTCTCGCACGACGCAACGGCGCGTGAATACATCATCGTCGACTGTCCGGAGCCCGGAACGTTGAAGGAGTGCATCACGGCCGCCGGGAAGGACTATACGAAGGTCAAGAATCTCAAGGTGACAGGAACCATCGACCAGCGGGATTTCGAGATGATGCGTACGGAGATGACAGTCTTGCAGTCGCTCAATCTGCGGGAGGTCGAGGTTGCTGAGTATAAAGGCCTTTATACCGTTTATGCCGCCAATGAGATTCCAGATGGTGCATTCAGTGAAAAATCAACCCTTATCCGTTTTGTTTTTCCTGAAAATATTATGCGAATTGGAGATAGGGCATTTTTGAAAACAAATTTGTCTGGGTCATTGATTATTCCGAATGGAGTTACCGAAATTGGAAATTTTGCATTCTATAATTGTCCATTAAATGGAACGTTGACGTTATCTAAATCATTGATTCTGATTGGCTCAAATGTGTTTTTCTTTTGTAAAGGACTTTCTGGAGATTTGATTATTCCTGCTTCTGTGGAGGAAATAGGTGAGCTCGCATTTGGTGCTTGTACGGGATTTACCGGAAATCTGCAACTTCCCAGCGGATTAAAAAAGTTGGGAACAGAAGCTTTTTTGAGCTGTTCCGGATTTACAGGTTCGCTTACTATTCCTCATGGTATTACAAAAATAGGGGATTCCTGTTTTTCCGGTTGCTCAGGTCTCAATGGTCAATTGAATTTATCAAAGGATTTGGCTGAAATCGGGGCAAATGCTTTTTCTAATTGTAAATTCCGAGGATCCTTGCAGTTGCCCGAGAACTTGACGATTATAGGTGAAAATGCTTTTGCTGGAAATTTATTCTCTGGGGAGTTGAAATTGCCTCAAGGATTGGCTGTGCTTGGAAATGAGGCTTTTAGCAGAAATTTCCGATTGACTGGTATTGTTGAACTGCCCGAGGATATTATTTCAGTCAGTGCTGGTCTTTTCTCCGATTGTTCCCAGTTGGAAGGGGTAGTTATTCCCAAGAATGTGGAGTTTATTCGGGAGAATGCTTTTACGGATTGTTTCCAGCTCAATTCGATCGTTTGCGAAGCGCAGAATCCTCCGCAGTTGGCTGCGACGGCTTTCGATGGCGGTGCAAAGGATAACTTTACGGTCGAGGAGCCCGAAGCATCGGTTAACAGTTACAGCACGGCGCCCGGATGGATGGAGTTCAAGCGTTTTGCTGCGCACCACGACTTCTCGATCTCCCGGAATCTGTTCCGGACGCTGAATGCATCGCTCGCGAAGACGCTGGTGCTGCGTGCTCCGAGCGTGGAGCGTGGAGCCCAAACCCGACTGGGTGACGGTTGAACCGATGAGCGGAACGGGCAAGGTCGAGGTGACCGTCACGGTGGCTGACCAGCCCAAGGGGGCCGGATACCGCGAAGGCGAGGTGGTCTTCCTGCTCAACGGGAAGGACTATCGGACCCGAACCAAGGTGGAACAATACGACTACCAGTATGGTGACGGCGAGGTGTTGACCGTGCAGACGGCAACGAAGGGCGCGGGTGTCGACCTGGTATTCATGGGCGACTGCTTCGATGCCAAGGATATTGCCGAGGGCAAATACCTCGATGCCGTAAACGAGGCCATCGGTTACTTCTTTGCCGTGGAGCCTTACAAGACCTATCGCGACTACTTCAACGTCTACACCGTTTTCGGCCTCTCGCCCGACAGCGGGGTGGGGGATGTGAACACCATCCGGGAGTCGAAATTCGGGTCAGCCTATGTGCTTGGTGGTATCGCACCCGACGAGCAGGTCTGCTTTGAGTACGCCTGCAAGGCTCCGACCGTCACCGAGGATCGGATCAACAGAACGTTGATTACGCTGATCGAAAATACGGCCGATTACGGTGGAATTACCTACATGTGGGGCGACGGGTCGGCGATCTCCTGCTGCCCGATGAGCGAGGATGTCTATCCGTATGATTTCCGCGGATTGGTCCAGCATGAGGCCGGCGGCCACGGTTTCGGCAAGTTGGGTGATGAGTACATCTATCACAATGAGTTTATCCAGACATGTTCCTGTCTGTGCTGCCCGCACGTTGATGAGTTCAATGCCAGCAAGTCGCGGGGATGGTATGAAAACCTCTCCCTGACGGGAAACATGTACGACGTACCCTGGAGCCATCTGATCTTCGATCCGCAGTATTCGAATCTGGTCGATATCTACGAAGGCGGCTACATGCATATGCGCAGCGTCTTCCGCTCCGAACCGAACAGCTGCATGAACAACAACATTCCGTACTTCTCGGCCATCTCGCGCGAGGCCATCGTCAAGCGGATCAAGGAGTATGCGGGCGAAAGCTATTCGTTCGAGGAGTTCAAGACGCTCGATGTCCTCGATGCTTCGACGGCCGGTGACGAAACCCGTTCGTTCTTCTCGGCCCTGGAGTTCGCCGCCTCGAACAAGCAGCAGCATCCGGTTTACATGGGTGATAAGCCGAAATTCAACTAACAATCAGCGATTCGATTATGAGAAAATGGAATTACATATGGATGGCGGCCCTGTTGCTCGCCTCCTGTGATAAGGCGGAAGAGATCAAGGTCGATGACGGCAGCATGCATTTCGAGATGCAGTATCCCTCCGCAACCCGCGCTACGGAGACCTCCTTCGAGCAGGGGGACAAGATCGGCCTCTATCTCACGGAGTATACCGGTGAAACGCCGGCTCTCCTGCAGATCTCCGGTAACTGGGCCAACAACGTGGCCGCAACCCTCGACGGGGAGGATTGGGTGACGGCCAAGAAGATCTTCTGGAGCGACAACCGCATGGATGTCTACGGCTACTATCCCTACATGACCCCGACCTCCGTCGATGAGCAGCCCTTCTCCATTGCACTGGATCAGTCGACCGAACGGGTCGGCGACCAGTTGGGCGGCTATGAGGCTTCGGACTTTCTGTGGGCAAAAACGGAGGGGGTCGATCAGTCGGCGCAGACCGTGACCCTGCAGTTCTCGCACCGATGCAGCAAACTGGTCATTAAGCTCGTGAAGGGGGCGTCGTATGAAGGCGAATTGCCGGACAATGCGACGGTCTACATCCACAGCGTCGTGCCGACGGCAACCATCGATCTGGCGACGGGAGCCGTGACGAAGGATATTTTGGCGAGATGGCGACCGTCAAGGCCCGGAAGGTGGATAACGCAACCTATGAGGCGGTTATGATTCCGCAGCGTCTGGAGTCGCGCCGACCCTTTATCGAGGTTGTAGCCAACAATGTGTCTTACCTGCTGGAGGATACGTTCCAGTTCAAGGCTGGCCAGCAGCATACGCTGTCGTTGGTGATCAACTCGAATCCCGACCAGGTTTCGATCGAGATCGGAGGCGAAATTATCGGTGGCTGGAACTGATAACTCCGGCAGAAAAAAGGAGAATCGAATTTCTCAGGTTTTTGATCCTGGGAAATTCGATTCTTTATTTTTGTAATGATACCAAACTTGGGTACAATTTCAAGGAGTGTGTCTGAATGGGATAAATAAAAAATCTACAGCCAAATTTAGTTCTTCACTCCTGTTTCGCTAACATTCTCGTTGTTGGCGTTTGTTACCACCTTAAAGATGGTCATGAAAAAGATCTTCAAATCGAGTGCTAGAGTCATATGTTGCGCATACCATACATTTAATTCGATGCGTTCTGGCCATGGTACTTCCTTGCGGCCGTTCACTTGTGCCCAACCTGTCACTCCAGGGAGTACGTCGAACATGTGTTTTTGGTGTTCGTCGTACTGTTCGTATGGCCAAGGGTGATAGGTCAATGCGGGGCGAGGCCCAATGAGAGCCATGTCGCCCTTGAGAATATTCACTAACTGAGGCAGTTCATCGATAGAGGTGGCGCGGATGAACTTACCGACTCGAGTGATGCGTGTATCTCCTTTATATGAGTATACCCCTGTTCCTTGCTGTTCTGCACCTACACACATTGAGCGGAATTTCCAAATTTTAAATGGTATACCATCTTTGCCTAAACGCTCTTGTTTGAAAATCACAGGGCCTTTAGAGTCCAATTTGATGATGATAGCCACAATTACTAGTGGTACGAACAAGATGATCAATGCTATCAGCGCAATAATAAAATCAAATGCTCTTTTGAAATACTTGTACATATTTTTTATGTTATGATTTAATCGATTAATATATTCTTGTCTCAGAACGCAAGCCACAAAATAACATATCCTTGCGAAAATAGAAGCGATTCACGCACATCAAACTCTTAATCGGGACCTCAGACGGAACAAAAATTACTTGTGATTCATTACCGCCCAATGACCTCATTGCATAGAGTTCCCATCTTTGCAGAAATAACTCACATAGAAAACTCTCTAGAACAAAAGCCGCATGTGTGAATATTGATCAGTATAATCTGTTGTGGCCGGTTGTATTTGAAAACTGGTTAAATGTTCTCTACTCTTATGGTTAAAATTATATTAAGAGCATTTGCTCAATTCTTGAACTCTCGGGCTAATCCATGGTTCCCTAAATCCTAATCAGCAGTAGCTTTAATAGCACATTTTCTGTTATTTGAGTTCGTAGATTTGCTCCAGTTCTTTCTTCACGCTATCATACGTGTATTGTTGAGCAAACTTCAAGGCATTTTTTTCAATGTATTGCTTTGTTTTCTCGTCCTGAAGAAGCTGTAGTACGTTCTTGGCCATTGCGTCGCTATCATCAATAGGCACAATGAAACCTGTCTTTCCGTTTTCTATCAGTTCTCGATGTCCCCGATTCTGGCTCGCCACCACAGGATTGCCGCTTAACATTGATTCCACGACATTTAGTGGTAGTCCTTCGCGTTTTGAACAACATACCTGAACATCTACCACATGTTGGTAATCCTGCAGATTGGTTACGTAACCAATCATACGCACATTCTTCTCTAGACCTTCCTTGCGGATAAATTCTTTTAAAAAATTCTCTCGGGGACCATTCCCTGCTATTATCAGTAAGGCATCGGGGAACTGCTCTATCACATTATGCATTGCTTTGATTGCCATCGTCTGGTTCTTGTTTGCATTCAATTCTCCGATGTTCAATATGAGCTTTTGCGTAGGTGTAAATCCCATCTTCTTACGCATGGATAGTTTCTCCTCGTTTGATATGCAGAAATAACGCTCGCTATTTACGCCCACACCATGCATGTATTCCACCTCGCAATGAAATTTCTCGCTTGCTAACTTATAATCTTCTCGTGTGATGGTGATTAACTTGTCTGTCATACGACTGAAGTAACGCTCTATTGGATAGTAAATTATCCAGTTTATTTTAGGAGCACCCTTGTAGAAGTGGAACCCATGAGCCGTATAAAATACTTTCGTTCCCTTTTTTCTTGCATCGCGAGCCGCCAGTCGGGTTACAAAACCACCCATAGGAGTATTGCAATGCACTACCTCATAGTGGTCATTATCCAGGATCTGTTTTAATTGCTTGTAGACCGTCATGTTATCTTTGCTCTTGGGCGAACGTGAAAAAGGCAGATTAAACACCTTGTCCACGAAGTCCAATTTCAACCCGTTTTTTAAATACAGATTATCATTGGCGGCGACATGAACCTCATAACCATATTTATGCAATACTTCAGCCAGCGGTCGGTGGAATTGTCCAATGTGGCTCTGCACGGTTGCTACTAGCAAAACTTTCTTCATATATTATTTTTCAATAAAATTCTTCAAATTATTATACATAACTGCGAACATCCTCGCATTGTTACCATCACTTACAAACGAGTTATGCGGACTCAATGCCACATTCTCCAATTTCCACAGCGGGTTCTCTTTAGCCAACGGTTCGGTTTCGAATACATCCAAAGCTGCATACAGATCCTTGCGCCTACTGAGCACCTCATACATAGCATACTCATCTATCAGTCCACCGCGGGCAATGTTTACTAGTATAGCGTTCTCCTTCATTGCCATGAGAACTTCTCGGCTGATCAGTCCGCGTGTAGATGGTAACAGCGGAGCTGTCACTACCACAACGTCATACTCACACACACGCTCGCGAAGCTTTTCAGTCAGAACCATATGATCAAACCCCATGGTAGCATTGGTATGTATATCGAATCCCGTAGTTTGAGCACCAAAGGCTTGGAAGCGCTTCGCCACCTCCTGTCCTACATTACCAGCTCCGACTATCGCTACATGGATTCCTGCCACCTCGCGCAGCCCTCGATGCTTAGTCCAACGTCTAGCTTCTTGCTCCTTGCGGAAGAACTCTCCTTGCTTATAGTGTTCCAGTACCCGGAATATCGTCCACTCTGCCATCGGTGTGCTATATACTCCTCGTGCATTGTAGAGTTCCATTCCGCGTTCCTTGATTTTTTCTACCGGCACACGATCAAACCCAGCACTTGTCAGCTGGATCAATTTCAATTGAGAGAATACATCAATGTCGTGTGACAAGAATAGACCGTTGCATACTATTGCGTCCACTTTTGCGGCATTCAGCGGCAACTCTTCCTTTTCTTGCGGCATAAAATATATGTTGTATCCGAGCGAATGCAAGGCTTCCATCTGCTCCGCTGAGTATTTGAAACAACCTGTCAATAGTAGATTCATAGGTTTATCCTTTTACGATTGCTTCTACTGCCTCACATACGGCTTTATGGTTATTCCTATAGTCTTCTTTGCTCATCGACTCCATCTCGCGTTCCAATTCACGGATGGCAGCAATGCCTTGGGTGAAAATCTCGCGTACCATATCGATATCTTTTATTTTATCCGTATTGCAGAATGCTCGACTCATAATCACCATTTGGCTACCAATACGATAATGTTCCTTCAGGATCATACGTCCCGGCACCACACCTCCATCCAGCGATGCCAAACCGCCAAAACCATACATAATTCCCTTGCGTCTGATAATGTCTGTCCATTTGTCCACCGATCCATCTGCCAGCAACTCAAACATAAATTTCATTCCAAGCGCCAGATGCATATCGTTTAACCCAAGGTGAATCATATCAACTCCAGGAATATTTACAATCTGCTCTAGTAATGTGGCAGCTTCGGGAGTTTCCACAAGCAGGCATACCTGTGCTCTACCTGCAACTATGTGCACGAAGCGCTCCACCTCAACAATTGTCTTAAAGAATGGTAACATCACGATGTCGGCACCCTCTTTGATAACAGCCTCTATTTCATCCTCGCTTGAAGGGTAATCAGTCATAGTGTCATGTATAGGGTTTACTCGAACTAATACTTTAGCTACTTTGACTGCTGCTTTGATATTTGCTACATCTTTTACTGTGTGGTGGTTTTGTACTGTATCTAAACCTCCTTGTCTGCTGTCCTTACCGATAAATTCCATATCCACAAAGATCCAGTCTATTCCTGCTTTTTCAGCAATACATGCGATTTCTGGATCCTTTGTTATGTACATAAGATTCAACATATCTTTGTTCTGCTATTTTCAAATGTTCAAATATAATGTTCCGCCCGATGGAATCGCACCATAAGCCTTTCTGCTCCACCTGTGCGGGCGGATATCCATAGTCTGTTGCTATCAGTTTTTAAAACGGCAGAAGCATGTTCATCGTAAAGATGACATTAAGGAGACGTGCGCGAGTTGCGGTTTCCTTCATGTTCACCACACGGATTCCCATGTCAAAGAGATCCTTGTTAAGATATTGCTTCATGTCCAGATGATGTTCATCATTGATTCGCTTTTCCAGAGGCACGCGAAGCAAGAGATCAAGGAATACACGATTGTTATATAGAATAGTGATGTCTGTATAAAGCTTCATATCGCTGATATTAGGGCCTCCCCAACTTCCCCATGTTACCTCGTTGTAGTGAAGGTCAGCTGGCAAGTAATCCTTGCTGATCGAACGATAGTTATACTTCTCAATATAGGACTCGAACACTTTGTCTATCTTGTGAGCTAACGAACGATTTGTGATAAAAATTTTATAGAGATTGCGGAATAGCTTGGCACTCAACTCTGGCATTGAAGTACGGCCGTAGTGCTTGTACCAGTATGCACGGATGGTCTCAGATACCCACGATTTGATTTCGACATCGTAAGGTAACACCTTCTCTAGATAGATGCGTTTGCGCATCTCGTTATCATAGAGGCGATATACGTAGCCATTGTTGTGATTAATGATGTCCTTTTTCAGGACGAAGTCTGCTAATTCATCGTTAGTCTCTGGAATGTTGAAAATACGATGTTGGGTGTTGAAGTGAGCTGCAATCTTTTTGGCTGCCTCCACATCGATGGTCTCTTTATGTGTGGACAGATAGCTGAAAGTAGCGAACTCATTGTAGTGTCCGTTACAAGCTGCAAAGGTTGTGTTACTGTCAATACCACCGGTAAGTGAAATTGCAGGTTTTTTCCACTTCTTAGCTACTAGATCGGCTCCATTTTTCAGAATATTGCTTGCCTTCTCAATCACTTCTTGATATTCCTTATTATCCTTTACTTGAGGATTATCAGTCAGCGGGTAGAAACGCTTGTGACTTACTTTACCGCTTTTAGCATCGAAGGTGTAGACGATATTAGGCACGATACGAGTTACTTCATCAAACTGAGTCATGTCTCCAGGGAGGTAAGGTCCCATCACTCGGTAATACCACTTGTAGTTAAGTAGTTCCTTGGTCAGATCGTTCATCTTCAAGTCATATAGGTCTCCTAGAATCTGACAATGACTTGTTACGAGGAAGTTGCCGTTTATTTCTCCATAGTAGCTTGACTGCATACCGCTAGGATCGGTAATGATGCTGATGTTTCCTTCTGAGTTCACCCATCCCAAAACGAATACACCTGTAATTTCACTAACTTTTTTCCAGAAATCAGTCTTGCCGATGTCGTTCCCAATGCGAGTGAGGCACTTCTCTTCCTCATGTTCCATAGTAAAAGGATTATAGCAGTGGCCACATATGAAGATGTAATTATCCCCAACTTTTACAGAATGAATACTCTGTGTGTTGTGACCGTAGATATGGATGCCTCCGAGTTCTACGCATTTCCAATTACCATAAAAGGGAAACTCATTCATTTTACTATCCAGTGACTTTTTACTTATCAGCCAAGATCTTCTGAAGAGCATAGGTTGCAGATCTTTGCGACTATCTAATTTTTCTTTTAGCATAATAGTTGTTTATAATTTGGTATTATGGTCTACTTGTTACTTAATTCCGAATAATTATATATCGAGCTCAATGAGGACCTTTTAGCAAAAGTGTTTTTCCAATGATATCATGTATTGTGCACATAATTATACGACATGTATGAAGTTTTATCTTAATACTTTGCCTTATAGTACATCCTTAATAACATCTTTGTCGTTTTATATCCTAGGAACTTAATCCTTGATACTAAACGAGTATAAGGGCACCAATTATAATTCAATAACCACCAGAACTTCTTTACTTCTGCTGTAAATATTTTTTGATCATCCTTGTTTAGCCGCATCAAATTGGTGATCAGCAATACATATTGGTTGGCTATAAAATGTAATACAGGAGGATGCATGTCCTTGTCCGCAAAACGACTAATAACATTCAATATATCATTGATATTCTTAGTACCCACATTTGCGGTAATCGAGGTGGAAACCTGTTGGCGATATACATATATAACACTTTCCAATACCCCTATTTGGGGATTGTCCATTAATAATTTGCAACACCACTCAATATCTTCACTTAATTGCTTCTTAACAAATCGTTTATGTCCCTTTTCAATTATATCTCTTCGAATAACCTTATCCCAAGCACAAGCAACGAAAGAGTTGCTTTGTAGATAGTGCTGTATCAATTGCTCTTGAGCTAATGATTCGGATTGTATTGAGCATCTTTTTGGAATGCGTTTTTCGCCATAGCGATCTTCCTGGCTGAAGTATTTCTTCATGCCAATGATGGTGATATCTGCTCCCGATTCCTTGATGCAGGCATCAATTTTCCGGAGAGCGTTCTTATCGTCCCACCAGTCATCGCTATCCAAAAACATGACATACTCGCCTTGAGCTATATCAAGTCCTGCATTTCGTGCATCACTCAGTCCTCCATTCGTTTTATGGATCACTTTGACCTTGTTGCTCTTCTTGCTATACTCATCGCATATAGTGGGACAACTATCCGGACTGCCGTCATCCACAAGGATAACCTCATAGTCTTCAAATGTCTGCACTAATACACTATCGACGCATTGGTGCAAATATTGTTCAACCTTATAACAAGGTATTATTATTGAAAATCTCATTGACGTATTTATATTCCTTGATCTCCTTCTATAAAACCCTTTACAATATTAATGACTAAAAAGATCGGGAGTTATCTATTCGAGAGTATGCTATTTAGATGTGCTAAGAAATATATTTATAGTCCTTTTATATCTCTTGGCTCCATTGGCATATATTTGCCATCTTTACTTTCGAATATTATAGTGCCAGATTCAAGACACTCGGTGGTGTGCCACATTCCCTGAGGTACCATATAAAAAGGACAAGGGCTACCAGCCCTAATGATGTCTTCGCGAATGAGTCTTAAACATTTTGGATCATCTTGAACTTCTTCATAGAACTTCTGTCGAACGCATCCTCGAAGAACGGCAACCGTTTCACTAGATTGACGATGTCGGTGGATCGGCACTTCTGTCCCTGGTTCTAATGCGTTGAGCATACGTTGTGAGTTATCCTCGGTTGATGTGCGTAAATCCTTGTTCATACGCAGGCGAGGAGACTTTTTTGCCTTCTCCACCAATATGTCTAGTATTTCTTTGTCGATAAACATGTTATATAATTTGATTTTATATTTTGCTATTCAGCCATTGTTTTATCAACCTAATATAGTCTCGGACATTTGCTTGTAGGCCATATTTCTTTACCACATCTTTTTTGTTAAGATTGAAGAGATCGGCAATAAATTCGTCTCGATTATTTGGGCGAATTGAACTCTGAGACAAGTTGTAGTTGCCTTCTATTGCTTCCTGTAAATCCCGCTCTTCGTAATATAGGTCAGGTAGGCTCTTTAGCAGTTCAACTGCTTTTGATGTATTAACTAACAACATTGAGATCCCTTGATAAGTAGGATGTTTGAAAGGTGCTTTAGTCCCCAATCCCCAATAGTCAGCCATGGTAAAGTCACTTATACGCTCGATGGTTGTATAGGGACACGTATAACATGCTTCATTGAACATCAATGACTTATTAAATGCACGCATATACCATGCTTTTGATGGACAAACAGGTCTGCGTTTAACTTGAGATGGGTTGCAGCCTTCATTCTTGGTTGAGTGTATTTCACGTGCGAGTTGAAACCCCCAACCTTCAGTAAAACGAAAACTGATACCTTCGCATGTTCCATTCAAGTGAGTTCTCTTACAAAAGGCGTCAAAAGCACTCTGTGAGGGAACACCATGGCAAATTACATCACAAGTGATAAGGTTCTCGTACTTTTTGTGTAAAAAAGTAAGAAGTCCTCCAACTTGGCAAGGGGTTCCGGTAAAAAGTACTAAAAGCCCATCTTTTAAGTGCTGACGAACTTGTATAAAGGTGTCACCCATTAATGACTGTACGTACTTACTCCCTTGTAGAAGAGGCAGATCTTCTGTACATTTTATACCAATATGATGAACCTGTAAATTCTTATCCATGGTGGCTCCATAGACCACGCCGTTTTGGCTCAGAACTTTACGAGCTAAGACGCTGAATACTCCACCTGATGAACTCTTTCTGCGGTCGGATATTATTTTAGTCCAGCAAGCCAAAGTCTTTACTGGTGTGTTTCGTTCCAAGTTTTTTTTTATCTGATGACATGACTGCATGCAAACTCCACACTCAACACATTTTAACTTGTCAATCTGTGGAACGGCAAAGCCCTGGCCGGCATTAACCATTGTGATGCATTCTTTAGGGCACGAGCTTACGCAAGCCATACATTGAGTGCAGGTCGTCTTATCGCATAACTGTACCTTACTCATTCTTCAAAGCCATTTTAAGGTAATCAAACGATTGCTGACGTAATGTTTCTAGACGCTTTTGTTCTTCTTCCACATCGTAGTAGAATCTATCTTTTGTGGGGAAAGCATCTGAAATGGATAATATCTGTTTTTTTAATCCTAGATTTTCCATCAAGCAGACCTGCCTGCTATCGCTTGCATTTCTGTCCTTAACTACGGAAAAAACGGGTTTCCCATAATTTGCAGCAAAAGCTGTTCCGTGAAAGGATGTAGTTAGCACTATCTCAGCATCGCGTACTAAGGCTAAAAATTCCTCAGGTGATGCTCCTACACGACAATGCGTATGCGGCATGAAAAGTTTGTGAGGCGGACGAGATACTCGAACGATCTCATATCCAGTCTGCTGTTGTATGTATTCTGCCAGCTGATCAACATATGGGAACGAGTTGAAAGTATAGTTAAGGTAATAGCAAAGAATATACTTCCTCTTAAATTGTTGCTTGGGTGTTGCAATAAGGTTCCACTCATCCTTATGTAGGAGAAGAGTGGGATCAAGCACTACATTTACCTTTTTACCTGTTATATCCTCGATCAATTGTTTGCCACTATTCTCTCGTACTGCAATATGAGTGTATCGGCTGAGTAACTCTTTGTATCTTTGATACAAATCATGAGGAATAGCATTTGATCCAATACTGGCAGCATACGATATTTTTAACGCATTATCCGGTGCAAAGTGTAACATAAACGCAGGGTCACCATTACAAAATCGAGGGTTCCATAACTGGTCACTACCTGTAATATAGACATCATAGATAGGTGTCAACTCCTTTAACTCATCCGGGGAAGAGTATGATCTACAACTTATATGTTGATACTTCTTTACAAAGGCATCCACCCCTTTATGTTGGTGCATTAAAGCCTTCGCAAATAATATCTTTATCCATTTGGGTTCATTGGGCTGAGTATCACTATGTGTCTGATATTTGTTATCAGCATGAAACTCATTAGGAAATTTATAGTCTATAATTTCGACTTTAAATCCCATTTCTTCACATACTTGCTGTAAGGCATATGCTTGAAATACCGAGCCGTAGTTGTAAATCTTATGTATGGTGATGATTCCAATTGTTTTCATTTGGTATTGTTTTGTATTACCTGTGAAAACACCTCTGTAATATGATTCTGGATGACTTCGCGTGTATGATTACGTTTACCGCACTCCCATGCCTTACGGGCATAGGTTTGGATAGAGGAAGGATTATTGCAAATGTTTTGTAATACATCCCTTATTTTGGTCAAGTCACTGATGCAGATTGCCGCATTTTCGCGCTGGAGATATTGTACCCCGTTATGTAATTCCCAGCAAATCGCCATGATCGCACAAGTTGAGCTCATTAAATCTACAATCTTGGTAGAGAAAGAATCCTTGGTTTCTAAGCGATATTTTGGAGTAAAACTTTCTATGTGCAAAGCAATATCAGCCTGTTCGTAGATCCCTACTAATTCAGATGGGGTGACTCGACCATGAACGATTGTACTTTTGCGATTTTCCAGACGTTTTGCCATTTCGGGTGTCAATTGGGTATTTGTGTAGATATCTAATACCATCTTCACTTCATCCTCATTAATAAATTCCAAAGTATCAGCAAGGATAGCAAGCGTTTCCCAGCGGTTGTAGATAATGTTGCCTGCATAAACTAAACGAATAGGTTCTCCAACTGGCTTTATCTCAAAGTTATCTGGCAGATCGGCGCATTTATATAAAGTAGATGCAGGTTTGCCTGACATAATTTCATATCGACGTGCCTGATCTTCACAAAATGTGAAGTAGTGGTCAAACATTTTGATATGTTTCTTAAAGAGGCGATTCAAAATGAATTGTCTTATCCAGAAAAGCGGAGAATAACTTATTTTATCAAGCGATGCTTCCGAGTCTCCTGTAAAAGCAACCATAGGTACATTTGTATATTGACGTACTAGGCGTTCTAACCTCCAAAAGTTAAAGTTGAATACGTGGTGGCAAAATACAATATCTGGATTGAAATCTTGTACAAATTGCTTTACTGCTTGCTTGTTGATTCTACCTAACAGCCATACACTGTCTTTGGCAATATTTGCAATACTAGGAGGAAGTGTCTTTGCCTTAACAACTAAATCAGTATTTTGGACAAATAATCCTTCTTCCTTTGACAATTTCTTTTGTTCATCGTAGGTCATGCTGAAGGTCTTACCGGCTCTTTCTCCTAAGATAGAGTGCATCATCATTGCATCGGTAATCTGCATATACCTTTCACACAGGCTATTGCAGGGATTACCTGTATGTACATATATATTTGCAAATTCGGCATTATAACCCTTAAACCAGTTGGTCATCACATTATTACCATATTGTACGTCATTCCATGGGCCTACGCCGACTACTAATATTTTCATATATTAAACAAGATCTTAATGCATTCAACCCTAGTTCCAGCAGTCAGATTTTTGTAGTTGAAGATCCATCCTCTCCATACATCCCTTACGGAATTTGTTTTTAATACCAATGAATCAACCAGAATCTTTCTTTGTGAGAGGTAAGCTATTGTTACAGGCGGTGCTTACGCTTGTATTTTAGATACTAATAATGACTTCTTTGGATTCATATTCTGCGGGAGGTGATTTGTATGTATCTGTTTGCCCTTTCTTTATATAAATATCTGTACGAAACATGTCGTAATTATGTTCAAGAAGAATGGTTCTTGATGGAAGTATGAACCAAGGTCGTCTTTTAAATAATTGGCTGTGTTATAAACTAGAATGATCAGCAGATTTTATATATATATTCTTTTCTCCAGACCATTTTATTGACGACACCGGTATACGACTGAATGAGTTTGACGACCTTTGTCGAGACATTTTCATCCGTATAGTTGGGTACCGGAGTACCATAATCGGCAGCCTGTTGGAGGGCAATGGCCGTATCCACGGCCTGCAGCAGCGACTTCGTATCGATGCCGGCCAGGATAAAGCAGGCCTTGTCCAGCGCTTCGGGACGCTCGGTCGAGGTGCGGATACAGACTGCCGGGAAGGGCTTGCCTACCGACGTGAAGAAACTGCTCTCCTCAGGCAGTGTCCCCGAATCTGAAATCACGGCTGCTGCGTTCATCTGCAGGCAGTTGTAGTCGTGGAACCCCAGCGGCTCATGCTGGATTACCCGCTTGTCGAGTTGGAACCCACTCTGTTCGAGACGTTTCTTCGACCGCGGGTGGCAGCTGTAAAGGATCGGCATGTTGTATTTCTCGGCCAGTGCATTGATGGCGTTGAACAGCGACAGGAAGTTCTTTTCCGTATCGATGTTCTCTTCGCGGTGGGCCGAGAGCAGCATGTATTTTCCTTTCTCCAGTCCCAGCCGTTTGTGAATATCCGAGGCCTCGATCTCGGCCAGGTTTGCATGCAGGACCTCGGCCATTGGAGAGCCCGTCACGTAAGTCCGCTCCTTCGGAAGTCCGCATTCGGCCAGATAGCGGCGTGCATGCTCCGAATAGGCCAGGTTCACATCGGAGATGATATCCACGATACGGCGGTTCGTCTCCTCCGGCAGGCATTCATCCTTGCACCGGTTGCCGGCCTCCATGTGGAAGATCGGGATGTGCAGCCGCTTGGCAGCGATGGCAGAAAGGCACGAATTTGTGTCGCCGAGAATCAGCAGGGCATCGGGTCGAGTCTGAACCATCAGTTTATAGGCACAGTTGATGATATTGCCGACCGTCGCGCCGAGATCATCACCTACGGCATTCATGTAAACCTCCGGGTCCTTCAGTTTCAGATCCTTGAAGAAAACACCGTTGAGGTTGTAATCATAGTTCTGACCGGTATGGGCCAGAATGGTGTCGAAGTAGATCCGGCACTTGTTGATGACGGCGGCAAGCCGGATGATCTCGGGTCGAGTCCCAACGATAATCAGCAGCTTAAGTTTGCCGTTGTCGGCAAAATGAATATCCGAGTAATCCAGTTTGATCGGTTCCATTACTTTATAGTTTATTCGACAGGTTCGAAATAGGTATCGGGGCGTGCCGGGTCAAACGGTTCGTTGGCCCACATCACCGTTATCAGATTTTCCGTTTCGGAGAGGTTGATGATGTTGTGCGTATAGCCCGGAAGCATATGTACCGCCTCGATCTTTTCACCCGAAACTTCGAAGTTCAACACCTCGTCGCTGTCGATGCGCCGCTGCTGAATCAGACCATGACCCGCAACCACCATGAAGAACTCCCACTTGGTGTTGTGCCAGTGCTGGCCTTTGGTGATTCCCGGTTTGGAGATGTTCACCGATACCTGGCCACAGTTCTTCGTGCGGAGCAGCTCCGTGAAACTTCCCCGGGCATCGATATTCATCTTCAGCGGAAAGGCCACCTTCTCTTTCGGAAGATAGGAGAGGTAGGTCGAATAGAGCTTCTTGGCAAAACTGTTTCCCGGAATCTCGGGGATGACGAGTGTCGAGGGTTGATCGTGAAACGAATGCAACAGGTCGACAATCTCACCAAGCGTCGCATGGTGCGTCGTCGGAACGGCACAATAGCGACCTTCGGGGGTCAAACGTGTTTCCACCCCTTCGAACTCGCAGTGATGCTCTTCCCCTTTCAGTGCCGCAATCATCTCATCCACCAGGTCATCGATGTAGAGCAGCTCCAGTTCGACGGCCGGGTCATTAACCTTGATCGGCAGATCGTTGGCGATGTTGTTACAGAAGGTTGCTACAGCCGAATTGTAGTTCGGACGGCACCATTTGCCGAAGAGATTCGGGAAACGGTAGACCAGCACCTTGGCTCCCGTTTCGCGGGCATATTCGAAGAAGAGCTCCTCGCCGGCCTTCTTGCTCTTGCCGTAATCGCCTTCGGCGTAACGTCCCACGAGTGTCGCCTGGATCGATGACGAAAGCATCACCGGACAGGTGTTTCCGTGTTTGCGAAGGGTATCAAGCAGGGTCGACGCAAAGCCGAAATTTCCCTGCATGAACTCTTCGGGGTTCTGCGGTCGATTCACCCCCGCGAGGTTGAAGACGAAATCCGCCTTGCGGCAGAATTCGTCCAACTCCTCGGCGGTGGAATCGATGTCATATTCGAAGATCGCAAGATCCGTCCCCAAGGCATAGTTCTTTGCCTTTCCGTCCCGGATGTTGCGTAACTGGGCACACAGATTGCGCCCTACGAAGCCTTTGGCTCCTGTTACCAATATGTTCATCGTGCTTTTTGGGTTGCGGTTCCTGAGATAGGGCGATTCAGAAGCGCCGTGGAACCACGAAGAATGGATTTGTCCGTTTTAACGTCTCGGACGAATGACGTGAAATGGGAGAGTTTAGTCTATTCCGAACGGATATCGCGCGGTTTTGCACGTTCGATCAGTCCCAGATCCTCCTGGATGAAACGCAGGCGAAGCAGCTGTTTCTTCATGCCTTCGATATCCAGACGAGCCGTATTGTGCGAGTGGTAATCTTCAATGCGGGAAACATCTTCGTTACCTTCGGTGAAGAACTTGTCGTAGTTCAGGTCCCGCGTATCGCACGGAATCCGGTAGTAATTGCCCATGTCGATTGCCTTGGCCATCTCCTCTCGGGTAACCAGCGTTTCGTAAAGTTTCTCTCCGTGACGCGTACCGATCACCTTGACCTCCGTCTCGCCATATTTCGGATCGATCTTGGCATAGATCTGTTTCAAAGCCTCGGCCAGTGTAGCCAGCGTAGCAGCCGGAGCCTTCTGAACGAAGAGGTCGCCGTTGTGTCCGTGCTGGAAAGCATAGACTACAAGGTCTACGGCATCATCCAGCGTCATCATGAATCGCGTCATGTTGGGGTCGGTGATCGTGATGGGTTTACCCTCCATCATCTGCTCTACCCAGAGAGGAATTACGGATCCACGGCTTGCCATTACATTGCCGTAGCGCGTGCAGCAGATGGTCGTAGCGGCGCCTTCGCCCAGTTCACGACCTTTGGCAATGGCAACCTTCTCCATCAGGGCCTTGGAGATACCCATGGCATTGATCGGATAGGCAGCCTTGTCGGTCGAAAGAACGACGACATTCTTGACACCGTGTTCGATAGCGCTCTCAAGGACGTTGCCTGTTCCGAGGACATTCGTACGGGTCGCCTCCATCGGGAAGAACTCGCAGGAGGGAACCTGCTTGAGGGCAGCAGCCGAGAAGACATAGTCGACACCGCGCATGGCGATATCTACCGACGACTTGTCGCGGACATTGCCGATATAATACTTCACCTTCGAACTCTGAAGCATGTGACGCATGTCATCCTGCTTTTTCTCATCGCGCGAGAAAATTCGAATCTCCTTGATGTCGCTATTGAGGAAGCGACGAAGTACGGCGTTCCCAAAACTGCCCGTACCGCCTGTGATTAACAGGACTTTGTCTTTGAAAATAGACATGTTGGATAGTTGTAGTGTAAAATTTATTGCGGAGTTTTTTTATGTTTGATAAATGTTATAAACTTCTTTATTTGTTCTGTTTCATAACTGTTTAGAATTGGAATTAAGGCGATGATATATAGTATTGTAAATAATAGAGCTTTGATTATAAAACGTACCCAATATGATGTTGGCAAGAATCCATCTCCAAATTGACATGATATCTTGAAGATTATTGTGATAGATAGATAGGCAAGAAGAAATGGTATAAAAGCTACTGCTAGCGATTTATATGAAATATTTAAACATCTCTTATATATAATATTCATTCCAATAAACATTATGCAGAAATTACTGCAAGAAATCCCAATTGCGGCTCCAATCGCTCCAAAATAAGGAATAAGAACAATTGATAAAGAAATACTTGAAATTGCTGTTGCAATCATTAGGAAAGCGCGATATTTGATTTTGTTAGCAGCTAGTAAACAGGATGACTCAATTTGTTGAATAGACGTAAGGGTTAAGGGAATTATAAGTAGAGTCATGACAAAATATGATCGGATATAATCCTTTCCCATCCAAGCTAACATAAAGTCCTGCCCCGTGAGGATAACCCCCATGGTAATATACCCTGTTATTATTAACTGAAGCCGACCAACACGAATGGATAACTCTTCGAGAACTTGCGCCTGGTTATTTACATATAATTCAGTTACTTTCGGAAGAAATAATCCCGATATTGATGATGAGAATAAATATACGTAATTATATATTGTTAATCCAATTCCAAATATTGCGATTTCAGTGCTGCCTGAAAATGTTGCAATAAGTGAGGGGGCGATATTATTAATAAATAATTCTGCTAATACGACTAAAAATAGCCAAATAGAAATACTAAATATTTGTTTAGCAATATTATTGTCCCAAATTGAAAAATTTGCACCAATACCTTTTTTCTTTAAATATATTACTCGGGCAATATTTGTTAAGAAAGGAACTAGACCATAACTAATTACCAGGGCATATAACCCTCCGCCGCATAATAAAATAATAATTGTTAAGGTGATAATGCTAATACGGCAGATAAGGTCAAGAATTTTTGTTTCGATATATAATTCATATGCATTATATACCCCCTTAATAAAACCGAAAGGGAATGATAGAATGCTAAAAAAAGCAGCAATAATATATATTATTTTAAATTTTTCTAGCTCATTTGCAGTAAGTTTAATGAAAATATCATCAATAAAAAAATAAACAATTATTATTCCTATGCATATTAGAATATCTAGGGATAAATAGATCCGTGAAGTTATTCCAATAACGATCTTTTCCTTTTCATCTTTATGCTCAGCTCTTAGTTGTGATAATATTTTATTAACGGCAAGCCATAATCCGAAATCGACGACAAAGTATGTTAAGAATGAAGTGACTAAAGTATATAGGCCATAATCTGATTTTCCTATGCTATGGACCATCCATGGAGTATAGATAAGGCCAACTAGGATGTTGAAGATGATGGTTCCGTAAGAAAGAATAGCTCCTAGCTTAATCTGAGATCCTCTGCTTATACTCATCAATTGGAAGATTTTTACTATTTATATATGCTGATTTTGTATCCAAAAAATATTTATTTAGGTATATTTCGTTATTGATATCTCTAAGTCTAAAGATATTGGTTCTAATGAGTTTTACAGGAATGCCTCCTAATAGAGAGAACGGTTCGATGCCTTGATGGCAATAATCTTTATTAAGTAGGGAATTTGATGCAACTATTGTGTCGTTAGGAATTCTGCTTCCTGGCATAATCGTCGTTCTATTACCTATCCAACAATAGTCTCCTATTTCTACAGATTGATATATATTATGAATTTCTTTTTTTTCTAAGTCTTCAATGTAATGTGTGCCGAAATCTAAAACTTGGCATTCCCATGTTACATCGGTATGCATGCCAATGTTAATTTTATTACTACATATGATTTTTACATTGTCGCCTAAAGAGGAGTAAGCGCCAAGTGACAATTCTGCATTTGAATATAAACAGAGATGGACACCTTGCGAAATTTTTACATTTTTATGAAGAATTAATTTGGAGCCTTTCTGTAATGTTAGTGTTCCAACAGGTGCTGTTACATAACCTGCATAGTTTACCCCTATTTTTATTCGTTTATTGTTTGTGTGATTGTCGGGTAAAATAATGTTTCCCTCCAAAGACCGCAAGTTCCAATTTCCTACAAGTAGAATTGGTAACCTTATTGCTTGTTTAAATGGTAATGTGGAAAAATTTAATATGATAGTCTTAATGATATTTACTCGAGGTTTCGTCAATTTATAAATAATTTGCCGTATCATGTTGAAATTTTAATCGTAGTTTGCTCCTGCATTTATCTAATCCCATAGAAAGGCATAGTCGCTATCCCGTTTAATCAGGATAATGCAGAAAATTAAAATGCAAATTGAGATGACTATATATCGGTTGTTTTGACGGGTAGAATATGAGTTAATTATTATAGGAAGAAGAAGTAATGAAAATATTGAGAAATATTGTACTACTCGCATTAGGGCGGGGTCAACCCAAGTTAGTGGTGTAAAAATTAGAGCAAGTGAAAAAGCATTGATAATAGGAGTGGTATTAATATTTTTATTTAGGATAATTGATTTATTTTTAAAAATTGTAACCATCGCGATTAAAAACATGAATATGAAAAAAACTTGAGCCCCGGATGTTTCATAATCAGATTCTGCATATCCCATATATGTATCACTTGCTGATAGGGTGGCTAATATAGTTGCAAACCGTCTTGCGAGGGGAAAAATAAAAGGAACAGCAAGTGTTGATCCAATTAATAACCAACGACTATATTTAAACCTTGCGAGGAAATAAAATGGTAAAAAAATTAAAACTGATTTATGAATAAATGCAGCGGTGCTGATAAGTATTATAAATGGGAATAATCGTCTTGCTTGGATATATTTATATCCCAATAATGTAAAGATCGTTGCTATAGTTTGTCTAATCCCAGTTACAGAGAAAAATCCATAAAATAGCACTTGGTATAGGCATAAGCTCATTAAAACATCGCTAATCCTTATTGTGTTCTGATAAATAAATTGACCAAGTGCCCAGAAGAAAAAGATAGCGATCGAAAAAAGATAGATTCTATATTCGGGACAAATAGTATAAAAAATCTTTTCTAGAAGAGGATAGCCCGCATCTTTTCCTTCGCCTAAGATATATACATTATAAAAATTTTGCCATATTTGAGTCCAACTTGTCGATTTTATGTTCTCAAAAGAAATCTGGTATGCATGAGTATCAGCCCCAACTGAAACATCTCGCAAGCCAGATTGCAAAATCAGAAGGATGCAGACAAAAATGACATATTGTTTGCGACGATGATCCTGATTCAAAAGGGTTAGGCCTTGAGAATAGTACCATGCGGCAATGAGAGACAGAAATATGACGAGTAATTGTACGTACATTTATTGTAAGATACTTTCGTAAAGTTTGATGTATTGCTCGATGTTCTTGCTATAGTCAAAGTTTTTTCTTACATGATCAACCATTTGGAGCCTTTGACTTTCCGTAATTTTCAATTGCGGTAATAAATCGATAATAGCAGTAACATCATGCGAAGGAATAATGTGTCCGTATTTATCTGCAACCTCAGGGCATGCTGTAGAGTTAAATACGATGGGAGGAGTACCACATGCCATTGCTTCGGCTATCACCTTCCCGAAGGTGTCTTCTACTGATAGGTGAATGTATGCTGTGGCCATTGAGTAGATAATGGACAGCTCATGAGCATCAGATACATAAGGAATGTGGTAAATCGGAGATTCTATGACTGTCCCTTTCGAAGTTCCTCCAACCAACAACAGTTTGTAGCCTTGGGGAAGAAGTTTGGATAAATTGAGCGCATCTTTGTATTTTGAAGTTTTTTTATCCCATCCGGCTCCAACGCTGAGCAAATATTTGAATTGGGGATTCAAACCGTATTTATTATATATGGTCTGGATTTCATCTTGTGATGCGTGATGGAACTTTCGATAATCAACCCAATTATAAATATGACAGATGGAGTGTCCATTCTGGGCGAGAATGGATTTTTCTGCCTCGTGTTCCAGCCATTTGGATACGGCAACAACCGCCATTCTTTTAATTTGGCTGTACCATCTTTTCTTGTCCAGAAAGATTTTGCGAGAGCGATCCAGACAATAGCTGGGAGCTATTGTCTTACGTAACAGAGGACATTGCCTGCATTCTGTTTGCCATTTATAGCAACCTTCTGCCGTATAATGCGAACATTTCCCAGTGAAATTATAACAATCATGTAGTGTTATGACAACCGGAATCTGACGAGCTCTGATATAATTGAATAAAAGCGGATGATTCAGATAATTTCCATGCAAGTTGTGCAGGTGGATTATATCGGGCTGAATGTGATCGATCCATTGAATTAATTGTCGGGTTCCTCGGTGTGTGCCATATCCTTGTAGCCCTAATATTCGTGAATAGAATAATCCATGCCATTTATTCTCCAGCCATCCTCCGATTTTATAACTGTCAGAGTAGTTTGAACTACCTTGTCCGTATGCTATATAACATTTATCTCCTTTTTTTCGGAGTTCGGTTGCAATATCGACCGCGATGGAGCCTGTGCTGCCATGCCCGCAGACCGTATTGATTTGTATGATTTTCATGCCTTAAGTAACTTCGTAATATCCTGAATGAATTGGATATTTAATCGAGATATGATCTCTCTTCCATCGTATGGTGAGGTCATGTCTACTGATTGAATAGCTTCCGCTAGCTTTTGTGGCGTTTGCTCCGTGTAGTATGTGATATAAGGACCTACGCAGGATTGGGTGATTGTATCAATGCGGACAGAAACCACTCTCAATCCATTCACCATATAAGATAGAATCTTGGAAGGGAAAGAGGTTGCATTAAATGGGGCTGTCGGGTCTTGTGTGCTCAATCCGATATGGCATTGCTGCAAAAATCTGATGTATTCCTGCCCTTTTAACAGTCCTTCGTATGTAATCTTTGCAGAGGAAATCTGCGACTCTTTTTCGATGGCATCTTTTATGTATTTGATGTCGGTCTTCGTCCCAAACCCACAAATATGAATGTGATAATTTGAGGGAAGAAGATGGGTCGCAGCAATTGCTGCTGCAGCTCCACCTTTATGGATATCGAAGGTTCCTGCGTAAATGACATGAATCATACCATCATCATGGGGTTTTGACAATTGGGATTCCACACGATATGTCCCTGGTATGACGACGTACGGCTTATCTGTTTTATTTAGCTTTTCATTTAGTAAACCGGTTGAGAAGATGAATGCGTCGGCGATCTCGAACGTTTCATATTCCCATCTTTTTATGTGGTTCGGATATGGCATTACATCCTGGTATATCTCTTCCACTTCCAATATCAATTGGAATCTTTTGAGTTTTTTAGCCCATAAAATAATATTGAAATATCCCAATGAATGATAAACGATAATCTTTTCACCTTTGTGGGTATGAAGTAGAAGATACCAGAGTAAGGCAATTGTGTGCCACACTGTTCGGAGCGAACGTATTATCTTCTGTGAGCCTCCGAATGTTGCAAAAAATCGTACTTTGAAATGAGGTGTTCGCTCTTTGATCTCAGCCTTATGCCATTTGAAATTGGGCTCCGTTGAAGCAGATACAGAGATTAGTTCGACGTCTATGTCTGCTTGATTCAGCGCTCCGACGATATACTCTATCTTGTTTGATGCGGATACGACGTAATTTCGGGGGATGGCTGAATCTTGAAAATCAAAATAGCCAATGTATTTTACCTGCTGCATATTCTCAAACTATACTCTAACTATACTCTGTTCTGCGTAATTGTGTGGATTTACTTGCTTTCCTTGTCGTAAATCTCGAACCGCGAGTTTTTGGACTTGAACTCCGGAACGACCTGCTTCATCAGACGAACCATGTCCGGGATGATGACCGCCCGCGAAAGCTTCTCCAGCTCCTGGGCCGCCTTCAGGGCATCGACATAGTCGTACTCGCGGACCTTGGCGATACGGATGCGGTCGTGTGACGTCGGAAGCGTGTTCTCCGTGTTCGACAGCACCTCCTCGTAGAGCTTCTCACCCGGGCGAAGCCCCGTGTATTCGATCTTGATATCCTTGTCGACCTCCAGACCGGCCAGCTCGATCATGCGTTTGGCCAGGTGGGCGATCTTCACCGACTTACCCATGTCGAAGACAAAGATCTGCGTTCCGGTGGCCATTGTGGCGGCCTCCATCACCAGCCGGCAGGCCTCCGGGATCGTCATGAAGAAGCGCGTGATGTCGGGGTGCGTCACCGTTACCGGGCCGCCCTTGGCGATCTGTTCGCGGAAGCGCGGGATCACCGAACCGTTCGATCCCAGCACGTTGCCGAAGCGCGTGGTGACGAACTTCGTCTTGCCCTTCACCTTGCCGGCCTCGATGGCCAGACCGAGCGACTGCACATAGATCTCGGCCAGACGCTTCGTGCAGCCCATGATGTTGGTCGGGTTGACGGCCTTGTCCGTCGAGATCATGACCATCTTCTCGACGTCGTATTCAATACACTTGTCGGCCACGTTGCGCGAGCCGGCGACGTTGGCCAGAACGGCTTCGCAGGGGTTCTCCTCCATCAGCGGCACGTGCTTGTAGGCTGCCGCATGGAAGACCACCTGCGGACGGTAGGTGCGGAAGGCGTAGTCCAGACGCGGGATCATACGCACGTCGCCGATTACGGGGATGAACTTCAGATCGGGGAAGCGGTCCTCCAGTTCGAGACGGATGTTGTGCATCGGTGTCTCGGAGTTGTCGAAGAGCACGAGCTCCTTGACGCCGAACGTTGCCAGCTGCCGGCACAGCTCCGAACCGATCGAACCGGCGGCACCCGTCACCATGATCGTCTTGCCGCGGAAGTTGGCGATGATCTCGTTCATCGAGATCTTGATCTCCTCACGCCCCAGCAGGTCCTCGATCTTGATCTCGCGGATCGCCTGCCGCTGCACCTTGCCGTCGACCACCTCGTCGATCGAGGGGGCGATCAGCACCTTCAGCCCGCAATCCGTGCAGAAGTGGATCAGCCGTTCCTGCTCCTCGCGGGCCTCACGGGTGTGGGCAAAGAGAATGGCATCGATATCCTTGTGGCTCTGCAGGTATCGGACATTCTCCTCCGTCTCGAAGTAGTAGACCGGCAGGTCGGCCAGCATGTGGTTTTTCAGCGTTTTGCCGTAGGTCAGGAAGCCGACCACCTGATACTCGTGTGAGTTCTGCAGTTGGGTGACCAGCGATACGCCTTTGTCTCCGGTCCCGTAGATGAGGATCCGGCTGCAGTTGAGGCGCTTCTGACGGCTGCTCTTGAGCAGGTCGTAAAGAACGACCATCAGGACACGCATCACAATCAGGGCTGAGAGGGTCAGCAGTACGTCGAACAGCAGCGTGATCCATACGCCCGGGAAGGTCGGTCCGGCGATGCTCGATGCCAGCAGAACGGCGATCCATATCCCCTTGAAGACGACGGCTACGCTTAACCGGGCCAATTCGCGCAGGGTGGAGTGACGGATGATCGATTTGTGGGTCTGGAGCAGCAGGAAGGCGATCCACGAGAAGACGAACGATCCGCCCACCCACCAGCCGACGGCTTTCCAGGTGAAGACTTCGGGCCCCAACAGCACGTTGGCCAATAGCAGGGTAATGATCGATGCACCTACCGAAACCAGCAGGTCCAACGCGAGAATCAATCGCGAACTGATGTAGTGATCCAGTCGCAATTTTTGAATCAGATGATACATGATGGGAAATGTATTTTATGAAATTATTCTTTCTTCAAGTCTGCGGGGCGTCGGATCCCGGAACTTCGCGCAACGTGACGCTATTCGCGATTGTGGCCGAGCAGTCGGTCAAAGTCGTCGAGATGGCGGATCAACAGGGCCTTGCTCTTTTTGGGGGTCGGATCCGTCCGCCAGGGGTCGACCAGCGCATGGGCCCGGTCGTAGTATTGGCAGCTGTCCATACAGCCGTAGAGCGTGACGAGCAGCAGTGCCCGCGACTGTTCGGCCCGCACGGCCGGCAGCATCTCCTGGATGGCTTGGAGCTGGATCTTCTGCTTCGATGCTTCGCCGAGGATCGTGTAGGCCTGCAGCAGCAGGGCGTGGAGTTTGCAGCGGAGTACGTCGCTCGTGAGCGTCAGGTGCTCGAACTGTTGCTGAACCTCCGTGGCGACGGACTGATCCTCCGCGGATCCCTCGCCGGCCCAATGGCGGCACAGCGCTTCATGAAGCCGCTCGAAGAGCCGGCTGTTGTTCAGTCGGGAGTAGTAGCCCGGATTTTCGCGGTTCAACTCGACGATTTCGTACTCTCCGGGCTGGACCTTCAGCAGCGGGACGCACATCCAGTTGTCGATCGAGACCAGAATCTCCTTGTGGCGCGAAGGAGCCGTTGTGACGACCCGGGCCTCGATACCTGCGAAGCGCCCTTCGGTGATGCGGATCCGGTCGCCCTTGACCAGCCAGGCCGGGTCGGCCGTGCAGACCGGCACGGCTGTGGCATACGAGCGGGCGATCCATTGCAGATCGCGCATGGCGCGGTCCGTGAGATAGGGGTAGTGATATGTCTGCTTGTCGTCCTTGACGCGCGGCAGAAAATTGTACTGCGGAAGGCGCTGCTTGATCCGGTAGATCTCGCATTCGGAGGCATGCACGAACAGATAGTTGTACAACAGCGGGCGCCGGGTTTCGACAAGACGGCCGTTTATCTTTCGGGTCTCGACGAAGGCCGGAGCAAAGTATTCGAAAAGCGGCTCTCCGTCACGCTGCCGCCGTCTCAGTTCGCGATCCAACTCTTCGGCCATGGCCCGTCCGCTCGAGGGGTATACCATCACGTACCAGCGTATCGTGTGGCGATTCTGGAGCGCCGCATCCTTGGGCAGAGTGTGCGGGGAATCAACGGTTGGGACGGGCCTGAGTGTCACAAGCATGGGTTTATTATCGGAAAAAGCGCTCCGCGACCTCGTCGGATAATAGTCAACTATCCGACAATCAGATGGTTATATGTGCTACGCTGTGTGATATTCAAAAAAATCATACAGCTTTACGCACGTCTGTTTTGAGCGTACATAATCCTGCAATCTCCTCTTACTTTCTTAAAAGCGGCCTCGCTTGGTTTTCGAGGTATGGTCTCTATTTAAGAAATCACACATCACTTGGGCAAAAGTAAATAAAATCGAATTCAGTACCAAAAATTTTACGACTTTTCTTCACATTTTAATGCCTTATTGTAAAGTATTTATTTAGCTAATAATCCGAACTTTAATACCATCGCGACTAATTGTTGCATTGGTATTGTTTCGGGTCAATCGGGTCATGCCGCATTATGACATATCATAGTAAAATTTCTTAAATATTATTGCAATTCGATCCTCTTCAACCGACTACAGACTTGTAATGACCTGAGTTCACACTCTTTAGCCTGCGTGTGATTTCTTAAATAGAGACGTGAGGACTTCAGATGTGAGAGGGAGGATGAGAGGGGGAGAGGCTGAAAGTAAATTTTCACGATCTTATTGATTTATGAATTCAATCATCTGAATGTCAGTGGATTGCTTTAATCTGCCGACAAGGCCGGGGTTTGGCCTTCAGTGAACGCCGTCCCGGATCCCGTCCTCGTAAATTGATCATGGCAACCTCGAATTGCAGCTCCTGGAACTGGGCGGATTCGGTCGCGGAGCAACTCCGGGGCCGGAAAAACGCCAATGCCGTGCGCTGGTATGTGCTGATTCTGCCCACCTCGCGCCAGGGACACTACCAGGGAAATCCCGCCCGGGCGCTGCAACAGGAGTTGGAACGCCGGCTGAGAAACGGCGAATCCATGTTCGAATACTTCGCCCCCTCATATGTCGAGGTCCGCAAGCAGCACGGCGAACTGGTCCGCACGAACCACCCGCTGCTCTACAACTACGTCTTCATCCACGCCTCCGAGGCGGAGATCTACCGGATGAAGCGCTTTCTGCCCCAGTTCAACTTCCTGCCGCGCATCCGCGAGGAGCACAACGAACACTATCCCTACCTCACGGACGAGGCGATGGCCAATCTGCGCTGGGTGGCCGCCTCCTACTCCGACGAGCTGCCGGTCTATACGCCGGGTCCCGACCGTCTGATGAAGGGCGACCGGATCCGCATCACCGAAGGGCAGTTCAAGGGGGTTGAGGCGACGGTCGTCATCCAGCCCGGCGGAGGCCGCAAGGAGGTGATGGTCTGCGTCGAGAACTGCATGTACGTGCCGCTGCTTTCGGTCGAGCCGGGGCAGTACGAGGTGGTCGCGCTCAATTCGGACGGCCGCCACGTCTATACGCGTCTGAACGGTGACCGCCTGCCGGCCGGGCTTCACGAGGCGCTCCGCCGCCTCCACACGCCCGAAGGGGTGACCGACGAGGACCGGAAACTGGCGACGGAGGTGCTGCAGCAGTATGGCAGTCTGCAGCTCGAAAGCGACGTGATGCGCTGCAAACTCTACGCGCTGCTGCTGCCGGCCTACGCCATCTTGGGCGACCGCGAACGTTTCGAACAGCTGCTCGGCACCGTGCGGGGCATCCTGCCGCTGATCCGGGCCGAACAGTCGCGGGCGCTGCTGCTCGTCGCGCTCTACGGCTGTACGAACTGCTGTCTGGATTATGCGCAGGCGCACGCCGTTGTCGACCCTTGGCGGACGGAACAGCCTCTCAAGAAGAGCAAGGCGCAGTTGATCCGCCGTCTGGACGACTATGACCGCTGGCTGGGGCATCAGTATTAGAAGCATTCATCTTAAACTCCCATCATATAACCGGAATTTATGGATACTGACGTAATTACTTTGAAGGAATGTAAAAATGACGGATCATACGTCCATCTGTATCATAGTCCCAGGTACAATACCTGGGTTGCATATGGTCTGTCCGCCTATGGATTGAGATTGTTCTGTAAATCATACGGATGTACAAATCTTCGAGAATTCTCTCAGGAGATGCAGATGCCATGTACGCAAATTGGGCCGGAGTCCATTCCAACCGTATTGGAAAATATGACGGTCTTGCAGCAGACGAGTGATACGGAGATTTCGCTGCGAATGTCGGATGCCGTGAATCGGGACGCCTATGCAAAATGGACCAATAAACTGAATAGTTGTCATCCGCGTTTTGACGATGATATCGAGGTCAGCACACCGATCAGCCGATACGTTCCGAAAGATCGGTTTATCCCGGACAACATGTCGGCTTTTGCTCGTAATGTAAAACGAATCGGGGATTGTATTCTGGCCTTTTTTGCCTTAATCATCTTTTCGCCTTTGTTTTTGTTCTGCTATATTGCCGTGCGTCGGGAAGATGGAGGACCGGCCATTTTCAAGCAGGAACGAATCGGGCGTTTTGGCCGTCCGTTCAATATCTACAAATTCCGGACGATGCGTTTGGATGCCGAGAAGTTCGGACCTCAGTTGAGCCATGCAGGAGGTGATGATGATCCGCGTTTGACCAAAATCGGGAAGTTCCTGCGGGCGCATCATCTGGACGAACTGCCTCAATTATGGAATGTATTCTGCGGAGATATGGCATTTATCGGTCCCCGCCCCGAACGTAAATTCTACATTGATCAAATTCTGGAACACGATATTCGTTATTCATACCTTTACCAGATCCGCCCGGGCGTGACATCCTACGCAACGCTTTATAATGGTTATACGGATACGATGGAGAAGATGCTTCGCCGTCTGGAATACGATCTTTATTATCTGGGACATCGTTCTTGGTGGTTCGACTTCAAGGTACTATTCAACACATTCTGCTCGATCGTTTTCGGGAAAAAATTCTAAGTGAATAATCTGTCATGAAAAAAGTTCTTTTTGTTGCAACCGTCGTAAAAACTCATATCATGGAGTTTCACCTCCCCTATCTAAAAATGTTTAAAGATCACGGATGGGAAACTTTTGTTGCTGCAAAAAATGATTATGAGAATCCCGAGGATTGTAAGATTCCATTTTGCGACCATTATTATGACATCCCCTTCAACCGTTTCCCTTTAAAAACGGCGAACGTTCATTCGTACCAGCTATTAAAGAAAATCATTAGCGAAAATAACTTCGATCTTATTCACTGTCACACTCCAGTTGGCGCCATGGTGGCGAGGCTGGCAGCAAACCATTCGCGAAAACACGGGACTAGAGTCATATACACTGCCCATGGGTTCCATTTTTACAAAGGTGCTCCTCTAATAAACTGGCTTGTATATTTCCCTGTAGAATGGGTATGTTCTTTTATGACTGACATTCTTATAACAATTAATAAAGAGGACTTTACGTTCGCGCAAAAGCATATGCATGCTCGTGATATAGTATATGTACCAGGAGTCGGCATTGATTTATCCCGATTCTGCATACATCGAATCGATTCACAAAGGAAACGCAATGAGTTGGGTATTCCTGCTGATATGTTATGGATACTGACTGTCGGAGAACTGATTCCCCGCAAAAATCATGAACGTTTGATCAATGCTGTGGCAAATATTCCCAACTGTTATTTAACGATAGCAGGGCGAGGCAAATTGAAAGATGAACTGACTGATTTCATTCAAAATCTGGGTGTCGAAAACCGCGTAAAATTATTGGGTTATCGAAGTGATGTGGCTGAATTATGTGAGTCTTCTGATTTATTTGCATTCCCTTCCATACAAGAAGGACTGCCTGTTGCTTTAATGGAAGCTATGGCATGCGGTAAAGCCGTAATCTGCAGCCGTATCAGAGGTAATATTGACTTAATAGACTCCAAGGGGGGTATTTTGTTCAATCCTTACGATTGTAATGATATCAAAAACGCATTATTGGAAATATCCCATTGTGACCGCGTCCAGATGGGACAGCATAACATTCAAATTGTTCAAGCTTTTGGACTCGATTCCGTTATGCAACAAATGATCCACATATATCAAATTGAGGCAGCAAAATAAATATGATAACAAAAAACGAAATACAGCCTAATGTAGCCATGCTAATGCAAAGCGGAGAAGCAGGAGGGGTACAACGTGTCATGATTAATCTGGCTCATGGACTGCAGGCTGAGGGAATTAACATCTCATTCTTGATTGGTGATGCCCGTGGAGATATGATGCATGAAATACCAGGCGGCTGCGAAGTTGTCGACTTTCATAAGCAGAAATATAGGGGGGATCTAAAGATCTTTGCTGCCGTATGGAACATCTATTGCTATATGCGTAAGCACCCCGATACGATAATTCTTGCTGCTCCAGGTTTGGCAGGGACAATCGTTGCATTTATCAAGTTGTTTTGCTGGCACAAGCGAGCCTTAGCCATTGTGGATAATCGTTGCACTTTACTCAAAGATGGAACTATTTACCATACTCTGACTTACTATTGCAATAAGTTGCTGTTTAGATTCCTGGATGGCGTTATTGCAGCTCATACAATGGCATATAACGAGCAAATCAAATTTTACCATGTCGGCAAGGCGAAAGTACATAAAATATATCATCCGTTGGTTGATCCGGAAAAAGTACAGGCGGCAATTCCCGAGACAGATCATCGATTTTTTAAAGACAAAGCCAACGGAGCCAAGATACTTTTGGCGGTTGGCAGACTGGTCCCAGAAAAAGACTTTAGTACCTTATTGAAAGCTTTTGAATTGGTTCGTAAACAGACGAATTCGCGTTTGATCATTTTGGGAGATGGCCCGCTAAGAGGGACATTGGAAAAATTACGTCTTGATAGTCAGTTTTCCAATGATATAGACCTATACGGCTATACGGACAAAGTCCTCAATTTTATGAAAAGTTCAGACATGTTTATCCTTTCCTCCAAGGAAGAAGCTTTTGGCAATGTCTTGATCGAGGCAATGTCCTGCGGCATCCCTTGTGTAGCGACAGATTGTGCCAGTGGAGGTCCTAAGGATATTATGGATGGGGGAAATTCAAAATATGGAGCATTGTGCTCATGCGAGGATCCTCAAGAATTAGCTGAGGCAATTCTACAAACGCTCGACACTCCTCATGATTCAGCAATCCTTCAAAAAAGAGCGGAACTATTCTCTATATCATATTCTTCACGAGAATATAGTAACATTATTAAGAATCTGAAATGATGATCCAAGGAGGAAGAGTCCCCTTTGCATCTGGTATCATGTCAATGGTTGCAGCAATTGCAGCCATAGCTTCATTAGTGGCTCTTTTACTTTTTCGAAACAACGATTGGGGATATGGTTTGTTAACCATGGCTATTGGTTCGGTTGGCCTAGCCATATCCGCTAGAAAATATACATCCATTTCTCGAGCTGTTGCTTGGGCATTCATCATTAGACTTGCTATTTGTGTAATATACAGTATATTAGGAGATGGAGATGCGGACAATTATGGTGTCAATGCTGTTTACTATGCATCTTTGCCTATTGAAGAAATTTTTTTTAATATTCCCACAGGAGCTTATTTTTATTCATGGATAATTAGCTTTTTCTTCCGAATATTCGGAGAATACTATATGCCAATACGAGTTATGAATGCAACGTTAAGCGTTTATTGCGTATTGATTTTTTCAAATATTATTTCCCATATATATAAAAATCGCAACGCCGTTATTAAAGCGGCTTGGGTCATCGCTCTATTCCCGAATTTAATCCGATTTTCCAGTTATTTTGCCAATCGGGAGGTTGTTCTACTATTATTCATGCTTTTATACATTAAGCACGCCTATCTCTATTATAACAATGGACGCACTAAACATTTAATATTATCTGTCATTGCTCTTGTTCCAGCTATGATTCTGCATACATCGATGATTGCAATGATCATGTTGACCATCTTGATTATCTTATCGAGGAAAAATAATTCCCAAAATAGAGGGGCCAGTTTAATTTGGAAAGGATTTCTGGTTAGTATTACGATAGTCGCGTTTGTTTATATGTTGTCGAGTGGTATTGGGATGGAAAAGTTCAGCATTGGCGGAGGAGTTGATCTTGATGTTGAATCCATCAGTAATATCGGAGAGATGTCAGCCGCCGGACGAGCGGCCTATTTAAGTGGCGTTTCTTTTTCAAATCCGATATTGACTTTGTTATTTTTACCGATACGAATGTTGTATTTTTTATATACTCCGTTTCTTTGGATGATCAGCTCGGTTATTGACATTGTCGGTTTATTTGATGCTATTTTATATATTTGGGTTTCTATCCCCTTGTGGAAACAAATAAAAGAAATTCGCCGAAAAAGAAATAACAAGACATCTGATGACCGGTTCATTTTCTTGTTGTTCATTACACTAATTGTGATAGTAGCCATGTTCGCTGCAGTGACGTCCAATTATGGGACTGCAATTCGGCACCGATGCAAGTTGTTTCCAATCTTCTTATTGATTGCACTTCCCTGCTTGAATATTCCCTTTATTAAAATCAAACGCAGTAAATATATTGTAAAATAAGCGAGGTGTTCCTTAGACTTTATTTACAGCTATATGATCATAAAAGTAGTCATTCCTTATTTTGGGAAATTTCCCCCTTATTTTGATCTCTTTCTGGAGAGTTGTCGCGGCAATTCCGAGATTTCATTTTTAATCTTTACAGATCAGAACTCGCATGCGGATTTACCCGACAATGTCATAATTCAAACTTGCGGCTTCGGGGATATCAAAAATCTAGCCCAGAATAAGCTAGCTCTTGATATCAAAAGATTAAAAGCATTTTCTCCCTATAAATTATGTGATTACAAACCAGCATACGGAAAAATATTCGAGGATTATCTGACCGATGCCGACTTTTGGGGCTTTTGTGATGTCGATTTGGTATTTGGTAGAATTTTCAATATTCTATCTATTGAGGAATTTCAAAAAAGCGAGCGGATATTAACTCAAGGGCATCTCACATTCTACAAAAATAGTGAACGAATGAAATTGATGTTCTTAAAAAACATAAAAAAGGGAATTAATTTCTGGGATGCCATTTCATTTAAAGAACCTGCATTCTTTGACGAAATATTTATGCCGGCAATATGCAGGGCAAATCAGGTTATTCAATACGGTCAAAACCAATTTGCAGATATTTTGCCGCAATATTCCAGACTTCTTGTAGCTCCAACCTGTACAATATCAAACCATCCTGATCAACAATTTTATTGGCAACAGGGTAGATTATTCCAATCATATGTAGATAATATGGAGGAGGTGAATCATGAGATTATGTATATCCATTTACAAAAGAGGCCCCTACCTCCACATTATAAAAAAATGGATTTACGAAGCAATGAGAGAATCTATTTTACACCACAAGGTATTTTCCCAGTCTCGCAATATAACACAGATGCGAAGGCTGAAAATAAATATCATGTAAGACAGTACCAGAAAAGACGATGGAAATCATTAACATTACGAAAAATATGGGTAAAGTTGAAAATCAAGCAACTTCGGAAATGATAAAGGTTGGGATATTAACATTCCATAAAGCGAAGAATTATGGAGCGGTCCTTCAAGCGTACGCTTTACAAACAGTTTTGCAAAACAATCAATTCAATGTAAGTATCATCGATTATCAGAATGCAGACATATATCGCTATTCTGATTATCATATATTTTCGGACCGGCATCACATCAAGACGATTCTGGGGAAGATTCTTCGTTATAGGTATAATAAGAAAGTATTTCTGAAATTTGCGGCATTTCGGAAAAAACACATGATCTTATCTCCTGCCTGTAAGAATCTGGCAGAGTTGAAAGAGGTGGAATCTCATTATGACGCTATTATTTGTGGAAGCGATCAAATATGGAATCCCAAAGCTATTTTCAATGATTTCGATGCTTTTTTATTGGGTACTGTATCTTGTAAAAGGATTGCATATGCCGCATCGGCTGGTTCTGTATCCTTATGGGAAAAATATTTACAGAAATACTGGGATTTATTACACCGATTTGATGCAATTTCAGTTCGAGAAGCAGACATGTTACAACCTGTCGAGAATTTATCGCAAAAGAATGTTTCGCTGGTATGTGATCCGACCTTGTTGTTGAATTGTGAGGATTGGATCAAGATCGAGAACAAGGAATCGAATAAAATCTTATCCGACGGATATATTCTTGTCTATTTCCTTGGCTCCAATGAAACAGTCGTAAGGACTGCATTGGCACTACAAAAAAAGACCAAACTTCCGATTGTTTCAATCGGTCGACGCATCAAGGGAAGTTATCGACCGACCATAGGTCCAGAAGATTTCTTAACTCTTTTTCATCACGCCTCATATGTCCTGACCAGTTCGTTTCATGGGACCGTGTTTGCTATTCAGTATCAAAAGCCCTTTCTGGTTTTTGGCAATGGGATATATAATTCTCGAATGTTGACATTGCTCAATCATTTAGGTATACAAGAAAGAATGATGGCCAGCAGCTATTCGACCGAACAAATTTTGTCGGAACTCAACAAGCGATTGAATTGGACCGAAGTCAATCGCCGTCGAGATATGTTAAGAGAGACCTCAATCAATTTCTTAAAAACTTCATTGGAATAAATCAATGTTAACCAATAAAATCAATCTTCCCAATGAGACTTGTTTTGGCTGTTCTGCTTGTATGGAAATTTGTCCCAAGCATTGCATTTCCATGATTCCTGATGACAAGGGTTTTTTAAGGCCCCAAATCGATATTTCACAATGTATTGGGTGTAAATCCTGTCTTCGAATTTGCCAAGCGGAGCATCCGGTCGAACGGAATTCGGCCCCAACCACAGTCTTGGCTGCCCAAATAAAAGATAAAGATGCACTCAAAAACAGCTCTTCGGGAGGGATAGCCTGGCTGCTTAGTAAAACAATAATTCAGCAAGGAGGCGTCGTTTATGGAGCATGTTTCGATGACGAGATGGTCGTGAGACATCGACGTATTGCAACAAACGATGATTTGAATAAACTTCAAGGAAGCAAATATGTGCAAAGTGATCTATCAAAGATTTATGGTCCAATAAAACAAGATCTCAAAGCGGGCCTTCTGGTTTTGTTTATTGGAACGCCTTGTCAAGTCGGGGCCATAAAAAAGATATTCAATCTTAAAAGCGAACGACTGATTACTTGCGATTTAGTTTGTCATTCAGTTCCAAGTCCTAGACTTTTCGCGGATCATATAAAAATTATTGAGAAGTCTGTTGGGAAAAAAGTGATTGATTATCGCTTCAGGGACAAGACGATAGGATGGAGCTATAATCTTCACAAAATAATATATAATGACGGAACAGTATCCAGGCACTCCTATTGGAATCAATGTTATAAAAGATTGTTTTTCCTTGGGCTTATGGCAAGAGAAAGTTGCTACCATTGTCCCTATAGCAGTTTATCTCGTGTCGGAGATATATCGCTTGGAGATTATTGGGGAATAAACGCAATCTCTGATAAATTTACAGGAGATATTGGAGTTAATGTCGTATTCTTAAATTCAGCAAATGGCTCTCTTCTCTGGAATCAAATAAAGAATCAATGTTTCTATATTGAAACAGAATTAAAGCTGGCACTACAAAAGCATCTCGTCATGCCTTGCGAAAAAACAGCACGAGTAGATGAGTTTTGGAGTTATTATACAAAGACATCCTATAAAAAGGCTTGCGAGAAATTTGCCGGTCGCTACCTTTATCTCACCATACGAAATCGCATCAAGGATTATCTTGTCAAAAACCGATTAAAGCACGCATAGCACGGATGGGAAGAAATTCTGTCTTATTGAAAAATACACTGATTATTTCCATTGGGAAAATATGTACGCAGCTTATTACTTATTTATTGCTGCCCATATATACAGCCGTTTTGTCAACGTCTGAATATGGAACAATCGATCTGCTCATCACATATATCATATTGATTTCGCCTGTAATTACCATACAGATGGAGTCTTCCATATTTCGTTTTTTAATAGACGTCCGAGGAAACAGATCGGAAATCACGCGTGTTATTACCAATTGTGTGGCATGTACAGCTGCTCCATCATTAGCTTTTGCAATTGGATTTGTTATTGTTGCCCAATGTCTTAGTTTTGAATATACAGGAGCTTTTCTGATGGGAGTTCTCGCAAATTCAGCCCTTTCTATAGCACTTCAAATTGCTAGAGGACTTGGGGACAATATGACGTATGCGGTGGGAAGTGCCATTGCCGGAATATTCACGGTATTATTAAATATCGTATTGGTAATTATCTGGCCTTTTGGGGTGTCTGGCATGCTATATTCAACTGCCATGGCACAATTTCTTGCGGTTATTTATATACTCTATAAAGATAAAGTCTTTACGTACATTGATTCTGCCAGCCTCAGTAAACAATTGATGAAGAAAATGGCGGGATATTCAGCTCCATTAATTTTGAATGGTCTCTCTTGGTGGATTATTAGTGCATCAGACCGAACTATTGTTTCCGCATTCATTGGGACGGAAGCAAATGGAATATTGGCCGTTGCAACAAAGTTCTCAGCAATTGTAGCCAATGTATTCGTCATATTCAATCTTTCATGGACAGAATCTGTTGCTTTACACATAAAAGATAATGATCGAGATAACTATATTTCGGATATTACAAATCGCTGTTTTAATTTATTTAGTTCATGTGGTATTATCTTAATCATGGTCTGTGCTGTGTTTTTTAAATATCTTGTCAATGAAAATTTTTTCGCAGCATTCCCTCTAATACCGCTGTTGGTTGTAGGCGGCATTATCAATGTCATTCAGACTCTATATGGAATTATTTATATTGGATTAAAAGATACTAAAAAAGTTTCTCAAACCTCGTTTATTGCAGCCATAATCAATTTAGTTGTCTGCATAGCCTTAATAAAGATTATCGGTTTATATGCGGCTGCAATATCAACAATTGTCGCCATGCTCTATCTTGCAATATACAGATATACAGATATAAACCGCACAATGAATGTAAAGTTGAAGATGAAAGATCTCGTAATCATATTGGTCGCATATGGAGTTTTTATGGTGCTATATTGGATAAATAATCCATACCTCAATATGGCAGGACTGCTTGTATCAATAATACTGACAATCATATGGAATAAGACAATGGTGAAAGGTATTATATTAATATGCAATAACCAATTAAGGAAAGTTTTCTCCGTTCATTAATGATATTTGAAGACATCAAATAAATCAGCATTAAAATCAGAACAAATTCATCAAGCATAAGCTCTAGAAATTTTTACACAAACATGTTTTCTACACTAAATGAATACCCTTGGGAGAAAATCGTGTAGGAAGAGAGCATTATTCATTATTGAAGTCGAACAAGGCGCAGTACAGATGTGTCGGATATTTATGTTACGTTTTACATTGCCGTAAGGAGAAATCCGTTGTAAAGAATCCAGCGATTTTCAGGAGTTAGTGTGTGGTGGCGTCTGTTTTTTGAACAAAGCCCCTGCTCATAGAGTAATCTGATCTGCAAATACGAACTGATTTCCAGCTCAATATGCTAGAGCATATAGTTTGCGCGTTTTATCGAATATGATGGTGCGTATTCATGGGCATTTTGATGCTGCGTTGTACTACGAGACTGTTTAAGCCAATTCGGAATATCTTCTGAATGGCAAAGAATGCTTGAAGGTGTACTTCCCAATAAGCTAGATGATATACATTGTTTGTAGCCCAATTTGCTGTGGCAAGTTGGGCTCGTTTTTATTCTTCAAGAAGGATAATCTCTGATCTGGAATAATTCATAAGCCAGTGGGTAGTGTTTCAAAAAGTGTGTCTGGGAAGGCGCCTTCAGATTTTCCAGATATGCAAATATAGCGATTCTTGTTTTCAGATCCACACGCCGCGGCGTGTGGATCTTATTTTTGTGTTATAGTCTTCACTCGGGGAATAATTCCCGATCCAGGTCGATCTGCGGCACCGGCCTCAGATAGGATTTCTTATCCATGGCCGTTTTACCCATCAGCAACAGGACCGACTCCTCGCCGGGCATGGCTCCCCGCATGCGTGTAACCCGTCGAAAATCCTTCTGCAGACGCTCGATCCAGTTCGTCGTGTAGATCATCGACTGAATCCTTGCCTCGTAGTTCAGATAGGTGAAGTAGGCTTTGTAGGCCGGATCCTCCGCCCGTCGTCGAAAACTGCGATAATCCTGACCCCATTTCTCACAGAGCGCCTGCCATTGTTCCCAAGCTCTCTCTACTGTATAGCTGCGATCCCCCGTACGGAAGAGCTGCCGCAGATCCTCGGCCAGCTCTCCCTTGTCGCCGTTGCGCACGCAGCTCAGCAGATTGCGTTTCAGGTGTGTCGTATAGCGGTGTTCCGGGAAAGACCGCACTGATGACATCCTCCAGACCCTTCAGCCCATCGGCGCACACCAGGCCGATCTTCCGAACGCCTCGTTCCTGCAACTCTGCGAGCATCTCGCCCCAACCCAGGGCACTCTCCGTGGGCTTGTTGAAGATCCCCAACACCTCGCGCCCGGCAAGTACCACATAAAAAGCTTCTGTTTCTACGCTCCGCTTGCGGTGGATCTTCATGTGTACGCAATCAATGAAGACGATTGGGTAATAAGCCTCCAGAGAGCGGTGAGCCTCGAGGGACATCCTCGCGAAGGTAGTCCAGCATTCGCGAAATACTCGCCTTGCTGTAGTGTTCACCATAGATATCTTGGAATACCTAGCCGACCTGCTCCTGTGCAAGACCTTTCGTATAAAGCGATCCTACAAGACGCTCGCATTCATCCTCCTGATGGCGTAGGATCGTCAGGATCAGTGAATGAAATTCCCGTAGCGATCACGTGGTATCTGATGGATATTCCCGCCTTTCCGAGACCATCATACTCTCCAACAAGATCTCCAACCGATCCTGAAGGCCATTTTGCATATTAACTCGGAAAGTTGTTCCTTTGTCAACACCATAAGTCTACTCCTTTTTTAGTTTTTGTTGGTTTGCCTCTACCAATCTAAAAAATCGGTAGACTTCTTTATTTATCCCTCCATAGACACACTTTTTGGAACAGTATCGACCAGGGTAAACTCACGGACCGATTGGGCCACTACGGCGCCGGCGCCAACCATTGTGTCCCGACCGATCGTCACCCCGCATACAATCGTCGCATCGCAACCGATCGAGGCCCATAGCACACGTGCGTATTTTCATGTACCCAGTCTTTCCCGCTCTTCAAACTCCCGTCCGGATTGATGGATCGGGGATATCTGTCATTTTTTGCTGGCGATTGGTTTTCTTGTTCGGGATAGCCCTGGACGGGAGCCATACGATGCGGCGATGCGTCCGGGGCGTAGGATCGGATTATGGCTTTACATACCCGATTCGCCGCGTATCGACCTCTTTCCAGACATAATGCTCCACGTCGTACAGCCGCACCGTGCCGTCGCCGTGCGAATCCCCGGTGCTGATGCGCAGCAGGGCGGTCTCGGCAATCGAACGGGCGAGTTTCGACATGGTGCGCGCATTGGCGTAGCCGAGCCGGCGATTCGCGCACAGCGAATGGATGTAGTCGGCCATATGCCGTGCCGCCTCGGGTGAGAAACGGAGCCGCTTGCGTTGCAGGCACTTCCCGAGAATGGCCAGCAGCTCCTCTTCGGTATAGTCCGCAAAGTGCAGCGTATGGTCGAACGCGGTGATGCCCCCTTCTCGCAGGCTGCGCGTCAGCAGGTGCGGCGTGCCTTCGTTTTCGGCAATGACCAGCGCATAGGTGCCGGGCAGCTCCATCGTCATCGAACTCAGCTTGAAGCGCAGGACTTCGCTGTTGAAGCGGGAGTCGGGATGCTTGAAGACGGGGGCATCGCCGTCGATGAACAGCAGCCCCTGCTCGGAGCGTTTCATCGCTTTTTGCAGCAGTTCTTCGGCCTTGAAGTCCGAAACGTTGTACAGCGTCTCGGCCTTGAGTTCCACCAGATGCCCCTTCCCGAGGAGGTTCATTGCCCGTAGCAGTTCGGCCATGATGCCCGCCACGGTACTCTTTCCCGTGCCCGTATTCCCCGTAAAGTTCCAGCGCAGGGGTTCGTTGTCCATCCAGCCTCCGCCCTGCGAAAGCATGTAGCGGCTCACGTCGACGAAATCGTGGATGCTGCGCTTGACCTCTTCCAGCCCCACCAGGGCGTCGAGCCTCTTCAGCGCACGGGTTACGGCGGCTTCATCGAATCCAACCTTCTGCTCGCGTGCCGCATCGTCCTCCGGCGACGGAATATCCTCCTGACAGATCAGGCAGAGCCGGTTGCGGTCTTTCTGTTTTGCGGCAGGGAGTGCGGCCAGACGCGAACTCATGGCCGGCAGGATCTGCGACGAGATAAGCCGCGTGATGAAGCGGGCATTCCCCCAATTTGCATCCTTGCCCGCAAGTTTGAACTCGACCAGCTCCCGCAGCTTGCGGCGGGCGGCTGATGAGAAACGGAAATGCGAGCGTTCAGCCACCTGGTCGGCAATCTGCATCAGTTCGTCGGCTGTATAATCCACGAAATGGAACGTATAGGGGATGCGCGAACGTAATCCGCGGTTGGATGCGAGCATCTGCTCCATCTCCTCCCTATAGCCGGCCATGATGACCAGCATATCGACCGACTCTCTGCCCAGCGCCGAGAGCAGCACCTCGAGTGCCCGCGGGCCGAAATCCTTGTCGTTGCCCTTTGGGGCCAGCGTGTAGGCCTCGTCGATGAACAGGACGTTGCCTTTGGCCCGTTTGAGGACCTCCACGGTATTTTTCTCCGTGTCGCCGATGTATTGGCCGACCAGATCCTTCCGTTCCACATAGATCAGATCACCCTTCGACAGCAGCCCCATCGAGGCGTAGATCTCTCCGATGAACGACGCCACGGTGGTCTTGCCCGTGCCCGGATTGCCCGTGAATGCCATGTGCAGGGGCGGCATGGCCGTTTCGATGCCCTGCTCGTTGCGCAGCATCATCAGCTTGACCATGTTCAAATGGGCCTCGATGCTCTTTTTCAACGCCCCGAGCCCCACCATGTCGTAAAGTTTGCGCATGGAGCCTTTATAGTCTTTCACGTGCGGCGACGGAATATCCTCGCGTTCGATGGTCAGCATGTCGAACAACGAAATCGGACTGCGACGGGCAAGGCGTGTAGCCATGGCCGGAAGAATCTCCGTCTGGAGGAGCGTCGCAATGTAGCGCGCGTTGCCGAACTTCTCGTCCCGCAGCCGATAGTCGTGGCGGACTTTCAGACGCAGCGCTTCGCGGGCCTCCTCCGAGAGGAAATAGTTGTGTCGGATGCAATAGGAATCGGCGATCTGCATCAGCTCGTCGGCCGTATAGTCCTGGAAATAGTAGCGGTTCCGCTCCGGGATGCGCGATGCGAATCCCTGATTGATCGAGAACATGCGTGTGATTCCGTCGGTGTATCCGGCCAGCAGCAGCGCCCAGTCATTCTTTCGTTCGTTACTCAGGGTCGTGAGCAGGGTCTCGATGACGTTCTTGCCCGGATCCCGAGGGTCATTGGGGTTATAGAGGTTGTGGGCCTCGTCGATGAACAACACCCCACCTTGCGCCTCCTCGATCGCCTGCAGGGTCAGCTCCTGCTCGCTGGAGTAGTTTTGGCCCGTCAGCAGGCTGCGCTCTTTGTAGACGACGTGTCCCGAACTCAGCAGCCCCAACTCTTTGAGCATTGCCCCGTAAAGTCGCGCCACCGTTGTTTTGCCCGTTCCGGGATTGCCCATGAATGCGGCGTGCAGGGAGATCGGCGGTACGGACAAACCGTTCTGCCGCCGTTGAGTGGCTATGCGGACCATATCCCGATAGATGCCCATCTGCTCCTTTACCTGCGACAGCCCGATCAGGGACTTCAGAACCTCGAAAGGTTGTACGGGCGAGCTCTTCTCCGCATTCTCGGGCTCGTAGTACCCGCAGACATTGCGTTTCCCGACCTGGAACGTAACGGGAACGATCCGTTGATCCCTGCATTTGATCTCGATCACATAATTCCCCGTCGCCCAGTGAAAGGTTTCATCCTCATCAAGCGAGGCCAGCAGAGAGAGGTCCGTTCCGTTGTCGAGTTGCGTGAGGGTGGCCCGGATCTCTTTGTGGACCTGTAAACGGCCGGTTTCGTCGTAGAGGTTGACAACCATCTCGTCGTATGGGCCCTGCTCCGCCCTGCAGCGGGCCTCGAACGAGAGACCCACGGATTTCAATCGCCGCCCATCGAATGCCCACAGCGACTCTTGCGGAATCTCTCCGTTCGGATCCACCGGTCCGCGGAACAGGCGTATCGACCGGATCTTCAGCCCGCCATGGTTGTCTTTGCCGTCATCTGTCGGTTCTGCTTCCTGCGGCCCGGTCTCCTCGGCCTCCGCATCGGAAGATGAGTTGGCCAGAAATTCGGCAAAGGGATTCTCTTCCAGGGAGTCGCTGTCGTTGTCCGTATCAGTGTCGCGGCCGGGCGGTACCTGCTGATCTCCGTAGTGGAACAGGGTTTTGATGAAGTTCGGGAAAGCCTTGTCCCAATCAAAATCTTCGGGGCTCAGCGAAGCTCTGTCCACGGCCTTCAATAACAGACGTCTATCTTCGTCGGAGGGGCGGAATGCCTCCGAGGCGGTTTCGTCAATCTCTTCGAAAACCTGAACTCCGATTTCGCTCCAGGCCTTTTTCATCATCTCATAATTAAGGATCGTGTAGTTGCAGACAAGCAGCATCTCGATCTCGGCGTCGGGATGGATCAGCGAGAAAAGGCATTTTGCCCGTTGCATCTCATAGACCGGAGAGATGCGATATTCACTTTTTGCGAAATACAACGGTGGTTCGGACCCGATGCCCTCTTCATCCGCCAGCCAGGAATAACGCTCCGGGGTTAAATCGATGAAGTCGAACTTGACCAACAGAAACGAATGATCCTCGCCGACGTATGCCACATCGACCGGAGCTCCGAAAAGAGGCACCTTGCGCACGGAGGTATGGCTGTTGAGTTTGTCCAATACTTCGGACAAGCCTTTGCTGTCGGCTTGATCCAGTTCGGACAAAAGGGTCTTGAAATAACTTGCTTCGCTCATGTCGGACAAATAATAGGGGAGTAGTCTCTACAAAGTTAACAAAAAATCGCAGTCTGGTGTTTGTCTCCCAAATCTGGATTACAAAATGAGGATTTCATTTCATGGGGCATTTCTTTTGCCAGAAAGAATTTTCTCCCTTTTTGCATGGATTCGTGTATCAGCTGAAAAGGTGAATTTTGATCATAAAAATTTTATTGGGCAATCTTTTTTTTGTTAATAAATAATTGTATGGGTGAGTCAAAATTCGTAAATTTGTATAAATCCGCCCGGATCTTGATCGATGTCATTATTCGGGTGATCCGGGTGTACCCCCAAAGTTTTACCCTGCTAAATACCCAAGCGAATCTATGGAAAACACGTACCAGTCCATCGGCCTGTTTATCGATGGAGGCTACTACGCCAAGGTGAACGAGGCGCTTGCCGCGCAGGCGTCGCTCAATATCGACATGAGCAGTCTGATGTACCTCGTGCGTCAGCAGGTAGCCCGTATCGGCGGCCATGCCCTGTCGGACTGCCACATTACCGAAAGCCATTATTTCCGTGGCCGTTACCGTGTCTATGATGCCAACAACAAGCACCTGCTTTACAAGGAGCGGCGCTTCGAGGATGCGTTGATCGAGAACGACGTGATTTTCCACTACAAGCACTTGCGCGAGGTGCAGCACGACGGCGAGACGACGGTCATCGAGAAGGGCATCGACGTGTGGTTTGCTTTGGAAGCCTACGAGTTGTCGGTCATCCGCAAATTCGACTATGTGGTACTCATCACGGGCGATGCCGATCACGAGATGCTGATCCGCAAACTGAAGGCATTGAAGATTCATGCCGTGCTGCTTACGTGGGATGTGGATAGCAACTCGTCGGCCACATCGCGTTTGTTGAAGGATGAGGCCTGCACGCACATCGAGTTGAGCGAGTTGGTCGCTGCCGACCATGAACTGCTCGGGCGTCTGTGCCGTCATGTGAAGAGCGAATGAGTGTGGATGCAAGGACAAGCATGCGAGTTTCGCGAGATACGGACTGAAGCGCAGGCGTTGCCCGATACCAAGCACGGATACGATCGCCAGCCCTCCGTGCTGGTCCTCAGGCTGATTCTCAAACTGGGATTCAAGATTCACAAATAAAGGCCTTATGAAATCGAAGGCATCGAACGGCTTAAAGAAATGCCCAGGCTGTTCAAACGGGCCCTTTGCTGGATATTGGCTGTTGCTCTGGAGGCTCTGGTCGGCATCGCCTGCTTATATCATCGTCTGTCACAATTAGTCGATTTGCTTCGGCGTGGTTGTTTTTGTAAACCGGGGCTTGTTGCCGGATGTACCTGTGTGTCGGATGAATATGGGAAGTCGTTGGCTTTGACGGGTGCGTCGATGTTGGTGAGTCAGAACTGCTCGGTTCTCCGCTTAGGAAAAAAAGAATTTAAGAATAATGAATTATAAGGTTTATGATTAATTTCATGACATTTATTTCGAGCTCAATGAGCCTTAAGGAATATCGGCAGGCAGTAGTTGAAGCTGTTGAGGAATTGAACCATGAGGGGCAGTATGGATGTGCTTTTTCATGTTATGCCTATGAAACCTCAGAAACTCAGCGCGAGGAAAAGGATCGGGCTCAAATGCCGATTAACCGAATGGTCGGGAAGTGTACGTTCTTTTTTCTGATTGTTGATGGTGAAGTTGGAAGTAAAACGCGCGAAGAATATGAAATAGCATCCCAGTTATTTCACAATCACCAGTATCCAGTCTTTATTTCCATACTTTTCAAGGCTACGCCCACAAAATCCGAAAAAAAAGAGGGTCGTATTCCATTCGACGATTTTCGTAAACAATATCTTTGCAATGCCCAATATGGGCCTGACTATTCGATCATGACTGATGATCGAATTTACGGGTATCCATTTGAGACCGCAGACGACATAAGACAAAAGGTGAAGCTGGAAATCCGGAAATGGATGGCATCTCCTGGACGTCCTTTACTCGATTCGAAAATGGGTCAGGATTTCAGCTCTGACGATTTCTATGAAGATGAAATTCGCCGAAATCATTGTATTCGCGGAATCTACTTTAGACGGGATTTTGATAATCTCTTACAAGCCGAACTGGAAAATCCAAAGGATGTGGTCTATTTGTATGGCGCTACCCTTTCTGGAAAGACCCGTGCGGTATTTCATGCCATTTCTCGAATTAATAATGGTTGGTTTTACAAAATGAAGGCTCCGGCTTCCGGCCGGGATGTTGTCGTACAGGAGATCAACGATGTTGCGATGTATCTCGAGAAGGCTCGTCCTGATCTGAAGCAGTATCTTGTTTTTGACGATTTTGATAAATACAGGTTCAACGACGAGGAACTGGTAAATGCTTTGGGCTCATTGTTTTTCCAAGTTCGGAACAAGGAGTGCACGATTGTTATAACGGCGAGTGTGCCAATGAATAACCTTCCCATTGCCAACCTGTTTGAAGGGTTGTCCGTTGTGCGGATTGATATTCCTCCCATGTCGTCGGCCGAACACGTTGAGGCCATTCAGATGTTTCGCAGGAACGGACTTCAGATTGCCGAACAAAATACCCGCTATCATACAACTGGTGCCCTGTTGATCGATCTACACAGTACGAAGAGCAATTATACTGCGCTTCTGAAACTGAATGATGAAACACTTTCTCAGGAAGATCGTTTGCTCCGACAAATGGTGCTCCGGACCATCAAGGCCTTCTCAATCTGGCACAACTCCAACATGGGAGATCTGGACAGCATGTATGAATTCTGTGCATATCTGATCCGCAGAGCCGCATTTGGCCAAGTCCCTGTGGAGAGCCTGCCGCGGGAAGCGTTCGATCACGTCATTCGCATTCTGTTGCGATGTCCTGGAATCCGGGACAATTCGTATGTCTCTCCGCAGGGTCGTCGGGTGAAATCGATTGATATTCAGGAGTACGTATACCGTTATTTCATCAACTATGCGGGAGAGATTATGCTCGACAATGAGGTTTGTTCTGCAGATGATGAGTTGAACCTGATCGATCAGATCCTCTCTTATGTGTATGAGCAGAACACCCCGATGATCATCGACTTTGGCAAAATCATCAATCGCTGTGAGCATCGGGCGGAGGTGTCGAAGTATCTTTTCAACATTTTTCAGGGGATTGAGGCTCCTCGGGCGGGTTGCAGCCGCTGGATCGGCCGGTTGCTCGAAGAGAAACGGGCTCTTGAGGAGGGAATTGCCCGGGAGGAATTTGCCGAGGAGGTTTCGCAGTATTATTCGAAGATCTTCAAACAACAGATCTACGGAGCCAGGGATTTTGCGGGGGCTTTGGAATATTATATGATGGCTCGAGAAAGCCTGCGGGACATGTTCCTGCTTGGGGCTCTTCTCGTCAGAACGGAGACCCCCGATCAGATCGAGCAGGTGGAGCGGTTGCCCGAGTACGGAAAGTTCGCCCGGGAGAATTTTATCCTCTACAAGCTGTTGCTCAAAAAAAAGGATTTCGGCGAAGGTCTGGCAATTGTCGAACAGTTCCAGCGTCAATCGGAATCGGACTATCTCGACAATCGGTGCTTGTCCAGGCCGCAACTTCCGCTCTGTCGGTTGGATTCGGCACGTTTCCTTGACGAATTCAACCTGTCGTGGTATCAGCAGGCGATCAACAGTCTCTTCGGTCTGATTACGACGGAAGAGGAGCTTGACCAGATCTGTATGCTACTACGCAAGGAGTATCTTCTCTGTACGGGAGACTATCAGATCATCCAGGCCTACGTTGCAAACTGCATGCGTTACGACAAGCAGGGGCTCACGCTGATCGACCTGTTGAATCATGTTGATATCTACGCCCTGCTGCGGGCATTTGGCCGTTTGTATGAGAACGATACGAAACGGATGGGTGACTTTATCGCCAACCGTTTAATTCCGGCTATTCCTGCAACGATCGAACGAGGATGGACACCTCGTTATCGCATCCGGGCAATCATTACAATCGTGGCTAATGCCTTTATCCGACAGTTCAGGAAAAGGGGATTCCGGGATGTTTACAACGACATCTTTCTTAAACTTAGGTCACCGGAAAACGATATGATTTTCTGTGATTCTTTTACCTATTGCGCCATACTCGACCTGGAAGACTGTACGTTGTCTGATGCCTTGAATTTGTTCTTCGAGGTTATTGAACCTCACTCCCGGAGCGTGCGTAATCCGCTGGTGATCAATCGTTTTATTCTTAATGCGTTGATGACTAAGGCAAAACGGGAGGATAGCGTGCATATCCGTGAGATCAACCGGATGTTCGATCGTTACGGAGTTGAACGAGACCGCTACTCCTATAATATGATCCTGGAGTCATTACCGTTCGAGGAGGGCCTCAGCCTGGTGGGTAAGATGTTTGAATCAAAACAGATACAGTTTGACCAGTATACGTTTGGTAGTCTGATTAAAACGGCCCGGGACATTCCAACGGCTTTGGCTTTCTTCGATAATCGCATGTTGAATTTACCGGGAGATGTCACGATCGTCCGGAATTTCGCCGGGAACGATACAATAAAAAGAGCTATCGACCCATCCATAAGGCAAATGGTTTCGAGTTTGCAATATGCATGGCTCTGCCTTTTCGAAAAACGTTGTTCAAATGAATCAGAGCGTCGGATTATTGACGCCTGCTTAGCCAGTCTTGAGAATAGTGCGGAACTCTCGGAATTGCTTGAGGATGGTCGTATTTACAATGTGTGTCTCTCCAATCCGAGTTATATACGCAACTTTGCTGAAGCGAAAGCCTTCTTGGCCGAGCATCCTAAGTTCATCTTCGATGGTTATTCTCTGGCTCACTGCATCGGGATTTTAAACCGGGACCATCGACCTCATACGCATGTTCAGGTAGTGGAGGAGGCGAACTCACTATTCCGTTACGCCCGGGATCGAAAGGTCGAGCCTTCGATTATTCATTATAACAACCGAATTGGACTTTTTGGGTCACATCTCGAGAAAAATGCTGTGGCGTTTATATTTTTCCGACCGGATGGTACGGAGATTCTGGATCCTGTCACGCCAATCCAATATGTGCAGCGGATGATTGACCTGGGAATTGGTATTGACAAATTTACGGTTGTAGAACTGGCCAAGCTCCCCCGGATGTCCGATCACGTCCTGCGACAGTTGTTGGAGTTGTGTCGAGAACAGGCGATTCATATCGATAGCAAGATCCAAGATGGCTTTCTGGAGAAGTTTGACGGACTTCTGACGGATGAGACCACGACTTTGATGGAATCACTGGTCCTGGATTTCGATCCGGATCTTTACAACAAACAGCAGATTTACCGCTACATCAACGGACATCTTTCTTTTCGGGAGGCAGTTCGGAAGGTCAATAGACGATCACTTTCGTCGGCTATTCTGGCGTATAACGCCTTGCTGTCGAATTTCCGGAAAAAAGAGGTCGAAGATAGTCGGAAGAAGAAACGGAGGCTTCCCAATCTGTTCCGCGTCGGATACACCGTTTATCGGAACTATATTCTGGCCTTTGCGAAGCCCATTTCGGATACCTTCTCCATTTTGGCCAGCATGGCACAGACAAGATCCGAAATGCAGTGGATACTGCAGGAGATTCATCGGTTGAACGAAGAGCAGCACTATCAGTTGCGCTTCAGCAGCTATCTTTTGACGGCACAACTGAAACTGCAGACAAGCCTGAACGATCTGAAGTTTGCCGTCGAGGCCCATATGAATGCGGGAGGCGAGGTTACCCCTGAGAGTACCGACATCTTGCTCCGAGAAATCGTATCTTTGGCCAATCGGGCAATCCGTAATGGCGATCTGGAGGATACGGCACTGAAATATGTGGAACAACTCATTGACTTCCTTTTTCATGGCGGATCGTGTAATAGCTCAGTCTTTTCCCAAATGCCTCTGATTAGGAATTACATGAATCCAACCTTCGTATCCAGATATACAATTATCAACCTGCTGCGATTCTGGCGTATTCGGGAGTATGTCTCGTGTCGGGAGATCCTGGAAACCATGATTGCTCGCTATTCGAGGCTCTTCTCGGAACGGGACGGTGTCGCGACATATCTGGGAAAATTGGATATGCCCGTCTCTGAGTTTACTCCGCTGTTCGAACTGCTGAACGGGCAGAAAGACCCCGACATCGTGGAGTTCCGGACCGAGTTGCTCTGCCAGCTGCTTGAGAAACAGGCTGCCGGTCGGTCGCTGAGCTATGCGGATTTCGAACGGTTGGTTGGATTCTGGGCCTTGGGAGAATACAATGCCGAGCAATGGAACCGGATTGCTGTTGCCTTGATCAAGCTCTTGAAAAGCTTCTGTCGGATAAGCCCGTTTGATCAGATTCAGCGGACGGTTTGCACGAAAGCCTATCAGGGACGGCTTGTCGTCGGAAACTTCCTGCAGGCGAAGAGCCGTTTGGAGATTCCCGCCTCTCCGGAGTTCAGTATCCAGGACAATACGCCTGAAACCTCCATTTTCTTCAATAATATTCTTTTGTCTCGTATTCGGAGACTTCCCAGTCAAAAGGGTACGAAGCAGGAGAAGTCCATTTTCGAGGAGATTGCCTGTTTCAGGAAACAGCATACTCTGCACTCCGGGATTTTGCGGCGTATCTGTCAGGAATGCAACCTGTCGGGAGAGGGCTTGAAGCGTCTCGTGCCGTTGGTTGAGAACTCTCCTGAATGTGTGCTGGTGTTATTGACCCTGATGGCTAATTCGCTGCAAGGATATGGCCGGATGGTTTGGATTTTGCGGACCGCGCGTCAGAACAATATTTCGCTCAAGGAAGAACTCATGTCCAATTTGGCACGGAGCGTAATGACCTGCCGGTATCGGGATCCGAACATGAGCAAGGTGCATTCCCAGCTTCTGTACGGGTTGCGTACCGACGATTTGCGGGTTTATCATTTCCTGATAGGGGATGATATTCTGCTTCCAGAGGCAAATGAAAGCGTCCGGATCTATTCGGATATCCGCGAACTGTTGCTGCTGGGCAGTGATGTTTACAATAGTTGGGATCCGGAGGATTCCAGCCTTCTGATCGCCGACGCATGCGAACCGGATCGTGAGATTAACTCGATCCATGTCAATTCGATGTTGTCGCTTTATGTCAAACTTTGTCGACATACCGCCCGGAATGTCCGTCGGGAGCAGCGGGAGCAGTGGACATCAATGATACTGCAACTCTATCGTGTCGATCCGGCCAAAAGCGTGGATGTGTCTCCGTTGTTCAACTATCCGCAGATCTTGGCAAAGATCCGAGAGAAACGTGTAAGTCTTGTCATCCCCCGACGCTATCTTGACTGTACCATTCTTCGTTTCCTCGATATTCCGATGGAGGAGAAACTCGGACTGATCCTGACGGCACATGCCTTGCCGGTTTGGTTGGACAGCTATGAGAATAGCGAGGCGATCCTGGAACTTTTTCCGGAGCTCCAAAGGCAAAAACCGGAGTGGCTCTATTTGGCCGTATCGGCTGCATTGGACAAGTTGAAGAAGCTTGAAACATTTGAACGTGTGCTGCAGTTCCTGGATTCGAATGCCTTCCTGCTACGGAATACACGATGTGTGACAAAGCTGTTCGAACAATTGGAAGGCTTTCTTCGGACGACCTACAGGCTCTATTGGAATCTTTACAAGACGCGGTTGAACTTGCGGGGGCCGATTCGATTCTCGTCGTTAAATTGTCTGTTCTCACATCTCAAATTGAGCTCTGATGTCGAAATATCGGTTCCTGAACGGTTGCAGTCCGATTTCCGAACATTACTGGCGGAGAATCGAGTTTTCGGAGACATTGTAATCCGGAACTCGGAGGCGGAGATTTACCAAAGATTGGCAAGGCATGCCGCAGAGGGCGGATTTGTGAGCAACGACTTCGTGATTACAAAGTTGTTGAAAGTCCGGAATGTTCGAATGACGGTTATTCGAGATATTTGTACTCGGGGCCGTTTTAATTTGGAGTGTCTTACGACACCCGAGGTGCCGAGAGAAACTTTCCGGGTTCGTATGACCAGCGAGATTTTAGACTCTCTGTTCTCTGAACTCAATGATATGGATAAACAAAAGGAATTTAGCAAACTGGATCTGTTTATTCATGCGATCAGGACACAGGGATCCTCCTATCTCAGCGATTCGAATCTGCGGACGGTTATCGCATCGCTTCGAAATGCGACGGATTATGCCCGCTTTATGGATATTGTCAGTTCGTATGAGATTCAATTGACCGATAGCCACTGGTCCGGGTTAGCGCGTCTGTTGAAACGATTGGGATCCCAGTTCGGAAATGAGACGCTGGATTTGATTCGACAGGTTTATGCACGGGTTGCCACAAATGCAGAAACCGATACTTTGATGGCAGGTCATTTTTGCTGTGTTCAGTTTGCCGAGATTGTCTTCGATGCTTGGGGAATGACTCCCGTGGATAGGGCCGTTGTGCTGAAAGCCATTGGCCCCCGGTCGCTGGTGGAGATTCTTTGCCGGGATATGTATAAATTACCGGATCAGTATGTCAAGTCTCTAACCATTCTTTCAGGCTGCTCCGGGACTGTATTGGATGAGAAAATTCTTCGAAAGATTCATGCTTATGAGGGGATCTATGTGGGTCTTATTGACAGAAGAGAGGTGAATTTCTGGGAATTGAGGCGTGTTATTCGCTTGTGGAGCCGGTTAGGATGGATGCCCCAAAGGCATATGTTGGCAGCCGTGCTCCGTTACTACGTGGCATTGGTTCGAGATGAGGCTACTCCAATTGAGAGCGGAAATCCGGATACGATTCGTAATATTGCGGAGTTGACTGTCGCTACGTTGCGACGCCGTCTATCGTATGCCGAGGAGCGGAATTTTGCTTCGGTCAAGATCTTTCTGAAAGATCTAACCGACCGTATTCCAAAGTCCAGGTTGTCTGCTTTCTTGTCTTATAATGCCTTGGATTTAAGGAGAATTCTCGGGTGACTCAATAGGTTTGCCTGTTCTCGGTTTTGGACGTAGGGTTATTGTTTTGACCGATTGGTCAATAACTTTAATCTAACGTGGAGGAGCTGTCTTGAAATTTGTAATCTATGCGCGAGACTTGTGATTGTTCACATTGTCCAACCGGTCTTTTTGCCTGTAAAGGCCCGTTTTCGAGAGCCGCCTGATCGAATCGGATGAAATTTGAACGGGTTTCGGTTGAAGTTGGCGAGAGCCTGCTGACTGTCGGAAATTCGGAGCTGGCATATGGAGTGCCCGGTAAAAAGCTGACTTCTGTAGGGCTCTCCCCTTGCGGGAAGCGGTTTCGCGTTACCGAAAATAGTTAGCGTAAAAGATTCGGTTCACATGCACTTTATGAATATACCCGCAACTTGTCCGTTTAAGCTGTGTCTGAGATCTTCTGAAATCGACCGGATCACTGTTTGCTGAAAAACATTATATTTGCAATGGCAAAACGATTGTTTTGAAGATAATGGTAGGGAAGGTTGAATTTGGATAGAATGGAAAAAACAGCATTCCCGGATGAAATCTGCTGTATGGCCCAAACGACGCTCAGCTCCCAGTTATGCCGGGCTGAAAATGAGCAAGAGATTCTTTGGCTGGAACATACGAGGCTGAATTTTTTTCTTTTTGTTTGCAACATGTGGATGACGCCAATGAGAATCAAGCATAAACATCAGGAATGATTGATTGACCAAATATCCGACCTTCACATTATTTAATTTTGCTACTGAGAATCGTCTTGATCACTTCAAAGTTAACGAAATATGACAGAATGGGATAAAATGCAGAAACATCAGATCTATAATGATTTTGATGGTGATCTGTTCGACCTGCGAGTTCAAGCCAAAAAGCTATTTAAGGAATTTAACCGTACGGAAGACGAAGAGACTGATCGGCGTCAAGAAATCATGCGCCAACTCTTCAAGAAAGTAGGAGAACGCGTTTGGCTGGAGCCGAATTTTACCTGTGAATTTGGCAAAAACATTACGATCGGGAATGATGTCTATATTAATTTTGGATGTACACTTCTTGATTGCGGACAGATAACAATCGGGGATAATACGTTGCTTGGTCCTAATGTAAGTGCATATTCGGCCAATCATTCTCTCGATTCAGCAGAACGTATCGCCGGAGCCTTAATTCCTAAACCTATTACTATCGGAAACCGGGTTTGGATTGGCGGTGGTTGCACTATCCTCAGCGGTGTGACCATCGGTGATGATACGGTTATTGGGGCAGGAAGTGTTGTAACCCACGATATTCCTTCGGGTGTCCTGGCCGCCGGAAACCCTTGCCGGGTATTAAGGAAAATTACGGATAAAGATAAAGTCGGGTTTCCCGTATAGTCGAGGGAGAATAGACAACAAGAACCTTTACACTCTTTCAGCTGCGATCAAACCTGTTTTCTCATAAGATTTCAGGTAGATTCTGAAAGCCGTTGGCCCGTTCCGAAAGATTGAAAATTCGGAGAGCTGGAGTTCAAAAAGGGTCGATTTCCTACCGGGGAATCGGCCTTTTCTGTACCCGAACCCTTTGTCTTTTTTGTCGGAATTCAAATTCGGATTGCTGTGAACCGGGTTGAAAAACGTTTCCGAACGCTCGGATATCGTTCCGGTTTGAGAACTTTTTTCGGCAGAAAAGCGTGCCGAATGGGGCCTGTTTGAGGGGGATGATTCTACAGAATCGTCCCCTTTTTTGTGCTTGTAAAGATCCGTTTTCGAGTGCTGTATGATTGAATTTCGGACGCATTTCGAACGGGTCTTGAGTGAAGCTGGCGAGAATCCGCCGGCTGTCGGGAATTCGGTCTCGGCACACGGGGTACCCGGTAAAAAACGATGACTTCAGAGGAGTTTTTTTTTTTCCCCCCCCCTTGCGGGCAAGTTGTTTTGCGTTACGGAAAATATTTCGCGTAGCGGAAAACACAACTTGCCGGGGCCAAAACATATCATGTTTCTGCCCCCCCCCTCAGAAACGGGTCGAATATCACGCTCCGTTCCCGCTTGTTCGCCGGCTAATCTGAAGAGGCGAACCGCCCGTTCCCGAAGCCGACATCGGGAACAAAACCGATCAAAAAAGGAAGGCCCGGAGGGCGTCTTATTCAAAAAGACTGACTGACTGATTGACGTCAGTACTGACGGACTTCAGTACTGATTGACTGACTTCAGTACTGACTGAAGTCATGGTCTTCTGTTTCCCAGTTGTGCTGTTTTGTTGTTTTGTCGTTGTGCAGTCGTGTTGTTGTGTAGTTTTGCTGGTTCGCTGTTTTGTTGATGTCAGTATGGGTGGGCTGATGGAGATTCCGATGCCGGGTGGAAGGTCGGAGGTTTTCCGGGGCGGTGAAAGCGAAACGGGATGCCTCTCCGAGGAGCGTACACCTCCGAGGCCGGCTGGCGGGATCGGGTAGGACAGGGCAGCCCGCGCCGCGAAGGAGCGCGGAGGAGGTGCCTCGGGAGCGGAATCTCGGTGCCGTAACGGAGCCGAAGCGGATGCCATCCGCCCGGGTGGGGAGCGCTGGGAGCACCGCGGCATACCGAAATTCCTCCGCCTGCTTTCCACCCGGATGCCGATACCCTGACGTGCCCGTCCGGTTCCCGAATGGTCGTCCGAAATCCGCTCTTCCGGAGACGTTGCAACCCCGCAACCGATGCCAACCGGTGCCACACCGACGCCAACCACTACCATCTTCCGCCGCGGGCGAAGCAATCGGCCCCGGAAGGCCTATCTTCGCCTCCAGAACCCTAAACGCTAAAATTATGGAGTACATGATGGCTGAAAAACGGAACTACGATCGCCTGGTCGCACGTATCGAGGCGCTGGCACGGCGGGTTGCGGAGCTTTGCCGCCGGCAGAACAAGACGCTGCAGCACTGGCTCGACAACGAGGAGGTGTGCCTGCTGCTGAACATCCAGAAACGGACCCTTCAGCGCTACCGCGAACGGGGGCTGCTGCCCTGCACGCAGATCCGCCACAAGGGCTACTACAAAACCGAGGATGTCGAACGACTGCTGGCTTCGGCGGCCCACCGCTGCCGGCGCCGGTCGTAAAACGTTTAAGAAGAGACGATGGACAAGCAATCGATTTTTCGGACGGATGAACGTCCGGAGGCACGGCTCCGCACGCTGGCGCAGCTGGAACAGGATCTGGACCGCTGTGTGGAGTTGAACCGCCCGACGCTGGGTGGCGAACGCTACCTGACGGACCGCGAGCTGTCGGAACGGCTGAAGATCAGCCGCCGCACGCTGCAGGAGTACTGCTCCTCGGGCGAGATTCCCTATTACAGCATCTGCGGCAAGGTGCTCTACCGCGAGTCGGACATCGAGCGGGTGCTGGAGGAGCACTATTTTGGCCTGCCCGGTTGATCCGGTGTGCCCCGATTGGTTTGGTGCGAGACCTGATTGATTCGGAGCGACCCGAATGACCCCGGCCCGCCCTGTTGATTCCGGCAGCCCCGATGATGCAGACTGTCTCGGTTGGACTCGCCGGCCCCGTTGATGCTGGCTGGGCACTATTGGTCCCTGTCCTCTACACGCGAAAGGCGGCCCGGAACACTCCGGGTCGCCTTCCGCGCGTCAACGTGGGGGGATTACTCTGCCTTCCGGAAGTCGAGGGTGATATGCGTATCGTTGTACCACCATTCGTGCGTGTAAAAACTCATGTCGCTCGGGATGGAAGCGTTGTCAAACCAGGCCGTTACCGGGAAGGCTGAAACGCTGTCTCCGGGATTGTAGCTGCAGTTCAGGTCTCTCAATGCCGCGTTCTGGCTGATATCCAGCTTCGTCAGCTCATTGTTGTCGCAGAGCAATTTTGTCAATTCCGTATTTTTGCTCACGTCCAGTGTCGTGAGCTTGTTGCCGGAGCATTCCAGATGCCACAGCTCCGCATGGGGACTCACGTCCAGTGTTGTCAGCTGATTGTTGTTGCATTCTATCCAATACATCTCGGGATTGCTGTTCCCGTTCAGCGACGTTAACAGATTGTCGTTGCAGTACAACGACTCCAGTTTCGCGTTGTGGCTCAGATCCAGTTCTGTCAGCTGATTGTCGTTGCATTCCAACCAATCCAGCTCGGAAATTTTGCTCAGATCCAGCTCTGTCAGCTGGTTGGAGGAGCACACCAACCTGGTCAGCGCCGGGTTCTGACTCACATCCAGCTTCGTCAGTGGATTGGCGCTGCAGTCCAGCTCCGTCAGAGCCTTGTTCTGACTTAGGTCCAGTTCCGTCAACTGATTGTACCCGCAGCCCAACGTCGTCAGTGACGTGAAATGCTCAATTCCCCGCAGGGAGGTAAGCGGGCCCGGGGTGTCACCTTCGCCCCAAACATCGAGTTCGGTGATTGCGGCCAGGTCGGCCGTCGAGATCTGATCCGCATCGGGGATGTAGCCTTTTTCCTGCAAAACCCGGGCGAATACGGGATCGAAGTCGGATGTAACAATTTGCACCGGAGCGGAGTCGTCCTTCTTGCAGCCGGCGAAGGCCAGGGCGGCAAAGAGGGTCAGGAGATAGAGATGTTTCATATGCCTGTTTTTTTTATGAGGGTAAGCGTTGCCTGTATGCCGGTGCCGTTAGTTGGCGGTGCCGGAATTCTATGGGAGCGAGAATGAAGGGAGTATATGAGGGGCGTTTTTTGCCGGAAGAGGGGAGCCTGAAGCGGGCATTGACTTCCTAAAGATAGGTAAAAAATCGGAATTCCGACACCGTTGAGCGAGCCGTAGGGGTGGATTGGCCGAAAAATTTCATTTTTGTCGTTTAGGCAATTTTTTTGTCGTTTAGGCAATTTTGAAACCGGCCGCAAACCGGCCTTACAAAACGCACGGACGCCGCCTTCTGACAGGAAGACAGCGTCCGTTGACGTGTGCGCAAGGCTGGCGGCAGGACCTGGTGGCGGAAGGGGCGGTTAAAACTTCTCGGGCAGTTTGCTCATCTCGCGCAGAATGGTTGGGTCGAGCACCTTGGCGAAGGGGGCGCGCTGCATCCACTCGCGGGCCAGCGCGATGCGGGTGATCTTCTTGAAGTTCTTGAGGTACTTCGTCGCCGTGTTGTGGGAGCAGCCGCGGTGGGTCCTCAGGTAGAACTCGGACTCCTCGACAAAGCGGCGGTCGACCTTGTCCAGATAGAGGTCGTCGCGGTGGATGCGGATGATGTGGGCCCGCACGGTGTCGATGTAGAGGTTGATGGCCTTGCCGAGCGTGGTGCGGGGAGATGCCTGACCGCGGATGGCGTCCCACTGATCGGGGAGGATGCTCTTGCGGATGGTGGTGTCGGCGCGCTGGCCGTTGACCGTGATGCGGACGCACACGGGGACCTCCCCGTGCTTGTTGGGTCTCGTCCGACGTATGTAGAACGAGATCCGAAAAGTACTTTTTTGTCGATTCATATGCTCCATGTGTTAACGGGTTGTAAAGTTACGCCACCGTGTGCAAGATCGGAGCATGCAAAATACAGAGAATCAGCGAATAAGAACCTTTGGTCGGTGGCAGAATCCGGGGCTGAAGGCGATGCCACCGAATTGCCTGTCGGAAACCTTCCGCAAGGGGGTGTATTTGTCCGATCCCGGAAAACAAAAATCCCCGTAAGTAAGCTACTTACAGGGATCATGGGGTTTTTGTCAGCCTCCTTGGCGGAGAGAGAGGCTCTCGAACCTACATATTCAAGAAATATCATAAAATTGCAAATCATTAATAATCAAGCACTA
>CALUNE010000002.1 GCA_944321945.1 uncultured Alistipes sp.
TGGTGGAGAATACGAGATTCGAACTCGTGACCTCTTGCATGCCATGCAAGCGCTCTAGCCAGCTGAGCTAATCCCCCATTGCGGGTGCAAATATAGGTGGATTTTTTGATTCTGCAAAATTATGCGTCAAAAAAATGTGTTTATCCTCTTTTTTCTGCTTTTCCCGCATGATGATCTGCCGTTGCGGGGAGCTCTAGCCCTCTTGCGCGGGGTGCCCCCATACACACATTCGGCTTTAAGCCGGATCTGTCAGCCGACTTTGTAACCGGAGAGCCCGTCAGTCGGTATTTGTTGGCCTCCTCCCGTTCCAATTTGCTGAACCGGCCACTTAATGCAGTTCCTGTTTCTCGGACGGCAATGTTATTCGAAGCGGGTCAACTCCTCCGGCAGGTGGGGGGTTGCCCCCTCGCACGTGCACACGTAGGCCGATACGGCCACCCCTCGGGCATGCGCCGTCGCCACGTCACAGCCGTGAAGCCAGGCGGCACAGAATCCCGCCGTGAACGAATCGCCTGCACCGACCGTGTCGGCCACCTCGACCTTCGGCGTCGTCAGATCCGAGCGTCCGCCTGCATGGAAGACGTGGCTGCCCCGGCTGCCGCAGGTCAGAATCGTTGCCTGCAGGTCGTAGTCGCGGCGCAGCCGTTCGGCAATCTCGCAGATATCCTCCGAGTCAATGCCGAGCATCCGGGCGACGATGAGCGCCTCCTCGTCGTTTATCTTCAAAATGTTGCAGCGGCGGAGCGACTGTATGACTACCTCCCGGTCGTAAAATTGCTGCCGCAGGTTGATGTCAAAGACCCGCAGGGCCTCCTTCGGGGTATCGTCGAGAAATGCTGCAATCGTACGCCGCGACTCCTCGCTGCGCTGGGCCAGCGATCCGAAGCAGATGCAGCGGGCCGAGCGGGCCGTTTCGCGCAGCCTGTCCGTATAGGGGATGTGGTCCCACGCCACGTTGGTGCGGATTTCGTATTGCGGGATGCCTTCGCTGTCGAGCGTCACCTCGACGCGTCCCGTGGGGTAGTCCACGCGGGCCAGATCGGCCTGCAGTCCCCGTTCGGAGAAGTTGTGGAGAATCTCCTCCCCGTCCGCGTCGTGTCCTACGGCACTGACGGCCCGGGCGTCGTAGCCGAACTGGGCCATGTGCCAGGCGAAATTGGCCGGGGCGCCGCCGATTTTACGCCCCTCGGGGAGCATGTCCCAGAGGACCTCTCCCAATCCGATGATGCAGCCGTTTTTCATCGTTGTCGATATCGTGTTGTTACAAGTTTTGCGATTCTGGGGGGGGTGAATAACGGCCGGATTCCCTGCAAACGGAGAATCCGGCCGAATATTTTCGTGTTGACCACGGGTTATTCCACCTCCCAGGTGGCGCCCGAGTGGAGCAGGTCGTCGACGCAGTGGATCTTGCTCGAGGCCTTCACCTCCTCGACCTGACGCTCCACGGCCCGATCGTAGACCGTATCGTCCTCCACGGCCCGGATTACGCCCAGAGCCACCGGATAGTCGGGGTATTTCATCGCCGCGAGCATCATGTGCAGCGTCGTGTCGCGCTGGTGGGCGTCGTGCGTCAGCACGTCGTCGAGCGTGTAGCCGTCCTGGCCGACGGTCACCACCTTCAGTTTCATGTTTTCGAAGACCAGACCCTTCTCCTTGTTGGCGCCGAAGAGCATCTTCTCGCCGTGGCGCAGCACGACCGTATGTTCGGCGCGCGTGGCCTTGTCACCGGCATAGGCGGCGTGGGTCTTGTCGTTGAAGATCACGCAGTTCTGCAGCGCTTCGACGACCGACATGCCCTTGTGTTTGGCAGCCTGGACCAGACACTCCTTCGTGAGCTGCACCTCCATGTCGACCGTGCGGGCGAAGAACGTGCCCTTGGCGCCGATGACCAGTTCGCCCGGGTTGAACGGCTTCTCGACCGTACCGTAGGGCGACGTCTTGGTGATCTTGCCCAGCTTCGAGGTAGGGGAGTACTGGCCCTTGGTCAGGCCGTAGATCTCGTTGTTGAAGAGGATGACGTTCAGGTCGACATTGCGGCGGATGGCGTGGATGAAGTGGTTGCCGCCGATGGCCAGCGAGTCGCCGTCGCCCGTGGCCACCCAGACCGACAGTTGGGGATTGGCCACCTTGACGCCCGTGGCCACGGCATTCGCACGTCCGTGTACGGAGTGGAAGCCGTAGGTCTTCATGTAGTAGATGAATCGCGACGAGCAGCCGATTCCCGAAACGAAGGTAAAGAGGTTGTGGGGCGTGTCGAGGGCATCGGCCACCTCGGGCAGGGCCCGCTGTACGGCGTTCAGAATGGCATGGTCGCCGCATCCCGGGCACCAGCGCACCTCCTGGTCGCTTTTGAAGTCCGCGGGGGTATATTTGTAGTCTGCCATGGCGTTATTTCAGTAAGGATTCGAATTTTTCTTTCAGTTCGACCACCGTAAAGGGCTGGCCTTCGCATTTGTTGTACTGTTCGTAGTGGAACTCCTGGAAGTTCTGGCGCAGGTAGTTGGCAAACTGGCCTTCGTTGAGTTCGCAGACGACGATCCGACGGAACCGTGCGAAGATTTCGCGCACGCCGTGGGGCAGCGGGTTGATGTAGTTGAAGTGGCAGAGCGAGACCTTGCGACCTTCGCGGCGCATCTCGTCGACGGCATTCTGGAGGTGTCCGCGCGTACCGCCCCATCCGACGACGAGCAGTTCGCCCTCCGCATCGCCCCAGACCTGCTGCGAGGGGATATCGTCGACCACCTTGGCCACCTTGGCGGCGCGCGTGTCGACCATCTTCTGGTGGTTGGCCGGGTCGTGGGAGATGCTGCCCTTGACGGCATCCTTCTCCAGACCGCCGACGCGGTGTTCGAGACCTACCTTGCCGGGGAATGCCCAGCCGCGGGCCAGTTGTTCGTTGCGCACGTAGGGCATGAATCCGCCTTCGGGAGCCACGTCGACGATCGGCGGACAGATCTTCGGATAATCCTTCATCGAGGGGATGCGCCAGGGTTCGGAGCCGTTGGCGATGAATCCGTCGGTGAGCAGCACCACGGGGGTCATGTGCTCCATGGCCAGACGTCCGGCCTCGAAGGCGTAGTGGAAGCAGTCGCTGGGCGACGAGGCGGCCATCACGATCACCGGGCATTCGCCGTTACGGCCGTAGAGGGCCTGTGCCAGGTCACTCTGCTCGGTTTTGGTGGGCAGACCCGTCGAGGGGCCGCCGCGCTGTACGTCGACCACGACGAGCGGCAGTTCGGTCATTACGGCCAGACCCAGCGCTTCGCTCTTGAGCGAGAGGCCCGGGCCCGAGGTGGTCGTCACGGCGAAATTGCCGGCGAAGGCGGCGCCGATGGCCGTGCAGATTCCGGCGATTTCGTCTTCGGCCTGGACGGTTTTCACGCCGAGGTCCTTGCGTTTGGCCAGCTCCTCGAGGATGACCGTGGCCGGGGTGATGGGGTACGAACCGCAGAAGAGCGGCAGGCCGGCCTTTTCGGCGGCGGCGCACAGACCCCAGGCCGTGGCGACGTTGCCGCTGATCGAGCGGTAGGTTCCCTTTTCGCGGGCGGCGGGGGCCACGGTGTAGTTGTTGGCGAACTGGTGGGTATTGGCCGCATAGTTGTATCCGGCCTTGATGGCGAGTTTGTTGGCCTCGGCCACGGCGGGATTCTTCTTGGCGAATTTCGTATCCAGATAGCGGAGGGCATACTCCTCGGGGCGGTCGAACATCCAGAAGCAGATGCCCAGCGCGAACATGTTCTTGCACTTGGTGACGGCCTTGTTGTCCAGACCGGTCTCCTTGAGTGCTTCGCGGGTCATGGAGGTGATGTCGGGCACGACGACGTTGTACTCGTCGAGGTTGAGTTCCGCCAGCGGGTCGAGGGTTTTGAATCCGGCCTTCTTGAGGTGCTCTTCGGTGATCGAGTCGCCGTCGATGATGACCGTGGCGCCGGCCTTGAGCCATTTGCGGTTGGCCTTCAGGGCGGCGGGGTTCATGGCCACCAGCACGTCGCAGTAGTCACCGGGGTTGAGTTCGCGGTGGTCGCCGAAATGGACCTGGAAGCCGGAGACGCCGGCCACTGTTCCTTGCGGGGCGCGGATTTCGGCCGGATAGTCGGGGAAGGTCGAGATTCCGTTACCGAGCAGTGCCGAGGTATCGGAAAAGAGCGTACCCGTGAGCTGCATTCCGTCGCCCGAATCTCCGGAGAATCGAATGACCACATCCTGCAACTCCCTCACTTTGGTTTGTTCCATGATTTTTGGTTTCAGATTAGTATAATGGGTGAACAAGTTTTGACAAATATATAAAATAAATTGGCAAAACGGGCGACTAACGGCAGAATTTTAAGAATTTTTGCGCATTTTTCGGTGGCTTCGGGGTAACGATCTGATTATGAATCGTACGGTTTTCCGGTATTTCCGTGTTTGATTGTTATCGAAGATGAGAACTTTGGCTTCGAATCGGAAGAATTTTGCATTATTAAAAATTTTGATAATAAACTCTTCCCGTGCCACTTTGCTGGATTCGCCGTACGGAGTGCCGGATACGGCGACGCCCTCTTTCCCGTGGGGGAAGAGGGCGTCGTGCGACAAACGTCGTATGGACGATTATTTGGGCTGTTTTCCGATGTAGGCCAGAATACCGCCGTCGACGTAGAGGATGTGTCCGTTGACGAAGTCCGAAGCCTCCGAGGCGAGGAAGACGGCCGGACCCATCAGGTCTTCGGTCGTACCCCAGCGGGCGGCCGGCGTCTTGGCGACGATGAAAGCATCGAACGGGTGGCGCGATCCGTCCGGCTGGCGCTCACGCAGCGGGGCGGTCTGCGGCGTAGCGATGTAGCCCGGGCCGATACCGTTGCACTGGATGTTGTATTCGCCGTATTCCGAAGCGATGTTGCGGGTCAGCATCTTCAGACCGCCCTTGGCTGCGGCGTAGGCCGAAACGGTTTCGCGGCCGAGTTCCGACATCATCGAGCAGATGTTGATGATCTTGCCGTGGCCCTTCTTGATCATCGAGGGGATAACGGCCTTCGAGACGATGAACGGACCGTTGAGGTCGATATCGATCACCTGGCGGAAATCCTTGGCGCTCATTTCAACCATCGGGATTCGTTTGATAATGCCGGCGTTGTTGACCAGAATGTCGATCACGCCGACCTCCTTTTCGATCTGGGCGACCATGGCGTTGACCTGGTCTTCGTTCGTCACGTCGCAGACATAGCCTTTGGCATCGACGCCTTCGGCCTTGTACGAAGCGAGGCCTTTGTCGACGAGTTCCTGTTTGATGTCGTTGAAGACGATCTTGGCGCCCTGGCGGGCAAAAGCCGTAGCGATGGCGAAGCCGATTCCGTAAGAGGCTCCCGTTACGAGGGCCACCTTACCTTCCAATGAAAAGTTTACCATACTTGTTATGGGTTTTAGTGTTGATTGTGTCCTTTTTAATTAATGTATGTGCGGTCTGAGGGGGTGTGGCATCGATCCGTATGATCGGGCAAGTGGCATCGGAGCGGAATTTTGCATCTGCTTTGGGTTCGGATCCGCAATTCGGTTTTCAGCTCCCTGTCCGGTCTTGGGGCTTGGTTCCACCTGTCAGCCCCTGTCCGCCCTTGTCAGCCCCTGTCTGCCCTTGTCTGCCTCTGTTGGCCCCTGCCGGCCCCTGTCGACCTCGGGATTCGGGATTCGGGATTCCCCCCCCCTCTCACCCGAAGGTTATTTCAGATCGGTGATCTTCGAGAAGTCCTGATCGCCGTAGTCGAGGTTCTCACCGCCCATGCCCCAGATGAAGGTATAGTTGTGGGTAGCGGCGGCGCTGTGGATCGACCACTCGGGCGAAAGAACGGCCTGGTCGCCCTTCATCCAGATGTGGCGGGTCTCGTCGATCTGGCCCATGAGGTGGCATACGGCGTGCTCTTCGGGGACTTCGAAGTAGAAGTAGGCCTCCATGCGGCGCGAGTGGACGTGAGCCGGCATGGTGTTCCAGACGCTGCCCGGGAGCAGTTCGGTCATACCCATCTGCAGCTGGCAGGTCGGCAGTACCTGGCTGACGATCATCTTGTTGATGTTTCGGTCGTTCGAACCCTCGAGCGAACCCATGTGGGCAACCACGGCATCGGCCTTGGTGACCTTCTTGTCGGGGTAGGCGCAGTGGGCCGTCGTGGAGTTGAAGTAGAATTTGGCGGGGTGTTTGGGGTCCTTGCTCGAGAAGGTGACCTCACGGTCGCCGCGGCCCAGGTAGAGGGCCTCCTTGTAGTCGAGTTCGAAGCACTGGTCGCCGGCCTTCACCACGCCGGGGCCGCCGACGTTGAAGATACCCATTTCGCGGCGCGTGAGGAAGTAGGGGGCCTTGAGCGGGTCGATGGCCTCGAGCAGCAGCGTCTCGTTGACGGGCATGGCGCCTCCGACGATCATGCGGTCGTACATCGAGTAGACCATGTTGACCTCGTCGGCGGCGAATACTTTTTCGATCAGGAAGTCGCGACGCAGACGCGCCGTGTCGTAATGCTTGGCATCCTCGGGATGCGCGGCGTAACGGATTTCGTAATTGGTTTTCATCTATTCTTTTGAATTTCGGTTATTTGCAGACGCAATTTACGAAATTGGTCTCAGTCTCGAAAATTGGCTGACCAATTTCCATTTCCGCAAATATAGTAAAAAAATCGGAATTGAACACGCTGAGCGGGAAATAATTCGTCTCGGAGCGACGGATTACCGGATGGAGTTCATGCGGATGCTGGCCTTGACCAGGGCGATGGCGCGTATGCGGGATATTTCGACCTCCTTGTCGGCGTGGTGGGGGTTCTGGCTGACGAGCTTGACATATCCCGGGCGGTCGGACTTCTGGATGTATTTGACCGTAATGTACTCCTCGCCGTCGATGTCGATCGAGAGCAGGTACATGTCGCCCCAGAAGATGTCGTCGATGTTGCGGAGCTGTTTGTAGAGGACGATGTCGCCGCTCTTGAGCAGCGGATACATCGAATCGCCGACGATGTAGATGGCTCCGTCACACTTCGGCAGATTGGGGATATGGATATAGTTGAGGGGTTTCTGCTGGTGCTGGTCGGTGAAGAGCGGGACCAGTCCGGCCGTCCCTTCGATCGAATAGAGGGGGACGCTCTGCAGCGGGAGCGAATTGTCAGTGCGGTGCATGTAGGCCGTCAGGTCGGGTTCGGCGTTGAACATGTTGCCCGCGCCGGTTTCGAGCCACTCGGGGTTGACGTTCAATTCCTGAACCAGGATGTTGCGGTTTCGGGCCGAGAGGCCGGCCTTGCCGGTCTCGATCATCGAGAGGGCCGCCTTGCCGATGCCAAGACGCTGAGCCAGTTGCTCTTGAGTCATCTTGAGCTGTTTCCGTATCAGTTTTACCCGTTCGTTCATGGCGTTTGATCAAAAATTTTGATATAAATATTTTGACTTTTGCGATACAAAATCCAATTTTTGAATATATCTTTGTGGAGCAAAGTTAAACAATTTGTTTTTCATTGCCAAGCAAATCTGCAAAAAACTTCTTTATCAATGATGTATTCGGTCTCAACGGAACTTTACGAGGAGGTGGCATCGCGACTGAAGGATGCCATCGGCGGCGGAAGTTACTTTTCGGGGAGCCTGACCTTCGAGTGGGAGGGGATCGAGTGCCGGCTGACGGCCTCGGTGATCGTCTACCGCCGGCGGGTGAGCTACCCGGAGGGCGATCGGGACGAACTGACGGACCTGGTCCCCGTCTGGTGGGAGTTCCACACGACGGGTCCGGAGGGTGAGTTCCCGAACGACTTTTCGTTTTCCGAACTGCGGGCCTTGTTCTGAGGCCGCCGCAGGGCTCCGGACCGCCAATCGGGGCGCGGCGCCGCCCGCCGGAGCGTACGATGTTTTCAACCGGAGATGCACAGGTCCGCCCGTCGCGGCGCCGCCAGCACCGGACCCCGGATCTCCGAAATCTCAAGACACACATGGTCAAAACAACCGAATCGATCTCTGCGGGGCGTTCACCCGCAGGGATTTTCGTGCCCGGAGGCGAAGCTCCTCCGGGCCGCGACGCGGGCGGCATACCCTCTTTCGAGGAGTTTGCCCTCGGCGTCTATCCCTTTCTGGAACTGGAGGCGTTTCACCGGGTCTATTACCGCATTCTGGAAGCCTTTGCGCGGGGCCGCGTGCGGCGTCTGATCGTGACGATGCCGCCGCAGCACGGCAAGAGCGTGGGGGCCACGACGCTGCTGCCGGCCTACATGCTGGGGCTGGATCCCGATCTGCGGGTGGCGATCGCCTCCTACTCGGGGACGCTGGCCTCGAAGTTCAACCGGCGCGTGCAGCGGATTCTCGATTCGCGCGAGTACGGCGGATTTTTCCCGGCGACCTGCATCAAGCAGGGCACCCGTCCGCCCGGATACATCCGCACGGCCGAGGAGGTCGAGATCATCGACCATCGGGGCGGGCTGCTGTCGGTCGGGCGCGAGGGGTCGCTCACGGGCAACCGTGTCGACTGTTTCATTCTGGACGACCTCTACAAGGATGCGCTGGAGGCCAATTCGCCGCTCGTGCGGGCCAACTGCTGGGAGTGGTACACCTCGGTGGTGCGCACGCGCATGCACAACACCTCGCGCGAACTGATCGTTTTCACGCGCTGGCACGAGGAGGATCTGATCGGAACGCTGCTGCGGCGTGAGCCGGTCGAGGAGCTGCGCACGTGGTCGCAGCTCGATGATCCGGCGCTGGACGTCTGGCTGCATCTGAATTTCGAGGCGCTGAAGCGTTCGCCGCCGACGGAGCTCGACCCGCGCGCTCAGGGCGAGGCGTTGTGGGAGGCGCAGCACGGCGTCCGGCTGCTGGAGGCCAAGCGGCGTCTGGATCCCGTGCAGTTCGAGGCGATGTACCAGGGACATCCGACCCTCCGCGAGGGGCTGCTCTACGGGCTGAACTTTGCCGAGTACGACGATCTGCCGCACGAGATTGTCCGCCGCGCCAACTACACCGATACGGCCGATACGGGCGACGACTACCTCTGTTCGATCTCCTATGCGGTGGATGCCGACGGGTTGATCTACGTGGTCGACACGGTTTTTTCGCGGGCGCCGATGGAGGAGACCGAGCCTCAGGTGGGCGATCTGCTCGTGCGCACGGGGACGCGTCAGGCCCTGATCGAGAGCAACAACGGCGGTCGGGGATTTGCCCGTGCGGTGCAGGCGCTGGCGCCGGACGTGCGGGTGGAGTGGTTTCACCAGAGCGGAAACAAGGAGGCGCGGATCCTCTCGAATGCCGCCACGGCGCTGCATCTGGTACGGTGGCCGCGGGGGTGGAATCTGCGCTGGCCGGAGCTTTACGCGCAGTTGACGACCTATCGGCGCCAGTTCCGGACCAACCGCTGGCACGATGCGGCGGACGTGGTGACGGGCATCGTCGAACACGAAGTGACGGATCGCAATCGCAAACGGCTGCGGGGAATCCGTTTTGCGTAAGGTGCTGCCTGCGGCGCTCCGGTCTGCGGGCGCTGGTCTTCGGAGGTTGACAGGTCTGCGGGGCTCCGGTCTGCGGGCGCTGGTCTGCAGAGGTTGACGGGCCCGTGGGCACTCCGGTTTGTGGGGCGCTCCGGGTTGTGTGGCGTTGGTCTGCGGAGGTTGACGGGCCCGTGGGCACTCCGGCTTGTGGGACGCTGGTCTGCGGAGGTCGGCAGGTTTGTGGGCGCTCTGGTTTGCGGGGCGCTCCGGGTTGTGTGGCGTTGGTCTGCGGAGGTCGGCAGGTTTGCGGCGCTCCGATCTGCGGGGCGCGGACGTATCCCGGGAGAATGTGGCCGGCTGTCGATTGCGCCTCTCTCATGCGGATCTCATAAACAAGCCCGGCTCCGGAAAGGAGTCGGGCTTGTTGGATGGAATGTGGCCGCCGGCCGATGCAGCTGCCGGGGCGGTTCGGTTCATCTTTCAGGTCGTTTGGGACGCCGGAGCGGTTTGGTTCACCTTTCGGGTCATTTGGAACGCCGAGGGCACCCTTTCGCGATTAGGACGCCGGGGCGGTTGGGTTCACCTTTCGGATCGTCTGGGACGCCGGGACGGCCCGGGAGTGGGGACGGCCTGCCGGGCCGGGATCAGAAGTAGAATTTCACGCCGACCGTGGGGCTGATTCCGAGTTGGAAGTTGACTTCGTTGCTGGTCGCATTTTCACCCGAGAACGACAGGGTCGTGTAGTCGAGCGACATGAGATTCAGCGAGAGGCTCCATTTTTCGGAGTGGCGGTATTCGAATGCGCCGAACTTGAATTCGGTGGCGAGGCCGTAACCGGAGATTCCGTCGAAGGAGGCATACGCGAATCCCAGACCGATTTCCGGCACGTAGTAAATCCGGTCGCAGACTTTCACGTAATAGGCTACATTGGGGCCGATGGTGAGTGTGTGGGTGGTCCGACCCTCGAGCGGGGCGATGCTGTATCCGAGCAGACCGCCCACGCGGAGGTTGTCGCGGACGAAGTATCCGAATTCCGGAGCAAAGCGGAAATAGGTGTTCGAGATGGAGGTGTCGTCGGCGCCGAACGAGGAGGTGGAGACACCGAGTATGCCGCCGACATACATTTCACCCTTGTCCTGAGCGGAGACGAACGGGCACGAAGCAATTGCGAACAAGGCGCAGCAAAGGAACTTTTTCAACATGGCTTATGATTTTTGGGATTTGAATACCGCGTAAAAGTGTAACTCAAAATTAATGAATTGCAGGAAATTATGCAATAGATTGTGCGTTTTTTTTCGAATATTGCGGCGCCGGACTTTGGGGGCAAAAAAACGTTCCGCCTCCGATTGGGAAGCGGAACGCGGTAACGTGCGGGCCTGATGGGCTACAGCTGCGGCACGCGATAGGTCAGCACCAGACGGGCCGGCTGGGCGTTTTTGCCGTTGAGGATCGTGAGCCGGCAGGGGGTGTTCAGCGAGGGCGAGAGGAGCGTGAAGATCATGCTCAAGCCGTCATCGGCATAGTCGAGCGAGTGATCCATGCTGTCGCCGCCGGTCGTCTGGATGTCGAAGTCCGGCAGATCGCCGGCCGCCGTCGAGAAGACGTATTCGATCTCTGCGAGGACCTTGCCGTCGACGGCCGGGAATTCGATGTAGGCACCCTCCTTGCTGAAATAGAGGGCCTTGTTCGGTTCCGGAATGTTGGAGCTGTACTGCGACTGGTCGTTCCAGAAGAACTTGCCCCGGAAGTCGGCATCGGCGAAGAGTACGAACGTGCGGCCGTCGATCGTGTATTCATGGCGGCCGGTGAGGGCCGAGTCTGAGGTGGCGGGCAGGGCCGGCGAGGCGATTTCGGGACCGCGGGCGAAGTCCAGCGTGACGACTTCGGTCTCGGGCAGCGGTTCGGGCTGAGCCCCCTGCTGGACGACGGTGACGGTCTGCGAACCCTCGACACCCGGGGCCGTGAAGGCGATCTGTCCCAGGGTACGTTCATCGCTGTTCGGGCTGGCCGTCGTGGCACTGACGTGCAGGGTGGCGGAACCGTGGCCCGAGGTTGCGTCGAGTGTGAATCCTTCGCCCGAGATCTCGGCGTTCCATGAGGCTGTGGTGGTGAGGGTGATTTCGGCCGAGGCGCCGCTTTCGGCGCCCAGCACGAGTCGTTCGGGGGTGACGGTCAGTGTTTCCGTCGGGTTGCCGTCGGATGAGGCGTTGTCGTTGTCCGCGTTGCAGGCGGCGCCGAAGAGCAGCGCAAAAAGAATCGGCAGGCTGGCTGCAGCCCGCTGAAGGAGTTTGAATTTCATGTTATAAATACTTGAGAATGTGTGTCTTTTAGAGGTCTTCGAGCCGGGCCACGGGCGAAACGTCGAGCGAGGCGAATTCTCCCTTGCGGTAGTGGAAGTAACCGGCCATGGCGATCATGGCGGCGTTGTCGGTCGTGAACTTGAACTCGGGGATGAAGGTCCGCCAGCCGCGGCGCCGTCCGGTTTCGACGATGCCGTTGCGCAGTCCGGAGTTGGCCGAGACGCCGCCGCCGATGGCGATGTCGCGTATGCCCGTCTCCTTCGAGGCGCGGATCAGCTTGTCGAGCAGGATTTCGACGACGGTTGCCTGCAGCGAGGCGCACAGATCGGCCTTGTTGCGCTCGATGAAGTCGGGGTCCTGGGCCACGGCGTCGCGCAGCGTGTAGAGGAACGAGGTCTTCAGACCGGAGAACGAGTAGTCGTAGCCGTCGACATGGGGATGGGCGAAGCGGAACGCCTTGGGATTTCCCTCCTTGGCCAGCCGGTCGATCACCGGGCCGCCCGGGTAGGGGAGTCCCATGACCTTGGCGCACTTGTCGAAAGCCTCGCCGGCGGCATCGTCGATGGTCGTGCCGATGATCTTCATTTCGAGGGGCGAGTCGACGCGGACGATCTGGGTGTGGCCGCCGCTGACGAGCAGACACAGGAACGGAAAGTCGGGATGGGGCAGCTGGCGGTCCGGGAGGTCGATGAAGTGGGAGAGGATGTGCCCCTGGAGGTGGTTGACCTCGACCATCGGGATGTTGCGGGCGATGGAGAGCCCCTTGGTGAACGAGACGCCCACGAGGAGCGATCCGAGCAGACCGGGGCCGCGTGTGAAGGCGATGGCGTCGATGTCCGAGGCCGTGAGGCCGGCATCGCGCAGGGCGGTGTCCACCACGGGGATGATGTTCTGCTGATGGGCGCGTGAGGCCAGTTCGGGGATGACGCCGCCGTATTTCATGTGTACGGCCTGCGAGGCGATGACGTTCGAGAGCAGGACGTTGTTGCGCAGGACGGCTGCCGAGGTGTCGTCGCACGAGGATTCGATGCCGAGAATTGTAATATCCATCCGGTTTTTCGCTGTTATTTTAACTTTTTCGCTAACTTTGCCAGTTATAACGGTGTTCCGATGCGCAAAGGTATAAAAATATTGGGAATGGTGTTCTCGGCGGCGGTTCTGTTGCTGATAATTCTTCCCATGGGGCTGTCGCTGCTGCTGGACATCCGTTCGGTGCAGAATTACGTCGTGGACCGGCTGACGGCGATGGTTTCGCGGCGTCTGGAGACCACCGTTTCGATCGGCAGGGTCGACATCGGGCTCTTTTCGAAGATCCGCGTCGACGGGTTCTATGTCGAGGATTACCAGCGCGATACGCTGCTCTATGTCGGGCACCTCGATGCCTACGTCACCCGCTTCGGCATCCTGGGCGGAGGGCTGGAGTTCAGCCGCGGCGAGATTGCCGATGCCCGGCTCTATCTGCGGCAGACGCCCTCGGGCGAGATGAACATCAAGCAGATCGTCGACCGCATCTCGAATCCCGACCGCGAAAAGAAGGGCAACTTCCGCCTGACGCTGCGCAAGGCCTCGATCGACGGCATGGAGCTCTGTCTGGAGCGCCTCGACCGCCGCGATCCGGACTACGGCATCGACTTCTCGCACATGCATCTCTACGACATGCGGGCCTTCGTCGAGGACTTCACCATCGACGGACAGGCCATCTATACCTCGATCGAGCGTCTTGCGGCGCGCGAACGGAGCGGCTTCGAGCTGGAACGCTTCTCGGGCCGCTTCTACATGTCGCAGGGCTGTCTGGGATTTCAGGACGCCGAGATCCTCACCCGGCAGTCGGACATCCGCCTGCCCTACATCTCGCTGGTGGGCAATTCGTGGGACGAGTACCGGGATTTCGTCCAGACGGTGCGCATCGACGCCGCCGTACGCGATTCGAAGATCTCGACCGACGACATCGCCTGCTTCGCCCCCTCGCTGCGCGACTGGCACCTGACCTTCACCGATGCCGATCTGGAGTTTACGGGCGAGGTGGCCGACTTCACGGGGCGGATCCGCAGCCTGACGATCGACGAACGGACCCAGCTGGCGGCCGATCTGGCCGTGCGGGGGCTCCCCGAGATCCGGGATACGCACTTCGACGTGACACTTTCGCGCCTGCATTCGACGGCCGGGGCGCTCGACGGTCTGGCTCTTGCCATCACGGGCAGCCGCCTTCCGGAACAGGTGACCGACCTGGCCCGCCATACGGGACGGATCGATCTGACGGGACGCTTTACGGGGCGGCTCTCCTCGTTCGACACGCACCTGGGTGCCGCCACCCGGCTCGGCAACGTGACCTGCAACGTGACGATGGCCCCGCTGCGCCGGGGATTGAGTTCGATCCGCGGACGGATCGAGACCCGGCGGTTCCGCCTGGGGGACCTGCTCGACCGGCGAGATCTGCTGGGCGAAGCTTCGCTCACGGCCCGCATCGACGGCATGATCGGCCGCGGTGTGGCCGATGCCAACATCGTGGGCGAGGTCTCCGACCTGGGCTTCAACGGCTACGTCTACGATTCGCTGCGGCTCGACGGACGCCTGCGCAACCGCGAGTTCGACGGCCGGATCACGGCCCGCGATCCGAATCTCGACTTCAATTTCTTCGGCAAGGTCGATCTCAACGATTCGGTGCCGCGCTACGACTTCACGCTGGATCTGAACCGGGCCGACCTGGCACGGCTCCATATCAACCGCCGCGATTCGGTGTCGCAGCTTTCGGCCTTTCTGGTGGCCAATGCCAGCGGACGGTCGCTCGACGACCTGAACGGTTCGATCCGTATCTCCGACGCCCTCTACCGCTACAACGACAAGCAGATCACCGCTTCACAGATCAACGTCCGGGGCGAGAATTCGGCCCAGAGCAAGTTCGTCGAGCTGCGTTCGGACTTTGCCGACGCGACGTTCCGTTCGAAGACGAGCTATCGCACGGTCTTCGAATACCTGCGGCGCAGCGCGTGGCGCTACCTCCCGATTCTGGGGCGTGCCGAACCCGAAATCAACCGCACGGACCGCAAGACCGCCGTGGCCAACGACTATTCGCTGCTGTCGGTCAACATCCGCAACTTCAATCCCATAGCCGATGCCGTGGCGGCGGGACTTCAGATTGCCGACGGTTCGTCGCTGCAGCTGCTCTTCAATCCGGCCAGCGACCAGCTTTCGCTCAAGGCTTCGTCCGAGTACATCGAGCGGCGGCGGATGCTGGCCACGCGACTGTCGGTCAACGCCTCGAACCGCGGCGACTCGCTTGAGGTCTACGCCTCGGCCGAGGATCTCTATGCGGGGATTCTGCACCTGCCGCGGCTGTCGCTCACGGGCGGTGCCAAGCAGGGGCGCGTGCAGCTCTCGGCCGGCTTCACCGATACGGCGCGGCGGGCGTCGGGACTGGTGGGCTTCCGCGCCGGAGTGGTCGACGAGAACGGTCCCGACGGCCGGGTCGTCGAGCTCCACATCCAACCTTCGCACATTACGCGCGGCGACAAGACGTGGCAGATCTTCGCCCGCCGCATCCTGCTCGATACGGCCCGCGTGCGTATCGACCACTTCTCCGTGATGAACAACCAGCAGGAGCTGCTGCTCGACGGCGTGGCTTCGCGCAGCCGCGACGATTCGCTGACCCTTTCGCTGCGGAACTTCGACCTGTCGCCCTTCACGCAGGTCGCCGAACGCATGGGCTACTACATCGAGGGGCTCACGAACGGTTCGGCGACGATGAAGTCGGTGCTGCGCGGCGCGGAGGTGACGGCCGACATCCGGCTCGACAGCGTGGCGGTGAACGACATTGCGGCTCCACCCCTGCGCCTCTCCTCGCGCTGGGATTTTGCCCAGAACCGCGCCGGCGTGACGGTCACCAACCGCCTGAAGCGCGATACGCTGATCCGGGGTTTCTATGCCCCGATGCGCAACCGCTACTATGCGCGGATGCGGGTCGACAGCCTCGACATGGGGCTGTTGGATCCGATTCTTTCGGGGGTGATCTCCTCGACCGAGGGGCTTGCGTCGGCCGATCTGGTCTTCCAGGGACAGGGGCGTGCGGCCGATCTGGGGGGAGAGATCCGCGTGTCGGGGCTCCGCACGACGGTCGACTTCACGCGGGTGAGCTACACGATGCCCGAAGCGCTGCTCACGGTGCGCAACAACCGCTTCCAGGCGGCGAACGTCCCGGTCTACGATCCGCAGGGCCACCGCGGACGCTTCGATTTCGATCTGAACCTGCAGCACCTCTCGAACATCTCCTACGACGTGCGCGTGGCACCGCAGCAGATGCTCGTCCTCAATACGACGGCCGAGGACAACGACCTCTTCCACGGGCGGGTCTACGCCACGGGCATGGCCCGCATAACGGGTGACAAGGGTTCGGTCGACATGGAGATTGCGGCGTCGACCGACGAGAATTCGACGTTCGTGATGCCGCTGTCGAGCAAGTCGAACATTTCGAGTGCCGATTTCGTGGTCTTCGTGCAGCCGCGCAAGATCGACACGCTGGATGCCGTGGCGCGGCGCAAACTGATGTTCGAACGGCGCCACCGTCCGGAATACAACGCCGGCAGCAGCATGAACATCAACATGGCGCTCGACGTGCGTCCCAACGTGGAGATGGAGCTCGACGTGGCGGGCAATACGGTCAAGGGGCGCGGCCAGGGGACGCTCAATCTGGAGATCAACCCCCGCGACAACGTCTTCATGATCAACGGCGACTATACGATCGAGGAGGGAACGTTCCTTCTGTCGCTGCAGCAGATCATCAACAAGCGCTTCACGATCGAGAACGGTTCGTCGATCCAGTGGACGGGTTCGCCGATGGACGCGCTGCTGGATATCGATGCCGTCTACAAGGTCAAGGCGTCGCTGCAGCCGCTGCTGCAGGGCACGTCGGAGAATCTGGGCGGAGACCGTTCGGTGCCGGTCGAGTGCGTGATCCATCTGGGGGATCTGCTCTCGAATCCGAGCATTCTGTTCGACGTGCGGGTCCCGGGGTCGGATCCCGAGACGGCGGCCGTGGTGGCCAGTGCGCTGTCGACGCCCGAAACGGTCGACACGCAGTTCCTCTACCTGCTGCTGTTCAACAGCTTCATGTCGGAGAATACGTCGCAGTCGTCGTCGAATATCGGCAGCTCGGTGTCGGCGGCCACGGGTATGGAGTTTGTCTCGAACATGGTCAGCAACTGGCTCTCGTCGTCGGACTACAACGTGGTGATCCGCTACCGTCCCAAGTCCGAACTGACGAGCGACGAGGTGGACTTCGGCCTGTCGAAGAGCCTGATCAACAACCGGCTGTTCGTCGAGGTGGAGGGCAACTACCTGATCGACAACAAGCAGGCGGTGAACAACAATACGATGTCGAACTTCATGGGCGAGGCCTACATCACCTACCTGATCGACCGCGCCGGGACGCTCAAGCTGAAGGCCTTCACGCAGACGATCGACCGTTTCGACGAGAACCAGGGTCTGCAGGAGACCGGTATGGGCGTCTATTTCAAAGAGGATTTCGACAATCTGCGGGATCTGCGCGACCGGATCAGCGACCGTTTCACGAACAAACGGCGCAAGGCGCGGCGGGTGGCCCGGCGTACGGCGCGTCTGGCGGAGAAGGAGGAGCGTGAGGCGGCTCAACGCCAGGCACGCGAAGCGGCCGAGGGACTGGATCCCTTTGTGGAGACCGAGCCGGAGACAGGGACCGCAGCGCCGTCGGAACCGATCGTGGAGTCGGAACCGATCGTGGAGCCGGAACCGATCGTGGAGTCGGATCCGGTGGTGGACCCCGATCCGGCGGGTGAGGCTCCGGCAAAGCGGACCTCCGTCAAAACAACTCGAGAAAAGGCAATTCATAAACAAAAACACTAAATTTATACAAAAAACGCTATGACAACATTTTTGCAGGCTGCCGAGGCGGTGGCCGTAAGTGAGGAGACCCGGATGGGTTTGTGGGAGTTGTTCACCAAGGGCGGCTGGCTGATGTGGCCGCTGCTGTTGCTGGGCGGTGTGACGATCTTCATCTTCGTGGAGCGCTTCCTGGCCATCCGCAAGGCTTCGGTGCTGGACATGAACTTCATGAACCGCATCCGCGACTACATCTCCGACGGCAAGATCTCGACGGCGGTGAACCTTTGCAAGAAGACCGACACGCCGATCGCCCGCATGATCGAGAAGGGTATCGAGCGCATCGGCCGCCCGATGAGCGACGTGCAGACGGCCATCGAGAATGTGGCCAACCTCGAGGTTTCGAAGCTCGAGAACGGTCTTCCGTTCCTGGCGACGATCGCCGGCGGAGCGCCGATGCTGGGCTTCCTGGGTACGGTGCTCGGCATGGTGCAGACCTTCATGGACATGTCGGCGGCGGGCGGAACGGTCGACCTGGCACTGCTGGCCAGCGGCATGTACGTGGCCATGGTGACCACGGTGGGCGGTCTGATCGTCGGCATCCCGGCCTACTTCGGCTACAACTACCTGGTGGCGCGCATCGAGAAGCTCGTCTTCCAGATGGAGGCCAACTCGATCGCCTTCATGGACATCCTGAATCAACCCGTTCAAAAATAGACGGCCATGGCAATCAAACACGGATCGAAAGTCGATAAATCGTTCTCGGCCTCGTCGATGACCGACCTGATGTTCCTCTTGCTGCTGTTTCTGCTGATCGCCACGACGCTGATCAACCCCAATGCCCTGAAACTGATGCTGCCGAAGAGTTCGAACCAGCTGAAGGACAAGGCGATGACGACGGTTTCGGTGCAGGATGTCGGCAACGGTCACTACCGCTACTACGTGGAGCTCGACGAGGTGGGTTCGATCGACGGGGTGGAACGGGCCCTGAAGACGCGCCTCGACGGACAGCAGGATGCCACCGTGTCGCTGCACTGTGACAAGACGGTGGCCGTCGACGAGGTGGTCAAGGTGATGAACATCGCCAAGGACAACAACTACAAGCTGATCCTGGCAACGACACCGCGTTGAGCGGGCCTGCCGGGGTATTAAGACAAGACCTATGTATTATTATGATCCCGATAACAGGTCTCCGCGACGGTGGGCCATCGCAGCGGCGGCGGCCTACGGCATTCTGCTGGCAGGTTCGTTTGCACTGGTGCGGTTCGACTTCACGCCGGCGCTGGAGAAGCCGGGGGAGACGATTCTGGTGGACTTCACGGAGCCAGTGGAGGTCGAGCCGCCGCGTCCGCCGGTGAAGGTGGCCACGGAGCCGCGCGTACACGACGAAGCGGCCCCGGTGGAGCAGGTGGCTCAGGCCGCGGGCAAGGACGAGGTGACGCAGACCCCGAATCCGCGGGCGCTCTTCAAGATGAACCGCGGCGGGGCCGACGAACCCGACCAGACGGGTAATCCGCGGGCTCCCGAGGGCGAGGACAAGGCCTCGGGCAAGGGCCCCGGACTGAATCCCGACGGTCTCGACCAGCTCGACAAGGGGCTTCAGGGCCGCGGTCTGGTGGGTGCGCTGCCGCTGCCGTCGTATCCGGGCGGCAAGAGCGGCAAGGTGGTCATCCGCGTGACGGTGGATGCGCGCGGCCATGTGACGGGCGCCTCGTACGAACCGGTGGGTTCGACGACGGATGCTCCCGAATTGATCGCCGCGGCGCGCCAGGCGGCCCTCAAGGCTCGCTTCACGGAGAGCCGGGCGGCGGTCCAGGGCGGCACGATCACCTATGTATTCAAACTCAATTGACGATAAAGAAACGATGAAACAATTGTTGCTGATGCTGCTCGGGAGCCTTCTCATGACGGGGGCCTACGCGGCCGATCCGGCCCGTGCGGGTCGGGAGGCGCCGGAAGAAGAGGGCGCCCATCTGCGTCTGGAGGAGACGTCGTGGAATTTCGGCGACGTGCCGCGCCGGGGCGGCGATCTGATGCACGAGTTCCGCTTCGTGAACGACGGCGACCGGCCGCTGGTGCTGGTGCGTGTCATCACGTCGTGTTCGTGCATACGGGCCTCGTTCTCGAAGCGTCCGGTGGCGCCGGCCGATTCGGGGGTGATCCGCATCATCTACCAGCCGCACAAGAGCGAACCGGGAGCCTTCAACAAGGTGGTCCAGATCTACTCCAATTCGGTCGACGGACGCGACATTCTGACCGTTCAGGGCAATTCGCTCGACGAGGCCGACGCGCCGCAGAGCCGCAACGGACACCCGAAAGTGAAAAACAAATAAACACACTGCAATTCATGGCCTTACTCTTTTCCAACGCCACGATTCTTCCGATGACCTCTTCGGCCGATTCGCCCCGCACGTTTACGGGCTGGGCGGGTGTCGAGGGGAACCGTCTGACGCTGCTTACGACGTCGGCCGACGCAGCGTCGGCCTTCCGGGCGGCGCATCCTTCGTTACGCGAGATCGACTGCCGCGGCAAACTGCTCATGCCGGGACTGATCAACACGCACTGCCACGCCGCGATGACGCTCCAGCGCAGCTATGCCGACGACATCTCGCTCATGTCGTGGCTCAACGACTATATCTGGCCCTTCGAATCGCGCCAGACCCCCGACGAGGTGGCGTTGGGCATGACGCTCGGCATCGTCGAGATGCTGCTCGGAGGAGTGACGTCGTTCGTCGACATGTACTACGATCAGGACCGCTGCGTCGAGGTGGCCGAACGACTGGGCATCCGGGCGGTGCTGGGCTGCAACTACTTCGATTCGAACATCGAGGAGGTCTTTCCGCAGGTGGAGCGGGCCGTTGCGCGGACGGCGGCGGGAAGCGGCCGCGTGCGGATTGCCGTGGCACCCCATTCGCCCTATACGGTTTCGCCCGAGAACCTCGTTCGGGGGCGCGAACTGGCCGAACGGCTGGGGCTGGGGATGATGACCCACATTGCCGAGACGCGTGACGAGATCCGCATCGTGCGCGAGCGTTACGGCTGTACGCCGGTCGAGCACCTCGATGCCCTCGGAATGCTCGGGCCGCACGTGATCGGAGCCCACTGCGTCCATGTCACGGATTCCGACATGGCGACGCTGGCGGCACGCGGCGTGGTCGTGTCGCATAACCCGCAGAGCAACATGAAGATCTCGAGCGGTGTGGCTCCCGTCGAGGCGATGCGCCATGCGGGCGTTCTGGTGACGGTGGCTACGGACGGCACCTGTTCGAACAACGATCTGGACCTGTGGGAGGAGCTGCGTACGGCGAGCTTCCTGCAGAAATCCGCCACGGGCGATCCGACGGCTCTTCCGGCCTGGGAGGCGCTGCGCATGGCGACGGCCAACGGGGCCCGGGCCATGGGCTATGCCGACGGCGAGCTGGGTGTGCTGCGCGAGGGGGCGCTGGCCGACCTGATCGTCGTCGACCTGCAGAAACCGCATCTGCAGCCTGTCCACGATGTGGTTTCGAATCTGGTCTATTGCGGCAAGGCGGCGGATGTCGATACGGTGGTCGTCGACGGGCGGATCGTCGTCGAGGGGCGTCGCATCGCGGGGCTCGATCTTCAGGATCTCTATGCGCGGGTGGCCGAGGCCGTGCGTCGCATCACGACGGCCGGATAGATCGATCCGGCGCCGGGCGGACGGACCGTTGCGGCACCGGATTTGCTGAGATTACCAAACAAATGAAACAACAGGTTATGGAGTATGAAGTAACATTCGGCGGCAAGCCCGTGAAGTTGGCGGGCCGTCATTGCGAAGCGGGGGAGAAGGCCCCGTCGTTTACGTTGACGGACGGTTCGCTGCAACCGGTCGCTTCGACGCAGTTCAGCGGCAAGGTGCGCGTTTACAGCATCTTTCCGTCGGTGGATACACCGGTTTGCTCGTTGCAGAACATTCGTTTCAACCGCGAAGCCTCGAAACTGGGCGACGACGTGGTGGTGCTTTCGATCTCGGTCGACCTGCCCTTTGCCCAGAAGCGCTTCTGCGCGGCCGAAGGGATCGACCGGGTTCATGTCCTGTCGGACTACCGCGATCTGGATTTCGGCATGAAGTACGGTTTCGTGCTGGAGGGGCTTCGGCTGCTGGCGCGGGGCGTGGTGGTGGTCGACCGCGACGACCGCGTGCGCTACGTGGAGTATGTCCCCGAGGTGACGCATGAGCCCGATTACGACAAGGCGCTGGCCGTGGTGCGTGAACTGACGGTGAAGTAGCGGCCTCGGCCCTGTGGCTGACGGTGTGCGGCTGACAGACTTCGGTGTCTGTTGCCGTGCGCGTGATACGAAAACCGGCGACCTTTTCGGGTCGCCGGTTTTCGTATGGGAGCCCGTCGTTTTTAGCCGGTGATCGGTTGCTGTGCGGCGAATGCTCCGGAATCCGCTCCACGGCTTCGGGTGCGGATGCGGGGCAGGCCGGCGGTTCCCGCTGCGTGGATGGCTCGCTGCGGAGACCGGCTGCGGAGGCATGGCCTGCGGGCGGCTATCGCTTGCGCAGATAGACCGTTGCGGTGCGCGAGGTGTTGTAGATGCGGATGCGGGGGTACTCCTTGCCGTCGTCGCCCGGGACGTTGAACGAGAAGTGTTCCGAGTCCATCGACTGGCGCTCCGGTCCGCCGAATCGGCGTTCGTCGGTCGAAAGGATCGGGACGTACTTGCCCGGCCCCTGCACCGGCAGTTCGTAGTCGGGGATCGAGGCCGTAGGGTGCCAGTTGAAGACGAACAGCAGCCGTCCGTGCGAGAAGACCATCGTCTTGTTGTGTTCGTCCATGAGCAGATTCCACGGGTATCCGTCCGCGAGGACCTTGTACTTCTTCACCAGGCGGATCATCGCCCGGTCGAAGTCGCCCAGCCAGGAGTATCGCAGCAGCCGGTTTCGGGCGAGCGACCACTGCCGCCGTGCATGGGCATAGCTCCAGCCGTTACCTTCGCGCGGGAAGTCGATCCATTCGGGGTGTCCGAACTCGTTGCCCATGAAGTTGAGGTAGGCCTGTCCGCCGGTGGAGATGGTCATCAGGCGGATCATCATGTGGAGGGCCATGCCGCGGTCGATGATCAGGTTCTGCGAGGCGCGGTCCATGTGGAAGTACATCTCCTTGTCCATCAGGCGGAAGGCGATGGTCTTGTCGCCCACGAGGGCCTGGTCGTGCGATTCGGCATAGGCGACGGTCTTGACCTCGGGCAGACGGTCGGTCATCACCGACCACATCTCCCAGATGTTCCACTCCTCGTCGGGAATATCCTTGAGCAGCTTGATCCAGAAGTCGGGGATGGCCATTCCGAGGCGGTAGTCGAATCCGATTCCGCCGTCGTCGATCGGGATGCACATGCCGGGCATTCCGCTCACGTCCTCGGCGATGGTGACGGCCGCGGGGCGGAATTCGTGGATCAGGCGGTTGGCCAGCGTGAGGTAGGTGATGGCATCCTCGTTGACGCCGGCATCGAAGTATCGGTCGCGCGAATCGAAGGTCACGTAGCCGTGGTGGTGGTAGATCATCGAGGTGACGCCGTCGAAGCGGAATCCGTCGAAGTGGAACTCGTCGAGCCAATATTTGACGTTCGACAGCAGGAAATGCTGGACTTCGCCCTTGCCGTAGTCGAAGAGTTTCGAATCCCAGTAGGGTTGGTTTCCGGCCTCGCCGGGCAGCGAATAGAGGTGGTCGGAGCCGTCGAGTTCGTTGATCCCCTCGTTGAGGTTCTTGACGTAGTGGGCGTGGACGAGGTCCATGATGACGGCCAGTCCCATTTCGTGGGCGCGGCGGATCAGCTCCTTCAGCTCCTCGGGGGTCCCGCATCGCGACGTGGGGGCGAAGAAGCTCGAGACGTGGTAGCCGAACGATCCGTAGTAGGGGTGTTCGGCGATGGCCATCAACTGGACGGCGTTGTATCCGTCGCGCTTGATGATCGGGAGGATCCGTTCGGTGAATTCGCGGTAGGTTCCGACCCCTTCGCGCTCCTGGGCCATGCCGACATGGGCCTCGTAGATGAGCAGATTGCCCAGTTTCGAGGCGTCGAAAGCGTCGCCCTGCCAGTCGAAGGGTTCGGCCGGCTGCCAGAACTGGGCGGTGTAGTTTTTCGTCGCATCGTCCTGCACCACGCGGCGGGCATAGGCCGGGATACGGTCCAGCCAGCCGTTGTCGCCGTGGACATGGATCTTGTAGAGCGAGCCGTGGGTGAGGCGGTCGCGGTACATGGCGGCGGGAAAGAAGGCGCTCCAGACCCCTGCGGCGTCGCGGTGCATGCGGATTTCGGTACGCTGCCAGTTGTTGAAGTCGCCGAAGACGTAGACATCCTGCGCGCCGGGCAGCCATTCGCGCAGCCACCATCCGTCGAGCGTCTCGTCCCACTGCCAGCCGAAGTAGCGGTAGCCGTTGGCATAGTCGACGATCGAACCGGCCGAGCTGCGGATCTCCTCCATTTTGGCCAGGTAGCGTTCGTGTCGGCGGTTGATCTGCTCCTCGACGGGCCGTAGCCACTCGTCGCGTTCGACGATCGGGAGCCTTTCATGCGTGTTGTCCATCTTTTCCATAGGGGGATCTTTTTAACAAATATACAAAAAAATCGGGAGCGGGCCATTTCCGATCGGCGAGTTTTTTGTCCGGAAGAGGCTTTTGTTTTTCAAAACGGAGCCGGAACGACCGAAAAAAATTCGATTCCGGGGCCATATTTTTATCGGAAGGTAACCTGTGTGCTTCTGAAATCTCGAAAAAATTTCTAAATTTGTCGTCAAACAAAAAACGAATCACCCTAAAAACCAAAAATCAATTATGTTCAAAGGACAACCCAAAGGTTTGTATGCCCTCTCGCTGGCCAACACGGGCGAGCGCTTCGGCTACTACACCATGCTTGCGATCTTTACGCTGTTTCTGCAGGCAAAATTCGGTTACACCGAGGCGGTTACGACCCAGATCTACGGCATTTTCCTGGCTGCGGTCTACTTCATGCCCTTCTTCGGCGGCATTCTGGCCGACCGGTTCGGCTTCGGGAAGATGGTCACGCTGGGAATCTTCGTCATGTTTGCGGGCTATGCGCTGCTGTCGATTCCGACGGGGACGGGCTTTGCGGGACAGGCGATGATGTTCGGCGCGCTGGCGCTGATCGCCTGCGGCACGGGCCTCTTCAAGGGTAACCTCCAGGTGCTGGTCGGTAACCTCTACGACGATCCGGCCTACCAGGCCAAGCGGGACAACGCCTTCTCGATCTTCTATATGGCCATCAACATCGGCGCCATGTTCGCCCCGGGCATGGCCAAGTGGATCACCAACCACTTCCTGGCCCAGGACGGTCTGGTCTACAACGGACAGATCCCGGCCCTGGCCCACCAGTATCTCGAACTGGGCAATCAGATGCCGGCCGAACCGCTGGCCAAGCTGCAGGAGCTGGCCGCCTCGATGAGCACGACGATCACCGATCTGGGCGAGTTCTCGCAGCACTACATCGAGAAGCTCTCGACGGCCTACAACATGGGCTTCGGCGTGGCCTGCATCTCGCTGGTGATCTCCTACCTGATCTACGTGGGTTTCCGCAAGACGTTCAAGCATGCCGACGTGACGGCCAAGCAGCAGGCTGCCGCCGCCTCCACCTCCGGCGTGAAGGCCGCCGAGCTGACCCCCGCCCAGACCAAGTCGCGCATCACGGCGCTGATGCTCGTCTTCGCCGTGGTGATCTTCTTCTGGATGGCCTTCCACCAGAACGGTTCGACGATGACCTTTTTCGCGCGTGACTACACGACCTCCGAGGCCACGGGCATTACGCGCATGGGCTTCGATATCTTCAATCTGGTGCTGGTGCTGGTGGGCGTCTACGGCATCGTGGGCTTCTTCCAGTCGGAAAAGGGCCGTGGCAAGCTGATCTCGGCCGCCGCAGTGGTTGTGGCCGTCGGCGTGCTGATCTACCGCTATACGCTGACGCCCGATCCGGTACACATCCTGCCGCAGGAGTTCCAGCAGTTCAACCCCTTCTACGTGGTGGGTCTGACACCCATTTCGGTGGCCATCTTCACGGCGCTGGCCCGCAAGGGCAAGGAGCCTTCGGCCCCGCGCAAGATCGGTATGGGTATGATCATCGCCGCCGTGGGCTTCCTGATTCTGACGATCGGTTCGGTGGGGCTGATGTCGCCGGCCGAGGTGAAGGCCGCCGGAGCGAGCGATCAGTTCGTGTCGCAGAACTGGCTGATCTCGACCTATCTGGTGCTGACGTTCGCCGAGCTGCTGCTCTCGCCGATGGGTATTTCGTTCGTCTCGAAGGTGGCTCCCCCGAAGTACAAGGGCATGATGATGGGCTGCTGGTTCGCCGCCACGGCCATCGGCAACTACGCCACGTCGCTGATCGGCTACCTGTGGGGCAGCGGCATGGCGCTGTGGATGGTCTGGAGCGTACTGATCGTGCTGTGCCTGCTTTCTGCGCTCTTCATCTTCTCGATCATGCGCAAGCTGGAAAACGCCACGGCGGCCTGATGGCTGTTCTCTGATACGAAAGACTCCGCGCGATTATGACCTCCGCGGAGTCTTTCATCCCTGCGGGAGACTTTCCTGCAATAAACCGGAAAACTTTTTTGGTTTTTCCGGTTTATTTTTTATTTTTGTACTCGACACACAACACTCAATACCATGGACCAGAAGGAACGAATCGTCCGCGAGGCGATGCAGATGTTCGTCTCGGAGGGGATCAAGTCGGTGCGGATGGACGACATTGCGCGCCAGTTGGGCGTATCGAAACGTACGCTCTACGAACTTTTCGGCGACAAGGAGAGCCTGCTTTATCTGGCTATGGAGCACTATTTCGAGAGCAAACGCCTCGAACGCGAACGGGTCAGCGCCGGAGCAAGCAACGTGCTGGAGGCGATGTTTCGGGTGCTGAACTGCGTGATGGCCGATTCGGAGGCCGTGCAGCGGCTGCAGGGCAATCTGCGGAAGTTCTACCCGACGGTCCACGAGCGGCTGCTGCGCGAAGGCTCGGCAAAGAGCCGGCGCGATTTGCGTCGGATGCTCGAGCAGGGGATCGCCGATGGCCTGTTTGTTGCAACGATCCACATCGATCTGGCCATTTCGGTCCTCTATTACACGGCTTCGGCCATTACGGACCGCAAGGATCTGCTGCTGCCCGAAGGGATGAGCGAACGCGAGGCCTTTGTGCAGATTGTCAGCAATTTCTTCCGGGGCATCTCGACGCCCGAGGGGGCCCGGCTGATCGATGACTACCGCAAACGCTACGATCCGGCCGGACCGGACCGATGAAGCCTCCGTATGATTCATGGAAAACATCGCGACAAGATGAAAAAGACTTTTTACCGCATTTTCGTGTTGCTGCTCGGCTTCGTGACGGGCATTGCGGGGGCTGAGGCGCAGATGCGTCTGACGCTTCGCGAGGCGTTGGAGCTGGCCCTGAGCGAGAATCCGACTGTCCGTGTGGCGGAGATGGAGGTCGAACGCTACGACTACGTGCGGCGTCAGACCTGGGGGTCGCTGCTGCCGCAGCTTTCGGCTTCGGGCAATTACACGCGTGCGATCGTCAAGTCGGAGATGCGGGGCGGGCTGTCGTTCGGAGCCGACAACACCTTTGCGCTGCAGGGCGACCTGACGCTGCCGCTCTTTGCGCCGACGGTCTACCGGACGCTGAAGATGAACGACACGCAGCGTGCCGCGGCGGTCGAGACGGCGCGTTCGTCGCGCATCGACCTGGTGGCCGAGGTGCGCAAGGCCTTCTACAACATTCTGCTGGCCGAGCAGTCGCTGGCGGTGCTGCGCGAATCGGAGGCCACGGTGCAGCGCACGGTCGACGACACGCAGGTGCAGTACGACCACGGCCTGGCCTCGGAGTACGACCTGCTGACGGCCCAGGTGCAGTTGAGCAACCTGCGGCCGACGATTCTCCAGACCGAGAATTCGATCAAACTGGCCAAGCTGATGCTGAAGATGTACCTGTCGATTCCCGAGCAGGTGGAGATCGAGGTGGTGGGGACGCTCGACGCGCTGCGCGACGAGGTGCTCTCCGGGACCGACGGTCTGACGGACGACGTGTCGCACAACAGCAGCCTGCGGTCGCTCGAACTGCAGGAGGAGTTGTTGCGGCGTTCGCTGCGGGCGGCCAATGCGGGTCGGCTTCCGACGCTGGCGGCCTTCGGCACGGCCTCCTATACGGGCAACGACATGGAGCCCTTCATGGGGTTCGGCGACGGAGACGATTCGCGGTATTTCTGGACCCATCCGATCTCGGTGGGGGTGCAGTTGTCGGTTCCGATCTTTGCGGGGCTGACGCGGATGAACCGCTCGCGCGAGCTGAAGAACCAGATTGCGCAGGTGACCCTGCAGCGGAGCTACGCGCGGCAGCAGCTGGATGTGCAGGTGCGTTCGGCGCTGAACGATCTGCTGACGGCCCGCGAGACGATGTTCGCACAGGAGCTGACCGTCGAACAGGCGCGCAAGGCCTACCGGATTTCGGATACACGCTACCGGGCCGGGGCGGGGACGATCCTCGAACTGAACAGCGCCCAGCTGGCCCAGACGCAGGCGCAGCTGAACTTTTCGCAGGCGATCTACGACTACCTTTCGGCCAAGGCCGAATACGACCGAATCGTCGGCCGCGAGCCGTGACGGCCCTCCGACCGGGACGGAAAACGGCCTCGGGGAGGTTCCGGACGGCTCATGCAATGGCTCCGGAGGCCCTCAGGATGGCCCCGGGTGCGCAGAAATAGACTCCCGGGAACAGGCGAATGAAAAAAGACGATGTAACGATATGAGAAAGATTCTGCTGATCATGACGCTGGCCGCCATCACGGGCGGCTGCGCGGGCAAGCGGGGCTCGGCCCCTGAGACGGAGACGAAACGGGTGCTGACACGCAGCGTGGCGGCCGACAGTGCGACGGTGCGCCTCACGGAGGAGTTCACCTCGGAGATCGAGCCCTACCGCGAGAACGACATTACGCCGGCCGCCTCGGGCGTGCACATCGACCGCATCTGGGTCGAGGTGGGCGATGCGGTGCGCCAGGGACAGCTGGTCGTTTCGCTCGATCCGACGCAGTATACTCAGCAGCTGGTGCAACTGCAGACCATCGAGAGCGACTACAACCGTCTGCTGCCGGTCTACGAGGCGGGGGGTATCTCGGCACAGCAGATCGAACAGGCCCGGGCACAGCTCGACGTGCAGCGCGAGGTGGTGGCCAACCTGAAGAAGAACATCGAGGTTCATTCGCCGATTACGGGTGTCGTGACGGCCCGCAACTACGAGTCGGGCGATCTGTTTGCGCAGCAGCCCGTGCTGCATATCATGCAGATCGATCCGCTGAAGGTGATGGTCAACATCTCGGAGCAGTTCTATCCGCAGGTGAAGGTGGGCATGGAGGTCGGGCTTCACGTGGAGATCTACCCCGAGGAGGAGTTCACGGGGCGGGTTTCGCTGATCTACCCGGCGCTGGATGCCGCGACGCGGACCTTCCGCGTGGAGGTGACGGTCCCGAACGCAGCGGGACGCTTGCGCCCGGGCATGTATGCCCGCACGACGTTCGATATGGGCAGCAAGGCCGGGGTGATGGTCCCCGACGTGGCGGTCCAGAAGCAGGTGGGCTCGGCCGAACGCTATCTGTACGTCATCGTGGGGGATACGCTGGCCGAACGGCGGAGCGTGGAGGTGGGACGCCAGGTCGGCGACCGGGTGGATATCCTGCGCGGTGTCGAACCGGGTGAAGAGGTGGCCGTGACGGCGCTGTCGAAGCTCTACGACGGCGCGCCGGTGGAGATCAAACACGACTAAACGCTGCCGGCCATGAAGATCTACGAAAGTGCGGTCCGCAAGCCGATATCGACGGTGCTGCTCTTCGTCGGCGTGATGGTCTTCGGACTCTTCTCGCTGAAGAACCTGGCCGTGGACCAGTATCCCGAGATCGAGATTCCGCAGATCTCGGTCATCACGTTCTATCCCGGGGCCAACGCCTCGGAGATCGAGACCAACATCACGCGCGTGCTGGAGGACAACCTCAATACGGTGAGCAACCTCAAGAAGCTGACCTCCAAGTCGCAGGACAACGTCTCGATGATCACTGTGGAGTTCGAGTACGGTTCGGACCTGAACGAGGGTGCCAACGAGATCCGCGATGTGGTTTCGCGCGTGCAGTCGCTGCTGCCCGACGAGATCGAATACCCGACGATCTTCAAGTTCTCGACCTCGATGATCCCGGTGATGATGCTGGCGGTGACGGCCGAGGAGAGCTATCCGGCGCTGAACAAGATTCTGGACGACAAGCTGGTCAACGTGCTGAACCGTGTCGACGGCGTGGGGGCCGTTTCGGTGGTCGGGGCCCCGGAGCGCGAGGTGCAGATCAATGTCGACCCGACGAAGCTCGAAGCCTACAACCTGACGGTCGAGCAGCTCGGGCAGATTATCGCCGCAGAGAACGTCAACATCCCGAGCGGCACGATCGACATCGGCAACAATACGTTCAATATCAAGGCCGACGGTGAATTCCGCCTTTCAGACGAACTGCGCAACGTCGTGGTGTCGAACGCCGGCGGACGCAAGGTGATGCTTTCGGACGTGGCCGAGATCCGCGATACGCTGGAGAAGGCCACCATGGACGAACGCGTCAACGGTCAGCGGGGCGTGCGGGTGATGTTCCAGAAGCAGTCGGGGGCCAATACGGTGAGCATCGTGCGCGAAATCGAGTCGCGGCTGCCGGAGATCCAGCGCAGCCTGCCGAAGGATGTGAAGATGGAGCTCATCTACGAGGCCTCGACGGAGATCACCGACGCCATCGGGTCGTTGTCCGAGACGGTTTTGTATGCCTTCATCTTCGTGGTGCTGGTGGTGATGATCTTCCTGGGGCGCTGGCGGGCCACCTTCATCATCTGCATGACGATTCCCGTGTCGCTGATCTGTTCGTTCATCTACCTCTTTGCCACGGGTTCGACGCTGAATATCATCTCGCTCTCGTCGCTGTCGATCGCCATCGGCATGGTGGTCGACGACGCCATCGTGGTGCTGGAGAACATCACCACCCACATCGAACGGGGCTCGAATCCGAAGGAGGCGGCCATCTATGCCACCAACGAGGTGTGGCTGTCGGTCATCGCCACGACGCTGGTGGTTGTGGCGGTGTTCCTGCCGCTGACGATGATCCCGGGCATGGCGGGCATTCTGTTCCGCGAGCTGGGATGGATCGTCACGATCGTGGTGTGCGTCTCGACGACGGCGGCCATCACGCTGACGCCGATGATGTCGGCCTACCTGCTCAAGCTCGACGGCGGGCAGCATGACTACCGCGGGCTGGGCATCGTCTACAAACCGATCGACCGGGCCCTGGCGTGGCTCGACGGGGCCTATGCCCGGGCGCTCGACTGGGTGGTCCACCACCGGCGGATCACGGTCGTCTCGATGATGTCGGTCTTCGTGCTGTCGCTGGGGCTGCTGACGCAGGTGCCGACGGAGTTCTTCCCGCCGTCGGACAACAACCGCATTGCGGCGACCGTCGAACTCGAGCAGAACATCGCCGTGGATTACACGGCGCGCATCGCGCGTCAGATCGACAGCATCATCTATGCGCGCTATCCGGAGATCGTGCTGGTTTCGGCCTCGTCGGGAGCCAGTTCGTCGGACGACGCCTTCGCGGCGATGCAGACCACCGGGTCGCACATCATCAACTACAACCTGCGTCTGACGGACGTCGAGGGTCGCGAGCGGTCGATCTACGAGATTTCGGATCTGCTGCGCCGCGATCTGGACGGCATCCCCGAGGTGCGTCAGTATACGGTGACGCCGGGCGGGTCGATGGGCAACATGAGCGGTTCGGCGACGGTCGACATCAAGGTTTTCGGCTACGACATGGAGGTGACCAATGCCATTGCCAACGACCTGAAGGAGCGGATGCGGGGGCTGCAGGGGGTGCGCGACGTGAAGCTCTCGCGCGACGACCTGCGCCCGGAGTTCAACGTTGTCTTCGACCGCGAGCGGCTGGCCTACTACGGCATGAACAGTGCGACGGCTTCGCAGGCCGTGCGCAACCGCATCGACGGACTGGTGGCGTCGAAATACCGCGAGGACGGCGACGAATACGACATTGTGGTGCGCTACGCCGAGCCGTTCCGCACGCGGGTCGAGGATGTCGAGAACATCACGCTCTACAACGCGCAGGGGCGCCCCGTGAAGCTGAAGGAGGTGGGGCGCGTCGTCGAGGAGTATGCCGCGCCGGAGATCGAGCGCGAAAACCGCCAGCGGGTCATCTCCGTCGAATCGACGCTCGGTGCGGGAGTGGCGCTGGGCGACGTGCTGAAGGAGGTCGACGCCCTTCTGGCCGACTACCCGACGCCGGAGGGCGTGGATCTCGAGGTGGGCGGTACGGTCGAGGATCAGGGCGACGCGTTCAGCGACCTGCTGACGCTCTTCGTGCTGATCGTCGTGCTGGTCTACATCGTCATGGCCACGCAGTTCGAGTCGCTGAAGTTCCCGTTCATCATCATGTTCACCATTCCGTTTGCCTTCACGGGGGTTTTCCTGGCGCTGTGGCTGACCTCGACGCCGCTGTCGCTCATCGCGCTGATCGGAGCGATCATGCTGGTGGGTATCGTGACGAAGAACGGCATTGTGATGGTCGACTACATGAACCTGCTGATCGAGCGTGGTTCGGGGGTTTTCGAGGCGGTGATTGCGGGCGGCAAGAGCCGTCTGCGTCCGGTGCTGATGACTTCGTTCACGACCGTGCTGGGCATGGTTCCGCTGGCCATCGGCACGGGGGCCGGTTCGGAGACATGGCAGCCGATGGGTATCGCCGTGATCGGGGGCCTGACCTTCTCGACGCTGCTGACGCTCTTCATCGTGCCGGTGCTCTATTCGATTCTGGTCCACCGTTCGCAGCGCCGCGAGCGAGAACGGCTGGCGCGCCTTTCGGCACAGCATCAGGCCGGCACCCATTGATAGCAATCAAACGAAAAACGAAGATGAAAGCCGTATTTTTATCCTATAACCAGGCCCTGACGGACCGGGTACAGGCGATTCTCGACGAACAGGGGATCCGGGGCTTCACGAAGTGGGCCCTCACGCAGGGACGCGGGTCGTTCGACGGCGAGCCCCACTACGGGACGCACGCCTGGCCGTCGATGAATGCCTCGATTCTGGCTGTTGTTGACGACGCGCAGCTCGAGCCGTTGATGACGGCCTTCCGCGAGCTGGATGCCGCCACGAAGATGCAGGGCTCGCGGGCCTTCTACTGGACCATCGAGGGAGGTTTCTGATACGCCCGCCCCGGTCCGATTGTGCGCCCCGGTCCGATTGCGCGCCCCGGTCCAATCGTTCGCCTTGGTCTCTTCTTCCTGCCCTCCGGTCCAATCGCTGGCCCCGGTTCGATTGCCCGCCCCGGTCTGTTTTCCCTGTCCTCCGGCCCTTCAGCCCAAGACCTTCCGTCCCGGCTCTTTTGGCCTGGTCGCTTGTCCCAAGACCCTCCGTTCCGCTCCCCGCGTACCTGTTCGCTCGTCTCAAAACTTCCCGTTCCGGTCCACCTGTCCCGAGACTGCCGGACTACGGTGGTCCGCGACGGAGAGATGGCGGCCCGCGACGGATAAGCCGCGGTCAGGGTCCGGTCCAACGAAATACCCCCGTACGTGGAGATGCGTACGGGGGCTGTTTGTGTTGGGAAACCGATCGTTTATCGGGCTTCGATCCGGAGTGTGAATCCTCCGCCGGGAGCCAGATGGATGTCGAAGGGGCGCGAGGTGTCCAGCCGGAACGATTCGCGACGGTAGTCCGTGGCCTTGCGGTCGGCGTTGACGCCGTCGCGGAACAGCACGGCCTGCCGCTCGCCGCCCAGGAACGAGAGATCGATCTGCAGATCGCGCGGAGTCCAGTCGGTGATTCCGCCGACGTACCACGTCGAGCCCTTCCGTCGGGCCGTGACGATGTATTCGCCGAGGCTTCCGGCCAGAATGCGCGTTTCGTCCCAGACGGTCGGCACCGAGGCGATGAACGATGTACATTCCGCTTCGCGCAGGTAGTTTGTCGGGGTGTCGCAGAGCATGTTCAGCGGCGAATCCAGCACAAGATAGAGGGCCAGTTGGTGACAACGCGTACCCTGGCTCATCGGTTCCGAATAGCTCGGGTGGTAGTTCTGGCGGGTGGCGTTGATCATGGCGCCCTGCGTGTAGTCCATCGGGCCGGCCACCTGGCGGATGAAGGGGATCATGACGTCGTACGTGACCTGATCGTGCGAGGCGGGACGCCACTTGAGCTGCTCCAGACCGTGTACGCCTTCGAAGTTGAGGACGTTGGGCCACGTGCGGTTCATGCCGGCGGGCTTGTGGGTTCCGTGCAGGTCGAGGAGCAGCCGGTGACGGGCGGCCGTTTCGGCGGCGCGGTGGTTGAATGCGGTCATCTGCTGGTCGTCGCGGTCCATGAAGTCGACCTTGAAACCCTTGACGCCCATGGCGGCGTAGTGGCTGCAGACGTGCTCCATGTCGCGTTCGAAGGCGTGGTATCCGGCCCAGAGGATGATCCCGACCCCTTTCGAGGCACCGTAGTCGATGATCTCCTGAAGGTCGATCTCGGGCACCACCTCGAAGAGATCGGCCTTGAGATTGACGGCCCAGCCCTCGTCCAGAATCACATACTCGATGCCCTGCGAGGCGGCGAAATCGATGTAATACTTGTAGGTCTGGGTATTGATGCCGGCACGGAAATCGACGCCCTGGAGGTTCCAGTCGTTCCACCACTCCCAGGCGACCTTTCCGGGCCGGATCCACGACAGATCGTCGATTTTCGAGGGTGCGGCCAGCAGGTAGCTCATCGACGAGGCGGCCAGTTGCGTGTCGCTGCCCACGACGGCCATGCGCCAGGGGAAGGTGCGCGGCCCCGCGATGTCGGCGATATGCTCCTTTCGTTCGCTGACGAGCATCTGGAGACGGTTGTGGCCGCCCTGCTCGAGGGTCGAGGGACAGGGGGCGAAATGCCCCTTGAGCGAGGTTCCGCCCTCGGCGTTGAGCAGATAGAGGCCCGGATAGTCGCACAGATCGCTCTCCGAGAGGCAGAGTTTCACCCCTTGTCCGGCATCGACGACCAGCGGCAGGAAGGCCAGCCGTCCGGGGTTCATCTTCGAGAGGGGCGCCGTGGTGTAGATGTTCTCGAACGAGTTGAAGTACTGCGATTCGAAGTTGCCGTCATCGCCCGACGCCACGTAGGGTACCGAGGCCGGGAAGTCGGCCGGGAAGCGGTATTCGACGCATTCGTTCACGACGGCGAAGGGCTTTTCCGTGAGGTTGACGAAACGGTAGGCCACCCCGTCGTCGTAGGCGCGGAATTCGACCTCCCATCCGCCCTTCATTCGGAGGGTCATTGAGTTGTAGTGGTCGCGGAGCGAATCGGCGCGGTAGAAGGGCGATGCGATCCAACGGTCGACTTCGGTCCGCCGGACGCGGGTCACGCGGGCTGCGGGGCCCCATGCCGTGCCGTCGTTGCGTTCGATCGACAGCGGCGAGGGTTCCATCAGGGTGCGGTCCTTGTAGACAAGATCGTAGGTGAGTTCTCCGCCCGTGGTCACGGTCGTCCGGAGCGAGCCGTCGGGCGAGGCAAGCGTGTAGCTCTTTTGAGCCGGTGCAGCCGCGGCAACGGAGAGGGCCGCGGCAAGAAGCAGCATGTGTTTCATTCAGTTTGGGGTTGGTTCAGTATTTGATTTTGTAAAATTAATGAAAAATTCCGGTTCCGGCAAACGGTTCGGTATCCACGTGTGGCATTTCTCCGTGTCCGGCTCCTGCGGCCGTCCTGCGGCCGATCGTCCGGATGTGAGCCCTGTTCCCGTTTCCGGGACGATGATTTCGCGGCGCAGCGTGCGTCGAATTGCGCGAAAATGCTTACCTTTGCGGACATGAAACTCACCTTTCTGGGAACCGGAACCTCACAGGGCGTGCCCGTGATCGGATGCCGTTGCCGGGTCTGCACGTCATCAGACCGGCGGGACCACCGTCTTCGGACCTCGGCGATGATCGAGACGCGGGGCGTGCGGCTGGTCATCGATGCCGGGCCGGACTTCCGCTACCAGATGCTCCGTACCGGCGTACGCCACCTCGACGGCATCCTGCTGACCCACGAACACAAGGATCACATCGGCGGGCTGGACGACGTGCGGGCCTTCAATTTCGTCGACTACCCGCCGACGGTCCACAAGGTCGACATCTACGCCTCGCCGCGCACGCTGGCCTGCGTCCGCAAGGACTTCGACTACGCCTTTGCGCAGGACAAGTACCGCGGGGTGCCCGAAATTGAACTTCACGAGATCGACGTCTCGAAGCCCTTTACGGTCCGTGGGGTGGAGATCATCCCCGTCTCGGGGCACCACTCCGAGCGCTTTACGGTCACGGGCTACCGGATCGGAAAACTGGCCTACCTGACGGATTTCAAGACGATCGAGGATTCCGAGGTCGAAAAGCTCCGCGGTGTGGATACGCTGGTGGTCAATGCGCTGCGCTTCAAGGAGCACTATTCGCACTTCAACGTGGCCGAGGCCCTGTCGCTGATCCGGCGCGTCGCACCCCGCCAGGCATGGCTCACGCACATGTCCCACGACATCGGGCTGCATGCCGTGACGGAGCCGACCCTGCCCGAAGGGGTGCGGATGGCCTACGATACGCTGCAGGTCGAACTCGAAGATTGAAAAACACAACAACGATATGAAGACATTGAAAGATCGCGTGATCGTCATCACGGGCGCATCGTCGGGCATCGGCGAGGCGATGGCCAAGGAGTATGCGGCTCAGGGGGCCCGGGTGGTTCTCGGAGCTCGGAGCGAGGACAAGCTTCGGCAGTTGGCGGACGAAATCCGCTCCCGGGGCGGCCAGGCGGCCTGGTGCGGCGTGGATGTCACCAAACCCGACGAGTGCCGCGCGTTGATCGAGACGGCCGTCCGCACGTTCGGCCGCCTCGATGTGCTGATCTGCAACGCCGGCATCTCGATGCGGGCACTGTTCGACGATGTGGATCTGGAGGTGCTCCACCGGCTGATGGACGTCAACTTCTGGGGAACGGTCAACTGCTGCAAGTACGCCTTGCCCTACCTGCAGGCGACGAAGGGTTCGATCGTCGGCATCTCGTCCGTGGCGGGTCTGCACGGACTGCCGGGCCGGACGGGCTATTCGGCCTCGAAATACGCCATGACGGGTTTCCTCGAGACGCTGCGCATCGAGAACCTCAAGAAGGGACTCCACGTGATGATCGCCTGCCCGGGCTTCACGGCTTCGAACGTACGCTTCTCGGCGCTGACGGCCCACGGCACCCAGCAGGGCGAAACGCCGCGCGACGAATCGAAGATGATGACGGCCGAAGAGGTGGCCCGCATCGTCGGCCGCGGCATCGTGCGCCGCAAGCGTCTCTGCCTGATGGAGATCGAGGGTCGAGCGACGCATTTCGTGAAGAAGTTCGCCCCGGCGTTCCTCGACCGGATGTTCTATCTGGTGATGTCTCGCGAGCCGGATTCGCCGCTCAAATAGCGGTCGGCCGGACCCCCAACCGACGCGAGCCTCCGATACGGGAGGCTCTTTTTTTTGTCTTCCGCCGAGGCGGTCCGGTTCCGGAACCCCCAAAACCGACCGTTGAGCCGATCCCCGCCAGAAAGCATTCTGGAGGCTGTTTTGAACAAAATCAATATTGGATTGCACAAAATCAAAGGTTATTTGAGCGGTTTTAAAAATCAATTCTTCAATTCTCGGGGTCGCTCCGCAGGCTTATCGGTACTTTTGTATACCCAAAAATAACCGAAAACAAAAACCTGAACCGTTCATGAGAAAAAACCTCCTTCTGTTTACGGGACTTTTTTCCCTTTTTGTGCTGGGCTCCTGCCGTACGGAAACCGATCCGAAGCTTGCATGCGTGAAGCATGCGATCGATGTTGCACAGTCGCAACTGGAGCTTTCGTCGGCCGAGTTCGATTCGCTGCCCGGTTTCCCGCGGTCGCTGATGCCCAAGTTCAAGGTCGTCGACGCCAAGGACTGGACCAGCGGTTTCTACCCCGGGACGCTCTGGGAAGCCTACCGCCTGACGGGCGACGAGCACCTGCGCGCCGAAGCCGAGAAATTTACCGCACGCCTCGAAGGCATCCAATATTATAAGGGTACGCACGACCTGGGCTTCATGGTCTTCTGCAGCTACGGACAGCAGCAGCGGACGCTGCACGACGCCCATTCGGCCGAAGTGATCGTCGAGGCGTCGAACAGCCTCATCTCGCGCTGCGATTCCACCATCGGACTGATCCGCTCGTGGGACTTCGGCGAGTGGAACTACCCGGTGATCATCGACAACATGATGAATCTCGAGATGCTCTTCTGGGCCTCGAAACACACCGGCGATCCGAAATACCGCGACGTGGCCGTGCGCCATGCCGACCTCACGCTCAAGAACCATTTCCGCGAGGATGCCAGCTCCTATCACGTGGTGAGCTACAACGACGACGGAACGGTCGAAAGCCGCGGCACGTTCCAGGGCTATGCCGATTCGTCGGCCTGGGCCCGCGGACAGGCTTGGGGTCTCTACGGCTATACGATGTGCTACCGCGAGACGGGCGATACGAAGTATCTGGACCATGCGCGCCGCATCGCATCGTTCATCATGAACCATCCCCGCACGCCGGCCGATCTGATTCCCTACTGGGACTACGATGCGCCGGACATTCCCGATGCACCGCGCGATGCATCGGCTGCGGCGGTGATGGCGTCGGCACTCTTCGAACTCTCGACGCTGGTTCCGGACGAGGAGGGCCGCGGCTATTTCGACCGGGCCGAGACGATGCTCATGAATCTCTCGTCGGATGCCTATCTGGCGCCGGCGGGCACCAACGGCGGCTTCATTCTTCTGCACAGCGTCGGCCACCTGCCGGCCCGGAGCGAGATCGACACGCCGCTCAATTATGCGGACTACTACTATCTGGAGGCCATCGACCGTTACCTTGCCCTGCGAGGGGTCGATCCGCAGCAGCTTTGACAAGCCAAAACCCTAAAACCATTAATCATATGAAACGAATCTTTACGAAGATCTCGGTGCTGTGTATTGTCTCTGCCGCCGTGTTGACAACGGGGTGTCTGGGCGACGAAATCCGCGGTACCGAGGACAGCAATGGTTCGCAGACGACCGAATCGACGATTCCGGGCAACAGTGTGATCGATGCCCGGGTCTTCGAGGCGTTGAATCTCGAACTTCCGGAGCTGGCCGCCGTGAAGGCGTATTATGAGTCCGATCAGTACTATCTGGCGGCCGAGGCGCTGCTGAACTACTACCGGACGCGGTCTCTTGCGAACAACAACGTCAACCTGATCGCGCCGACGATCACGGCACAGGAGCAGGCCCGGGCCGACTGGGCGCTTCCGGTCACGGGCGGCAATCAGGACGGCTATCGCTTCTGGGTCGAGAATTATCTCGACGGCGACAAGCCCTACTCCTATCAGAACGGCACGAAACTCGACTGGACGGCCCGCTCGACGGCCGAGACCGAGGAGCGTTTCCGCCTGCACCGCCTGCAGTGGATGGTCCCGCAGGGCAAGGCCTACCGCACGACGCTCGACGAGAATTACGTCACCTCGTGGATGTCGGTCTACGAGAGCTGGCTGGAGACCTTCCCGCTGCCGGAGGGCGACTACGATTTCGAGGCCGATCCTTCGGGACAGCCCGAGGAGGTGCGCACGGCCCTCTATGCCTGGCGTCCGATCGACGTGTCGTACCGTCTGGAGGATCAGTGCGATCTGATCTATTACTTCATGCAGTCCTCGTCCTTCACGCCGCAGCTGCTCTCCTCGTTCCTGGCGAACGTGGCCGAGCAGGCCGAACACGTGATGGGGCACTATTCGGAGGATTCGGCCGCACTGGCACAGGAGTCCTATGCGGTCTATCGTGCGGGCACGATCTTCCCGGAGATGAAACGGGCTGCCGAGTGGGTCAAGAGCGGATCGGTGGCGATGAACGACGGCGTGGATATCTCGATTTTCGACCTTCTGAACCTCTCCTACGGCGGTCTTTCGAAGGTGGCATCGGCCTATGCCGCGGGGGATTACCGCGTGGCCCTGCAGGAGCTGCTCAACAGCTACCGCTCGCGGACCCACGGCCTGAATCCCAACGTGAACGTCAACAGCGATGCGGCGACCGCCAACGAGCAGAACTGGGCGAACTACGCCTTCCGCGAGAACGGCTACCGTTTCTATGTGAACAACTATTACGATGCGGCGGCCGGGGCGAATGTTCCCTATTCGTACATGAATGCCGACGGTACGGGCATCGACTGGACGCTCTGCCCGACGGGCGAGCAGGAGCAGCGCTACCAGCTGCACCGCCACCAGTGGATGATCATGCAGGGCAAGGCCTACAACACGACGCACGACGAGCGTTACGTCGAGAACTGGAAGGAGGTCTACGGCGACTGGCTGCGTCAGAATCCCAAACCCGAGCAGGGCACCGACGTGACCAACTCGCCGAACTGGCGGCCGCTGGACGTTGCGGCGCGCGTGATCGACCAGTGCGGTCTGCTGGAGTACTACCAGAACTCGGAGAACGTGACGGAGGAGTGGCTCTCGACGGTGCTGAAGGCCTTCGACGAGCAGGTGAACCACATCATGAACAACTACTCGACGACCTCGAACCATCTGATCACGCAGGCCCAGGCGGTGACCTTCGCCGGGATGCTCTTCCCCGAGCTGAAGAACGCCGAGACGTGGCGGACGAACGGTCCGGGGGTCCTCGGACAGCAGGTGACGGCCCAGTACTTTCCCGACGGATGGCTCAAGGACGGTGACCTTCACTACCATATTTCGAGTATCGCCGATTTCCGGCTGGCGCTGCTCGTGGCCCAGCAGTGCGGTTATGAGAGCAGCTTCCCGGAGAGCTATCTGGAGTCGATGCGCAAGATGACGAACGTGGTGATGAACATGATCTACCCGGACTATACGGTGCCGAACATGGCCGACACGCGTCGCGCCACGTGGACGCAGAGCGTTCTGACGCGCAATCTGACGCAGTACAGCCAGCTCTTCCCCGACGACCAGTCGTTGTTGTGGATGGCCACGGGCGGAGCCCAGGGTACGCAGCCCACGGCCAAGGCGGTGACCTTCCCCGACGGCGGCTACTACGTTCTGCGTACCGGCTGGACGATGCAGGACATGATGATGGTGCTGCAGAACACGCCTGACGGACCGAAGGAGCAGTGGCACCGCCAGTCGGACAACAATACCTTCGAACTCTGGGTCAAGGGCCGCAATTTCTTCCCCGATTCGGGTGCGGGCTCCTACGGCGGCAACTCGTCGTCGAACTCGATCCGTTCGCGCTATGCCGCCTCGAAGGCCCACAACACGATGACGCTCGACGAGAAGAACGTCTCCAGCGACGGCCGCATGCTCAAGCAGGAGTCGAAATCGACCTCGTCGTATGGCTACGAGGTGCTGGTGCTGGAGAACCCCTCGTATGAGGGTCTGACCCACCGCCGGACGGTCTTCCTGGTCGACGACAAGTTCTACGTGATCCTCGACGAGGGTTACGGCTCGGCCGAGGGTACGGTCAACCTGAACTTCAACATCACCGAGGGTTCCGACGCGCAGGTCGTGCTGGACAAGGACGGCATGGGCTTCCATACGGCCTTCAACGACAGCAACAACCTCTTTGTGCGGACCGTGTCGGACCAGACGGCCAGCTTTGCCGAGAAGTCGGGCTTCGTGGCCTACAACATCGTGACCGACACCTACAAGGAGATCTCGCGCAAGGCCTACCGTCTCGACGTGGCGAAGCGTGCGGAGGATGCGGCGGTGCGCTACGTGACGCTGCTCTATCCGACGGCGGATGCCACGGCCGTACAGCCGTTCGAGGCCGAGCTGGGCGAGTGGTCGCAGACGGGTGCCTCGCTGACGGTGCGCGTCGACGGAAAGAGCTACAACCTCTCTTATACGCTGTAAACCTAAAACTGCAAAACGAAGATGAAATCACTGTTTCGAAATACAAGCCTTGCCGTGCTGAGCCTGCTCTGCGCGGCGGCCTTCACGGCCTGTGAAGAGGACGAGACATCGAGCGGCGGTCTGGAACTCTACTACGCGACGGTCGTCAACATCGGTCCTTCGATGCTCTTCAATTCGGATGCCCCGACCTATTACGGTCCGGCACCGTCGGACTTCTCGATCACGGCCATCACGCTCGACGATGCGGCGATTGCCAGCGAGAGTTTCTCGATCAATGCCGCGACGGGCGTCGTATCGATCACCAATACCGACGATCTCAAGCCGGGCGTCTACAAACTGACCATCACGTGCCTTTCGGGCGGCGCCTACCATACGTTCAAGGATCTCTTCACGGTGCAGATGTCGCCCGCCACGCCCGAGGCGCTGGAGGTCAGCTCTCCGACGCTCGAAATTCCCTACGCCGACCTGGAGACGAGCGAAGCCAAGGTGACGGTTCAGCCCGTCGGCGAATCGGTGTCGATCCAGAGCTATGCGCTGGTTCAGCCCGAGGGTCAGGAGTACTTTGCCATCTCGCTCAACGGCGATGTCACGCTCAACGCCAATTTCAAGGGTGAGGTGATGCCGGGCAACTACGCCCTTCCGATCACGGTGAAGACCTATGCCGGCGAGATGACCTACGAGGGTCTGCTTACGGGGCGCATCACCAGCCTTCCGCTTTCGGTGAGCTATCCGACCTCGGCGGGCCGCATCGAGACCAATATGGCCTTCCAGAGCACGACGCCGACGCTGAAGGGTTCGCCCGACGAGGTGGTGTGGACGATCCGCCAGATCCGCCCGAGCGAAGGAAGTCCGGAGACGGATCTGATCAAGATCGACCCCGCGACGGGTGTCATATCGGTCGATGCGGGGAACAATCTTCCCATCGATGCCGTCTATACGCTGGATCTGACGGTGACGAACAGCTTCGGATCGGCCGATTTCGACGGCGCCTTCACGCTGACGGTCGTCGACTACATCGAACCCATCGATGCCTCGACCTTCGGCTACGAACCCGTTGAGGCGATCCAGGGCGGCGAATTCACGGCCGAGAAGCGTGCCGGATTCGTCGGTGACGAGGTGACGTTCGCCTTCGGAACACTGCCGGCCGAGGTCGACGGACAGATCTCGATCGACCAGACGACGGGCAAGATCACGGCCGCCAAGGGACATTCGATTCCGCTGGGCAGCTACGAGATTCCGGTCGTAGCCTCGAACCTGAAGGGCCAGGCCGAGACCACGCTCAAGCTGACCGTGGGCGAGAATCCCTACTACTTCACGACGATCCACTACGGCAACAACCTGGGTCTGACCCCGGCCGAGAACTACGCCAGCCAGTACCGCTGCCCGACGTCGGGCGATCTGACGTCGCTCGTACTCACCCCGACGACCGATGCCAAACCGGGTACGGAGCTGACCTGGTCGATCAAGATCAAGCAGCAGTGCTCGGGAACGACCATCGATTCGCAGACGGGTGCCATCTCGTTCACGTCGAAGGGCTTCAAGGCCAACAACGGCGGTCTGATTCTCGTGACGGCCACGGCCGGCAAGGGAAAGGTCGGCGAGACTTCGGTGACGGTTCCGGTCTTCTTCTCGTTCATCCAGGCCATGAGTGGCGTGACGGTTCACTATACGCCGTTCGTCTTCCAGGTGAATCCGCGCACGGGCGGCACGTCGGCCGTTCCGACCATCGAGGGCGTCGATCCGTCGCTCTTCCTGATGGACTATCGCCGGACGTTCAACTACTACAACTTCAACGGTCCCGCGTCGCATCTCGACGGACAGCCGTCGGCCGGCGGATCGTTCATGTACAGCGTCTGGAGCTCCTATTTCACGAGCATCGGCAGCGCAACGGTCAATACGGGGTCGAAGGATCCGGTATCCTACTACTCGAATGCGTCGCGACTGAGTTCGGCACTGTGCTACGTCGATCCGACGACGAAGGCACTGGTTGTCAACCCGAACAAGTGGGTCGATGCCAACGGCGTGGCAGCCAACGGCGCGATGCTGGGTCAGATGACCTTCGTGACCAACGGCAACCAGAGCGGTATCAACAACGGTTCGCAGATCTTCCCGCTGTGGGTATGGTTCGACGAGAAATTTTAACCTAACTGAATGAAATCTATGAAACAGATATTGAACCGGGCATTCGGGCTGAGAGGGGTTTTGACCCTTCTCGCCCTGACGGTGGTCTTCGCGGCCACGGCCCAGAACAAGATAACGGGAAAGGTGACCGACGAGAACGGACAGCCGGCCATCGGAGCCAACGTCGTGGTGAAGGGCACGACGCAGGGCGTCTCGACGGACCTCAAGGGACAGTATGCTCTCTCGGTGAAGAAGGGGGCCGTGCTGGTCTTCTCCTACCTGGGCTACAAACCGCAGGAAATCACCGTGGGGGCGCAGACGAAGATCGACGTGCGTCTGGAGCCCGAAGCCAACGTGATGGATGAGGTGGTCGTGGTGGGTTACGGCGCGCAGAAGCGCAGCGACCTGACGGGAGCCATTGCTTCGGTTTCGGCCAAGGATGTCGAGGGTTTCAAGTCGGGATCGGTCATGGAGGCGCTGGGCGGCCAGATCGCCGGTGTGCAGATCACGGCGACGGACGGTACGCCGGGTGCGGGCTTCGACATCAAGATCCGCGGTATCGGCTCGGTCAACGGCGAGACCACGCCGCTCTATATCGTCGACGGATTCCAGGTCGACAACATCGACTACCTGTCGAACTCGGACATCGCCTCGATCGAGGTGTTGAAGGATGCCTCCTCGTCGGCCATCTACGGATCGCGTGCGGCCAACGGCGTGGTGATGGTGACGACCAAATCGGGTAAGGTGGGGCGTCCGGTGGTGACCTACAACGGTTCGGCCAGCTACCGGCAGATCTCGAAGACGCTCGATCTGCTCACGCCCTACGAGTTCGTGCGGCTGCAGACCGAGGCGTGGCCCGACAAGTTCGGCGACACCTACTACAAGTCGGGCAACGACGACAACGGCGTTCCGTACCGTTACCAGACGATCGACGACTATATCGGCGTCGAGGGGATCGACTGGCAGGGTGAGACCTTCCAGCCGACCTGGTCGCAGGATCACAACGTCTCGGTGTCGGGCGGTTCGGACAAGACGAAGTACGCCTTCTCGTTCTCGGATTTCCTCGAAAACGGTATCTTCAAGAACAGTGCCTTCAACAAGATCACGGCCAAGATGCGCGTGAACCACAGGATCTCGAAACTGCTCTCGATCGACGCCACGGTCAACTACGCCTTTACGGACAAGCGCGGTATGGGAACGTCGGGTGACAACGGACGTTTCAACATGCTGGGTCAGATTCTGCGGGCCCGTCCGACGGGCGGTCTGCGGATGACCGACGAGGAGCTGCTCAATTCGGCGATCGACCCGCTGGAGCTGGAGTCGTCGGAGTCGCTCTCGCAGGTGAACCCGATCAAGCAGGCCGAATCGGTGACCAACACCAAGAAGGCCGAGATGTGGGCCGGCAACCTGGCGCTGAACTTCAATTTCGGCAAGGGCTGGAGCTTCCGCATGGCCGGTTCGTACAACACGACCAACACGCGCAACTACCAGTTCTACTACGACGGCTCGAAGGAGGCCTACCGCAACGGCCAGACCCCCTACGGTTCGACGCAGATGACGCGCGACGTGCGCTGGACGAACTTCAACTATCTGACCTACAAATATAACCAGAAGAACGGGCATGCGTTCGACGTGATGCTGGGTCAGGAGACCTCGTTCCGCGGTACGGAGTATCTGAAGGGTCAGTCGACCGACTTTCCGTTCGACAACCTGGGCAACGACAACCTGGGGCTGGGCGCCACGCCGAGCCAGGTGACCTCGTCGCGGTCGGACAACCTGCTGATCTCGTTCTTCGCGCGCGGCAACTACAGCTACAAGGACCGCTACCTCTTCACGGCGACGATCCGTGCCGACGGTTCGACGGTCTTCTCGAAGAACAACAAGTGGGGATACTTCCCGTCGTTCTCGGCAGCCTGGCGGATCTCGGAGGAGCCCTTCATGAAGCATCAGGATGTGATTTCGAACCTCAAGCTGCGTGCCGGCTGGGGTGTCGTGGGCAACGACCGCATTACGAACTACCTCTCGCTGACGCTCTATACGCAGAACAAGTACGGCTACGGCAACAGCCTCATCACGGTGCTGTCGCCCAAGCAGCTGCCGAACGAGGACCTCAAGTGGGAGGCTTCGCAGAGTACGAACCTCGGTATCGATCTGGGTCTGTTCCGCAACCGGCTGAACATCACGGCCGACCTCTTCCTCAAGGATACGAAGGACCTGCTTATGGAGGCGAATAAGTCCAATGTTTCGGGCTTCAAGACGCAGTGGCAGAACGTGGGCAAGATCCGCAACAAGGGTCTCGAACTGGCGATCAACTCGACGAATATCGCCTCGCCGAGCGGCTTCAGCTGGACGACGGACTTCAACATCTCGTTTATCCGCAACGAACTGCTGGCTCTGGCCAACGGTAATGCGTCGACGAGTGTTCCGGCCGGATGGAACAGCGACTATACGAACGATGACTATACGGCTATCGTGGGACAGTCGCTGGGTCTGATCTACGGCTACCAGTTCGACGGAGTATACCAGTCGTCGGATTTCGTGGTCGATGCGGCCACGGGCGAAACCCGTCTGCGCGAGGGTGTCGTGGACATGTCGGAACACTATACGAGCGGTGAATTCGGTCCGGGCGTGGTGAAGTACAAGGATGTGGACGGCGACGGCAAGATCACGACCAACGACCGTACGGTGATCGGCAACGGTACGCCGAAGTGGTACGGCGGTATCACCAACACGTTCTCCTACAAGGGTGTCGACCTGAGCTTCATGTTCCAGTTCAACTACGGCAACAACGTTTACAATGCCACGCGCATGTACGCTTCGCAGACGCAGGACCAGCGTGCGAACATGATGGCCGAGGTGGCCGACCGCTGGACTCCAACCAATGCCTCGAACAGCGTTCCGCGCTGGGACGGTTATGTGAAGAACGAGCTCTATTCGCGGTTTATCGAGGACGGTTCGTTCCTGCGACTGAAATCGCTGACGCTGGGCTATACGCTTCCGCAGTATTGGACCCGGAAGTTCTATGTCTCGAAATTGCGCATCTACTTCACGGCGCAGAATCTCTTCGTGGTGACGGGTTACTCGGGCTACGATCCGGAGGTGAACATGCGGGCCTCGAACCCGATGACGCCTTCGTTCGACTGGGGCGCCTACCCGCGCAGCAAAGTATACACGATGGGTCTTGACCTGTCCTTCTAAAAAAGCAAACGAACTATGAAAAAAATCTTATTATACGGTTTGTCGGCCCTGGGGCTGCTGTTTGCGGCATCGTGCTCCGATCTGCTGGAGGAGGAGTCGTACGTGGAGGTCGGCAAGAACAACTATGTGAACACTGCCGGGGAGGCGGAGACGGTGCTGATGGGAATTTACGAGGATCTGACTGATGAGTATATGTATTCGTATCATCTGTCGCTGCTGTTCACCATTTCGTCGGACATCGCGCAGTGCGAAGGGAACGTGACGTCGGGATTCCGTGAGATACCGACCAATACGCACAATACGTCGACGCCACAGATCCTTTATACGTGGCAGAAGCTCTATTCGTCGATCTACGAGGCCAACGACTTCATCGAGACCGTCTCGTCGCGGATGGATTCATGGAGCGCCTCGAACCGCGAGCTGGCAACGATCTATCTGGGCGAGGCCCGGGCTCTGCGGGCGCTGTTCTACTTCGAACTGGTGCGCTGGTACGGCAACATCGTGCTGATCACGTCGACCGAGCAGTCGAAACTTCCGGCCACGGAGTACGTGCAGGCCGATCCGAAGGATGTCTATGCCTTCATCGAGGCGGATCTGAAGTATGCCTCGGAGGTGCTTCCGTGGGCGGTCGACGATACGAAGCGTTCGTCGAATGCCTATCGGTTCTCGAAGGGTGCGGCGCTGGGACTGCTGGCGAAGGTCTACTGCACGTGGGCCGGTTATCCGGTTCGCGACGAGACGAAGTGGGCCGAGGCGGCGAAGGTGGCGCGCCAGGTGGTCGAATCGGGCAAGCACCGCCTGATTCCGAACTACGAGACGGTCTGGACGAATACGTGCAACGGCATCTGGGATGCGGGCGAGAGCCTGATCGAGGTCTCGTTCTATTCGCCCACGGGTCTGGACAGCGACCAGACGGCCGGACGTATCGGCAAGTGGAACGGCGTGGTGGCCGATGCGGTCGAGGGGCAGCGCGGTCGCAATGCGGCCAACTGGAAGGTTGTCTACACCTTCACGCGCGAATGGGAGACGCACAACGACCCGCGCATGAAGATCTCGATTGCCGACTACAAGTACGATTCGTCGAAGGGCGACGGCCCGATCACCTACATTTCGACGGTCACCAACCCCACGGAGGACAACCTGAACAAGCAGCGTCAGCTCTTCACGCCGGGCAAATGGGACACGGAGAAGTTCGTGAATTCGTCGAACTACATCGTCAACAACGACAAGTCGAACATCAACTGGTATGTGCTTCGTTATTCGGACGTGCTGCTGCTGTTTGCCGAAGCGCTGAACGAGTCGGGCGGTTCGATGGTCGATGCGGTGGATGCGGTCAATGCGGTGCGTCGGCGCGGTTTCGGCGATACGGACCACGACCTCTCGTACGGGCTTTCGCGCGATGCCTTGCGTGAGGCGATCCGCAAGGAGCGGGCCTACGAACTCTGTTTCGAGGGGCATCGCAAGCAGGATCTGATCCGTTGGGGGATCTATTACAAGACGATCCTGAGCACGGCCCAGGAGCTGGTCGACTGGTTCTCGAATGCGAACTATACGGTGGCTCGTTTCACGGTGGAGGGGCGCCACGAGCTGCTGCCCATTCCGCAGCGCGATCTGGACCTGATGACGCAGTGCAAGCAGAATCCCGGGTGGGGCGAATAGCCAGCCGAAACGGTACGGAAAATCCCGGTCGGAGCAGTTCCGACCGGGATTTTTTTTGTGTCGCAGGATGTTGACCGTCCTCTCCCGGCTCAAATTCTTTCCGGGATGCGGGCCGCCGGGAGGTCAGTCGATCTGCTGCTGGGAGAATCCGGCGAGGTTGTAGCTGACGGGCTCCGTACTGCCGCCCACGCGATAGATGCCGTATTTGAAGTAGTATCCGGCCTCGTCGTTGCGGCCGATGAGGATTTCGCGGTTGTCGACCAGTTTGCGCGAGCGGCCGTCGCAGCGCATCTCGACGTCGAGACGCCCGGGGCGGAGGATCGTTTCGGTCGTACCGCCGTAGCGGGTCCACGTCACCTCGACGGTGAACTCCACCCAGCAGTCCTTCGGAAACTCGTCGAAGGGCATCTTGCAGGCGATGGTCGAGCACTTGAACTCCGAACGGACGGGCTGCATCACTTCGGCCTTTTCGGGGTTTGCGTTGCAGCGGTCGTCCTTGTCCGAGAACCAGCGGCGGTCGGAGTTGGCCTTGATGTAGAACCATCCGCCCGAGAATCCGAAGGCCAGCGGCGGGTAGCCGCCCTGTTCGACCTTCCATCCGGTGGGTTCTCCGGCCTTGAGCGTGGGGCGCCCCTGACGGTCGGTTGAGGCGACGGCCCGGTAGACCTTCTCCTTCCTGATGACCACCGTGTCGCTCATGGCGACGAATTCGTGGACGGGGAGCTTCATGACGCGCCCGACGGGCGAGGTGACGAGCGTGCGGTCGGGCATTCCGTGCCACTGGGCGAAGATCGTCGAGACGCGGCTGTCGAGCTCCGACGGGACGTAGACGGCGAAGACGTAACGCCACGAGGAGCCCTGCGGACAGATTCCCTTGCCGTAGTGGTAGACGGTCTTCGTCGTTTGGGCATCGGCATAGGTCCCGGCCGGGAGCGAGGCGAAATCGGCGCTTGTGGCATAGCAGTAGGCGAGTTCCGAGCGGCCTTTGGTCTCTCCGGGGGCATATCCGCGCAGGGTGTTGTCGTCGCGTCCGAGGGTGAAGCGGAATGATGGTTTCCCGGCGTAGGGGCGCGTGTAATCGCGGCACAGCGCCCCTTGCTTGCGGATGCCCACGGCGACCCATTCGCCGTCGATCACCTGCTCCATGCGGGCCGAATCGGCCTGGATGTTGACCCGCTCGGGGATGGATTCCAGACTCGGGGTCTGGGCGGCCGCCGGCCATGCGGCCAGCAGCAGCCCGACCGCCCATCGTGATTTCAGTGTGTTCATCACAGTTCGTATTTGAAGGTGTAGGTTCGGCCGCCGACGCGCACGGCAACCTGGAAACGGTCGGCCGTCGAGTTTCGGTTGGGAACGATGGCGATCGAGCCCCGGCGCTCGTCATCCTCCGGGGCGATGACGGTCACGATCCAGAGCTCTTCGCCGGCCTGCTTCTCCATCTCGACGGCATAGGCCGGACGTTCGGTTTTCTTGCGGTAGGCGTTCGAGACCCATCCCTCCTCCTGCTGGATATGGAGGGGCTTGCAGCCGGAGCTCTTGATGCGGATGTTGTTGCCGTCGTTGAAGCGGGTGCTGAGCGTTCCGTCCTTGGCGAAGGAGACCGGTGCGGGACAGAGGTTGAAGTGGATGCCGACGGTTCCGGCGGCTTCGCCCGAGGCGTGGTCGACGATCACCAGCAGACCGTCCTGCGTCGAGAAGAGGGCCCGGCGGTGGGTCAGACCCTTGTAGGAGGGGTTTTCGGTCACCAGCAGGGTCTGTTCGGGCGACGTTTCCCAGTGAAGGAGCTTCGATTCGGTGGTTTCGAGATTGCGGTTGTCGAGCGTCAGGGTGTTGTGGACGCGGGTCTGGCGGAACCAGTTGCGCTGGGCCAGCACGGCGCTGTCGCCGCCGTAGACGTAGCTGCCCGAATCGGGGAAGAAGTTGCGTCCGCGGTGCCAGTAGTCGAAGGTTCCGTTGTCGGGCTGGTTGTGCCAGAAGGCCGGAGGTCCGGCCTTGACGACGGTGACCGTGGCATCCATGTCCCAACCGGTGCGCAGCGTGTAGAATCCCGATTGGGGGAACTGCTGCGAGGTGTAGTCGGGGCGAGCTCCGCGTTGGCCCTCCGAGGCGAACCATTCGAGCTGTCGGTCGTCGGGGAAGACGCGGCTCCAGCTGCGGAACTGGTTGAGGAGCGAGGCCTTGTCGTGGCTCTTCGTATCGCCGAACATCGGGTTCGAGTAGTCGGGGAAGAGCAGGTTCCACGTCACGGTGGTCATCTTGTGGACGGTCTCGACGTAGCTGGCCGGGAATTCCTCCTCGAAACCGTTCAGACGGGCCATGCCGAGGGCCTTGAGGAAGATGTCGATGGCGGCGATGTGGTATCCGAAGTCGAGTTCGAACTGCATGCCGTCGGGATAGACCTGCACGCCGATTTCGCGGTTGAGGATCTCGATGCCGCTGCGGCGCCATTCGGGGGCTTCGCGGAATTCGGGGAAGTAGATGCCGGCGAAGAGCATGCGCTGGGCCTCGAAGAGCAGGTGATTGCCCTTTTCGGAGTAGTTGTTGAGGACGTGGTCGGCATGCTGGCGGTAGGTGCGCAGGAAGAGGTTCAGGAACCGGGGCGTGAAGCGCGACGACTGGACGGTCAGGGCGAATTCGGTCAGCAGGTCCTGCAGCCGGCGCCCGGCCTCCATCGGACGCCATGCGAAGCGGATGTTTTCGCGTTCGGCGGCGATCTCCTCCTGCGAGGCGCCGGCGGCCTGCAGCCGTTCGACGCCGTCCAGCGGATTCTTCTTCACCCAGTCGGTGTACTGGTCGATCCAGGCATCGATGTAGCGGTTGTCGCGGGTCAGGTAGTAGCACTTGGCGAGCGGGATGAACCAGTAGTGGCGGTGCAGCTGCCAGCGGAGTTCGTTGTCCTTGACGGGCCAGTACCGCCAGTCGATGTCGTCGCCGTAGAAGAAGGAGGGTTGATAGCCCTTGTGGGCGTAGAACTTGTGTTCGAGGGCTTCGTCGGCCTGACGCTGTTCGAGTTTGCTGACCTTGACGTTCTGGAGGTCGAGCCCGAAGAGGGCGACGGGCTTGCGCGTGCGGAAATACCGGAGCAGCTCCTTGTCGGCGGCTTCGAAGTTACCCTTGTCGACGGCCCGCTTGACGGCCTTCAGACCGGGACGATCGAGGTCGAGCAGGTCGTAGAGTGATTTTTCGTCGCCGAGGGTCGGGACCTCACCGGCCAGCGTCGTGGAGCCGATTGCCAGCAGGGCGGCGCACAGCGCCATTGCGATTCGTTTCATGTCGATGGTTTTGAGTTTGTCGGTTATCGAGTCGTTGAACTATTTCAGATCGTATTTCCGGCCGTCGATCTTCACGCGGATGCCGTCTTTGCGTCCGACGGCCTCGATGCGGTGGCCTTCGGCCCGGTCGACGGGCAGCAGCACGGTGATGAAGCGAAGGGTCTGTCCGGGGCGCTTGTCGGCCGTAAAGGCGCAGGCCGGCCGCGGATGGCGTTCGCGGTAGCGGTACGAGACCCATCCCTCCCGGGGTTCCATCTTTTCGGCGCCGAAGACGCGGAGCATCAGATTGTTGCCGTCGTCGTAGCGCGTCGTTACGGAGCAGGCCGCGGAGTCGGCTGCGGGCGATCCCTCGGCCAGATTCCAGTGGAGCATGACGCGGCCCGAGGCCTGGCCCTCGGCGCGATCCTCGATGACGAAGAAGCGCCGGTCGACGAACCAGACCGTACGTCGGTGGGTGAGCCCCTCGTAGGAGGGGTTCTCGACCGTAAGGATGTCGGTCTTCGCGTCGGTCTGCCAGCGGATGCATTTCGAGTCGGTGGTTTCGAGATTCCGGCCGTCGAGCGTCAGGGTGTTGTGGACGCAGGTCTGGCGGAACCAGTTGCGCAGGTCGTTGACCTCCTTGTCGCCGGCGTAGACGTAGCAGCCCGAGTCGGGCAGGAAGTTGCGTCCGCGGGACCAGATTTCGAAGGTTCCGTTGTCGGGCTGGCAGTGCCAGAAGCCCTTCGGGCCGGCCTTGAGGATCATCACCGTGGCATTCTGCTCCCAGCCGTTGCGCAGGACGTAGAATCCCGACGTGGCGTACGCGCGCGAGAGGTAGTCGGGGGCCGAGCCTTCACGGCCCTCGGTGGCGCGCCAGCGGATGAATGCATTGTCGGGGAAGACCTGCATCCATTCGCGGTAGGTGGCCAGCAGTTGGTCCTTGTCGTGCTGGCGGTTGTCGCTGAAGAGCGGGGTGGTGTAGTCGGGGTAGGAGCAGTTGAGGTGGACGTCGATCATGCGTTCGACGGTGGCGAGGTATTCGGCGGGGAATTCGCCGCGATACCCGTTGGCATCCATCATCCGCAGCGCCTTGAAGAAGATGTTGATCGACTCCAGATGGTAGTGCGGGTCGAGTTCGTACTGCATGCCGTCGTCGTAGACCTGGCGGCGGATTTCGCGGTTGAGGATCTCGACGCCGGTGGCGCGCCACCGGGCGGCGTCGCGGAATTCGGGGAAGAAGGCGCCGGCGAAGAGCAGTCGCTGGGCCTCGAAGAGCAGATGGTTCCCCGAGGCGGAGAAGTGGCCGAGGATGTGTTCGGCATGGCGGTGGTAGTTGTCGAGAAACCGCAGAAGGAACTCTCCGTCGAAGGCCCTGGCCGGCAGGAAGTAGAGGAACTGCTGGATCTGGTATTCGAGCCGGTCGCTCACCTCGAGCGGGCGCCAGGCGAAGAAGACGTTGTCGGCCTGGCTCCAGTCGCCGGATCGTCCCCGGTCGTACCCATCGAGGGGGTTCTTGCGGATCCAGTCGAGGTATTCGGCGCACCACTCCGCGGCGTAGCGTTCGTCGCCCGAGCGGCGGTAGGCCTTGCCCATGGGCACCCACCACTTCATGCGGTGCAGCTGCCAGCGGAGTTCGTTGTCCTTGACGGGCCAGTATTGCCAGTCGATGTCGTCGCCGTAGAAGAACGAGGGCTGGTATCCCGAGTGGACGAAGAAGCGGTGTTCGAGCGCCTCGTCGGCCCATCGCTGTTCGTCGGCGGAGATCACCACCGAATCGAGATCGACCTCGGGGCAGACGACGCCTCGGCGCGTACGGAAATATTCCAGCAGCGCCTGGGCGGCGGCTTGGTCATCGCCGGCTGCATGGAGCCGGGCTACGCGTTCGAGCCCCGGCCGCGAGAGATCCAGCAGGGCAAAGACCGTCGTGTCGGAGGCCATTCCAGCCCGGTTCTCCGGGAGAGCGGCCGTGTCGGGACGCTCCTGGAATCCGGCCTGGATCGGGCTGCGGCATTCGGTGGAGATCCGCGAGGGGTTTGTTCCGTTTTCGACACGGCTTTCGGTGCGGGCATCGACCGTTCGGAGCGAGGCGAGCGTCAGCAGGGTCAGCAGCGGAAGGAGCAGTTTCGAGGTTTTCATGGGTATCGTGGTTTTCGGAAGTTTTCGGGGTGTTCGGATCACGTGATGCTTCCGGCGCGGGGCCAGCAGGCCTGTTCCGAAGCAAGACAAAGATACGACAAAGAGCGGAGTTCCTTTATCAGGATTTCGCAATCCTCGGCGGAAAATCTGCAAAGCGATTTCAGATTTGTGCAATTCGATGCGGAATTTGTTGAATCATGGGGTTGCAGGGGCCTTGTAGGGGGTGTTTGGGACAAAATTGGGATTCGATTCTACAAAATCGAAAGGCTTTTGGACACGATTCGGGATTTCGGGAACAAACTCCGGGGCCCGGGGCGGTGGAATTTTCTACCTTTGTAGAGGAGAAGAACGGCCCGGATCGCCCCTTTCGACGAAGCCGCGGACGGAATCCCGCACAAGGGGTTCCGCCGTATGGCGCTCCGTTGCTGCAGGAAGTCCGGCCGCCTCCGCAACCGATCCGAACCCGAAACCGCCTATGAACCTTTTGACCGCCACCGCTCCGGTCGCAACCCTTGCGACGCTGTTCGCGGCCGCCGATTCGGCCGCCGCTCCGACCCCGGCCTCCAAACCGGCCGCCGACCTTCATCCCGACATCATCGTCATCATGACCGACCAGCAGACGGCCCGTGCCATGTCCTGTGCCGGCAATCCGTGGGTGCAGACCCCGGCCATGGATGCCCTGGCGGCCGACGGCGTGCGCTTCACCCGGGCCTATTGCCCCTATCCGCTCAGCGGACCCTGCCGGGCCTCGCTCATCACGGGACGGATGCCTTTCGAGGTGGGGGCCACGGACAACGGCGTGCGGCCGTTGGCCGAGGCCATGCGCCGGGGAATCGGCCATCGCATCTCGGAGGCCGGTTACGAATGTCTCTACGCCGGGAAGTGGCATGTTCCGGAGGTGAATCTTCCCGACTCGGGAACGGGTTTCCGCCGCATCTCGAAGATGGGCGATCCGACGCTGGCCGAGGCGTGCGATGCGGCGCTGGCCGAGTACGACGGTCGACGTCCGCTCTTTCTGGTGGCTTCGCTGCTCAATCCGCACGAGATCTGCGAATACGGCCGCAACGAAACGCTGCAATACGGCGAACTGGAACCCTTCGCCACGGAGGATTGCCCGAATCTGCCGGCCAACTTCATGCCGTCGACCTATGCGGCCGAGGCGCTGACGCTCGAACGCTCGGCCTCGCCGCGCTATCACGACACCTATACCTACACGCAGGATGACTGGCGCCGATATCTGTACGCCTACTACCGCTTCGTTGAACGGGTCGACCGCGAGGTGGGGCGTATTGTCGAGGTGCTGAAGCGCCGCGGGCTTTACGACGATGCGGTGATCCTCTTCCTGTCGGATCACGGCGACGGGGTGGCGGCTCACGGCTGGAATCAGAAGTGGTGCCTGCAGGAGGAGGTTGTCAACGTGCCGCTGATCGTCAAGGCGCCGAAGGGCCGTGGACTGCGCGGTGCGGTCAACCGCGAGGCGCTGTCGAACGTCGGGCTGGATCTCTACGCTACGGTCTGCGATTATGCCGGCGTGGAGCCCGATCCGGCGGTTTATCGCGGACGGAGCCTGCGCCCGGTGGCCGAGGGGCGTGCGACGACGCTCCACGAGGAGGTCTTTGTCGAGACGCTGCTCTCGGGTGTCGGCATGCGGGGCTGGTGTATCGTCGGCCCGCGTTACAAATATGTCCTCTACCAGTGGGGACGCAACCGCGAGGCTCTCTATGATCTGCAGGCGGATCCGGGCGAGATGGTCAATCTGGCCGTCGACCGGCGCCATCGAGCCGAACTCGACCGCATGCGCCGGGCGCTCTACGAATGGGGCCTACGGATCGGCGAGGCGCGTCTGATCCGCAACCTGCGTCCCTTTGCCGAGGCGGGGGAGTAGGCTCTTCCTCATCGGGCGGACGGCGGGCGGAGAGCTCCGATGCATGCGCGCGACCGTCCGTGCCACACCCGTTCCAAACCTGAAAACCACCGAAAAACAACCGTTGACCGGACCCACACTATGAAAAACCTCGAAATCCTGCGGACGGGCGCACGCTGTGCCGTCGTACCGCTGACCCTGGCGACCCTGTCGGGTTGCGGCGGAGGGGAGCCCAAACGCCCCAACATTCTTGTGATGATGACCGATGACCACACGGCCCAGGCCATGAGCTGCTACGGGAGCCTGCTGGTCGAGACCCCGAATCTGGACCGCCTGGCGCGCGAGGGGATGCTCTTCGAGAACTGCTACGTCTCGAATGCCATCTCGGGCCCCTCGCGGGCCTGCATCCTCACGGGCAAGTACAGCCACGTGAACGGCTTCACGGACAATTCGCGCACCTTCGACGGCGATCAGCCCACCTTCCCCAAACTGCTGCACGAGGCGGGCTACCAGACGGCGATGATCGGCAAGTGGCACCTCAATTCCGATCCGCAGGGATTCGACTTCTGGAGCATCCTCGTGGGGCAGGGCGAGTACTACGCGCCGCAGTTCATCGAGAACGGCGAGCCGCGCACCGAGCCGGGCTACGTCACGGACATCATCACCGACAAGGCCATTTCGTTTCTCGAGCGGCGGGATCCATCGCGCCCCTTCGCCATGCTCTACTACCACAAGGCGCCGCACCGCAACTGGATGCCGGCGCAGCGTCACCTGGGCGTCAACGACGAGCGGGTCTATCCCGAGCCGTTCAACCTGCTGGACGACTATTCGGGACGGGGCAGTGCGGCCCGTGAGCAGGCCATGGAGATCGGGCGCGACATGTGGCCGGAGTGGGATCTGAAGCTGATGACGCCCGAGGAGCTGGCCCAGTCCTACGTGCTTGAGAGCACGGGCGATGCCAACAAGGATGACGTCGCACGGGCCAACAACTGGCGCAGCAGCGTCATGCAGTACCAGGCGGCCTACAACCGCATGACCGACGAGGAGAAGGCGCGCTGGAACGAGGCCTACGCTCCGCGCATTGCCGAGTACGAGCGTCTCCGGAAGACGGCCACGCCCGACGAGATGACGCGCTGGAAGTACCAGCAGTACATGAAGGACTACTGTGCGGTGATCCAGGCCGTGGACGAGAACGTGGGGCGTCTGCTGGAGTATCTGGAGCAGATCGGCGAACTCGACAACACGATTATCGTCTATACCTCGGACCAGGGCTTCTTCCTGGGCGAGCACGGCTGGTTCGACAAGCGCTTCATGTACGAGGAGTGTCAGCGCACGCCGCTGCTGATCCGCTATCCGCCGCTGGTCGGAGCCGGGACGCGGAGCCGGGCTCTGGCCATGAACATCGATCTGGCGCCGACGTTCGTCGATCTGGCCGGGCTTCCGGTTCCGGACGACATGCAGGGACGCACGCTGCGCGACGTGCTTGCCTCGGGCGGCGAGACACCCGAAGGGTGGCGCACGGGGGTCTATTACCATTATTACGAGTATCCGTCGTGGCACTCGGTCAAGCGGCACTACGGCATCCGCACGGCCGACTACAAGCTCATCCACTTCTACAACGACGTGGACGAATGGGAGCTCTACGACCTGAAACACGATCCGCACGAGATGCAGAACATCTACAACGACCCTGCCTACGCCGACGTCCGCACGCAGCTGCACGCCGATCTCGAGCGTCTGCAGCGCGAATGCGGCGACACGGACCCCTGTGAACGGGAGTACGAATTCTTCCGGGGGGCGGATCACCTCGAATAGCAATCGGCAAACCACACCAAAACTCAACACGGGCGGCCGGACCGACGGACCGGAGCCCGGACCCAAAACTGCAACAATATGGACAGACGAGAATTTCTGAAAACTTCGGGCTGGACCCTGCTGGGGCTGGCGGCCGTGAATGCCCTTCCGGGCTGCTCGCGCCTCGGGGACGGGGAGTCGCTCCCCGACGAGGTGAAGCACGATTTTCCTTCGCTCCGGGATCTGAAGGTCTTCTGGGGCGACGTACACAACCATTGCAACGTGACCTACGGCCACGGCGATCTGTCGGATGCCCTTGCGGCGGCCGAGCAGCAGCTGGATTTCGTCTCGGTGACGCCGCACGCCATGTGGCCCGACATTCCGGGCGAGAACGATCCCCGGCTGAACTGGGTGATCGGCTACCATACGGCGGCCTTCCGGCGTCTGCGAGCCGGCGGCTATGAGAAGTACCGGCAGATGATCGAGGCGGCGAACCGTCCGGAACGCTTCCTGACCTTCGTCTCCTACGAGTGCCACAGCATGGAACACGGCGACCATGTGGCGCTGTTCCGCGATTTCGACGTGCCGCTGGTCGAGTGTACGTCGGTCCCCGATCTGAAGGAGAAGCTGCGCGGCTATGCCTGCTACGTGACGCCCCACCACATGGGCTATCAGACGGGATTCCGCGGCTACAACTGGGCGGCCTTCCCGGACAACGATCCGCAAACCCCGTTCGTGGAGATGTTTTCGCGCCACGGCCTGGCTGAGAGCGACACGGGCGACTACGACTATCTGCACGACATGGGTCCGCGCGTCTGGGAGGGGTCGATCCTCTACGGACTGGAGCAGGGCCACAAGTTCGGTCTGATGTGTTCGACGGACCAGCATGCGGGGTATCCGGGCAGCTACGGCGACGGCCGGATCGGTGTCTACGCTTCGTCGCTGGATCGCAACGAACTGTGGGATCAGATGGGCCGTCGGCACGTCTGCGGCGTGACGGGCGACAAGATCAAGATCGATTTCCGCATCAACAACGGCGTGCCGGGCGATGTCATCCGCGCCTCGCGCCGCGAAATCTACCTCAATGTCGAGGGGCAGAATGCCATCGACTACGTCGACGTGATCAAGAACGGCCGGTGCGTGGCACGGATGAACGCCCCCTTCCGGGCCGCAGCGCCTGCGGACGAGGTGCTCCGCGTGAAGGTAAAGGTCAACTTCGGGTGGAACTGCGAGGAGGAGTACGTCCACTGGACGGGCCGTTTGCAGCTGACCGACGGATCGATCGACGATCTTCAGACGTGTTTCCGCGGGGCGGCCTTCACCTCGCCGCAACCGGGCGAGACGGAGTTCCACACGCGGGTCAACCGGGTCGTGGAGCGCGATGCGCGGAGTGTGGTGCTGGACCTCTATTCGACGAAGAATCCCAACGTGATGACGCCGGCCATGCAGGGCGTGGTGCTCGATCTCACGGCGCCGCGCGGGGCGCGTCTCGTGGCGGAGTTCAACGGCCAGCGTTACGAACACACGATCGAGGAGCTGCTCGAAGGGGCCCGGGCCCATTTCCTCCGGGGATGGCTCTCGGAGGCGATCCAGTTCGAACGGGCCCAGCCCGAGGCGGCCTTCTGCGTCGGCCACCGCATGGTCGACACCGAGCCGCAGCGCGATACGGATTACTACTACGTGCGGGTTCGCCAGCGCGACGGACAGTGGGGCTGGTCGTCACCGATCTGGGTGGAACGCGTCTGACGATGGAACGCTGTGCCATAGGAATTGATCTGGGCGGGACTTCGGTGAAGTACGCTCTGGTCGACGCTTCGGGGCGGATTCTCTTCGTCGGGGAGCATGCTTCCCGGGCGGCGGAGGGCTCCGAGGCGGTTCTGGAGGCGATTCTGCGGGGTGTTGAGGCCTGCCGGGCCCATGCCGTGCAGCAGGGGATTGCGCCGGCCGGCGTGGGAATCGGTACGCCGGGTGTGGTCTCGGAGGAGGGCCGCACGGTGCTGGGCGGTGCCGAGAATATCGTCGGGTGGGAGCATCTCCCGCTTGCCGACCGGATCGAACGGGCGACGGGCCTGCCCTGCATGGCCTGTAACGATGCCAATGCCATGGCCTGGGGCGAGACGCTCTACGGGGCGGCGCGCGGTGCGACGGACGTGATTTTCGTGACGGTGGGCACCGGTATCGGCTGCGGCGCGCTCATCGGCGGCCGGCTTTTCCGCGGCTACCGCAACCGCGGCCTGGAGATGGGCCACATCACGGTCAAGTGTGACGGCGAACGGTGTGCCTGCGGCGGGGTGGGGTGTCTCGAACACTACGCCTCGACGGCGGCTCTCGTGCGGCGTTTTTGCGAACTGAGCGGTCTGACGCAGGCCGACGGCCGCGAGGTGGTGAACCGCTATCGGGCGGGTGATCCGGCGGCGGTCCGGGCGCTGGAGGAGCATTGGGGATACCTCTCGCACGGCATCGCCTCGATGATCAACCTCTTTGCTCCGCAGCGGGTCGTTGTCGGAGGCGGCATCTCGCAGGCGGGCGAATTCTACCTCGAACATCTGCGCGAGGGGGTTCGCCGGCAGGTGATGGAGGTCTGCGGTGGTGAGACGCAGATCGTGGCGGCCCGACTGGGCAACCGGGCGGGATGTCTCGGCGCTGCGGGGCTGATCCTCGGGGAGGGGGCACGGTCATGAGACGCAGCTACGCCCTCGTGGGGCTGATCATGCTCTTCTGGTTCGTCATTTCGTTCATTACGAACATCATCGGACCGCTCATCCCCGACATCATCGACAATTTCCACCTGCAGCATCTGGCTCTGGCGGGGTTTATACCCATGTCGTTCTTCCTGGCCTACGGCATCATGTCGATCCCTTCGGGACTGCTGATCGAGCGCTTCAGCCAGAAGGCGGTTCTGACGGCGGGCTTCTCGCTGCCGCTCGTCGGATCGCTTCTCTTTGCGTGGGTTCCGACCTTTCCGATGCTGCTGGCGTCGTCGTTCATCATCGGACTGGGGATGGCCATGCTCCAGACGACGATCAATCCGCTGACGCGCGTAGCGGGCGGCGAGGAGAATTTCGCCTTCTTCTCGGTTCTGGGGCAATTGGTCTTCGGAGCGGCCTCGTTTGTCAGTCCGCTGGTCTACGCGGGTCTGGTCGAGCGCCTCACCTCCGGGGAGCCGCTGACGGGAATCACCTCCTGGCTGCAGTCGCTGACCCCTGCTGCGCTGCCGTGGGTTTCGCTCTACTGGCTCTTCGCCGTGATTCTGGTGGCGGTGATCGTCATCGTGCTGGCGGTCCGCTTCCCGCGGCTCGAACTGCAGGAGAACGAGCGCAGCGGCGGCCTTCACTCCTACAAGGTGCTGCTCGGGAACCGTTACGTCTATCTCTTCTTCCTCGGCATGCTCTGCTATACGGCCACGGAACAGGGCGTGGCCAACTGGATCTCGGAGTTTCTGCGGCAGTACCACGGCCTCGATCCGCAGACGGTCGGGGCGCCGACCGTCGGACGCTTCTGGGGTTACATGTCCGTCGGCTGCCTTGTCGGGCTCTTCGCCCTGAAACTCTGGGATGCGCGCGACGTGCTGAAGGTGGCCGGCCTGCTGGCCATCGGTTTTCTGCTGGCGGCGCTCTTCGGTCCTGCGGAGGTGGCTCTGGTGGCCTTCCCGGCCGTAGGATTCTCCATCTCGGTGATGTTTTCGATCATCATGTCGCTGGGGCTGAACTCCGTCGACCGCTACCACGGTTCGTTTGCCGGCATTCTCTGTACGGGCATTGCCGGCGGAGCCCTCGGTCCGCTGATTGTCGGCTGGCTGGGCGATTGGGTGGGGTTGCGCGCGGCGCTGCTGTTCGTCTGCGTGACGATTGCCTATATCATCGGCATCGCCTTCTGGGCGCGGCCGCTGGTCGACAACAAACACGGCTCGATCCGGGAGCTTTTCCATAAAAAGAACCGATCATGAAGCGAATTGCGATCCTGGTCGCCGCGCTGCTGGCGGCCTCGGGAGCCTCGGCGCAGCTCCCGGCCGAGCAACATCTCGACAAAACGGCGCTCCGACCCCGCTACCGGCAGTGGATGCAGCCTGCGGGCGGCGTGGCCGTGACACAGAATCCGCCGTCGCTGCTCTGGCCCGCGGGCGGCGAGGGTGTCACGGGCTATCGGGTCGAACTCTCGCCGTCGGCGGAATTTCCCGCCGGGCGGACGCTTGTCAGCACGCAGCCGTGGGCGGTCTGGGCCCTCCATGAACCGCTTGCCGCAGGACGCTACTGGTGGCGGGTGACGACCTTTGCCGAGGGGCGCGATCCGCAATGCTCGCAGACGTGCGAGTTTGTCGTGACGGATTCCGCGCGGCGTTTTGCCTCCCCGACGGGTGACGAACTCGTGCGGCGGGTTGCCGCGCAGCCGCATCCCCGGCTCTACGTGACGGGCGACCACCTCGCCGAATTGCGCCAGAGGGCCGCGTCGAATCCCGAGGCGCGGGAGTTCCTCACCCGCAGCCGCGCGAAGATCGACATGGAACCCGTTCCGGTGGCACCGACGCGGCCGCGCGACACGACAGGCATGAGTCCCTTCCAGAAGCGCTCGCTCATCAACTTCATGTACCACAAGTTCGGCGAGGTGGTCACCCAGCCGATCGTCGACTTCTCGCTGGCGTGGCTGCTGACGGGCGACGAGGCGTGGCGTACGGCCGTAGTGCGCCATGCGCGGCATGTGGCGGCCCTTCCGGTCGACAGCGACGCCACGTCGGAGGATTTCAACCGCTCGGCCATCATGTACGGGCTGGCCTTCGGCTACGACACGGCCTGCGAGCGGATGACCCCGGACGAACGGGCCGCCGTGCTCGAAGCGATCCGGGTGCGGGGCGAACGCTTCTTCCGGCAATACGTCCGCGATTTCGAGTGCCACTCGATGGACAACCACGTCTGGCAGCACACCTTCCGCAACTTCTTCTTCACGGCCCTTGCCACGCTGGGCGACCTGCCCGAGGCCGAACGCTGGCTGCGCTACTGCTACGAGGTGTGGTGCGGACGCTTCCCGATTCTGGGGGGCGACGACGGTGGCTGGCACGACGGCAGCAGCTACATGCAGGCCAATCTGGTGACGTTCATCTACGTACCCTTCGTGCTGACGCGGCTGACCGGCGTCGATTTCTTCGACCTGCCGTGGTATGACAACCTGCCGTCGTTCCTGGTCTACTCCTTCCCGAAGGACTCCTACGCCACGGGCTTCGGCGACGACTACGAGAAGATGACCTCCCCGACGCAGCTCTACATGGGCTTTGCCGATGCGCTGGCCCGCGAGACGGGGAGCGGTCTGGCGCGCTGGTATGCCGACCGGCTGATCGGTCCGGATCCAACGGTGCTCTACCGTTCGAAGGGCTTCACCCTCTATCGGATCCTCACCGACAAGCCCGTCGACAGCGTGGCGCCCGAGGCTCCGGCCCGCAATACGTCGCGTTTCTATCCCGATGCGGGTTTCTCGCTCATGCATACCGACCCGGCCGATGCGTCGGACGATCTGATGGCGGCCTTTTTCGCCCTGCCGTTCGGCTCGACGGGCCATGCCCACGCCGCCCACAACGGCTTTACGATCAACTACGGCGGCCGTCAGCTCTTCGGCGGCACGGGCTACTACTCGAATTTCAACGACCGCCATACGCTGCTGCACTACCGCACGCGGGGTCACAATACGATTCTGGCCGACGGCCTGGCCCAGGTGATCGGCGAGAACGGCTACGGCTGGCTGGCCCGTTTTGCCGACACCGAGGCGCTGACCTATACGCTGGGCGATGCTTCGCACGCCTACGATTCGATCCGCACGCCGTTCTGGATCGACCGCATGCAGAAGTCCGGTGTGGAGTATACGCGGGAGAACGGTCTCGGCGATCCGGGCGTGACACGTTTCCGGCGCCACTTCCTCTTCCTGCGCCCCGACGTGATCGTCATCTACGACGAACTGGCGGCCCGTGAGCCCGTCACCTGGAGCTGGCTGCTGCACAGCCATCATCGGCTGACGCGTTGCGGCGATTCGGCCGTCGCGGCCTCGAACGGCGTGGCCGAAGGCCGGATGGACCTCTTCACGACCGGAGATCTGGAGCTGACGCTGACCGACCGCTTCTTCTCGCCGGCCGTCAACTGGAAGAAGCGCACGGGCCCCGACGGCCGCGTCCAGGAGTATGTGAACCAGTGGCATTCGTCGTTCACGACCCCGGAGAAGCATGCCGCACAGCGATTCCTGGCCATCTTCCGCATCACGCCCGACGGAGGACGGACGGTCCGTCTCAAACGACACTCCGACGGTTCGTTCCGCGTCGGGGTGTGGACCGTGCGGGCCGAACTCGATGCCTCACGTCCGCCGCGCCTTGAGGTCATGGACCGTCGGGGCAATGCCGTGCTCTATAACACGGCGGAATCGACGATCGGCGGCAGTACGCTGATCCGGCAGGCCGATGCGCCGGAGCGCGAGCTGGTTGACGTCGTGCCCGCGTCGGTGCGCTGAACGCCTCCGTTCGGATGCGGTTGAGGAGCGTTGGGGCATACCGCGAGCCGGGGGTGTGGAACCCCCGGCAATCGTGCCCGGAGGGTTGAAAAATTCGCCGGAGACTTCGCCGTTTGCAAAAAAAAACGTAATTTTATCTCCTGCAATTTGTACGCCATACCCATGCTTGGATTCCGTCATACGCTTCTCACGTGCCTGCTGCTTCTGGCGACTTCGACCTCTCTCGGCGCCATCGAATTCAAAACCCTTTCGGTCAACGACGGTCTCTCGCAATCGACCGTGCTGGCCATCGCCCAGGATCCCCTGGGGCGCATCTGGATGGGAACGCAGGACGGCCTGAACTGTTACGACGGCTACGAATTTACGGTCTATCGCCACGTCGAGGGCGATCCCGGCAGCCTGGATGACAACACGATCAACACCCTGCTTTGCGATGAGGGGCTTCTTTGGATCGGAACGGCCTCGGGTCTTTCGTGTTACGATGCCGCGACGGGCCGGTTCGAGAATTTCCGCCTCGAGGGGCGTCCCATGCCGGTTTCGGACATCGCGCTGCAGGCGGACGGCAATCTGCTGCTGGCCACGGATCTGGGAATCGTGCTGTTCGACCGCCGGACCCGCACGCTCGAAATCCGGACCTATCTGAAGGGAATCAGCGTGCATACGATCTGCCCGTCGCGCGAGGGCTTTCTGGTCGGCTCCTCCGACGGCGTCTACACCTATTCGACCACCTACGGCAATGCCATCCGGATCCTTCCGCAGATGGCCCGTTTCGACATCGCAAGCATCGTCGCCGCCGAACACGGCTATTGGGTGGCGACGCACGGCAACGGCCTCTATCGGCTGGATGCCAATCTGCAGGTCGAGGCCCGGTATTCGGTGGCGACGCATCCCGGGCTGGCTTCGGACTATATCCGCGTGCTGCGCCGGGATTCCGACGGGCGCCTCTGGATCGGAACCTTCGACGGACTTTCGATCTTCGACCCCCGCACGGAGCATTTCGAAAAATATGTCTATACGCCCCGTCCCGGTTCGCTGAGCCACAATTCGATCCGTTCGATCTTCATCGACGATCAGCACGGTGTGTGGCTCGGCACCTACTACGGCGGCGTGAGCTACTACCATCCGCTGGCACGGCGGTTCGGGGTGCTGCGGCACGATCCGGCGCGCAATTCGCTCGGCGACAATACGGTGAGCTGCATCGTCGAGGATCCGGCCTCGCAGGCCCTCTGGATCGGCACCAACGATGACGGTGTGAACCGCTACGACCGTCGCACGGGACGTTTCGAGGAGTTCAACGTCGCAACGGGCTCGCTGCTCTCGAACAACATCAAGTGTATCCTTCCCGACGGCCGGGGCACGCTCTGGATCGGGACCCATGCCGGCGGTCTGACCCGCATGGATGCCGCAACGCGGCAGACGCGCCACTATTCGGTCAATGCCTCGATCCCGATCAACAACAGCTGCTACGCCCTGCTCCGCGAGGACGACGGAACCCTCTGGGTCGGAACGCTCAACGGCCTGCTTTCGTTCGATCCCGCAACGGGACGCTTCGAACGTCATCCCTGTACGGATTATGAACCCCGTCTGGGTTCGTTGCCGATCACGACGCTCTTCCGGGATTCGAAACATTGCGTCTGGATCGGGACCCGCGGCGGTCTCTACCGTTGGGATCCCGAGCGGAAGCAGATCCTGTCGTGCGAGTTGACGACGTCGGAGGAGAACATTTCCCCCCCCCGATCACGTGAGGTCGTAATCATGTGTGTATCAGAGGATTCACGTCGTAATGTCTGGGTGGGCACCCGGCAGGGGCTCTATCGGTTCAATGCCGCCGACCATCGCTTCACACGCTATACCGTGGCCGACGGTCTGCCCAACGATTTTGTCTACGGCATTCTCGAGGACGAACTGTCGCGCCTCTGGATCTCGACCAATGCCGGACTGGCCTGCTTCGACGTGCCGAAGAACTGTTTCCGCAACTATACCCTCCGCGACGGAATCGCCAACAATCAGTTCAATCCCTATGCCTATTGCCGGAGCCGCGACGGGATTTTCTGGTTCGGCGGTCTGGGCGGCATCACCTGGTTCCGCCCTCACGAACTGGTGGACAACCCCTTTGCTCCGGCGGCCCGGATCATGGAGGTCTCGGTGACCGATGCCGGAGACGACCGCCGCGTGAAGATCGAACGCGATTCGGTGGGGCAGGTCGTCCGGGCCGCCTTCCCCTCGGTGCGGAACATCTTCTCGATCCATTTCGTGGCGGTGAATCCCCTGTCGGCCGGGCGCAACACCTTTGCCTACAAACTCGAGGGCTTCAATACGCGGTGGTACGAGACGTCGAATCGCGAAGCCAACTACTCGAACCTCAAACCCGGACACTACCTCTTCAAGGTGCGTGCGGCCAACAACGACGGACGCTGGAGCGAGGAGGTGGCGACGGTCGAGATCCGGGTCCTGCCGATGTGGTGGCAGACCCTGGCGGCCCGCCTGCTGTGGGTTTTGCTGATCCTTGCCGCCATCGGCGGGGTGATTGCGGCCGTGTTCGGGCGTATGAAGATGAAGATCCAGCTGCAGATGGAGCGTCTGAAACTGGAGTCCGTCGAGGAGTTGAGCCAGGAGAAGATCCGCTTCTACATCAACCTTTCGCACGAACTCCGCACGCCGTTGACGCTGATTCTCTCGCCGCTGCAGGAGATCCGCGACCACGGTACGACGGACAAGTATGTCGCCTCGCGCCTCGACTACATCCGTCGCAACAGCCTCAAACTGTTGCATATCATCAACCAGATGCTCGATTACCGCAAGGCCGAACTGGGTGTGTTCCGCATGCGGGTGGCCGAACAGGATGTCGATGCCATCGTGGCGGAGGTCTTCTCGATGTTCGAGGAGAAGGCCCAGAACCGCGACATGGATTACATCCTCAGCTCGGACCTCAAGGGCGAGGCGTTGCCCGTCGACCGGATGTTCCTGGAGATGATGCTGACCAACCTGCTCTCGAACGCCTTCAAGTTCACGCCCGACGGCGGCATGATCCGTGTGGCGCTGCAGCGGGGCGAGGGTTGCTTCCGGCTTCAGGTGCGCGACAGCGGAATCGGCATCACCCCCGAACAGCAGGCGCACATCTTCGAACGCTTCTACCAGGGCGACGAATCCTCGGCCGGGTCGGGCATCGGGCTGTCGATCGTGCAGCGGATCGTCGAACTGCACCAGGGCACGATCACCCTGCGCAGCGAGCCGAACCGTTTTTCGGAGTTCACCATCACGCTTTCGGACGATCTGGAGAGCTATCCGGCCGAGAAACGCGCCCGCGACAACGATGTCCGGGCCTCGATCATCCGCGATGCGGAGAAGTCGCAACCCGAAGCCTGGCTGGACGATGCCGGTTCGCCGTCTCCGGTAGAGGATCCCGAGGAGGAGAAACGCGGTACGATTCTCATCGCCGAGGCCAATGCTGAAGTGGCGCGTTACATGGCGGACTATTTCCGCAAGCGGTATCATGTCGTTTCGGTGACCGACGGAAACGAGGCGCTGGAGCAGTTGAAGAGCCTCGAACCCGATCTGATCATAGCCGACCGGATGCTGCCCGGCGTTGATGGCCTGAAACTTTGCCAGACGGTGAAGCAGAATATCCGTACGTGTCATATTCCGGTGGTGATTCTGGCACCCGAAGGGAGTCTCGAGGCGCAGATTTCGGGAATCGAGGCCGGGGCGGACAGCTATCTGCCGATGCCGTTGTCGATATCGCTTCTTTCGGCCAAGGTGCAGAATCTGCTCAAGGCCCGTTACCGGATGCGGCACCACTTCTCGGAGGAGGCGGAGATCGACCCCGACAAGATCGCCTCGAATTCGATGGACGGGGAGTTCCTCAAGAAGGCGATCCGCATCGTCGAGGAGAATCTCGACAACGAGGAGTTTTCATCGAACGATTTCAGCAAGGCGCTGTGCATGAGCCGTTCGAACCTGCACCTGAAGATGAAGTCCATCACGGGCGAATCGGCCACGAAATTCATCCGCAAGATCCGTTTCAACCGGGCCTGCAAGTTGTTGCTCGACCGCAAGTATTCGATTGCGGAGATCAGTTCGATGGTGGGATTCAATTCGCCCTCCTATTTTGCGACGAGTTTCAAGAAGCATGTCGGGTGTCTGCCAACGGAGTATGTCCGCAACCGTACGCGCGGCGATCGGGACAAGGAGAACCGCGATGGTCGTGATGGCCGTGAGACCGGCCGCCCCGGTCGTGAGAATCGGGAGAATCGCGAAAACCGGGACAAGTAGCCTTTCGGTCCGCGGTCCGTACGTCGCCCGGAGGTTCCACGAGGTCGGGGACTGTACGCTGTCTGGGGCTGCATGGTGTCTGGGGTCAGCGCGGTGTCTGGGGCTCTACGAGGTCGGGACTGCACGGCACCCGGGGGGGGCACGGTTTCGGTTGGAGTTCCGGGGAGAGTTCCGGTTGGAAGGGACATGCGTCAGAAAAAGACCCCTGCGGCATATTTGCCGCAGGGGTCTTTTTTCTGGCTGGGCCGAAGCCTCCCGAGATCCGTCTATTTGAAGAAGATCGAGGAGATCTCCTTGTAGTTGTGGACGCGTTCGATGACATCGGCGAAGATGTCGGCCACCGACAGTACCGTGAATTTGTGCAGATCCTTGTCGGGGTTGAGGGGAATGGTATCGGTGACGATCACCTCCTCGAGGGCGCTGTCGTTGATTCGCTCGTAGGCGGGGCCCGACAGCACGGGGTGGGTGATGGCGGCGCGGACGCTCTTCGCACCGCGCGACATGAGCATGTCGGCGGCCATGCAGATCGTTCCGGCCGTATCGATCATGTCGTCGACGATCAGGATGTTGCGTCCCTCGACCTCACCGATGGCGGTCATCTTGCCCACGACGTTGGCCTTTGCGCGCTCCTTGTGGGAGATGATGATCGGCGTACCGAGGTGTTTGGCGTAGGTGTTGGCCCGTTTGGCACCGCCCATGTCGGGAGCGGCGATCGAGAGGTCCTCGATATTGAGGCTCTTGATGTAGGGGACGAAGATGCCGCTGGCGTAGAGGGCGTCGACGGGGACATCGAAGAAACCCTGGATCTGATCGGCGTGCAGGTCCATCGTCATCACGCGGTCGACGCCTGCGGCCATCAGCAGGTTGGCTACCAGTTTGGCGCCGATCGGCACACGGGGGCGGTCCTTGCGGTCCTGTCGGGCCCATCCGAAGTAGGGCATCACGGCGACGACCTTGTAGGCCGAGGCGCGGCGGGCCGCATCGATCATCATGAGCAGTTCCATGAGGTTGTCCGAGGGCGGGAAGGTCGACTGGATGATGAATACCGTGCAGCCACGGATCGACTCGTTGTAGCAGGGCTGGAATTCGCCGTCGCTGAAGCGCAGCACTTCGACCTGACCGAGGGTCGTGCCGAAGCTGGCGGCGATTTTTTTGGCGAGGTATTCCGAGCCGCGGCCGGAAAAGATCTTGATTTTGTGGATAGCCATAGGTTATGGGGATTTTGACGATGCAAAGATAGGATAATAGGATGAAAAAATGCGCCGCTGGGGGCGCTAATTTTCAACAAAAGTTAAACTTTCAGACACGTTGCGATGAAATCGAGAATTTCGTCGCGTCCGAGGCCCTGTTCGGAGGAGCTGACCAGCATGGGGGGAAGCTCCTCCCACTGTTCGGCCAGAGCCGTGCGGAAGCGTCCGATGCTCTTTTCGCGCTGTGTTTTGGAGAGTTTGTCGGCCTTGGTGAAGATGATGCCGAAGGGGACGCCGTTCTGGCCGAGCATCTCGATGAAACGCAGGTCGATGCGTTGGGGTTCGAGGCGGATGTCGACCAGGACGAAGAGGTAGTGGAGGCGTTCGCAGCGCAGGACGTAGTCGGTGATGATGCGCGAGAATTCGCCGCGCTGGACCTTCGACGTGCGGGCGTATCCGTAGCCCGGCAGATCGACCAGATACCATGCGTCGTTGATCCGGAAGTGGTTGATCAGCCGTGTCTTGCCGGGTGTCCCGGAGACTTTGGCCAGCCCCTGGCGGCCGGTCAGCAGGTTGATCAGCGACGATTTGCCGACGTTGCTGCGCCCGATGAAGGCGATGTCGGGAAGGTCGTCTTTCGGCACCTGGGAGATTCGCTCCGACGAGCATTTGAATTCGGCTTTCGAGATTTGCATCGGTCCGGTTTTTTCGGCAAAGATAGTGTTTATGAGGGGGATCACCAAATTTCGGGCCGGGCGGTCGGGGAGCCGGGCGGCCCGGCCCGTATGAACGGGGAGGTTCGGTCGAAGTCCGGTGCGCCGGGTTGAGGTCAGCGATGACGGGGGTATTTGTTGTTGAAGCGGTATCCGACGCCGAGCATCAGGAAGTTGGGCATGTGGAAGTCGCGCAGGCTGTACCCGATGTGGACATACGAGCTGCGAGTCACGGCCACCTTCAGGGCCAGAATCTGGTAGAACGAGCGCAGGTCTCCGCCCTTGTGCAGGACGTTGACGCCCAGACCGATCCCGATATTGAAGTAGGGCATGACGAATTCGGCGCGGGCCGAGAGTCCGAGGGCGATCTGGCGGATGAATCCCGGATCGGAGGTCTTCATGTCGTCGAGCGAACCGATCGTGTCGAGCGAACTGTCCGAGATGACGTTTGCGCTGCCGTCGTAGACGCCGTCGAACGAGACGCCGGCGCGGAACTTGTAGCCGAAGTTGTACATCGGGGCGAAGTTGAAACCCACGACGGTGTAGGCGTCGGGGGCGGCATACTGCTTGCCGTCGATTTCGATGCCTCGCCGGCGCCACGATCCGAAGAGCGTGAGGTCGTAGCTCACGTGGCGCGGGAAATCGGGACAGAGGGTTCGCGGAGCGGTTTCGGGCGATTGGCGTCCGAAGTTGTAAGCCAGGGCGATGCGCCCGCCGATCGAGTTGAGGCCGGCGTTGGGGTATTTGGTATTTCCGTTGGAGAAGTGGGTGAGGGCGATACCGGCCGAGAGGTCCACTTCGCGCATGATGCGCCATTTGAGCAACAGGTCGACGTTGAGGTAGGCGTTGATCTTCGAGCCCATCATCTTGTTGTTGGGGTTCGTCTCGGGGTCGTAGGGGACCCATCCGAACGAGAGGCCGAAGTTCCATTCGTAGTCGAACGTCAGCCGCGGGGCGAGGCGTGCGATGCGGGCCTCCTGGAAGAGGTACACGGCGACGGGATTGCCCAGTTCGTCGGGGCGTTGGAAATCGTAGTAGGCGATGCCGAGCCCCTGGCAGGCGCCGCCGTAGATGCGGTCGGGGGTCGAGCCGGGGCGGAACTGGAACGAATAGCGGAAGTGGCCCGAGAGGGAGAGATCGATGGGTTGTCCCGTGCGGTTTTCGCCTTCGAGGAAGGGGTTGGTGGGGAAGATGTATTCGGGACGGAATTCGGCGCTCAGACGGTGCATGAAGCGTCGCCCGGAGGTGTTCGGGCGGTCGTTGGCGGAGGCGTAGGGATTCGTACCGGTTCGGTCGGTTGCGGATCTTGCTCCGAAGCCGGTTGAGGTTGCGGACCGACGGCCGGATGCCTGTCCGATCCGGCAGCCTGTTGGCGTTTGTGTTTGGAGTTGGGCGGTCGGCTCCGTTGTCCGGCGAGATTTTGTGGCGGATTGTCGGCCGGCGTCATATCCGGCCTTGTAGCCGGCCCGGTAACCGGCTTCGTAACTGCGTTGGTCGACGTTCAGCGAATCTCGTTCCGCTGCGGTCTGTGCCTGCAGAATCTGTATGCCGGGGCCCAGGATCCCGGCAAGGAGCAGCGGCAGAAAGATTCGTAAACGGCGATTCATGGTCGGCTGTTCGGTTTTTTCCGGCCGAAGTTACGAAAAAATCCGCAATCCGCGCCACTTGATTCCGAAAACGCTTCTGCGCGGAGGAAAAAAAGCCTGCTTCCGCAGAAGCAGGCTTTGAGGTGATTCTCCTTGCGGAGCCTTGCGCCCGTGTCCCGGCTTCTCGTGCATGTGCCTTCCGGTTTTTTTCATGCCCGTGTCCCGTGTCCCGGCTTCTCGTGCATGTGCTTTCCGGTCTCGTTGCGCCCGGTGTCCCGGCCCCCCCCCGGATCAGTAGCCCAGGATGCGGAGCATCGAACGGTAGGACTGCTCCTTGGCGAACAGACGCGTGTAGTACTCGTTGTTGGACTTGTCGCGGTCGATGACGATGTGTTTCGGGGCGGGGATCAGGCAGTGCTGGATGCCGCCGAAACCGCCGAGTGACTCCTGGTAGGCTCCCGTGTGGAAGAAGCCGATGTATTGGGTGTTTCCGGCCTCGAGTTTGGGCAGGAAGATGGCGTTCGAGTGGCATTCGGAGTTGTAGAAGTCCTCGCTGTCGCAGGTCAGGCCGCCCAGCAGCACCCGCTGGTACTCCTTGTCCCAGTTGTTGATGGCCAGCATGATATATCGCTGGTTGATGCCCCACGTGTCGGGCAGCGTGGTGATGAACGACGAGTCGATCATGTACCAGTTTTCGCGGTCGTTCTGCTGCTTCTGGTTGACGATCGAATAGAGGACGGCGCCGCTTTCGCCGACGGTGAACGATCCGAATTCGGTGAAGATGTTCGGTTCTTCGATTCCGTTGCGCTGGCAGATGTTCTTGATCTGGGCGACGATCTCCTCGGTGAGGTATTCGTAGTCGTATTCGAAGTTGAGCGAGTTCTTGATCGGGAAGCCACCTCCGATGTTCAGGCTGTCGAGTTCGGGGCAGATGGCCTTCAGTTCGCAGTAGACGTTCATGCACTTCGACAACTCGTTCCAGTAGTAGGCCGTGTCCTTGATGCCGGTATTGATGAAGAAGTGCAGCATCTTGAGCTGGAACTTCTTGCTGTTCTTGAGTTTCGACTTGTAGAACGAGACGATGTCGTTGTATCGGATGCCGAGACGCGAGGTGTAGAAGTCGAACTTGGGCTCCTCCTCGCAGGCGATGCGGATGCCGACCTTGCATTTTTTGGTGAAGGCGTCCTCGAACAGGTCGAGCTCCTCCTTGTTGTCCAGCACGGGGATGGTGTTGGTGAATCCGTCGTTGACCAGCTGGGCGATGTTCTCGACGTACTGCGGGCGTTTGAATCCGTTGCAGATGATGTAACGGTCCTTGTCGATGATTCCGCTGTCGTAGAGGGCGTTGATGATATGGATGTCGTAGGCCGACGAGGTTTCCAGATGGATGTCGTTCTTCATGGCCTCCTCCAGGACGAAGGAGAAGTGGCTCGACTTGGTGCAGTAGCAGTAGTTGTAGGAGCCCTTGTAATCGACCTTTGCCATGGCCACGTTGAACATGCGCTTGGCGCGGTTGATCTGCTGGGAGATCTTCGGCAGGTAGGTGATCTTGAGCGGAGTTCCGTACTGTTTGATGAGTTCCATGAGGGGAATGTCATGGAAATTCAGCTCGTTGTCCTCGACGGAGAACTCATCCTGCGGGAAATCGAACGACTGTTCGATCAGGTCGATGTACTTGTCTTTCATGGTCGGTTGTGTGGCTTTTCGGCAATCCGGCTCGGCTACATGGCTGAAAAGGAACGAAAGTAGCTCGATCGGATTTCCCAAAATTTCGGGATGCAAAATAGGCGAATATTTTTCGTATAACCAACACTTTGCCCGATTATTTTGAAAAAGCCCTTCATATTTTGGTTTTTTCTCCGAAAAAGGGTATTTTTGGAGCCGGATTCAAAAGCTGTTTTGATGGTGTTGATACGTGTCGTAACGCAATATCTGGAGTCGCACAAACGGCTCGTCATTCCGCAACTCGGGGCATTCATCGTCAAGGAACCGGGACGCAGCGTGGTCTTCTCGGAGCTGCTCAAACGGGACGATGGCGTGCTGCGGGGCCTGCTGCGCGAGCAGGGGGTAGGTGATCTGGAGGCTGCCGGCGAGATCGATCGTCTGGTCTTCGAGGTGCGCCATGCCGTGGAGGCGGGCGGGGAGTATCGTCTGGAGGGCTTCGGCACCCTGAAACCCGGACCCAACGGGACGATGGTGTTCCATTACGATCCGCGCCCCGTCATGCCGGCATCCGATGCATCCCGGGAAGCGGCTCCGGCTGCCTCGGACGCATCCGCAACGGCGCCGCAGCCGGCACAAACGGCCGAAATGCCGGAATCCGCCGGGCGTAAGAAGCCGTTGCATCCCGATCGGGTTGCCGAGGCGGTGCGGACGGCTTTTGCCGAGCCGCATGTGTCGCGTTCGGCCAAGATGGATCCCGATCCGTCGGTTCGCGGGCTTCGCTACGGAAAACCGCCCAAGAATACCGATGCCTATACCTATGTCGATCGCCCGCCGCGCCGCCGCGCCGACTGGTTCATCTGGATCGGGGTTGTGGTTGCGGTTTTGGCCTTGGGAGCCATTGCCTTCGGACTGTGGCATGATGCCCGCGAGCAGCAGGCCGAGACGGAGATCATCGAATTGCCCTCCGCGCCGGAGGAGGGACTTCCTGCCGATGCGGCGACCCTCCCCGAGACCGAATAACGCGGGGTCGGAGGGGCCGGGACCAGAGGGGCCGGAGAACTCGGGGGCGAATAACTCGGGGGCGAATAACCCGGGGGCGAATAACCCGGGGCTGAATAACCCGGAGGCGAACAGCCCCGATGACCGACATGGACAGCCCGGAAGGGCTTGTGGAGAATGTGGATCCGGCTCGGGTCGGATCGTTTTGAAGGATTGAATAGCCCGAACAGACTGAATAATGACAGAAGTAACCACCGTAAAACAACGCTTCGGCATCATCGGCGCCTCGCCTCTGCTGGACAGGGCGCTGGAGGTGGCGCTGCGTGTGGCGCCGACCGACCTGACGGTGCTGGTGACCGGCGAGAGCGGCGTGGGCAAGGAGTTTTTCCCGCAGGTGATTCATGCCTACTCCTCGCGCAAACACAATAAGTATATAGCCGTGAACTGCGCGGCCATCCCCGAGGGAACCATCGATTCCGAACTTTTCGGACATGAGAAGGGGGCCTTCACCGGAGCCGTCGAGGCCCGCAAGGGCTACTTCGAAGAGGCTGACGGCGGTACGATCTTCCTCGACGAGGTGGCCGAACTTCCGCATTCAACCCAGGCACGGCTGCTGCGTGTGCTGCAGACCGGGGAGTTCATCCGCGTGGGATCGTCGAAGGTCCAGAAGACCAACGTCCGCGTGGTGGCCGCCACGAACGTCAACCTGCCGGAAGCCATCTCGGCGGGACGCTTCCGCGAGGACCTCTACTATCGTCTGGCGACGGTGCCTATCATGGTGCCGGCGCTGCGCGAACGCCCCGAGGACATCCCGCTGTTGTTCCGCAAGTTCGCCGCCGATGTGGCCGTGCAGTACCGCATGCCGGCCGTGACGCTCGACGATGCGGCACGCGATATGCTGAAGAGCTACTACTGGCGGGGCAATATCCGTCAGCTGAAGAACGTGGCCGAACAGATCTCGGCCATCGAGCAGGTGCGGGTCATTACGCCCGAGATCCTGGCCAAGTACCTTCCGCCGCAGGAGGGTACTTCGACCATGGCGGCGGCCGGCGCGCCCCGCATGGAGGGCGATACGATGTCCACCGAACGCGAACTGCTCTACAAGGTGCTGTTCGACATGCGGGCCGACATCAACGATCTGAAGCGCATGATGGCCGAACTGCTCCGCAACGGGAGCGCGCCGGCCGCCGAACCGACCCGCGATATCCGGGGACTGCTTCCGACCTCGACGCAGGGGCGTTACGTCCCGGCGGTCCAGACTCCGGGGGCCTACGGACAGCCGGCGGGTCCGAATTTCGGAGAGCCGGCCGGCAGTGCCTTCGGCCCGATAACGCCTGGCGGCGAAACGCCGGCTCCGGTCTATGCCGAGAGCGAGGAGGTGACCGACGAACCGCCCCACGAGAAGACCAAGGCCGACATGCAGCGCGAACAGATCATCCGGGCGCTGAAACGCAACAACGGACGTCGCCGCGAAGCCGCCGCCGAACTGTTCATGTCGGAGCGGACACTGTACCGTAAAATCAAGGAGTTGGGCATCGAGGATGTCTGACGGCCAAATACCGAAAAATGAAAGTACTGAAACGCAGAAATCTGAAATTCATCCTGGTCGCCGCGGGGCTCTGCCTGCTGACGGCGTGCGGCGTGTCGATCAAATACTCGCTGTCGGGCGCCTCGATTCCGCCCGATGCCAAGACCTTCTCGGTGGCCTACTTCCCGAACAACGCCACGATGGTCTCGCCGATCCTGAGTTCGACGCTCACCGATGCGCTGGTCGACATGTTCTCGCGGCGTACGCGCCTGATGCAGGTCGACGAGGGGGGCGATTTCGCCTTCGAGGGTGAGATCACGAACTATACCTCGACCACCTCGTCGGTGTCGAGCGACGACTATGCGCTGTTGAACCGCCTGACGATTACGGTCAAGGTGCGCTTCACCAATGCGCTGGACGAGAAGGCGTCGTGGAACAAGACCTTCTCGGCCTACGAGGACTACGAATCGACGCAGTTGCTGACCGAGGTCGAGGGGACGCTCATCCCCGAGATCGTCGACAAGATTGTGACGGATATTTTCCAGGCTTCGGCCTCCAACTGGTAGCGGCATGGGCGATCTGAAGGAGTATCTGGGCGAGGTTGTTGCCGCGCAGGGCGGTCTGGATGCGGCGCTGGCCGCGGCCCCGTGGTTCGTGCCGCTGCGCGTGATGCGCGAGATGGAGCGGCAAACGCCCGATCCGCTTGTGGCGACGTTGGCCCCGTGGCGTGCGGAGAGTTTGCTGCGGCGGGAGGAGGTGGATGCTGCGGCGCTGACGAAACGCTCGTCGGAGGAGATCATCGACACGTTCCTTCAGGAGCGCGATCTGCGGATCGTGGCCCGCGAGGACGCACCCGACGTCGAGGTCCGCCTGCAGCCCGAACTCGACGACGAAGACGAGATTGTCAGCGAGGAACTTGCCCGAATTTATCTGGCACAGGGGCTTCGTGAACGTGCTGCAGCGATTTATCGCAAATTAAGTTTGCTAAATCCCGAAAAAAGTGTTTACTTTGCCGAGCTGATTCGCAACATGGAGAACAATAATTAAAATTTGACGATATGTTATACACGATTTGCATTGCGCTGATCCTTGTAGCGAGTGTTCTGGTAATCCTCGCGGTGTTGGTGCAGAACCCCAAGAGCGGTATGGCCGCAAACTTCGGTGCTTCGAACCAGGTGATGGGTGTTCGGGAGACGACGAATTTCCTGGAGAAGTTCACCTGGGCGATGGCCATTGCCATTGTGGTATTGAGCCTGGTGGCAACGATGGCGATGGATCGTTCGAAGGTTGCCGAGAGCAACTCGGAAATAGCCAAGGATGCCAAGGCGCTGCAGGAGCGTGTGCTTGAGACGGAGGCTCCGGCCACGATGCCCCAGGCCGAGATCCCGGCAGCCGATCAGCCTGCAACGGAGGCTCCGGCCGGACAGCCTGCCGACGCCGAATAATCCGGGCGGGGGGGGAGAAGACAACACCCGCCGCACAAAAAATCCGGACGCAACAGGGGGGGGGAGAGAAGACAACACCCGCCGCACAAAAAATCCGGACGCAACAAGGGGGGGGAGAAGACAACACCCGCCGATGCCAGGTAAACCGGATGTGATGGAGAGGTGGGGACGAAGTAAACGCTTCACCCAATCGAAAAAATCAAAGATCGTGGAATCCCACGATCTTTTTTGTTTGAATCAAACCGGCTGATTTTGCATCTTCACTGAAAAAACAGGTCGGGTTTTGAACCTCATTCGCAGGATCTTTACTACCTTTGTTCTCAACTACGAATCAAACTTATCTCCTTAGATGAACACCTGCTTTTTGAAAATCGTCCCGGCCCTGCTTTTTATGACAGGATGTGCCGGTAACGGAGGCAGTACGGACAATAACCTGCCTCCGTATCAGAATGAATCGCTTCCCCTGGAAGAACGTATCGAGGACGCCTTGTCACGCATGACCCTCGAGGAGAAGGTCGCCATGCTGCATGCGCAGTCGAAATTTTCGTCAGCCGGCGTGCCGCGTCTCGGTATTCCGGAGATTTGGTGCACGGACGGCCCTCACGGGATCCGCCCCGAAGTGCTGTGGGACGAGTGGAACCAGGCCGGCTGGACGAACGATTCGTGTACGGCCTTTCCGGCGCTGACGTGCCTGGCGGCGACGTGGAATCCCGAGATGTCGGCCCTCTTCGGCAAATCGATCGGTGAGGAGGCCCGCTATCGCGAGAAGGATGTGCTGCTGGGGCCCGGCGTGAACATCTACCGCACGCCGCTCAATGGCCGTAACTTCGAGTATATGGGCGAGGATCCCTACCTTTCGTCGCGCATGGTCGTACCCTATATCCAGCAGGTGCAGAAGAACGGCGTGGCGGCCTGCGTGAAACACTTCGCCCTGAACAACCAGGAGACCAACCGCCAGTCGGTCGATGTGGTGGTCGACGACCGGGCGCTCCATGAAATCTACCTGCCGGCCTTCAAGGCGGCAGTCGAGCAGGGCGGCGTCTGGGCCGTGATGGGCTCCTACAACAAATATAAGGGTCAGCATTGCTGCCACAACCAGTATCTGCTGAACGATATTCTGAAACGGGACTGGGGTTTCGACGGCGTGGTGATCTCCGACTGGGGCGGAGTCCACGATACGAAACAGGCCGTTGAAAACGGTCTCGACATGGAGTTCGGCTCCTGGACCAACGGACTGACCTGGGGGGCCAGCAATGCCTACGACAACTACTACCTGGCCCATCCCTACCTGGAGATGCTGAAGAGGGGCGAAGCCGACCAGGCGACGCTTGACGACAAGGTGCGTCGGGTCCTGCGGCTGAACTTCCGCACGGCCATGAATACGCACAAGCCTTTCGGATCGTTGAATTCGCCCGAACACCTGGCGGCCGCACGACGGATTGCCGGCGAGGGCATGGTGCTGCTGAAGAACGACGGGAAGGTGCTTCCTCTGGATCCGACAGCGGCGAAACGACTGCTCGTCGTCGGCGAGAATGCCGTTCGGATGATGACCGTGGGCGGCGGATCGTCGTCGTTGAAGGTCCGTCACGAATGCACGCCGCTGGAGGGGATCTTGACGGCCGTCGGTCCCGAGTGCGAGGTTTCGTTCGAGCGCGGTTACGTGAGTGATGCGACGGACACCTACGACGGGGTGAAAACCGGACAGGATCTTTCGGAGACACGTTCGGCCGAACGGCTGATTGCCGATGCCGTGCAGGCTGCCCGGTCGGCCGATGCCGTCATCTTCATCGGCGGACTGAACAAGAACTGGGGCCAGGATTGCGAAAGTACGGACCGTGCCTCGTACGGGCTTCCCTATGGGCAGGATCGGGTGATCGAGGCGCTTGCGGAGGTGAATCCGCATCTGGCCGTGGTGCTGGTGTCGGGCAATGCCGTTGCCATGCCGTGGATCGATCGGGTTCCGGCGGTTCTGGAGGCCTGGTTCTCGGGCTCGGAGACCGGCAATGCGCTGGCCGACGTGCTGTTCGGGCGGGTGAATCCCTCGGGTAAACTGCCTTTCACGTTCCCGGTACGTCTGGAGGAGAATGCGGCGCATGCCATGGGCGAGTTCCCGGGCGGCGATACGGTGCATTACAACGAGGGTATTTTCGTCGGTTATCGCTGGCACGATGCGAAGGCGATCCGCCCGCTCTTTGCCTTTGGCCACGGATTGAGCTATACGACCTTCGAGATCGGCAACGTGAAGGCTGACCGGACGTCGCTGACGGCGAACGGGACGCTTCGCGTGACGGCCGACGTGACCAATACGGGTGACCGGGCCGGAGCCGAGGTGGTTCAGCTCTACATTGGTGATGCGGAGTCGACGCTGCCGCGTCCGGTCAAGGAGCTGAAGGGCTTCGAGAAGGTGATGCTCGAACCGGGGCAGACGCGGACGGTCGAGTTTACCGTTACGCCCGAGGCATTGAGCTATTACGATGATACGAAGCATGCCTGGACGGCCGAACCGGGTCGTTTCACGGCCTATGTCGGAGCGGCTTCGGACGACATCCGCGGTCAGGTGGACTTCACGCTTGAGTAGCCCGGACCGCTTTTGCGGGCTGTTTGCCACAGACAAAGTGCGCACCTCCGGTCAAGGGGGTGCGCACTTTTTTTGCAATCGGAACCTGTCGGGCAACCGCCGTACTTGAGGTTGCCGCCGTACTTGAGGTTGCCGCCGCACTTGAGCGCCGTTCTTAAGGTTGCCGCCGCACTGAGCCGACCGCCGTATCGGAGCCAACTGGCGGCTTCCGGGTCATCCGGAGCCCGGGATTTTACCGCCCGGCGTACATCTCCTCGTAGTATCGGACGTACTCGCCCGAGGTGATTCGGTCCATCCAGTCCTGGTTGTCCAGATACCAGCGGACGGTCTTTTCGATGCCCTCCTCGAACTGCAGCGAGGGCTCCCAGCCCAGTTCGCGCTGCAGCTTCGACGAATCGATCGCATAGCGCAGGTCGTGCCCCGGGCGGTCCGTTACGAAGGTGATCAGATCCAGATCCTCCCCCTCGCGACGGCCCAGCAGCCGGTCGGCGGTGCGGATGACCACGCGGATCAGATCGATGTTTTTCCACTCGTTGAACCCGCCGATGTTGTAGGTTTCGGCCGTGCGGCCGCGGTGGAAGATCAGATCGATCGCCCGGGCATGGTCCTCGACGTAGAGCCAGTCGCGGACATTCTCCCCCTTTCCGTAGACCGGCAGGGGTTTCCGGTGGCGGATGTTGTTGATAAATAGAGGAATCAGCTTTTCGGGGAACTGATAGGGCCCGTAGTTGTTCGAGCAGTTGGTCACGATGGTCGGCAGGCCGTAGGTGTCGTGGTAGGCCCGCACGAAATGGTCGCTCGAGGCCTTCGAGGCCGAATAGGGGCTGTGCGGGTTGTACTTCGTGGTTTCGCGGAAGAACTCCTCGCCGTAGGCCAGGTGGTGCTCCGCGGACGAGGCCGTGGTCGAGAACGGGGGTTCGATCCCATCGGGGTGGGTCAGTTGCAGGGCGCCGTAGACCTCGTCCGTGGAGATGTGGTAGAAGAGCTTGCCGTCGAAGCGCTCGGGACGCGCCTCCCAGCAGCGGCGGGCCGCCTCCAGGAGCGTGAGCGTCCCCAGCACGTTGGTCCGTGCGAAGGTGAACGGATCGCGGATCGACCGGTCGACATGGCTTTCGGCGGCCAGATGGATGATGCCGTCGATTTCGTACCTGCGCATCAGCGCCTCGACGGTCTCGAAATCGCAGATGTCGCCCCGGACGAAGGTGTAGTTCGGCCGTTGCTCGATGTCACGCAGGTTGGCCAGATTGCCGGCATAGGTCAGCTTGTCGAGGTTGACGATGCGGTAGTCGGGGTACTTCGTGACCAGCAGCCGCACGACGTGCGAGCCGATGAATCCGGCGCCACCCGTGACGAGGATGTTTCGTTTCATGGTTTTTCGGAGGCTTGGCCCTGCATCGACTGCAGGCGTTTGAGACAGTAGAACATCGATTCCCGCCAGTGGGGGATCTCGATGCCGAACGTGCGTTTGAGCTTGCTCTTGTCGAGCACCGAGAAGGCCGGGCGGCGGGCCCGGGTGGGGTATTCGGACGTGCGGCACGGAGCGATCCGACAGCGGTCGTGGCCCACGGCCCGGGCGATCTCCACGGCGAAGTCGTACCACGAGCAGACCCCTTCGTCCGTGAAGTGATAGGTTCCCTCGTTGCCGCGGTCCAGACCGCCCTCGAGGATCGAGAAGATCGCCAGGGCCAGATCGCCCGCATAGGTGGGTGTCCCCACCTGGTCGAAGACCACGTTGAGCGATTCGCGTTCGGCCGTCAGGCGGAGCATCGTTCGGAGGAAGTTGTTTCCCGTTTCGGAGTAGAGCCAGGCCGTGCGCAGGATCAGATGGCGGCAGCCCGAGGCGCGGACGGCCTCTTCGCCGGCGAGTTTCGTGCGGCCGTAGGCGCTGACCGGAGCCGTCGGGGCCTCCTCGGTGTAGGGCACCGGCGACGATCCGTCGAAGACATAGTCCGTCGAGACGTGGACCAGCAGGGCGTCGGCTTCGGCCGCGGCGCGGGCCAGATTCTCCACGGCCGCACGGTTCAGCCGGTCGGCCGCGGCTTCCTCCTCCTCGGCGCGTTCGACATTGGTGTAGGCCGCGCAGTTGACGATGGCGTCGATGCGGTTGCGGGCGATGCACTCCCGGACGGCCGCGGCGTCGGTGATGTCGAGCCGGTCGACATCCGTAAAGAGGTAGTTGTTCGGGGATACGGCTCCCAGACGCTGCATCTGGCGTCCGAGCTGGCCGTTGGCCCCTGTGACGAGGATATTCATGCCGTGTGGTATTCGAAAAGTTCCGGGGCCTGGGCCAGGGTCGGGCGGTGGAGATCCTTCTCCGAGAGGAGGGCCTCCGAGGTGGGGATGCGCCAGTCGATCCCCAGTGCGGGATCATTCCAGGCGATGCCGGCTTCGGCCTGCGGAGCGTAGTAGTTGTCGCATTTGTACTGGAAGAGGGCCGTCGGGCTCAGGACGGCGAATCCGTGGGCGAAGCCCCGCGGGATGAAGAGCTGGCGGTGGTTTTCGGCCGAGAGTTCGACGGCGACGTGGCGCCCGAAGGTGGGGGATCCGCGGCGGATGTCGACCGCGACGTCCAGCACCCGTCCTTCGACCACGCGCACCAGTTTGGCTTGAGCCATCGGGCCGCGTTGGAAGTGGAGGCCGCGGATGACGCCGTACGACGAGCGCGACTCGTTGTCCTGCACGAAATCCACCGCGCCGACGGCCTCTTCGAAGCGGCGGCGCGAAAAGCTCTCGAAGAAGTAACCCCGCCGGTCGCCGTAGACGGTGGGTTCGAGGATTACGACCCCTTCGATGTCGGTAGGAAGCACGTTCATGTTGCTTTATTTCTTTTCGTCGATGAGTTTCATCAGATACTGTCCGTATTGATTCTTGAGCATCGGGCGGGCCACGTCGCGCACGCGCTCGGCCGTGATCCAGCCGTTTTCGTAGGCAATCCCCTCCAGGCAGGCGATCTTGAGGCCCTGGCGCTTTTCGATCACCTCGACGAAGATCGAGGCTTCGGCCAATGAATCGTGCGTACCGGTGTCCAGCCAGGCGAAACCGCGCTGAAGGGTCTGGACCTTCAGCGAGCCGTCGTGCAGGAAGGCCTGGTTGACGGAGGTGATCTCCAGTTCGCCGCGGGCCGAGGGTTTGATGCCGTGGGCGATCTTCACGACGCGGTTGGGGTAGAAGTAGAGCCCCACGACGGCGTAGTTGGATTTCGGATGGGCGGGTTTCTCTTCGATCGAGAGGCAGTTGCCGGCCTGGTCGAATTCGGCGACGCCGTATCGTTCGGGATCCTCGACGCGGTAGCCGAAGATCGTGGCGCGGTTCTCCACTTCGGCCGCACGGACCGCCTGGCGGAGCATGCCGGTGAATCCCGATCCGTGGAAGATGTTGTCGCCCAGGACCAGACACACGGCGTCGTCGCCGATGAACTCCTCGCCGATCAGGAAGGCCTGGGCCAGACCGTCGGGCGAGGGCTGTTCGGCGTAGCTCAGCCGCACGCCGAAGTCGGATCCGTCGCCCAGCAGCCGCCGGAAGCCGGGCAGATCGGCCGGGGTCGAGATGAGCAGGATGTCGCGGATTCCGGCCAGCAGCAGGGCCGAGAGCGGATAGTAGACCATCGGCTTGTCGTAGATCGGGAGCAGCTGCTTGCTCACCCCCTTGGTGATCGGGTAGAGGCGCGTGCCGGAACCTCCGGCCAGGACGATGCCTTTCATAATTCCATGTTTTTTCGACAGAGCAAAGATAGTTTTTTATTTTCGATGAGGAAAGAATTTTGCCGTCGAACCGCAGGTAGGCGATCGGGCGGGGGGCTGCGGTTCGGTTTTTGTATGGAGGTGTCGGAAGCCGCCCGTTGCGGGGCGGTATGACGAACGAATCCGGACATGAATCCAACCTCCGTGCAAGCATCGGAACGGGAGCCGCGGGAGCGGCTTCTTTACCTGTTGAGGTGTGCGTTGTGGGGCCGGCCCGTCGATTGGATGGAGGCTCCCGACGCTGCGACGTGGACGCGTATCCGGCAGCTTGCCGGGACACAGGGGGTGACGGCCCTGGTGTGGGAGGTGGTCGAACGCCTTCCCGGGAGGCTTGCTCCGCCGCGTGAAGAGCGTCTGCGCTGGGCTTTCGAGACGCGGCGCATCGAGCAACGCTGGCAGCGGCAGCAGCGTTGTGTGGCGCGGCTGGCGGCGTTCTACGCCCGGCACGGAATCCGGATGATGCTGCTCAAGGGGTGCGGTCTGAGCCTCGATTATCGGGTTCCGAGCCATCGTCCGTGCGGCGATGTCGACATCTGGCTCTTCGGGCGTCAACCCGAGGCCGATGCGCTCCTGACACGCGAGTGGGGCATTGCGGTCGATACCAGCAAGGAGCATCATACGACCTTCCGCCTGGACGACATCCCGGTCGAGAACCACTATGATTTTCTCAATACGCGCTCGTCGGCCGCCAACCGACGGCTCGAACGCCGTCTGAAAAGCCTCGCCGAACGTCCGGAAGAGAGCTTTACGGCGGGCTTCACGCCGGTTTTTCTGCCTCCGCCGACCTTCGGGGCGTTGTTTCTGCTGCGTCATGCCGCCGGCCATTTTGCGGCATGCGGCATCGGTTTGCGGCATCTGGTCGACTGGACCCTCTTCGTCGTCCGACGTCACGACCGCATCGACTGGACGGAGGTGGAGCGCACGGCCCGTGAGACGGGCATGGAGCCCTTTTTCGCCGGGTTGCAGGCCCTGTGTGTCGATCATCTGGGGTTGGATCCGGCGTTGATTCCTCCTTTCCGGCGGGATCCGGAGCTCGAAGAGCGCATGCTCGGGGCGCTGCTCGGGGCCCGCATGGCGGTCGGGATTCCGCAGGGACGGCTGGCCGGAATCAGTTTCCGGCTGCGGCGCTGGTGGCGTTTCCGCTGGATGCGGCGCATGGTCAGCGACGAACCGCTGGCACTGGGATTTCTGCGCATGACCTGGTTGCATGTGAAGCGGCATCTGCCGCTGTTTGTATCATGCGAGGCGGCCGGCCGGAGGCGGCGTGCCCGGGGAATTTCCGGATAAGCCGTCCGTTCCGAAGCGTTTGCCGAAGCCCGGCAACGTGTGTCGACGAGCATGAGCCAGCTCCGAGGTTTTCTTGCCCGGCCCGGTCGTGGCGCACCGGCCCCTGCATGGAAACGCCGGTGGTCGTGGCGCACCGGCCCCTGCATCGAAACGCCGGTGGTTGTGGCGCACCGGCCCCTGCATCGAAACGCCGGAGACCTTTCTCCGTATCGACCCCTCCCCAGCATCGGAATACCCGGCCGGATGCCGTAAGGACCGGTTCGGCCAGTCTTCCTCTCCGCCTTTCTCCGCCTTTCTCCGTCCTTCTCCGTCCTTCCGATCCGCCGTACGGACTGGCCCCAAGAAAACGGCGTCCGGACAACAGTTCCGGACGCCGCAGGGCACAAAAAAAGGGTGAGCTACTTGCATCGCACCGCTACAACCACATACCCTTGCTTGATTCCTCACCTGGGGGATTCTGTAGGAGCTGGTCGTGTAAGACTCACCCGGGATGCAAAAGTAGGAATATTTTCCTATCTTTGCAAAAAAAATCGCAAAATGCAGAAAAAAACCTTGCTCGGTTTGTCGCTGGGTGTTGTTGTGGCGGCGGCGGTAGCGGCCGTTGTGGTCTTTGTCCAGTTCAAGGGCAGCGCCGTCGACCGGGAGTGTGAACTCTATGTCGGTTCGCGGGCCACGTATGCCGAACTGACCGATTCGCTGATGTCCTCGATCCGTCATCACGCGGCCTTCCGGACCTATGCGCGGCGGCTCGATCTGGCGCATACGTTCAAGCCCGGCCACTACGTGCTGCGCCCCGGCATGAATGTCATCGGGATCGTGCGCATGCTCAAGCTCGGCGAGCAGACCCCCGTGCGGGTGACCCTCCAGAACGTGCGGACCCCGGCCCAGCTGGCCCGCCTTTTGTCGCGGCAGATCGATGCCGATTCGACGTCGATCATGGCGGCGCTGACCTCGAAGGAGCTGGCCGCCGAGGTGGGCTTCGACAGCGTGACGCTCTTCTCGATGTTCCTTCCCGACACCTATGAATTCTACTGGACCGTCACGCCGCGGGATTTCGTGCTGCGCATGAAGCGCGAGTACGACCGTTTCTGGACTCCGGAGCGGGATGCACGGCGGCAGCGCAGCGGATTGAGCCGTCTGGAGGTGATGACGCTGGCCTCGATCGTCTACGAGGAGACCCGCCGCGCGGACGAGATGCCCCGCATCGCAGGTGTCTATATCAACCGCCTGAGGCGGGGCATGCCCCTGCAGGCCGATCCGACGGTGAAGTACGCCCTGCAGGATTTCGGGCTGCGCCGCATTCTCTACCGGCATCTGAAATACCCCTCGCCCTACAATACCTATATCAATCGCGGTCTGCCGCCTTCGCCGATCTGCATGCCCGGGAAGAGTGCCATCGAGGCGGTCCTCAATTTCGAACGCCACGACTATCTGTTCTTCTGTGCGCGGCCGACGTTTGACGGTTATCACAACTTTGCGCGCACGCTGGCCGAGCACAATCGTAACGCCCGGGCGTACAGTGCGGAACTGAATCGACGAAAGATTAAATAATTTTGTTATATTTGCGGTCCCATGTTGGTGAAGATTTACGAACAGAACCCTTCGGAGAAGGAGTTGAAGCGGGTCGTGGAGGCCCTGCAGCACGATGGAATCGTGATTTATCCCACCGACAGCGTCTATGCGTTCGGGTGTTCGCTGCGTTCGGCGAAGGCTATCGAACGTCTGCGCCGTCTGCGCGGGCGCAGCGATGCACCGCTGACCGTGGTCTTCGACAACCTGGCCCGGGCGGCCGAATACTGCCGGGTGGACAATGCGGCGTTCCGGATTCTGAAGCGTAATCTTCCGGGTCCGTTCACCTTCATCCTGCCGGCCTCGTCGCGCGTGCCGGACAAGGCGCTGGAGCGTCGCCGCACGATCGGCATCCGCATTCCGGCGCATGCCGTGGCGCGGGCGGTGGTCGAGGCGCTGGGGTGCCCGATGATCACCGCATCGGTCAAGGACGACGACGAGGTGGTGGAGTACACGACCGATCCCGAACTGATCGAGGAGCGTTACGGGCGTGAAGTGGCGCTGGTCATCGACGGCGGCATGGGGGATAACGTCCCCACGACGATCGTCGATCTGACGGGTGACGAGCCCGAGGTCCTGCGTGAAGGCAAGGGGGACCTCCAGTAGCCCGGGTCGGAGCCGGGGGCGAAGAAAAAAGGACCGCTGAAGCCGGCGGGGCGGTCGGACCGGGACCGCCGGAGGCGAAGGTGTTGCGGGAACGAAAGTCGGAGCCCGAGGCCTGCAAACGAGAGATCGAAGCCAGCGGGGCGGTAGGAGAATTGGCCCCGGACACGGTCGGAAAAACCCCGCTCCGGAATGGAGAACAAATGAAATAATATAAATATGGAAAAGACGAACTTCTGGAACGATGCCGCACGCTATGGGGTCATCATGGCTCTGGTGGCAATCGTTTTCGATACGTTGGGCTTCTATACGCAGCACGCACTGGTGTCGCTGATGTCGCTGCTGCTGTTCCTGTTGCTGCTGACGTGGTTCATGAAGATCCGCGTCTCGCAGTACGGCGCCAACGGCTACGGCTATGGCAAGTGCCTGGGCTTCATGGTCGGGGTGATGCTCTGTGCCGGTTTCATCGAGGGGGCCTACATGAGTGCGGCCGCCAACTGGCTCTTTGCCGCCAAGTACGATGCCATGATGAGCCAGCAGATCGGCCTGCTCGAAAATACGGGGCTCTATACGGACGATCAACTGACGCTGATGGCCCGCTGGCTGCGTTCGCCGCTGTGGCTGATCTTCGGTTCGATGGTGGGTTCGGCCATCAAGGGGGCCTTTTTCGGACTGTTCATCGCGGCCTACACGCGTCGTGAGCCGCAGCCCTTCGTACAGGGAGCCGACTCCGCCCGTCCCGGCAACGACGGGTCGACGGATTCCGACCCGGACGACAATACCAGACACGAATAATGGACAAGCTGGATATCTCGGTCGTCGTTCCGCTCTATAACGAGGAGGAGTCGCTGCCCGAACTGGCGGCGTGGATCGATCGCGTGGCGCGCGAAAACAAGCTCTCCTACGAACTGATCTTTGTCGACGACGGTTCGTCGGACCATTCGTGGGAGGTGGTCGAACGGCTCAAGCAGCGATATCCGGCCATCCGGGGCATCAGTTTCGGCCGCAACTACGGCAAGTCGGCCGCCTTGTACTGCGGATTTGCCGCCGCCCAGGGGGAGGTGGTCTTCACGATGGACGCCGACCTGCAGGATTCGCCCGACGAAATCCCGGCCCTGCGGCGGATGATTCTCGAGGAGGGTTACGACCTGGTCTCGGGGTGGAAAAAGAAACGCTACGATCCGATCGGCAAACGCTGGCCGAGCAAATTCTTCAACTGGACGGCCCGTCGGGCCTCGGGCATCCGGCTCCACGACTTCAACTGCGGGCTGAAGGCCTATCGCCGCAAGGTGGTCAAATCGATCGAGGTCTACGGCGAGATGCACCGTTTCATCCCGATTCTGGCACGTCAGGCGGGCTTCCGCCGCATCGGCGAAAAGGTCGTCGAGCACCACGCCCGCAAGTACGGACATTCGAAATTCGGCCTCGAACGCACCGTGAAGGGTTATCTGGACCTGATTTCGGTCATGTTCATGACCCATTTCGGACGTTCGCCGATGTACTTTTTCGGCAGTCTGGGGACGCTGATGTTCCTGTTGGGCGGCGGGACGACCTGCTGGCTGATCGGCGAAAAACTCTGGAAGCAGTTTCATGGACTTCCGCTGCGTGCCGTGACCGACCAGCCGCTGTTCTATCTGGCCATTCTGGCCGTGATCCTGGGCGTACAGCTCTTCCTGGCCGGCTTCCTCGGCGAGCTGATCAACCGCAACTCCACGGATCGCAACAAATACCTGATCGACAAAACTATCTGATGCAATGATACAACGAATTCAAACGCTTTATCTGTTGATTGTTACGGCATTGATGGCCGTCGTTCTTTTCACGCGTCTGGCGTGGTTCGCCGGCTCCGGCGAGGAGTTCGGTCTCTATGCCTTTGCGCTGAAGGGTGCCGACGGCGAGATGCTCCACTCGACGATCTATCTGGGCATTCTGCTGGCATTGTCGGCACTGCTGCCGCTGGTGACGATCTTCCTCTACAAGCGTCGGATGCTTCAGATCCGGCTGTGTGTGGTGGAGATGGTCTTTCTGGTCGGGAGCGCGATCATGGAGGGGATCTATTATTATCTGGGCTGCCGGGCAGTCTCCTCGCTGGAGATGCATGCACAGGGTTTGTGTGCTCCGATTGCCCTGCCGATCGTGGGTCTGCTGTTTGCGTGGCTGGCTGTCCGGGCGATTTTCCGCGACGAATTGCTGGTTCGGAGTGTCGACCGGATTCGATAAATTGTTCCAAAGGCCCCGAATCATATTAAAAGATTGTTACAAATTTTTGCAGATTCGGGAAATAATTTTAACTTTGGGGCGTAATATTTATATTATGTACGCCAAATTTTAAAAAAATAAAATAATATCTTGGCTACAGTTTCTATTTTTACTAAACAAACCATTATGAAAAGAGTGAATTTCTGGAAGACATTGTTCCTCTCGGCATTGACCGTTGCGGCCTTTACGGGATGTTCGAACGATGATTCGGATGAAGGCGGCGTGATGCCGTCGATCACGGTGAACGGACAGAGCTCGACGACGCTTGCCATCGGCCTCGAAGGAGGTAAGACGGAGGCTGTCGAGATCGTATCGTCGGGCGCCTGGACGCTGAAAGTCGAAGGCGAGAACGGTGCAGCCGTTTCCGAATGCGTACCCACCCCGGCTTCGGGAAATGGCGGGACCACGTCGGTGACATTCGACCTGTCCAAGGCTACGGCAGCCCGCAGCTACAAGGTGACGGTGACTACGTCGGGCACGATCCCGGGCGTAGGCATTACGGCCGACGTTTCGGCTACGATCAAGATCGAGCAGACCGACAGCTACGTACCGACGACCGACGCACTCTACTCGGAGAACTGCGGTACGACGGTCGAGAAGGTGCCCGGATCTGACGGGAATAACTATTGGCCTAATGCAGATGCCTTTACGGGGTGGACGCGCGGCGGAACGCTTGATCAGGCGGGTGTGACCTACGGTGGCAATAAGGCCTCGGTTCGCAACAGCGGCAAGGATTACGATCCGACCGATGACGAAAAGGCTGAGGTTTCGGGTTATCCGTATGCCTACATCAACGGTTCGCAGGGGCTGGACATCAGCAATATCAACGTGGGTTCGAACACGAATTTCACCTTCACCTTTACGGCGCTGAACACTACCAAGACGCTGGAAACCTCTCCCTACACGCCGACGTTCGGCGATGTTACGGCATCGACGCTGAAGTTCTCGGTAAATCCCGACGGCACGGCATGGATGCCTGTCGAGATCACGACCAAAAAACTCGGTACGGGTTCGTGGTACCTCTGCACGGCAATGTTCAAGCTGCCTGCCGGTGTTTCGACGGACAAGATTTCGGTGCGTTTTGACTCCTATTCGGGTGGTGCATCGCTGCGTCTGGACGACTTCAAACTCTACGAGGGTGGCGACGGTACCGAACTGGCACCGGAAGTTCCTACTTCGGGAACCATTTCGCAGATTACCGAGCCGGGAACCTATGAGCTCTCGAACGTAACGGTAGTCAACCGCAGCGATATTGCCACGATCGTGGCCGATGCTACGGGCTACATGATGATCTACGGCAATAACGAACTGAAGGTCGGCGACAAGGTGAACGTGGCTGGCCCCGTGACGATCTATCAGACGAACCCGCTGCAGTTCAATACGAGTACGACGACCACCCTCGAGGTCGTATCTTCGGGCAGCAGCTGGGACTACACCTTCACCGAGTATTCGGTAGACGATGTTCGTGCCTACTTCAACGACATCAAGTGCATTCCGATTCAGCTGGCCGGAACGATCGTTGAGGATGGCAAGTTCTATAATCTGGAGTTCGCCGGTGAAAGCAACCTGCAGGGTTCGATCCAGTATTATACGCCCGACGCTTCGGTTCTGAACGTCCCGGTACTGGTCAAGGGTTATGCCGTAGGTCAGTCGAAGTCGGGCAGCATCGAGCGTATCAAGATCTTCCCGTACGAGATTACGGTGAACTCGACGACGCCGTATATTTCGGCAACGGCACCCGCTACATTCTCGGCTGACGGTGAGACCATTGAGGTCTCCTATACGGCTGGCAATCTGGGCTCGAACCAGGTATATGCCAAGTTGGAGAACAACGAGGCCGGTCAGTTCTCGGTTGGAGAGGTAAAGGACGGCAAGGTGTCCGTTACGGCCAAGGCCAACGAGGGTGCAGTCTGCCAGGCTACGCTGGTTCTTTATGTTGCAGCATCGGAAGGCGGAGAGGCTCTTGCCCAGACGTCCGTGACGCTGAAGCAGTCGGCCAAGCAGACCGGTGACGATACGAGAGGAACGTATGAGTCTATGTCGATATTCGTTCCGACCAGTGGCTCGACGACCTCCAATCCTGCCATTCTGGGTAACATGACGGTTAATGAAAAGCCGTGCTCTGGTTTCAAACTCGGAACAGGTTCCAAGACCGGAACGTTCACCTCTGCAGCTTTGGGCGTCAGCGGATCCAAGAAGCTGGCCTTCTATGCAGTCGGATGGAGTGGAAAGAATGATACGCCGTTGACTATTACGGTTGAGAATGGTGGTAGTGCTAATATCACGTCGTTCTCATTGACCGGATACGAAGCCATATCGGGCAATCCTCCTTTCAAAGGTTTGACTCCGTCGGATGATACGGACTACTTCATTGTCGAGCTGTCGGATTTGACTCCCTCGTCGACTATTACTTTCCAAACGACTGAAGCATCGAAAGGGCGTGCCGTAGTATTTGGCATCCAGTTGTTCTAACAGCAGTCGAGGAAACCGACTTATAAACCAACCACTCTTGGCGGGGTATTTACGGATGCCCCGTCAAGAGTTTGGTTTCTAAAAACCGATCCCCGAAATCCTTATTCCCACCTTTGTCTTTTGATGTTGTCTGATTTTTTCAAGAAGACAGGCTTGCTTGGCGTGATGCTCTGCGCAATGCTTGTCCTTTTCTCGGGATGCAGCAAGGACGAGGACGCTACTCCCTCTTCCGCGTCACTCGCCGCTTCGACCGTGAATTGTAACGATACTTCGAACCGAATCATCACGCGCGGGGCGGTCGGTACCGCCTTTGCCGCCACGATCTCCTTTGCCGACGGCGTGAAGTGGTGTGCGTTCGAATCCAATACCACGGTGGCTTCCGGCGTCGTGGGGCAGGATCTGCCCCTTACCCTCGAGGAGAATACCTCGAACCAGTACCGCACGGCCGAAATCACCGTAACCTTTGCCAATGGTTATTCCACCGTCCTGCAGATGTGGCAGATGCCTGCAGCCTCCGCGTCGGAGCAGAATTACCGGCGCTCTTGGGGCGAACAGCCCGCCTATCGTCAGGGCAGCAACTATATCTACAAAACCTACCATACGACACTCACCGCCACGAACAAATATCTTACGGGGGGTGTGCGCCGCAACTACTCGATCTGTTTCGATCCGGCAAACCGCGTGTCGCTGTGGGTGGCCTATCCGTTGCACGGTTGCTACACGACGCCCTATGCCGGGCGTTCGAACGCCTGGTCGTACGATCCCAATACGCAGCAGCCCGTGATCGAGCAGTCCCAGCAAGCCAATATCGTCTCGACCTATGGCACGGGTGATGCCCGCGGCCACCAGTGCCCCTCGGCCGACCGCTACAACACGACGGCCACCAACGAGATGACCTTCTACGCCACGAACATCATGCCGCAGAACTACGATTTCAACAGCGGCAGTTGGGCGACTCTCGAAGGGCTGATCCGCAACTGGGCACCGACGAGTGTCACCACGATGCGCTACGATACGCTCTTCGTCGTGACGGGGGCCCACCTTTCGGGCCGGACGATCACCGACCGCAGCGGGAAAAAGGTCGGCTATCCGTCGAAATGCTGGAAGGTGCTCCTCAAACAGAAGCGCGGACTGAACGAAAACCGCCAGATCTGGGAGTTCTCGGCCGACGAGTTGCAGGCCATCGGCTTCATCTTCGACAATGCGTCGTCGAGCGCCGACCAGAAGCTGCTCGATGCGGCCTGTTCGGTCGAGGAGGTCGAACGCCTGACGGGTTTCACGTTCTTCGACAACCTCGATCCCGCGGTGGCGGCCGAGGTCAAGAGCCGCCAGCCCGACGCGACGCTGTGGCCCGGACTGGCCATCAACTGACAGACCTATAAGCTACAAAGTTTACTTAACTGCACAACCTTATGAAGAAAATCCTTTTGACAGGACTGTTTGCCGCGCTGATCGTCGTGGCGTGCTTTGCGCAGAAGCCCTATAAAGTGGTCTTCTACAACTTCGAGAACCTGTTCGACACGATCAACGATCCCGGTGTGAACGACGAGGAGTTCACGCCCGAAGGCCCCAAACAGTGGAATACGACCAAGTACGAGAAGAAACTCGGCAATCTGGATCGCGTGCTGTTCGACATTGCGGCCGAGGACAAGGATTTCCCGGTGGTGATCGGCGTTTCGGAGATCGAGAACCGTTCGGTGATGGAGGATGTCATCGCCCAGCCCAAACTGGCCCATGGCAACTACCGCATCGTGCATTACGATTCGCCCGATGCGCGCGGCGTGGATGTGGCGTTCTTCTACCGTCCGGATGTCTTCAAGCTGGAGGGAAGCGCCCCGCACCGCTTCGTGATGCCGGGGATGCCCGATTTCAAGACGCGCGATTTCGTGACGATGTGGGGCACGATCGAGGGCGAACCGTTCTTCTTCGTGGTCAACCACTGGCCGTCGCGTCTGGGCGGCAAGGAGGCTTCGTCGCCCAAGCGTGAGGAGGCTGCCCGTCAGGTGAAGCACATCATCGATTCGGTCATGGCGAAGAATCCCGCCACGAAGGTGGTGGTGATGGGCGACCTGAACGACGATGCCACGGACCGCAGCGTGGTCGAGTGCCTGCAGGCCAAGGGCAAGATCAAGGAGGTCCACAAGGGCGAGATGTTCAATCCGTTCATCGCGCTGCTGAAGGCCGGTTACGGCACGCTGGCCTATCGCGACGAGTGGAACCTGTTCGACAATATCATCGTATCGGAGAATCTGGCTACGGGCTCGACCGGACGGTTGAAGATTCTGCCCGTTCACGGGTCGAAATTCTACGGCGGGATCTTCCGTCGGCCCTACATGCTGCAGAAGGAGGGTCAGTACAAGGGCTATCCGCTGCGTACGTTCGTCGGAAACGACTTCCAGGGAGGCTTCAGCGACCACTTCCCCGTCTATATCTACATCGGCAAATAACACGCTAACAATAATTGTATGAAACTGAAAGCTCTACTTATTCTGATGCTTGCCACCGTGAGCCTGGCGGCCTACGCGCAGGACGGCGGCATCCGCGGCAAGGTGGTTTCGCGCAACGGGCGCGTGGCCCTGAGCAATGTCGAGGTGACGATCGAGTCGCTGGGCGTGAAGGTCACCACCGACAACGACGGCCGTTTCCAGATGGAGAACCTTCCGGCCGGCAGCTACCGGCTGCAGTTCACGACTGCGGATTTCGAACCGCTGGAGTTGCTGGTCCGTGTAGGCACGCAGCATGTGCAGGACCTCAAGCAGGTGATTCTGGTTCCGGGCGGTCCGACAACCGACACCTTCTTCGATGACGCGATCTTCGCGGAGTACGACACCGATTCGTCGGCTTCGGACACGCAGGCACTTCCGTCGTCGCTCTCGGCCTCGAAGGATCTGTTCAACAACATCGCCTCGTACCGCTTCAGCGAGATGCGCTTCAACGTGCGCGGCTACGATTCGCAGTTCTCGGACATCTATCTGAACGGCATCCGCATGAACGACGCCATGACGGGCTACGGACCGTGGTCGCTGTGGAGCGGTCTGAACGACGCCACGCGCAACCAGGAGAACCACACGGGTCTCGAGATGTCCGACTTCGGCATCGGCGGCATCGGCGGTCTGACGAACGTCAATGCCCGCGCCTCGCAGTTCCGCAAGGGCTTCCGCGTGAGCGTTTCGAACGGCAACCAGATGTACCGTTTCCGGGCGATGATCTCCTACGGTTCGGGTCAGCTGGACAACGGCTGGTCGTATGCCTTCTCCGTGGGAACGCGTCAGGGCGGCAACGGTTACGTCGACGGGGTCTACTACAACTCCTACGCCTATTTCGCATCGGTCGAGAAGCTCTTCGGCGACAACCATCGCCTGGCCTTCACCTTCCTGGCATCGCCCGCCGAGCGCGGTGCGCAGCAGGCATCGACCGACGAGGCCTATGCCCTGTTCGGCAACAACTACTACAACCCCAACGTGGGCTACCAGGCCGGCAAACTGCGCAACTCGCGTGTGCGCAATACGCACGAGCCGATCGCCATGCTCAACTACACGTGGGACATCTCGGAGAACACGCGTCTGAATGCGGCCACGTCGCTGCGTTTCGGCAAGAACGGCTACTCGGCACTGACGTGGAACGGCGGTTCGGACCCGCGCGGCGACTACTACCGTTACATGCCGAAGTCGGATCTGACGCAGGTGGTGCCCGGCACGACCACGCCGCAGACCTATTACTACTACCTGCAGAGTGCCATCCAGGGGGCTCAGGCCTGGGACGGCATGCTTCAGTTCGACGACTTCTTCCACATGAACCAGTACGTCGATACGGAGCTCACGGATCTGATGGGTGACAGCCGCCGCTCGAACTACATGATCGAGGAGCGTCACACCGACCAGCTGGACTACAACCTGGCGGTGAACGTGCAGCACAACATGCGTAACAACATGAAGATCGTCGGCGGCGTGAACCTGCGCGTCAACCGCACGAACTACTACTCGGAGGTCAAGGATCTGCTGGGCGGCGACTACTGGTACGACATCGACAAGTTCGCCGAACGTGACATGGCCAGCGAAACGGCCTATCAGAACGATCTGGACTACTACTGGGCCACGGGTCACGCCCGTATCGCCCACGTGGGTGACAAGTACGGCTACTACTATCGTGCACACCTGATGGAGACCGACGCCTGGGCCAACTATACGTGGGCCATCGGCGGCTTCTCGCTGGGTGTTGCCGGTTCGGTGGGCTATTCGGAGATGTACCGCGAGGGTATGTGGCGCAAGGGCCTCTTCCCCGACAACTCGAAGGGCGATTCGAAGAAACTCGACTACCTGACCTACGAGGGCAAGCTCTCGCTGGGCTACAAGTTCTCGGGCGCCCACTCGCTGGAGGCCAATGCGGTCATCCTGCAGCAGGCTCCGAAGTTCAATACGGCCTTCGTCTCGCCGCGCACGCGCAACAACGTCACGCCGGGTCTGAAGGCCGAGAAGATCTTCGGCGTCGATCTGACCTACAACCTCAATCTGCCCTACATCAAGGCCCGCCTGTCGGGATATTACACGACGATCCAGGACCAGGCCAAGGTGATCTCGTTCTACGACGATACGCGCAGTTCGTTCACCAACTTCGCCATGAGCGGCATCGACAAGCGCCACTACGGCGTCGAACTGGGTCTCTCGATTCCGGTCTGGAACGGCATCTCGGTGATGGGCGCCCTGAGCTGGGGTGACTACACCTACACGTCGAACGCCGACTTCGTGCAGACGGTGGACAACGTCGACCGGATCGTGCTGCGAGACAAGGTCAACTGGAAGGGCTATCACGTCGAGAGTACGCCTCAGACGGCCATCAACGTGGGTCTGGACTACCGCGGCGCCCGCAACTGGTTCGCCGGCGTGAACCTGAACTACTACGACCGTCTCTACCTGTCGATGAACCCCTTCTACCGCACCAATACGGCTTCGGAATACTTCACCAATCTGATCATGACGGAGCTTTCGGAGCCCGATCCCGACTACACGACCATCGGCGAGGCGTTGGCCTCGATTCAGGAGCTGCGCAAACAGGAGGAGTTCGGCGGCTACTTCACGCTGAGCGCCAACGTGGGCAAGAACTGGTACATCGGCCGCTACATGCTGGGCATGAGCCTCGAGGTGAAGAACATTCTCAACAATCAGGATATCCGTACGGGCGGATACGAGCAGATGCGTATGAGCAAGGTCCGTGCGGCCAATACGGGCGACTATGTCTTCGGGCGTTTCCCGTCGAAGTACTTCTACATGCTGGGCACGACCTACTTCCTGAACGTCTACTTACGATTCTAACAACCGAGAAGGACACACATTATGAAAAGTCTTAAAATAGCAATTGCGGTTCTTGTCGGCGTGATGGCCGCGGGCTGCTACAACGATTTCGACACGCCGGCCCCCCGGAAGCTCTACACCGATGCGGACATGACGGCGCAGGGGCTCGAGCAGGTGTCGATCAAGGAGGTCAAGGGCTGGTTCGAGACGGCTTTCAGAAGCATCTCGGGCACCGGAACCAACGATAACTGGGAGACGACCAATACGCTGAAATTCGGCGAACTGCGTCCCGAAGAGGAGGAGTTCGAAGGCATGAAAGGCTGGCCCGATGCAGCGAACAAGTACATCAAGGGCAAGGTCATCAGCAGCGACCGCCAGGGCAATATCTACAAGTCGCTGTTCATCGACGACGGTACGGCCGGCATCGAGCTCAAGCTCTACAACGGTCTCTATCTGGACTATTATCTCAACCTGGCCACGATGGAGAGCCAGTGGGTGTACGTGCGTCTGGACGGGCTCTTTTTGGGCAACTACCGGATGATGCTCTCGATCGGCGACGCGCCGTCGGATTCGAACAACGCCTCGGGCCGTCACAAGTACTACGCGAATTCGAACCTCGACAATCCGAACATTGCCAAGAAGTATGTCTTCCCGGGCGAACGGGTTCAGCTCGACGATACGAACATCATCGAGATCAATTCGACGAACTACACGACGCTGGGTAAGGATCAGTTGGGACGACTGGTGCGTTTCAGCGGGGTGAAGGTCCGCTATGCGGGTGTTCCGAATCAGAATTATGTGGTCAACGAGGCGCTGAAGAACGGCACCTATACGAGTTCGTTCCCGACGTGGATCGTCACCGATTCGGGTACGCCGCAGAATGCCCCCTGGTATTACATGGCCTACAACATCGACAATATCCGCCTCTATGGATCGCTGCTGATTTCGTACAACGATGCGGCGGTCTATACGTCGGATCCGGGTGTCTATTCGGTGCGTACGAGCGGCTACTCGCAGTTTGCGATGAATCCCGTGCCGAAGGACGGTGCGGTCGGTAACGTGCTGGGTATCTATGCGATCTATTCGAAGCAGAGCACCTTTACCGGCGGCGAACGGGACTATGCCCAGTATCAGATCTCGATCAGCCGGATCGAGGATCTCGACTTCAAGGCGGAGGATCTGCTGACGGAGGCCGAGGCCAACGAACTGGCAAGCTGGGCCTATAAGCACGGTTATTCGACCTATGATCCGTTCGATCCTCCCGTGAAGTACGATCCGATGGGAGGCATGGAGGGCGGTGAATAGCCGATCCTTCTCTTTCGACGACAAGAGCGGCCCGGAAGATTCCGGGCCGCTCTTTTTTTGCGTGGTGAAGGGGTAGAGGACCGTTGTTGTGAATGGGTAGAGGAGAGTTTCTGGAAAGGCGGACACGGAGCCTTGCCGGCTTTTCCGGATGCATCCCGAGGATCGGATCGCCCCCGATTTTCCGGTTCGCTTTCCCGACATTCTCGGGGGATGTCCCCTTTCCGGCTCCCTGTTTCCGCATTTCTCGGCCCCCTCCCTCCGGAAGGATATGGAAAAACGGGCGGGCTTTGTCCGAACCGGGCGGTTGCATCTTCTGCGTGTCGGGCAAAACGGCCCCGAAAAAGAAGGGTCGGGACTTGAGTGGTCCCGACCCTTGCCGTTGCAAAGATCCTGGATGCAGGGGGCTCTATTCGGCCTTCTGGTCCTCGTCCGTCTTCTCGGGACGCATGACGACCTTCACGATATTGCCGTCCGAGAGAATCTTTTTGGCAATGGCCTGCACGTCGTCGGCGGTCAAAGCCCGCAGAGCCGGCTCATAATCCTTGACGAAATCGAGCCCCGAACCGTATTTGGCCTGAATATACCCGAGCCATCCGGCGTTGAGCTGCATGCTGTTCTGACGGTTCTTGAGCAGGTATTCGCGGGTCTTCTCGATATCCTCGCTCTTGGGGCCGTTTTCGGCGATCTGACGGATCTCCTGCATGATGATTTCGCAGAGTTCGTCGGCCATCTGCTCGTTGGTGTCGAACGAAATGGTCATGTCGTAGGTCTGCTTGGGGATGTAATCCGTCGAGGCGGTGACGCTGACACCGTACGTACCGCCCTTCTCCTCGCGGATCGACTCCAGGTAGCGCGAATTCAGAGCCTGGGTGAGGAACGTCAGGGCGATCTTCTCCTTGAAGCGATAGGGCATCTTGCCCGAGAAGTAGTAGAGTACCGAAACCTTGGGCTGCTGCATTTCGACGCGGAAATCTTCGGTGACTTCGCCCTGCGCGGTCTGGATCTTCTCGTCGATCCAGTTCGTAGGCTTCTTGGTCGTGGGGAGCGAACCGATGTATTTCTCGACGAGGGGCTTGAGCGTTTCGAGATCGACGTTTCCGACAAAGGTGAAGACAAAGCTGTTGGCGCCCGAGAAGAGTTTGGCGTAGATTTCGGGCAGGCGGTCGAAGTCGAAGCGGTCGATGATCTCGGTAGAGATCGACTGCCGGCGGGGATTGTCGCCGTAGATGACATCCATGACGCGCTCCTGCATCTTGAAGTCGGGATCCGACTGAACGTTGGCGAGTTGCGAACGAAGCATCGTGATCAGCTTGTCATAGTCGTTGCGGTCGAAACGCGGCTGGGTGAAGTTGAGGTAGAGCAGCTGGAGCATGGTTTCGAGATCCTTGGGCGAAGCGGCGCCGCTCATCGAGCTGGAGTAGTTGCCAGCCGAGGTTTTGACGCCGGCGGCCTTTCCGGAGAGCTGTTTGCGGAGCTCCGTGGCGGAGAACTTGCCCACGCCCGATACGGAGTTGATTGACGACATCATGCTGCCCATGTAGTAGTCCTCGTCGGAGAGCAGCGAGAGTCCGCCCTTGGACACGGCGGTCATCAGCACCTCGTCAGCCTTGAAGGTCGTGGGTTTGACGACCACCTTCACACCGTTGGCCAGGGTCCATTCCGTGGTTCCGAACTCTTCGTCGAACTTGGTTTTCTTCACGGGCGATCCCATGAGCTGCGTGCCCTCGGGGATGAGCGGCTCCTTGACGACGTTGTCCTCGTAGGGTTCGAGTTCGGCGGCCTTGACCTTGTCGCGGATGGCGAGCAGTTCTTCGGCGGTGAGGTTGTCGAGGCCCTCCTTTTCGGGGGCGGTGACCATGATCACCTGATTCTTGTCGGAGATGGTCTGTTTGGCGTATGCGTTGACCATGTCGACGTTGATCGTGCTGATGAGCATGCTGTCCAGCTGCCATTCGGTCTGGGCGTCGGGCATCGGGGTATTTTTCTGGAAGTTGTTCAGGTAGGTCTGGACGAACGAACCGTTGTAGCGGTCGTTGCGGTTGGCGTATCCGCGTTCGGCCTGACGCATGAGGTTCTCCTGGGCGCGGTCGAATTCGCTCTGGGTGAATCCGTAGCGGCGCAGACGCTCCATTTCGGAGTAGATGCTTTCGAAGCCGCGGTCGAGTTTTCCGTCCTGGGTGATGGCGATGAAGGCCGTGGCATTGAGCGTGGGGATGATGCCCACGACGTCTCCCGTACCCATTCCGGCGGTGAGGAACGGAGCGTCGGGCCGCATGGAGATCTCCTCCAGACGGGCGTTTTCCATCGTGGTGATGAAGGCTTCGATCAGACCGGTGGCCTCACCGCTGATCGTATTGGCCAGTTCGCGGGGGAAAGCCGGGCGTTTGATGAAGATCTGGACCTTGCTGCCCTGCATTTCGGGGTCGGTGTAGATGCTGATGATGGGTTCCTCGTTGTCGGGGACGACGATCGTCTCTTTCTGATCGGCATCGGCGGCCGGAGCCGGGATGTCGCTCATGAGTTTCTTGACCTTGGCCTCGACGGCTGCGGCATCCAGATCGCCGACAATCACCACGGCCTGATAGTCCGGGCGGTACCACTGGTGGTAGAAGTCGACGAGCTCCTGATGCTTGAAGGTTTTCAGACCGTCGAGATATCCGATCAGGTTGCGGTGTTCGTATTTGGTGTCGCGGCCGAGGGCCTGGATGAGTTTCATCGAGGCGCGCCACGAGGCGCCGTCGCGTGTACGCAGCTCCTCCATGATGACGCCGCGTTCGGAGTCGATCTCCTGAGGCTGGAGGGCGATGAAGTGCGACCAGTCGTGGAGAATCAGCAGGGCCGAGTCGATGATTCCCTCCCGCGAGGTGGGAACGTCCTTGATGTTGTAGATGGTTTGATCCCAGCTGGTTGCGGCGTTGAGGTTGGCGCCGAACTTCACGCCGACGGTTTCGAGATACTCGGTGAGTTGTTTGCCGGGGAGGTTTTTCGTCCCGTTGAAGGCCATGTGTTCGAGGAAGTGGGCGAGGCCCTGCTGGGTGTCGTTTTCCTGGATGGCGCCGACGTTGTGGATGATGTAGAAGTCGGCCTGACCCTTGGGTTTTTCGTTGTGGCGGATGTAGTAGGTCATGCCGTTTTCGAGTTTTCCCGTGCGCAGTTCGGGATCGGCAGGAATCGGCTGATTCATCTGCGCAGTGGCGCTGCATACGGCGAAGGCCGCCAACGCCATCAAGATCAATCTCTTCATGTGAAAAGGATGGTTAAAAGTTTGTATTTGTAGAATTATCGGTTGTCGGTATCGTCGGGGCGGTATTCGATGATGTCGCCGGGTTGGCAGTCGAGTTCGCGGCAGATGGCCTCGAGGGTTGAGAATCGGATGGCGCGGGCCTTACCGTTCTTGAGGATCGAGAGGTTTGCGGGGGTGATGTCGACGCGTTCGGCGAGATCTCCGAGCGAGATCTTGCGTTTGGCCATCATGACGTCTATGTTGATGATAATGGGCATGTTTCGGATGATTGTCAGATGGTCAGTTTCTGTTCTTCGCTGAGGTTCTGGCCGACGGCGAAGACCTCGGCGGCGAAGAGGATGAGGATTCCCATGATGATGAGCGTGTACGAGATGTGGAAGCTCGTATCGACCGTGTAACCCGTACCGGCGAGGAGTTCGGCGGCGCGCGTGTTCATGATCCAGTCGAGCAGGTCTTCGAGCAGTTCGGCGGCGATGGTCAGGAATCCGATCATACGCAGATGGCGGACGTTTCGGCGGTCGAGGGGCCGTTCTTCGCGGATCGAGCGGCGCAGCGAGTGGATGATGACGAACATCAGCACGATGACGGCGAGCATGAGCAGCGGGGTGAGCATCACCAGCAGATAGATCCAGCCGCTGCCGCCGATCGAACGCAGGGCCAGTGCGAGGGGCGACAGTCCGGGAGCCTCCTCTTCGACGAGCAGCTCGAGGTTGCGCACCCGGGCCTTGATCGAGGCCGAGGGGCTTTCGATCGGCATGCTGCCGTCGGGTTGGGCCACGATGCGGATGTCGTTGAGCAGGTAGATCATGTGCGGGATTCCGGAATTCCACTTTTCGGCGATGTCGTTACCCATCTCGACTCCTTCGGCGGCGCCCCGCGTAAAGCTGGGGATGATTCCGTGGGCGAAGCTGGCCACCAGCACGATGAAGAACGTGACGTAGATGACCAGAAGTCGTTTGAGGAGTGATTTTTTGTTCTGCATGTTTCGGACCATTGGCTGTTGCAGAGGCAAAGATAACGAAAATTTCGAAAAACAACTAATATTTATCGTTTTTCGATAATTTTTTAAGGATTAGCGAAAAAAGACGGATGCGGGATGCATCCGTCTGATTGATGAGGGGCTTCGGCGGAGTTATTCGACGTTGTCCTTGAGTTGCTTCCAGAAAGAGGCGTTTACGGCCATGCCGATCGAGATGGCGAGGACGTAGAGGACGAACATCACGATGAAGGTGATGAATCCGACATTGATGGCGCCGCAGATGGCCTGGAAGATTCCCATGACGATTCCGACGACGATCCCGAAGACGAGCGAGACGAAGAACATGGTCCATTTGCTGCCATAGGTGGCGTCGTTCGAGGCCTTGATGGCCTGAATGGGATTCTTGCCTTTTTCGATGAGGAAGTAGTAGGCCAATGACCAGGCGAGGGAGAGGACGACGGCCGGGGCGATCAGGAAGAAGAATCCGAGGAGAATCGGGAGGACCATCAGCCCCATGGTGATGAAGAATTCACCCATGTAGCGACGGTATTTGCCGTCGAAGATGCTCATCGGATTTACGATTTCTCCTTTGGCCAACTGTGTGGGAATCAGGGTAATCGCAATGGTGGTGCCGATGTTGAGGTAGGGGATCCAGAGGGTGACGAGCCAGAGGGCCACAGCGGCGATGACCGAGGGCGCGTTTTTCAGTCCGATGGAGATCGCATCCTTGAGCGTAGTCGAGAAATCGAGCTTTTTCGGTTCCATGATGAGGTGGTTTTAGGGGGTTGGTTGAGTAACAAATATATGAAAAAACTCTATCTTTGTTACGACAAAAGGGAAAATATGGGAGAAAAATCGCTTTACAACTATCGGGTGGAACCTCAGGATGTGGATTTCACGCTGCGTGCGACGCTGGCTTCGCTGGGGGCGTCGATCCTCAATACGGCGGGGCAGGATGCCTATGGCAAGGGTTTCGGGGTGGATGTGCTCAATGCGGAGAACCATTCGTGGGTGCTTTCGCGCATGGCGATCGAGATTGACCGGCGTCCCGAGCAGTATATGGATTATGTGATTGCGACGTGGATCAGCGACTACGGACGGGTCCTGTCGACGCGAAACTTCACGCTGACCGACGCCTCGGGGCGCGAGTTCGGCCGGGCCGTCACGCAGTGGGCGATGATCGACCTGACGACGCGTACGGCGGTCGATCTTTCGTGGGTCGGACGCGAGCACGACGATGCCGTGGTGCCGGTTCCGCCGCCGGCCGAGAAGCCGCGCAAGATCCGCGCGGTGACTCCCTCGCGGCGTACCGAACACCGCGTTGTCTACAGCGATATCGATTTCAACCGCCATGTCAATACGATGCGCTACATCGAGATGATGCTCGACATGCTGCCGCTGGATCTGCTGACGCAGGAGGCGCCGGTGCGGCTGGACATCCACTTTCTGAAGGAGTGTCGTTTCGGTCAGACGCTGACCGTCGGATGCGAGGAGCGCGAACAGTCGGCCCTGTTCGAGATCTCGGGCGACGGAACGACGGCGGCCGTGCGGGCCCAGGTCGAGTGGCGCCGCGAGTAGAGTTTTCGGGGGCGGTTTTTCGGAGAGCCCCTCCGGTCGAGAAAAAATCCCGGAAGAGATTGTACGGTCTCTTCCGGGATTTTCGTTTGTCGGGGCATTGCGGGAGCGCCGGACCGTCCGGATCCGAAATGGGTTTCGAGCTCCGGTGGCGGAGCCGACTACCGGCAGATCAGATATCCGGCCAGACTGGCGAGGGTGAGCACCAGACCGACTGCCGTTTCGTAGGGGATCAGCTTCATGCGCTCCTTCATCTTCATGTCGACGGATCCGCCCGTGGCGTGGAAAAACGAACCGTGGGGGAGGTGATCCAGCACGGTGGCGCCGGCGTTGACCATGGCGGCACCCCAGATGGCGGGGATACCGGCAGCCAGGACGATGTCGGCGAACGAAGCCGAGGCGATGGTGGCGCCGGCGGTTGTCGAGGCGGTGGCGGCGGACATCAGTGCACCGGCGAGGGGTGCAATGGCGGCTTCGCCGATGTTCCACTGGTCGAGCAGCGCGAGGACGACATCCTTGACGGCCGAAGCCTTGATGATGCCGGCGATGGTTCCCGTGCCGATGAGCAGCACGGCGACCGGAGCCATTTTTTCGAGACCGTATCCGAGTCCGGGCATCAGTTCGCGCCAACGGCGGGTGGCGACGATGCCGACCAGACCGCCGACCGGCAGGGCGATGAAGGGGTCGATGACCACGCCGCACAGCGGACGGAGGATCAGCAGCAGAATAGCCGTCAGCGGGCCGGCCATGCTGGCGGCGAACGACGGCAGATGTTCCGTGTCGATCCGTTCCGAGGGGATTTCGGGACGTTCGCCGCGGTTCGGGACAAAGGGCATCAGGACGTAGACGGCGACGATCAGCCCGACGAGTGCCGGGATGAGGTTGGCGAGCATGACCGACGGGAGCGGGGCTCCGAAATTTTCGGCGGCGATGATCGTGTTGGGGTTGGGCGAGAGGATGTTGCCGCATTTTCCGCCGGCGATCATGGCCAGCAGCAGACGGAATTTCGAGATGTCGAGCTGCCGGCCGAGCATCAGGGCGACGGGGGCCACGGTGATGACGGCCACGTCGATGAAGACGCCCGTTGCGGTGAGGAACATCGTGGCCAGGGCCAGGGCCAGATAGACGTGCCGGGCTCCGAGGCGGCGTACGATGGTCCGTGAGATGGATGCGGCGGCGCCGGTTCGGATCAGCACGCCCGACAGCACGCCGGCCGAGAGGATGCGCAGTACGGCGGGGATGATCTCGCCGATTCCGGAGATCATCAGGTCGACGGTCTTCACCAGCGGATACCCGGCGGCCAGACCTCCGACCAGAGCTCCGAGCATGAGCCCGTAGACGGGCGGCGTACGGCGGACGATCAGCACGATGGCGACGATCAGTCCCAGAAGAGCGGCCAGTGCACTGTTCATGATCGGGCGACGTTTTTCAGGGTTCGGAGAATCTGTTCGACGGTGTTTTCGAGGTTGGCGCCGGCGTTTGCCTCGCGCATGGCCTCGTCGAGCGAGACGGGTCCCGGGACGATCGGGAAGAGGGCTGCGAATCCGTTTTCGGCGAGTTCGCGGGGGTTCTCGACCGATCCGCCGAGGGCGATGACCGGGACTTCGCGTTTGCGGGCAGCGGCCAGGATGCCGCAGGGAACCTTTCCGTGGAGGGTCTGACGGTCGAGACGGCCTTCGCCCGTGAGGATCAGGTCGGCACCGTCGATCAGACGGTCGAATTCCACGGCGTCGAGCAGCATCTCGATACCGGGCCGCAGCCGCGCGTGAAGCAGACTGAGGAGTGCGCCGCCGAGGCCTCCGGCGGCACCGGCGCCGGGCGTCCGGGCGAAAGCCGAGCCCGTGAGCCGTTCGACGACGGCGGCAAAGTTGCGCAGCCCGGCATCGAGCCGTTCGACCGTCTGCGGATCGGCCCCCTTCTGCGGAGCGAAGACGTGTGCGGCGCCCTGCGGGCCGTAGAGCGGGTTGTCGACGTCGCAGGCGACGATGAATTCCGTGTCGCGGAGTGCGGTGAGGGCTTGTCGGTCATCGATCCCGGCGAGTTGTTCGAGCGAGGCACCCGTGCCGTCGAGTTCATGGCCGTTCCTGTCGAGCAGGCGGAATCCCAGGGCCCGCAGCATGCCGCATCCGGCGTCGTTGGTGGCGCTGCCGCCGATGCCGATCAGGATCTTCCGGCAGCCGCGCTGCAGGGCATCGGCGATCATCTCGCCCACGCCGTAGGTCGTCGTGTAGAGCGGGTTCCGTTCCGCGGTTCCGAGCAGCGTCAGCCCGGCCGCCGCGGCCATCTCCAGCACGGCCGTACGGCCCTGGTCGATCGTTCCGTAACGGGCCTCGATCGGGCGCATCAGCGGGTCGTGGACGCGGACCGTGTGCGACGTGCCGCCCCGTGCGCGGAGGATGGCCTCGGTGGTTCCTTCGCCGCCGTCGGCCACCACCGTCCGCACGACTTCGCACGCCGGGAATACCCGTCCGACGGCAGCTTCGGCCCTCCGGGCGGCCTGCTCCGAGCTCAGCGATCCCTTGAACGAATCGAAGGCCAGAATGATTTTTTTCAGTTCCATAGGTATTGCGGTTATCTCCAGGTCGAGACCTCCCGGCGCCAGCGTTGGATTTCGCGTTTCTCCTCGGGCGAGGTTGGGGCGGTCGAACCCGGATAGTGGGGTGAATAGATGATTTTTTCGGTGATGATCTGCAGTTTGCCCTCCTTGACGTAGCGTTCGTCGCGCTCCGAGAGGTGGTCGACCATGCGTTGACGCCACCGGGCGAGCTCCGCTTCGCAGCCGGGTTCGCCGGCCAGATCGTGTCGTTCGCCGGGATCCCGTTCCAGATCGAACAGCTGTTCGCGGCCTGTCGAGCAGTGGCGGATGTACTTCATGCGGCCGTCGGTGAGGGCCGTCCAGCAGTTGTCGGGTTCGTAGATCTGAGCGTGTTCCAGGTCGATCCATTGGCGCCACGGAGCCTCGGGATCGGCGATGAGCGGCAGGACCGAACGTCCGTCCATGTCGTCGGGCGTCGGGCATCCCGCGGCGTCGAGCATCGTCGGCAGCACGTCGCGCAGCTCGACGACCTGTTGCCGGCGTTCGTTCACGCCGCCCAGCGTCTCCCGCATCGCGCGCGGCAGCCGGACGAGGAACGGAATGTGGGCCGATCCTTCGTAGGGATAGGTCTTGCGCCAGTGGTTGTGGTCGCCCAGCATATCGCCGTGATCCGAGAGGAAGATAATGAGCGCATCGTCGTAGATTCCCTTGTGTTTGAGCGTCTCGATGATCCGCCCGATCTCGTAGTCGATGAACGAGATGCTGGCGTAGTAGTATCTCCGGGCGCGGAGGGCCACCGAATCGCCGAAGTCGCCGTAGCAGGCGTCGGAGGTTTCGGGTTGCTCGCGCCGGGCGAAGCGTTCGCCCCACGCGCTGCGGATCGGGCGCGGGATCTCCACGTCGTCGTACAGCCGGACGAAACGCTCGGGCGGATCGTAGGGGCTGTGCGGCCGGGCGAACGAGATCTTCAGGAAGAGCGGCTGGTCGAGCGTGCAGACCTCGATCAGTTCGATGGCCGTCTGAGCGGTCCAGGCCGTGGGGTGGAGGCGTTCGTCGAGCGGATAGGCGGCCGCGTAGTGCGAATTCCAGCTGATGTGCAGCGAGTCGGGATTCAGCCCCGGGGCGTGGAGCTTGAACCAGTTTCGGTAGTCGCTCAGGAATCCGTTCTGTTCGATGCGGCCGCTCTCGTCGACCAGTGTGCCGTGGAATCCGTGGAGCGCCTTCTGCGGGAACCAGTGCATCTTGCCGATGCCGAAGGTGTAGTAGCCGGCCCGGGCGAGCATGCGCGGCATTTCGTAGCGGTAGTGTTCGGCCACGCGGCCGTATCCGACCATGCCGTGGTGCCAGGGCGAGAGTCCGGTAAGCAGACCGGCGCGGGCCGGCGTACTGCTCGGCACCGACGAGTAGGCCCGCGTGAAGAGGGTGCCTTCGGCGGCCAGACGGTCGAGATTCGGGGTTCGGACGGCGGGATTCACCGCACCCAGACAGTCGCCCCGCATCTGGTCGGCCATGATCAGGATGATGTGGGGGCGTTTGGGCGGTGTTTCACCGGCGACCGGTTGTGCGGCCATCGCCGTTCCGGAGACGGCCGCACCGATCATCAGCAGACGTTGGGACGTGGACATGAGCGGCTGTTTTTCAGATCAACTCCTTGTTTCCGGTCGGCGGCGTATCGGCATTGTCGAGGAAATCCGTCCGCTCCATCTCCCGGCGGTAGCGCTCGTAGACCGAACGGCAGGCCTCGATCTCGTCGCCCGAGGGCTCGGTGGGATACTCCTCGTGGCCGAAGGTCCACTGCCACTCCCACTCCTTGCACTCCTCGAGGAAGCGTTTGTAGGCCTCGGCATCCATCGTGCAGCCGGCCTGGCGGATCGTCTCGAAGAAACGCTCCCAGCGCGGGGCGTAGAATCCGCTCATCAGTCCCGACCAGTGGCGGCAGGCGTAATCGGCGATGCGACAGTTCTTGTCGCCCCAGGTTGTCAGCAGATTGCGGGCGTTGTGCTCGTAGAGGTCGCTCTCCTCGGGGGTCGTGCCCATGGTACGGGCGTCGCGCAGCCAGCGGCCCAGCAGAAACTCCGGCCGGGTGGCCAGTACACGGTCCAGATCGGCGATGAGTGTCAGCATGCGTTCGGCCGCCGCATCGAAGGCCGCCGCATCGTGGCGTTCGAAGGCGTGGGCCACCTCCTGCTGGAGGATCGTCGCGTAGTTGGCCATCACCTGCCGCGTGAGGTCGGTCAGGTCGTAGCGGAAGCCGTCGCTGGCGGCCAGCGTGTCGGCGCAGGCGATCATGCGGTCCCATGCCTCGACGAGTGTCCGGTTGCGGTAATGGGGGCGGACGTTGGTCGTACCGCCGGGGTTGAGCTGCAGCGTCGGGCGCCCGGTGAGGATCGATTCGTTGCCGCCGTTGGTGAGGTCGTTCTCGAAGACCGTCGGCAGCATTCCGTTCCAGGCGGCGATGGCCGTTTCGGAGCGCTGGCCGTAGCGCTGCGTGGTGTATTCGGCGACGAATTCACCGAGGTCGATCGGCTTGTCGCGCCAGACGTTCTCGAGGAACAGCGCATAGATGAACGGCGTCTGCTCGATGCCCTCCATCGTCAGTCCGATGCCGCACAGGTTGCGCGAGGCGGGGTCGTGAAGCGCTTCGGCCGGGTCGTTGGCCACGCTGCGGGCATTGCCCGAGAAGTTGAGGTTCTGACCGAAATTGTGGAGCATGCACCAGAGCCAGGGCTTGCCGTCGTAGGCGTTGGTCTGCTTCCAGATCGGGAAACGTTCGCTCCAGAGGTCGAGGATGATCATCCGTTCGTCGGGTACGGACGAGAGCAGCGCCTCGATCTGCTTGTCGCCCCAGAACTCCCGGTCGTGGTAGAAGAGCCACCCCTGCATGACCCACGTGGCCTCGGGATCGCTCTCGCACATCGAATCGAAGACCTTGCGGCTGATCTGGCTCAGATAGGTCGAGTCGGAGGTCGGCGGGAGGTTTTCGTTGAACGTGTCGGCCGAATAGAGGTGGTTCGTGCCGTAGAGGCGGGTCTGTTCGTCGATGAACATCGATCCGATCTGCGTGAAGAGCTCCTCGTCGGGGTCGAGGATGCTGACCTCGGGGAATTCGACCCACGAGGTGTGGCGGACCCTGGCCTCGGGGAAGTGGTCGGAGAAGGTCGGGGGGACATGGCCCGTGAAGGCCGGCAGGACGGGTGTCATGCCCAGTGCGCGTTCGTTGGCGAGGATGAAGTGCTGCAGCTGTTCGTGGCGGTCGATGAACGACTGCGGCAGGGGGCCTCCCCAGCCGTCGAGGTTGCCCATCCAGAACCAGTTGAAGTAGGCCGGGCCGCTGAAGAAGCTCTTCAGCTCGTCGTCCGAGAATCCCAGCCGGCGGTAGACGCGCTGCCAGACGGTGTTCTGGCCCGTGACGGCCAGCGGCATGTTGATGCCGTTCATGGCCATGAAGTCGATCTCGCGCTGCCAGCGGGTTTCGTCCCACCAGCTCATCGTGTAGTTGAACGTGCAGTAATTCAGGTAATAACGGTATTTGTAGGGCGACGTTCGCTCGGTTCGTTCGGTAGGGATGGGGAGCTCTTCCGGCAGATTGAGGTTCGTGCCGCACCACGTGATCTGACAGTTGCACCAGCGGCCCAGATAGTACTTCAGGGCGCTGGCGGCCGAGACGCCGTTGTTGCCTTCGAGGACGATGCGGTCGTCGCGGCCGTAGAGGGCGAAGTAGTCGCGGCCGTGCTTCTGGCGGCCGGTGATCTCGACCTCGAAGTAGGGGGCATACTCCTCTCCGACGACCCGTTCGACGAGTCCGCGGACGGCTTCACGCTGTTCGTCGGCGTTGTAGACGCTCTTCGGTGTGCGGTGGCACGACGTCGTGAACAGCACGCCGAAGAGCAGGGTGAAAAGGATGGTTCTTGGTTTCATGCGCGGTTTTTATGCGAGGCAGTGTTTTTTGCGGTTATTCGAGCGAGGCGATCAGTCGGCGGGCCGCTTCGATCGGATCGTCGTAGGGTTGCGTTTCGGTGTGACGGGGCGATTGGATCCACGCCTCTTCCCAGGCGTCGAGCTGTTCGGGGTGGTCCGAGAAGCGGATTTCGAGACGCGGGATGTAGTAGTCGCGGATCATGCCGCTCCAGAACCGCGCCGCATAATCCTCCTGGAATCCGCCCCAGGTCGAGATCAGACGCCGTGCGTTCGAGGCGTAGTGCTGCCGCAGCGAATCCGTCGGGGCTGCCTTCTCGGCATAACCGACCCACTCGTCGAGCCGGTAGTCGGGGTGCGAGGCCAGCAGACGGTCGGCCTCCTTCAGCAGTTCGATACAGCGCTCCAGCTCCTCGGCAGCCTTCGTGCGGTTGCCGGCATCGCGGGCCGTGCGGGCCTCGGTGTAGTGGCGGTCGGCGACCTCGCCGAGCCAGAGCGCCGCAAATTCGAGGGCGTCGTTGCGGTAGAGCGGCGATGCGGCATAGCGGTCGGCGCCGTCGAGGAAGAGCTTCACGGCCTGTCCGAAGTCATCGTTCAACGCGTGGCCGTTCGGGCGGCGCGGGTCGGGATCGACCGTCTGCCACGTGAAGCGCGGGTAGGAGTAGAGCGAGGCATAGACGCTGCGGCGCAGCAGCTGCCAGGCCGCACGCATCGTCGTGTCGCAGCCTCCGTAGCGGGCCGTGCAGTAATTCTCCGTCCAGCGGTCGAGATCGATGGCCTGGCGGCTCCAGCCCATGTCGCCCAGCAGTTCGTAGACCACCTCGTTGTTTTCGAGTCCTTCGGGAGCCGAACCGAATCCGACCAGCGTGCGGGCGGCCGGCGATTCGAGCGCCTCGACCGATCCCGAGGCATACATGGCCAGATCGCCCGTCGGGAGGACCTTTCCGCCGAAATTCGGGACGTAGCTGTAGATCCACTGTTTGCCGTAGAATCCGTCATGGACTTTCCAGGTCTGCTCCGTGTGCCAGACCCATTTGGGGTAGTCGTTTCCGAGGTCGATGATGATCAGGTCGCGGTCGGGGACGCGGCTCAGCAGGGCCTGGAGGCTTTCGCGGTCCCAGAAGTCGTGCTGATAGCCGAACGTCCAGCCCTGGGTGACCCATACGGCGTCGGGATCGCCGGCCTTGATCGAACGGTGGATGGCTTCGCCGTAGTCGGCCAGCAGGCGGTGTTTGGCGGCCGTGTCGGCCGGATCGATCGGGAGCTTCATCTCGTTGAAGCTGTCCGAGAGGAAGTAGCGGGCCTTGCCGAATTCGGCCTCCCACTCCTGGATGAACAGGGCGCCGAGCTTCTCGAACCACGGCGAATCGGGGGCCAGCACGCAGGCGTTGTATTCGGGCGGGAATCCGCCCCACTCGAGCTGGTTGTACGAGATGTCGGGATGTCGGGCGAGGAAGGCCGGGGGGACGAATCCCGCGAAGGCCGGCGCCACGGGCTCCATGCCCAGTTCGTGCATGCGGTCGAGGATGCGGTGCTGGAGTTCGAGTTGAGCCTCGTGCCAGCTTTCGGGCAGCGGGCCGTCGAATCCGTTGAGGTTGCCCATGCGGTGCCAGGGGAGATGGGCGGCGCCGGTGAAGAACGAGGCGATCTCCTCTTCGGTGAGGCCCAGCTTGAGCCAGACGCGGCGGGCGATGGCCTCGCTGGCGACGGTGGCCAGCGGCAGATTGACGCCGTGCAGGGCCATCCAGTCCAACTCGCGCTCCCAGCGCTCCCAGTCCCAGTAGGGGGTCGTGTATCCGAACGTGCAGACATTGAGGAAGTAGCGCAACCGATAGGGCGACGATCCTTCGGCCTCGAAGTCTGTCCAGCGGTCGGGGATGTTGAGATTTTTGCCGCTCCAGGTGACCATCGAGTGGCAGGCCTCCTTCAGATAGCGGTTGAAGGCGTAGCAGAGGGCCGTGACGCTGCTGCCCTCGATGCGGAGTTTGCCGTCGGTGGCGTGGATGGCGTAGCGGTCGAGCGAGTCCTCCGAGGCGACGAGCCGCAGATCCAGATTCCGGGCCGGACGCTCGATGGTGCGTTCGATGACGGCGCGGGCGGCCTCCGTAGCGGTATTTTTCGGCGAAGTGCAGCCCGCAGCGAGGCTCACGACGGCCGTTGCGGCGAGCAGGATCACTCCGTTTTTGGGGTTGAATTTCATGAAAGGGTGTTTGGGTGGTGAATGGTGGATGTTGCAGGGATCGCCGGCGGGGTTGCGCGGGCGGTCCGGATGAAGAAATTGCCGACGTTTTGGGTCGGCAATTTCTCTTGTTCGGGCCGAAGTCCGAGGCGGAATCGCTACTTGGTCTCCTCGCACTGAACCTTGATGTTCAGGTAGACGGGTTTGCCGAAGAGATCCTCGGCCAGCGTCTGGTCGATACGGCCGTCGACGAAGGTATCCTTGTCATCGTAGAGCTGCGAGATCTGCATCAGACCGTAGTAGTAGACGGGATTCTCCTCCGTACCGCGCTTCGAACGGCAGATGATGTAGTCACCGGCGCGGAAATTCTCCTCGAGAGCGCCCGTAGCCGTGGGGCCGGCGTTGGTCCAGCGGCGCAGATAGGTCTGGAGCGTGAGGCTCGTGGGTTCGTCAACCACGCCGAGGGTGCTGTTGTCCAGGTCGCGCTGCAGGGCGCCCAGCTGCCAGAAGGCACGCATCTTGTCGGCCGTGGTCGAGGCCTTGGAGTCGATGCTGATGAAGAGTTTGTCGATGTAGGTGTAGAGTTCGGCATTGTAGTCTTCTCCGATCCACGAACCGGCAACGCGGTAGAACTGGAAGTTAATGTCGATGTTGGCATCCTTGATACCGTGGCCGTTCACCTCGTAGATGTCGCACTGACGGCCCGTCGTGCCGCCGCCCAGCGATGAAGCCTTCAGCGACGAGAACATGTAACCGCGCTGGCTGCCGATGTAGGCGTTGTTCTTCGTGTTCTGGAGCACGTTGAGGAAGCACATGCTGCCGTTCAGACCATCCACCGAGCGGAGTTCCGACAGCGAGAGGATATGCTTCACCTCGCCGTTGATCTTCACGCCGTGCATCGAGAAGAACGACTTGGTGTCCGAACCGGCACCGGTGCCCTCTTCGGGATAGGTCTCGGGGTCGTTGTCATGCGTGGCTACCTTGTAGTCGGCATAGAGGGCGGCCGTTTCGTTCATCCAGACCGTGCCCTTCGAATCGCCCGTCACGCCGTCGCTGACGGGATAGTAGGCCGTGTAGCTCTGCGAGCCGGCATAGAGGGTGACTTCGATGGCGGTGATCTCCTTCGAGTCGGGGAAGAAGAGGACGTCGATCGTGTTGCCGTCGAGCTGGAAGGTCTGCGGGTCACCGGCGGGGGTGTAGGCGCCTTCGGCACCCTTGACACCGGTCATCACGCAGCTGGTCAGCGTGTTTTGGGTCTCGACCGTGGCCTTGAAGGAGATGGGTTCGCCATAGGCGAGCGACGAGGGCAGCGCATCGGAGAGGGTGATGGTGGCATCGAACGTCGAAGGTTCACCTTCGTTGTTGTCATCCTTGCACGATGTGGCAGTGAAGGCAAGCAGCAATGAGGCTGCGAACATTGCAAATTTTTTCATCTTTTTTAATTTTTAAGGTGAGTTGGGTTTTTTGTATTTTTTGTTGGTTTGCAGATTACATGGGCAGGTGTCGGTCTGCTCATTTTCCGAGAGTGACCTCCGAGATCACGGGCCGATGGTCCGAGAGGGCGGAGTCGGTGCAGGTGATGGTCCGTTTCAGTTCGAGGGGCCGGGGGCCGCGGTAGAAGATGTGGTCGATCTTGATCGTGGGTTCGTCGGTCGAATAGGTCGGCTCCGTGTTGGTCAGGGGCATCCAGCCTCCGGTTGTCAGGCGCTCGATTTCGGGGCTTTCGGGTGCGGCGTTCATGTCGCCGGCCAGGAAGGTCGGGTAGGGTGCCCGGGCGAAGTAGGCGTTGATGAATCCGGCCTGCTCGTAACGGGCGGCCGAAGAGGTGACCTCGAGGTGGGTGCAGGCGAAGGTGACCGTGCCGCGGTCGGGCATCTCGACGTCGACGACCAGCATCACGCGCTGTTCGGCGCGTCCGTCGTGGGGCAGCAGCACGCGTTCGGCGCGGATGATCGGATACTTGCTCAGGATGCCGATTCCGTAGTATCCGCCCATGTAGTCGAGGGCCTTTCCATAGGCGGTGAACATGCCGGTGATCTGGCCCAGTTCGTTGACGAATCGGACGTGGTGCTGTTTCGGGGCGCGGGTGCGCACGGTGTTCCAGTCGCACTCCTGGAGGGCCACCAGGTCGGGATCCTTCTGGGCGATGTACTCGCCGATCTGCTGCATCGAGGCCAGTTCTCCGAAGCGGAGGTTGTAGCTCATGATGCGCAGGTCGCACTCCTGGGCCGACAGCACGCCGTGGAACAGCACCGCGCCGACCAGCGCAAGGAGGGTTTTCATCAGTTTTGATTTCATGCCGTATATCGGGTTAGAGTTTTTCGATCGTAAGACTGTAATAGGGCAGAGCGGCTTCCGTGCGGGCCTCGAGGCTGCGGCAGACGAAGCCCACGGGTGTGAGGACGAACAGATCGTAGGTCGTCGACGAACTGCCGGCGAAGACGATGCGGTAGTTCTTCAGGTTCCAGCGGAGCCACTCTTCGACGTCGGCCTTCACCGCATTGGCGATCGATCCGACGACGATGCCCGAGGTCTGCAGCACGCTGCTGCGCCGGGCGACGAGGGTTTCAAAGGCCGCCCGATCCTCGAAGCGCGAGGTGTAGACGGTCGTTGTGACGGGCTGGGCGAGCGGAGCCGAGAAGGTGCAGCCCGACGTGCGGAGCGAACCCTCCCAGACGGCATCGAACGCCTCGACCAGCTGCCGCGTGACGATACCCGTGCCCTTCACCGCATCGGACGTGGCCTCGGTTTGTGCGAAGAGCGAGTAGCTGCGCGTGGCCAGGCCGATCTCGACCTGCGGCAGGGGTTCGCCCAGGTGGAAGTCCGAACGCTCGAAGAGGTAGAGCGTCTGCACGGGGCTGGCATTGTTGATGAAGGCGGTCAGTGCCGTGGGCTCCTGCGTGGCGAAGAGACTCTGATCGGAGAGGGTCGTGAAGCAGGTGATGCGCAGCAGATTGGCCGAATTGACCGCTTCGGGCGGTTCCGGAGCGATGTATTCGGTTTTCGTTTCGTCGGGCGTGGGATCCGTCCCTTCGTCGGACGACGACTCGGAGCAGGCGGCTGCAAGGGCGGCCGTTCCGAACAACCAGAGCAGCAAGCGGTTCGTTTTCATGGCTTTATTCGGCTTCATAGGTCAAATCGGCGATCAGGGCGCAGTGGTCCGAGAGCGAGGGCTGGGCGTCGACCTTGAAGGTCTGGCAGGTCCAGTGTTTGGGGAATCCCATGATGTAGTCCAGCCGTCGGTTGGGACCGCTCGAGGGGATGGTGAAGTCGGTCATGCCGCCGAGATTCTGCCAGTTGATGCGGGCGTAGGAGATCGTGTTGCTGTCGGGCGTGGCGTTGAAGTCTCCGGCCAGGATGGTCGGAGTCTCGGTGTCGGCGAGCAGCTCCTTGTTGTAGTCGGCGAGGTTCTTCACGCGCATGTCCTCCGACTCGACGGCCAGATGGACCGATCCCACGCGGACCGTCCCACCGCCCGGCAACTGGATGCAGACCCAGCCGCAGGCCCGGGGTTCGTTGGCACCCGTGGGCGAGGAGATCACCCGTCCGGCCTTGAAATAGGGGTACTTGCTCAGCACGGCCACACCGAAGCCGCCGCCCTGATAGGTGAACGACTTGGCGTAGTAGGGGAACATGCCCAGTCCGGCGGCGATTTCGGTCAGCAGGTCCTTGTTTCCGTTGCGCGAGGTGAAGTTGTCCATCTCCTGGAGCAGCACCACGTCGGGATTGTACTGGCGGATGAAATCCACGTAGGGCTGAGCCTTGTAGGAGGCATAGGAACCGCCCTCCTTCATGTTGAGCGACAGCACGCGGAGCGACAGCGTCTGCTGGGCGGCAACTCCCTGGGGAATTGCCGCGCCCAGCAGCATGACTGTAAGGATGCAGAGGATTCGTTTCATGATATGCGGTACGATTGATCGATCAGTTCCATCCCGGGTTGTTCGGGAGCAGGTTGGGGTTGAGCTGCGACTGTTTGAAGGGTACCGAGAGCAGGTAGTGCTTCGGGTCGACGAACGTACGTCCGGTTTCGATGACGAGATACTCTTCGCCGTCGACGTTCTTCCACGTCAGGTCGTTGAGGTTGGACGACAGCCGCGACTGGTCGAGCCAGCTGCGCTTGACGCCGAGCAGATCCTCGCCCAGACGGGCCCCCTCCTTCCAGCGGATGAGGTCGAAGTAGCGGTGACCCTCGAAGAAGAGTTCGACGCGGCGTTCGCGGTGGATTTCGGTGCGCAGATCCGAGCCCTGGGGCAGCTTGTCCAGTTCGAGGTGAACCATGCCGACGCGGTCACGCAGCTTGTTGATCGTGCGGTCGAGGTCGTCCTGGGTGACGCTGCCGAGCTGCTCCTTGGCCTCGATGTAGTTGAGCAGCACCTCGGCATAGCGGAGAATGATGATGTCGTTGTCGTCGTGGCTGACGCTGCTGACCGTGCTCGGCTCGACATACTTGGTGAGGTAGTATCCCGAGTAGGTCATGCAGCCCGAGCGCATGTTGACCAGCAGCGGATAGGTGAACAGCTTGGGGTTGTCGTTGTTGATGTCGCCGCCGACACCGCCTTCCCAGGCCGAGCCGGGCTGGAGGATCGACTGCGTCATGCGCGGATCGCGGTGTTCGAAGACCTCTTCGTAGGTCGACACCGACGACGGATCCCAGATCTCGCCCTCGTCGGTCAGGTAGGATTCGATGGTCGACTTGGTCGGCACGAAGCGCGAGTAGTCGTTCGGCACCCAGATTTCGCGCGAGAGGTTGTGCGACGTGCGGGCATCCTCGCCCAGGCTGTAGTTGTAGACGAAGGCCAGCAGCGTTTCGTGGTTGTTGGCGTTGCGCGAGGCGCGGCCCGTGTAGTTGAACAGGTTCTTGTAGTCGACGTCGGGGTTTCCGGTCGTGTAGAGGGTGTAGTAGGTCGAGGCCATGGCGCGTTCGGCGGCATCGACGGCATCGGCCCAGCGTTCGTTGTAGAGATAGATGCGCGAGAGCAGGGCCAGGGCGGCCGTCTGCGAGACGCGGCCGAATTCGTCGCTTCCGGCCTCGATGTACTCGGGCAGGGCGCGGTAGTGATCCTCGAGATCCTTGGTGATGGCGTCGATGATGTCGGAGCGCTTGTCGCGTCCGCGGTAGACGTCGGGCGAATCGACGCTCAGCACGTCGGTGATGTAGGGCACGTCGCCGAAGTAGCTGGTCAGCATCCAGTAGTTGTAGGCGCGGTAGAAGTAGGCCTCGGCGGCGAAACGCTCCTTGACCTCGTCGCTGACGTCGACGGCGCGCTGGTAGTTGTGCAGGAAGTAGTTCGTGCGGCCGATGTAGGTGTACGACTCCTCCCAGATGGTGTTGATCTGGCTGATGTCGGTGGCGTAGTTGCCGCCGCCGATGGTTCGGAAGGCGGTGGTTACGGCCCAGGGGGCGCTGTCGGCCATGGCTTCGGTCATGTTGAGCCAGTATTTGCCGCGCAGCGAGGCGGTGAAGGTGTTGGCGACGCTCTTGACGTGATCCTCCGTCTGCCAGAAGTTCTCGTCGGAGATCTGGTCGAGGGGATACCGGTCGAGGAAGGCGTCGTTGCACGAGATCGTCAGCGAGGCGGCCAACAGAAGTGCATATGCTGTTTTTTTCATGATTCGTAGGGTATTGTGGTGGATGAATCCGTGCGACGGCCGGGGGCTATTTGAACGAGAGGTTCAGACCGAAGACGAAGGTCTTGACCTGCGGGTAGTAACCGCCGCTCGAAACCGGGGTCTCGGGGTCGTAGGCGTAGAAGAAGTCGCTGCGCGTGAAGAGGTTGTCGATCGAGACATAGAATCGGCAGTTGGTGATGTGGGCCTTCGAGGTCCACTTCTTGGGCAGCGTGTATCCGAACTGGATGTTCTTCAGACGCAGGTAGGAGGCATCCTCGAGCCAGAAGGTCGAGAAGGTGCTCTGGTTGAAGCTCGTGTTGTAGGTCAGACGCGGATAGGAGGCATTCGGGTCGGGGTTTTCGGTGATGTGGTAACGGCCCAGGTGTATCTTCTGCGGATATCCGGCCATGTCCTGGAAGGCGTGGCGGGCGCTGCCGGTCAGGTAGCCGTCGCACTTGCCCACGCCCTGCAGCAGGAAGCTGAAGTCGATGCCCTTCCAGGCGAGGTTTCCACGGAAACTGTAGGTGTAGCGCGGGATGTTGCTGCCGATGACCACGCGGTCGTACTCGGGCGAGATGCGTCCGTCGGGCACGCCGTCCGGGCCGCTGATGTCCATGTACTTGATATCGCCCGGTTCGTAGTCGTAACCCAGCACGGTGGGGATGTTCGGGAGTTCGTACTTCTTGGTGGTCTCGTCGTAGAGGTCGAAATCCTCGGGGGTCATCAGACCCGTAGCGATGTAGCCGTAGAAGGCGTCGATCGGGTCACCCTCGCGGCGGATCTGATAGCCGCTCAGGTCGGCGGTCGTGTCGCCCAGCGAGGTGATCTTGTTCTTGACGTCCGAGAGGTTGAAGCCCACGCCGTAGGAGAATTCGCCGATACGGTCCTGCCAGTTGATGTCGAGTTCCCAGCCGCGGTTGTTCACCGAACCGAGGTTCTCTTCGGGCCAGTCGGAGCCGATCTGGGCGGGATAGGTTCGTTTGAGCAGCGTGCGGTCGGTGTTCTTGTCATACCAGTCGAAGGTCATGCTCAGACGGTTGGAGAAGAGGGCCACGTCGATACCGAAGTCGAGCATCTTGATCTTCTCCCACGTCAGACTGGGGTTGGCGAGGATGCTCTGGATGTAACCCGTGGTGGCGTTTCCGCCGATGAGCGAGATGCCCGACGAGTAGGTCTCCAGCACACCGAGATAGGGGTAGTTCGACGAACCGACGTACTGGTTTCCGAGCATGCCGTACGAGGCGCGGATCTTGATGTTGTCGACGATCTTGCGGGTCGGGGCCATGAACGACTCCTCGGAGAGGCGCCATCCGGCCGAGAACGACGGGAACCAGCCGCCGCGGTTGTTCTTGTGGAAGCGCGACGAGAGGTCGTAGCGGAGGTTGACCTCCAGCAGGTAACGCTCGTCGAAGTTGTAGCTCACGCGGCCGAAGCCCGAACGCAGGGCCCACTGCGTGGCCAGGGCGTCGTTGCTCATCGTCGAGGCGTCGCCCAGGTTGAGCGTCGGATCCTTTTCGGTCGAGAGGTTGTTGCGCGAGGCTTCGAAGTCCCGCTCGACGAAGACCTCCTGCTCCATGCCGACCACGCCGCTGATCTGATGGCGGTTGATTGCAAAGTCGAAGTCGGTCTGCAGGATCAGGGTCTGCTGCGTGCGTTTGTAGTCCTTGTTCGAGAGCGAGTTGGGCGAGTTGTAGAGCACCGTGGCGCCCGAATCGGGGTTGACGAAGGTGATGGTCTTCTTGAGGGTCTGCTGCAGGGCGTTGTAGGAGGAGTAGTTGTAGGTGGCGCTGACGTTCCAGCCCTTCATGAGGTTGACCTTGAGGGTTTCGAGCAGCGAGACCTCCTCGACGTCGGTCGAGGTGCGGCCGCCGTCGGTCAGCACGGCTACGGGGTTGGTGTTTCCGCCGCCGTAGGCCCACGATCCGTCGGTGTAGTAGACCGGGACGTTGGGGGCGATACGCATGGCGTTGTAGATGGCGCCGCCACCGCTCGAGAGCGACGAGAGCGGCGAGGTGATCTTTCGCAGCGTGTATCCGATGTTTGACGTGAGGGTGACGATCTTGGCGATCTTCGTGTCCATCTTGTAGCGGATGTTGTGACGCTGCTCGCCGGTGGAGTTTCCGACGGTCAGACCGTCCTGATCGAAGTAGCGGTAGCTGAGGCGGTAGCCCGAGTCGCCGAACGCGCCGACGACCGAAGCGCCGTAGCTCTGCTGCATGGCGTGGCCTTTGATGACCTGATCGATCCAGTTCGTGTCGGCATAGAGGTTGGGCATCGTGCCGTTGAGCACGGCATCGAACTGTTCCGTATTCCAGGCCGTCGAGACGCCGATGTTCGTACGGGCCTCGTTGTCGAGGGTCATGAATTCGATGGCGTTGCACATTTCCGGCAGACGCGTCGGGGTCTGGACACCCATGTAGGCATCGAAGGTGATCTGCGGATCGGTGTTTCCGTTGAGTTTGCGGGTGGTGACCAGGATCACGCCGTTGGCGGCGCGGGCGCCGTAGATCGAGGCCGAGGCGGCATCCTTGAGGACCGAGACGCTCTCGATGTCGTCGGGGTTGATGGCCGAGATGTCGCCCTCGACGCCGTCGACGAGGATCAGCGGGTCGGAGTTGCCGATCGTACCGATACCGCGCACGCGGATCGTGGTCGACGAGTTACCGGGCTGTGCCGTGGAGTTGATCACCGTCACGCCGGGCAGCAGACCCTGCAGACCGCTCGAGAAGGTGGCCATCGGGCGCGAGGCGATGTCTTCGCTCGAGATGGCGGCGACCGAACCCGTGAGGTTGACCTTCTTCTGGACGCCGTAGCCGACCACGACGACATCCTCGATCAGTTGGTTGTCGTTCTGGAGGACGATGCTCAGATCGGTCTGCGAACCGAGCAGCACCTCCTGGCGGTCGTAGCCCAGGAAGGAGAACTGCAGCGTCTGACCGGGCTGGGCCTCGATCGTGAAATCGCCGTCGATGCCCGTCACCACGCCGCGGTTCGTCCCCTTGACGATGACGCTGGCGCCGATGATGGCTTCGCCCGAGGTGGATTTCACCACGCCCGAGACGAATCCCGGAGCCGGGGCCTTTTTCGAATCGGCCGGGTCGTTACTCGCCGGCTGGGGTTTGAGGACGATGCGCTTGCCGGCGATCGTGGCCGTGAGGCGTTGCGGGGCCAGAACGCGGTTGACCAGGGCCAGGACCTCTTCGTTCGAGGCTTTGACGCTCACTTCGCGCTGCAGATCGATTTCGTCGTTGTTGTAGGCGAAGGTGTATCCGCTGAGTTGTTCGACCCGTTCGATGAATTCGCGGACGGAGTGGCCTTTGCCCTCCATGTCGAGCGAGATGGTTTTGTTCTGGGCGGCCGCCGGGAGCAGGGCGCACAGAGCCAACACAAGGGAGAGGATGGACTTCCGAAGGGGTGTGAACCTTCCGAAGCACTTCAGGTGTCGGATTTTTTCCATGTTTGAAATTTTAAGTTTTGTGGTTTTGTAGCACGAGTGGAGGTCGACCGACCGGGACATCATCGATAGATGCGGATGAAGTGTTCGTTGATTCGCCGGTATCGCAGATTGGCGAGTGTGGTGGTCAGATCGAGTGTATTTTCGAGTTTTTCGGGTTGCAGCGTGAAGGAGAGGCCGATCGAGGTGTCGATTTCGGGATCGACCTGGAAGCGGACGTTGTAGCGGTGTTCGAGATTGGTCAGGATGTCGGCCAGCGGGGTATTTTCGAAGACGATCGAGTCGCGGCGCCAGTTGCAGTAGTTGCTGGCGGTGACGGGCTTGACGGTGAACTGCTGCGAGCGGGCGTCGTAGACGCAGCTCTCGTTGGGGACCAGGCGCAGGGGGCTTTTCAGCTGCTTGCTGACGATCTCCACGCTGCCGTTGAGCAGTGTGACTTCGCTCGTGCCGAAGGCCTCGACGTTGCAGGCGTTGAAGCGCGTTCCGAGGACCTTGACCTGCATGGAGCCCAGTTCGACGACGAAGGGACGCAGCGAATCCTTTCTTACGTCGAAGAAGGCTTCTCCGTCGAGGCGGACATAGCGGCGTTCCGAGCGGTCGAAATTCTCGGCAAAGGTGAGCCGTGATCCGGCATTAAGCCAGACGACGGTGTTGTCGGGCAGGGTGAAGCGCCCCTTGCTGTTGTCGGCGGTGACGAAGGTGGTGGTCGAGTGGCGGGCGATCTGATCGCGGACGATGAGGAGGTTGGCCGTCACGATGCCCGCCACGATGACGGCGGCAGCCGCCGTACGCAGCCAGCGCAGCGGGATACGGAGGCCCCGGCGGCGCTCTTCGATGCCCATTTCGGCATGGAGGCGGCGGAGTTTCCGGGCATAATCCTGACTGGCGGGATCGAGGATCGAAGCGGGGTCGAGGTGGTTCCACTCCTCTTCGAGGAGCTGCTCCTTGTGCTCGGCGTCGGTCGGATCGAGGCACCAGCGGCGAAACCGTTCGCGGATCTTTTCGGGCATCGGGTGGTGCAGGAACAGGTGTATGATCTTTTTGGAGATGTCCATCTTTCGGGTGTTTTACATCCTAAAGACGGCCAACCCGGGGCATACCCCAGTCTACCTGGACATTTTTTTTGGAAAAAATTTCGACCGGGCAGGGTGTTTGTGCGCAGATTGATGATTTACAGGCCTTTGCCGATTTCGATAAAGACGGCCAGGATCAGGATGAGTTTCCGCAGTTCGGCGAGGGCTTCGTGGATGTGGTATTCGACGGTCTTCTGCGAGATGCCGAGGCGGAGGGCGATCTCCTGGTAGGACACTCCTTCGAAACGGCTCATGCGGAAGACGTTGCGGCGTTGGGGCGGCATCTTTTCGATGGCCATGTCGATCAGCAGCAGCAGTTCCTGCCGGTCGATCTGTTCGACGAGGTCGTTGGAGACGATCTCCCGCAGATCCTTCGGAGCGGCGCTTTGCCGGTAACGGGCATCGACCGCCTTGTGTTCGAAGCGGTCGAAGACGGCGTTTTTGGTCATCCGGAAGAGGTAGTTGCGCACCGAACGGACTTGTTGCAGCGATTCGCGGCTCTCCCAGAGTTTCAGGAAGAGGTCGTGGGCGAGATCTTCGGCTTCGGACCGGTCCTTGAGCATGCAGCAGGCGAAGGCCTCCACGCGCGGAACGTATCGCGTGTAGAGGGCATCGAAGGCGCGGCTGTCACCTTGGATGAGATTTTGCAGCAGCGTTTCGTCCGTAGGGGGCGTCATGGAGGAACAGCGGGTTAAAACGATCTCATTATGCAGAGCCGCTCCATCTTTTTTCGGCCCGGCAATGCCGTGCAGCGTACAGACGGATGACGGTCGATTCGGATGCGGCAAAACTAACCATAAATTTTTGAATGTGCAAAAATCTCGGGTTCAGCACCTCCTCCGCAGCGTTTTGTCATCGAATTGTCACACGGCCTCTTTGCGGGCCGGATCCCGGACGCGGGTTGGGTGCCGTGCAGGCTTCCGGACAAAAACTTCGGAACGGGAGGGCGTTTTCCGGCCGATTTTCGTATATTTACCGCATGAAAATCACGATTGTGGGACCCGCCCACCCGTATCGGGGCGGATTGGCATCCATTCTGGAGATTCTGGCGCGGACGTTCCAGCGCCGGGGGGCCGAAGTCGACCTGCTGACCTTCACGCTGCAGTATCCGTCGCTGCTCTTCCCGGGGGAGAGCCAGACCGTCACGACGCCTGCTCCGGCGGATCTGCACATCACACGCTGCGTCAATACGGTGAATCCCTTCAACTGGCTGCGGGTCGGCCGGCACATCTGCCGTCAGAGGCCCGATTTCGTGCTGATGAAGTACTGGACGCCCTTCATGGCGCCCTGTTTCGGAACCATCGCGCGGCTGGCCCGCCGCAATGGCCATACCCGGGTGCTGTGCCAGATCGACAACGTCGAGCCCCACGAACACCACATGATCGACCGTCCCTGCAACCGCTATTTTCTGCGCTCGGTCGACGGATTCATCTACATGTCCGAACAGGTTCATCGCGAACTGGAGGCCTATACCACGGTTCCGGCGCTGTTTTCGCCCCATCCGCTGTTCGAGAACTTCGGCGAACGTGTCGAACGTACGGAGGCATGCGTGCGTCTGGGTCTGAATCCCGCACTGCGTTATGTGCTCTTCTTCGGGTTGATCCGCGACTACAAGGGGCTCGATCTGCTGCTTGAGGCGTGGGCGCAACTGCGCCGGGAGGGGCGGACCGAGGGCCGTCGGCTGATCGTGGCCGGCGAATTCTACACCTCGAAGGAGCCCTATCTGCGGCAGATTGCGGACCACGGCCTGCAAGAGGAGGTGCTCTTGCACGATCGGTTCGTGCCCGACGCCGAGGTCAAATACTACTTTTCGGCGGCGGATTTCGTCGTGCAGCCCTACAAGACGGCCACGCAGAGCGGTGTGACGCAGATTGCCTACCAGTTCTGCGTGCCGATGGTGGTGACCGACGTCGGCGGACTGGCCGAAATCGTCCCGGACGGACGCGTGGGATACGTCTGTGCGCCGACGGTGGATGGGGTCGCCCGGGCCATCGAACGCATGTATGAGGGCGATACGCTCGAACGGTTCCGTGTGAACTGCGTCGAGGAACGTCGCCGCTTCTCGTGGGAGGAGATGTGCAACCGCATCACGGAACTCTACGGCCTCGTGGCCCGGGGGTGATTCTCTGGAAGCCCTTCCCGGCTCTTGTGCGGTCTGCACGTTCGCGGCCGGTTTCGTTTGTGGCCGTCTCTGGTGTCCTCACATGCGGCATTTCCTTGTGCGCCCTCATGGGCAATCGTCCCTTGCGTCCTCAAGGGTTATACCTTTCCTTAGACCCTCTTAGGCGTCGCTCTTCCCTCCCCCTCACATGAAAACCCCCTGCCGGGATGAACCGGTCAGGGGGCCTTCTTCATTTATCGTCGGGGTTCGGGCTATTTCTTGATGTTGGGCAGTTCGAGGCCGTACCCCTTCTTGCGGTCCTCGATCTTGAGGTAGAAGCTGAAGATGAAGGCCAGTACGCCGAACGAAGAGAAGATGATCATCGGTACGGTGTAACCGCCCGTAGCATCGAGGACTTCGCCGATGAGCAGCGGAACGAGGCAGAGACCGACATTCTGGATCCAGAAGATCAGGCAGTAGGCCGAACCGAGGATCTTCGAGTCGATGATCTTCGGCACCGAGGGCCAGAGGGCGGCCGGCACGAGTGAGAACGAGACGCCGAGCGTGACGACGAGCAGCAGCGCGAACCATTTCGACGGGAATGCCGGCAGCAGGAAGGCGAAGCTCAGGTGGCAGGCGATCATGATCACGGCACCGACCATGAGCATCGTGGCGCCCTTGCCGCGGAAGTCGAGCATGGCGCCGAGGAACGGCGTGAGGATCATGGCCAGGATCGGGAAGCAGCTGAAGAGGCGTGCGGCCGATTCGGCATCGATCTGGAGCGTCACTTCGAGGAAGTTGGGGGCGTAGCGCTGGAAGGGGAAGATGGCCGAGTAGTAGAGTACGCACAGCAGGGCCACCAGCCAGAACATCTTGCTGCGGAAGATCAGTCCGAGATCCTTGACGTGGAACTCCTCGTCGGAGGATTTCTGCTCCTTCATCTCACCGGCGGCGATGAGCTGACGGTCCAGCTTGCGGTCCATGTAGACGAAGACCGTGTAGCACAGCAGGCCGATGATCAGCAGCACGGTGCAGAAGGCCACCGGGGCCACGACCGAGCGGTCGAAGTGGTTCGAGATCATCGGGGCGAGCCACATGACGGCGAAGACGCCCAACCGGGCGATGGCCATCTCAAGACCCATGGCCAGAGCCATCTCCTTGCCTTCGAACCATTTGGCGATGGCTTTGGAGACGGTCGTACCGGCCATTTCGCATCCGCAGCCGAAGATCATGAATCCGAGCGAGGCCATCTTGGCGCTGCCGGGGAAGGTGGTCCACCAGCTGTTGAGCCACTCGTTGAAGGCCGTGGTCTGGAACCAGTCGGAGATGCCGACGAACTTGATCGAGGCGCCGATGACCATCAGCGAGGCCGAGAGCAGACCCGTGAAGCGGATGCCCATCTTGTCGAGGATGATGCCGGCGAAGATCAGGAAGAAGAAGAATACGTTGAGGAAGTATTCCGAAGCGGCATAGGTCCCGAACGTACCGCTGTCCCAGCCGCGGGCCGACTCGATGAGCGATTTGAGCGGGGACATCACGTCCACGAACATGTAGCCGAAGAACATCATCAGTGCAATCAGCACCAGAGCCGTCCACCGCGCTGCGGGCGAATCGTTGAGTTTGCGTTGGATAGTTGCAGTCATTTGTTATTGGGTTTGAATTAGTCTTCGAGTTGGGCGTAGCGTTTGAGGAGTTCGTAGGCTTCGGTGATGCCGAGTTCTCCGGCCTTCGACAGATCGAGACAGCCCTTGCGGGTATCCTTCATGAAGATCTGGATGATACCGCGGTTGTAGTAGGCTTCGGCGAACGAGGGGTTCAGTTCGATGGCCTTCGAGTAGTCTTCGTAGGCTTCGGGGAGGCTGCCCGAGAGGGCCAGCAGGTTTGCCCGGTTGTAGTAGGCCTCGGCGAACGAGGGGAAGAGCTTGATGGCCTTGTTCAGGTCGGCCACGGCCTCGTCGTAGCTGTACGTACGTTTCGAATTGTTGTTCAGCCGGTTGGCCGGATCCGAATCGATCGAGATGCGCTGATACGAGTTGTCGATCGACGAGATGAAGTCGATCATTTCGGCGCGGGTGGTCGAGCGGTTCAGATAGAGGAACGGATTCGAGGGGTTCTGTTCGATGGCCGTCGAGTAGGTGTTCACCGAGTTGGTGTACTGTTTGATGAGCGACTGCGAGACGCCGCGTTCGAAGAGCAGTGCCCAGTCAGATTCTCCGCTTTTCAGACGGCGGACATACTCCTTGTCGAGCATCACGAGCGTATCGGGTGCGATGTTGCTTTCGCGGCACGAGAGGGTGAGGTACTCGTTGCCGATGCGTTTCTTGAAGTCTTCGATGCGCTGCAGGCGGTAGGGCCGGGTTTCGGGCAGCGTATCGGGGCGCATGAGCGTGAACTTGAACAGCGGCAGCAGACGCATCTCCTCGTGGCCGCCGTTGTGGCCGGTGATTCGGTCGAAGCCGCTGCCGGCCAGCTTGCTGTCGAACGACAGCAGTCGGTCGAAGCGTTGGGTCGTATCGGCGAAGATCGAGTAGGTGCTGTCGCTCAGGCGCGAGCGGTATTCGGCGATTTTGCGCTGGGCGGTTTCGCGGTCGCTGCGGGCGCCCTGGGGGTCGCGCAGCAGTTCGCGCAGTTGTCCGCGGTAGATGTAGGCGTTGGCGAAGTCGGGATAGAGGTTGATGGCCTCGGTGTAGTCCTTGACGGCCTCTTCGATCTCGCCCAGCTGGGCATGGACGCCGGCGCGGTTGTAGTAGACCAGCACGTTGTTGGGCGAATAGAGGGCCACGCGGTCGTAATCCTCCAGTGCGCGGTTGTAGTCTCCGATCTGGGTACGGAGCATGGCGCGGTTGAAGTAGGTGAGCGAGTTGGTCGAATCGAGCTGGATGACGCGGTCGAAATCCTTGAGGGCCAGCATCGGACGGTTGGTTGCGTTGTAGACCAGCGCCCGGTTGAAGAACGAGAGCAGGTAGGTCGAATCGCATTCGATGGCCTTGTTGAAGTCGGCTTCGGCCTCCTTGTAGCGTTGCTGTTCGAGATAGAGGCCGCCGCGGCGGTTGTATCCGTTGGGGTTTTCGCGGTTGGTGCGGATGGCGGTGTTGAAGTCCTCGTAGGCCCGGACGGTATCCTTGAGGTGGAGGTAGCTCAGGCCGCGGCAGATGAAGGCGTCGGCGACCTTGTTTTCCTGGCGGATGAACTTGTCGAAATCGTCGATGGCTTCGCGGAACTGCTGGTTGAGCAGACGGGTGACGCCGCGGCTGTAGTAGGGGCCGGGCAGGTCGGGGCGCAGATCGATGGCTTCGCGGAAGTCCTGCAGGGCGTCGTCGTAGTTGCCCAGGCGCGAGCGGGTGATGGCGCGATAGGTGTAGGCCTGCGTGTAGACGGGGTTGAGGCGGATGGCCGTCGAGAAGTCCTCCTCGGCGCCGAGCAGGTCGTCGAGGTTGTATTTGGCGATTCCGCGCAGGAAATATCCCTCGTAGGCATCCTCGTCGAATCGCAGCAGGATGTTCAGCGTGCGGATGGCCTCCTGGTAGTTGTTGTTCATCATGCACGTACGGCCCATCCAGAAAAAGTATTCCCGGTTGTACTGGGCGTGGGCATCGGGGCTGCAGAGGAGGGCGAGAGCCGCGAGGATTCCGATGATGAACTGGCGCATTTTCGTTTTTTCTTGTAACGACCTTTTTCGGGGTTTATTGTCTGTTTTCGATATCTGCGGTCTCCGTGAGGGGGCTTTTGTCGGGTTATTCCTGTTCGTAGCCGAATCGGCGGAGTTGACGGTCGTTGTTGCGCCAGTCGTCGCTGACCTTCACGAAGAGCTGCAGGAAGACCTTCTTGCCGAGGAACTGCTCCATGTCTTCGCGGGCGGCCTGACCGACCTTCTTGAGCTTTTCGCCCTTGTGGCCGATGAGGATTCCCTTCTGCGAGTCGCGCGAGACGTAGATCGTGGCCGAGATGCGGTCGATTGCGGGCTCTTCCTTGTAGCTTTCGATCTCGATTTCGCAGCAGTAGGGGATCTCCTTGTCGTAGAAGCGGAGGATCTTTTCGCGGATGATCTCCGAGGCGAAGAAGCGCAGGGTTTTGTCCGTGAGCGTATCCTTCGGATAGAAGGCCGGGCCTTCGGGCAGCAGCTCGAGGATCGTCTTGAAGAGTCCGTCGAGGTTGAACTTCTCCTTGGCCGAGACGGGGACGATGCGGGCTTCGGGGAGGGTCTGGTGCCACTTTTCGACCAGCGCGTCGAGAGCCGCGGGGTTCGAGAGGTCGATCTTGTTGACGACGACGATGGTCGGGATTCCGCTGTGGCGGATGTTGTCGAGGATCTCGGCCGAACGCTCCGACTGTTCGACCGTATCGGTGACGTAGAGGATCACGTCGGCATCCGTCAGGGCGCCGTTGACGAACTTCATCATTGCCTCCTGGAGTTTGTAGGCGGGTTTGAGGATGCCCGGCGTATCGGAGTATACGATCTGGAAGTCGTCGCCCGAGACGATGCCCATGATCCGGTGACGGGTGGTCTGGGCCTTCGAGGTGATGATCGAGAGGCGTTCGCCGACCAGTGCGTTCATGAGGGTTGATTTCCCGACATTGGGATTTCCGATGATATTGACGAAGCCCGATTTGTGCATGTTGTACTCTTTTTCGGAGATGTTTCCGACAAAGATAGGGATAAAATGGCACCTCTGCAACTGCGGGGCGGTTAATTTGCCGGCGGATTTTGTCGTTTGCGCCTCTTGAGGCTCCCCGTTGCGCCCCGTCATACGAAAAAAGAGGCCTTCGATTTGTCGAAAGTCTCTTTTTGTCGGGTTTGTCCGGTGTCGTGGCCGGGGGCTTCTGTTCGGTCCGGAACATTGTACCAGCCCCTCTGCATGGGCCGGGGCGTTGTGTGGCTCCGGTACTCCTCTGCTTTTCGCGACTCCTGCTGTCACTGTCGGAACAGGCCGCCTGCTGCCCCTGCTGTCACTGTCGGAACAGGCCGCCTGCTGCCCCCCCCCTCTCTCAGCTATCGCCGACGGAACATGCCGCCTCCGGGAACCTTGGGCATCTTCATGCCGCCGCCCGCCACGGCCTTCATCATCTTGCGCGTGTCGTCGAACTGCTTCATCAGTCGGTTGACGTCGGCCACGGTCGTACCCGAACCCTTGGCGATGCGTTCGCGGCGTCGGGCGTTGATGATCTCGGGGTGTTCGCGCTCGGCGGGGGTCATCGACGAGATGATCGCCTCGGTCTGCTTGAAGACGTCGTCCGGAATGTCGACATTCTTGAGCAGCTTGCCCATGCCCGGCAGCATCGAGGCCAGATCCTTCAGGTTGCCCATCTTCTTGATCTGCTGGATCTGGGCGATGAAGTCGTTGAAGTTGAACTGGTCCTTGACGAGTTTTTTCTTGAGCTTGCGGGCCTCCTCCTCGTCGAACTGCTCCTGGGCGCGCTCGACCAGCGACACGACGTCGCCCATGCCCAGAATACGGTCGGCCATGCGCTCCGGGTGGAAGACCTGCAGGGCATCCATCTTTTCGCCGCTGGAGATGAACTTCAGGGGTTTGTTGACCACCGAGCGGATCGAGATGGCGGCACCGCCGCGCGTATCGCCGTCCAGCTTGGTCAGCACGACGCCGTCGAAATCCAGCCGGTCGTTGAACTCCTTGGCCGTGTTGACGGCATCCTGACCGGTCATGGCGTCGACGACGAACAGCGTCTCGGAGGGTTTGACGGCGGCCTTGATGGCCGTGATCTCCTGCATCATGGCCTCGTCGACGGCCAGACGTCCGGCCGTATCGACGATCACCACGTTATAGCTCTTCTGCCGGGCGTAACGGATGGCGTTTTCGGCGATCTGGACGGGATTCTTGTTTCCCTCTTCGGTGTAGACCTCCACGCCGATCTGACTGCCGAGGACCTTCAGCTGATCGATGGCGGCCGGGCGGTAGACGTCGCCGGCCACCAGCAGCACCTGACGGCCCTTCTTGCTCTTGAGCATCGAGGCGAGTTTGCCGGAGAAGGTCGTCTTGCCGGATCCCTGCAGACCGGCGATCAGGATGACGGCCGGATTCCCCTCCAGACGGATGTCGGTGGCCGTACCGCCCATCAGGGCGGCCAGTTCGTCGCGGACGATCTTCGTGAGCATCTGTCCGGGCTTGACGGCCTTGAGGACATCCTGTCCGAGGGCCTTCTGCTTCACCTCGTCGGTGAACGACTTGGCGACCTTGTAGTTGACGTCGGCGTCGATCAGCGCGCGGCGGATCTCCTTGAGGGTTTCGGCGACGTTGATCTCCGTGATGCGGCCTTCGCCCTTGAGGATTTTGAACGACCGTTCGAGTTTATCGGTTAGGTTTTCGAACATATTTCTTAAAAAGGATTTCGAGCGTTTTGGTTTTCAATGCGCAAAGTTAATAAGAAATTCATAAAGCGCAATCCGCGGGCCGAAAATTGTCCCGAACCGCCGGGGGGGCAACGCAACGGGGAGCCGCAGCATACGAACTGCGGCTCCCCGTCCGGGATTCGGGCCGGCCTCTTGCGGCGGTTTGCCGTTGTGGCGATCCGGCCCGTGTTTTCGGATGCGAGTTACTCCTCCTCGCTCTCTTCGGCCTCGATTTCGTCCTTGTACTGGTCGAGAATCTCCTGCGGGATACCGTCGCAGCGGACGTAGAGCGAGACGTTCTGGGCGTCGTCGGTGGCGGTCCAGGTCATGCGGTCCGAGAAGAGGTTGCTGACGATGTAGCGGTGGGCCCAGTCGCCGTTTTCGTAGTCGTACATGCCGCGCAGGATCGAACCGAGGGATTCGTCCGTGTAGAGGTTGTAGACGCCCGTGATGCGGCGCGGACCGAAGCTGTCGAGGTTCTGGTAGATGGTGAACTCGTTGCCGTCGCGATACGAGAGCTCGATGTAGACGTAGCTGCCGTCGGCCAGGGATTCACCGTTGTTCCAGGTCTCGAGTTTCCAGGTTCCCGAGAGGTTGTAGAGCGTCACGTCGAGACCGGGATCTTCGTAGCTTTTGTCGTCGTTGCAGCTGGTGAAGCCGACGGCGAGGAGCAGCAGAAGCGAGATTTTGAGCAAGTTTTTCATATTTCGTTAATTGTTTTTCAGGGTTTTTGAGTCGTTGGTCGCTGAAGCGAAGCGGAGGGTGACACCGCTCTGCGAGGGCGGAAGTCCCAGCCCCTTCAGAAAGAGCGGGATCCGTCCGGGGGCCCTGCCTGCCGCGGGATCGTAGCGGACGGTCAGTTCGCCGATCTGGCCGGGCAGAAGCGTTGCGGGGCGGAATTCGGCCTTCACGCAGGGGGGCAGAATCCGTGTGTCGATGCCGATACGCAGCGTGTCGTTGCCGCCGTTGAGGCACTCGATTCGCTCGACGCCGGGCGAATCCGCATCGAAGCGGATCTCCTCCTGCTTGAGCAGCAGATTGCCCCGGGCATGGGGGTAGGCGTAGGTCGGGCGGGCCGACGGAATGACCTCACCGGCCAGTTCGAGGATGGCCGTCGGAGCATTCGAAGCGAGCTGCGTGAAGAGGAAGATCTTCCGCACGAAACTGCCCGGATGTCCTTTCGGATGGTAGGTCACCGTCAGACGGGCCTTTTCGCCGGGTTTGACCGGCTGGCGGTCCCACGACGGGGCGGCGCATCCGCAGGTGGTGGTCACGCGGGTGACGACGAGCGGTTTGTCGCCGACGTTCTGCCATTCGAACGAGTAGCTTTTCGGGCCGTCGTCCTCACCGATGGAACCGGTGTCGATCCGTTTTTGGGTGAAGCGCATCGCTTCGGCGCCGGCTGCCAGCGCCGGGTTGGACATGCTGTCGAGCCTTTCACGCGGGACGATGTGGAACTGGCCCCGGGCGGGCGTGGCGACGACTGCGGCCGCCGCCACCCCGAACGGGATCAGTACATATCGGATGAACGTTTCGCGCAACATGAGCCTGACGCTTTGCCGTTAGAGCCAGCCGCTGCCGTTGGCCGACTTGCGGACGGTGATGTTGAACTTCTGAACCTCGCCGTTGGAGGCCGTGATCGAGGCGGTCGTGGCGCCCTCGGCCAGACCGGTGAATACGGCCTTGCCCTCCTTGATCTCGCCCGTAGCCACCGACGTGTTGTCGATCTTGAGCGTGTAGGTCAGTGTTTCGCCCTGCTTGAAGTAACGGGCGGGATCCTCCTTGACGGCATTCTCCTCGCCGATGCCGACGTAGATGTTCGGGAAGGAGACCGGAGTGCCGGCACTCTCGTCGGCAATGGCCGAGAGCAGTTTGTCGGCATTGACCAGACCACCGTTCTTGCCCACGTACTGCGACAGCGGGATAATCTTGCGATAGGTCTTGCCCAGGTCGGTCACGTAGTGGTAATAGCTCTTGTTGCCGGACTGATAGTCGTCGATGGGCGTTGCGCTTTCGACGAGCAGTTTGCGGAATTCGGCGGCGGTGAAGTGCTTGCGCAGCTGGGCGGCGTAGGAGAGGCCCAGCGCGGCGACACCCGAAACGTGGGGACAGGCCATCGAGGTGCCCTCCATGTAGCCGTATTCGGTTCCGTTGCTGACCTGCGGGGGCATGGTCGAGAGGACACAGCCTACGGCACCGCGGGCCATGGTGTAGGCCGGATTCTGACCCTCGGCGGTATTGACATAGTCGAAGTAGTAGTCCTGGTCGCCGCCCGGGGCCGAAATGTTCGATCCGGGGCCGTAGTTCGAGAAGGTCGAGAGGGTGTAGTCTGCGGCGATGGCATTGACCGAGACGCAGTAGTCGGCTGCGCCGGGGAATCCGGCAGCGGGGGCATATTCGTTGCCCGAGGCGAAGATGGGGATGCCGCCTTCGATCGGACCGTTGGGCGATCCGGCGTTGTGGACGAAGTAGTCGAGCGAGGCCTTTTCCAGCGGGCAGTTGGTCTCCCACTCCTCCTGGGTAGCGAAGCCGGCGGTGTATTCGTATCCGTTGGCGGCACCCGAGCCGTAGCCCCAGCTGCACTGCAGGATGACGGCGCCGTTGTCGGCGGCATACTTGATGGCGCGGGCCAGGCTGACGGTGTTGCTCGACGAGTTGCCCGAGAAGATCTGACACGACATGAGCTTCACGCCGGGATTTTCGGCCGTACCGCCGGCGATCGAGGTGATGCCGATTCCGTTGTTGTTGCGGGCGGCGATCACACCGGCCACGTGCGTGCCGTGGCCCGTGTCGGCCGAGGCGTCACACGAGATGATACCCGTATTGTTGATGAAATCGTAGCCGTAGTAGTCACCTACGTATCCATTCTTGTCGTTGTCCTTGTGCGAGCCGTAGGTTTCGCCCTCGTTCACCCACATGTTGGCCTGCAGGTCGGGGTGACGCCAGTAGATGCCCTCGTCGAGCACGGCCACCACGATCGACGGATCGCCCGTCGAGCGCTCCCAGGCCTTCTCGCAGTTGACATCGGCGCCGACCTTGAATTTGGCCTTGGCCACCTCGGCATCCTCCTCTGCGTCGATGACGAAGTGATCCTGGTATCCGCGGTTGATCACGTGCCACTCCCATTTGAGCAGTTCGTCGTTGTAGATGTAGCCGTTTGCGCCATCGGCACGGGTTGCGGGGGCATTGAGCAGCTCCTTGGGGAAGGGGATGGGTTTGCGGTCGGTGCGATAGGCGCGTTTGACGGTGCGGTTGGGCGCAGCGGTCTGCACTTCGCCCAGCGTCGAGAGGCGGTCGACGACCTCCTCGACGCTGTACTTGTCGCTGAAGCGGACGACGTACCACAGGTGCAGTCCGGCCTGACGGGTCTGCTCCTCATGCAGCTCGTCAATCGGGAAGACGCGTTCGAGTTCGCACTCGCCGAGCATGTCGAGGACTTCATCCACGGAGTAGATACCGCTGCGAGTGGCGGCGGCACCGCTCCGGGTCTGGGTCAGTCCGCGCTCATCGAGCAGATCGCTCACCGAAGGATCGAACTTCACGATGACTTCGCCGGCCATTTCCACGGGTTCCGTCTGTGATTCGGAGCCCGTGACCGTGGGTTCTACCGGTTCTTCGGTCGAACAGGCATTGAAGGCGATCAGCGACAGGGCGCCGAATGCCGATACGAGATATTTGTTCATTTTCATATTGTCAGATCAATTATTTGCGCAGGGTACCGGTCTGGGATCCCGAGTCGGTACCTTCCTCCTCGTCGTTGGAACTGTCGGCCAGATCCTTTTTGGGGAAGGCCTCGTAATAGTAGTTCATGTTGGCGGGTTCGTTGGAGAAGCCGGCCAGATTGCCCTTTTCGTCCTTGCCCTCCTGGGTGAAGAAGAGCGTGTAGGGGTCCCACCAGTCGAGCGACGGGTGATAGAGAACCCATTCGGGCAGTTCGCCGGTCAGACGGTTGAGGTTGATGGCGAACATCTTCAGCTGCGGCATCACGCGTTTGATACCCTTCGTGACCAGAACGCATTCTCCCGAGGCGTTCTTGAGCGAGTCGGGAGCCTCGGTGTAGACGGGTACCGAAGCGTCATCCTTGAAGTCGGGCAGCGAACCCTGGAAGTAGTTCACCGAGAGAATCAGCGTATCGAGACCCGTAACGGCAACCTCTTCGCCTTTGGAGTCGGTCGTGGTGCCGGGCTCCCATCTGAGCAGCCACGTGGGGAATTCGCCGAACGTCTCCGTCGAGGAGTTGTACTTCGTATGCTGGTAGAGGCCGCCGAAGTTGGTTGAGATGTTGTTGCTCAGGTCGTAGATCAGCCGGCGCTGGTTGTTGGCCAGACGCAGCACGTGCAGTTTCGGGAAGTTCTTCGGGTTGATGACCTCGGGAATCTGCTCGAAGTTGTTGCTGCCCAGGTCGAGGTACTCGAGGTTGCTCAGATTGGTGAAGTTCTCGTCGAGTTCCGTCAGACCGAAGGCGCCGATGGTCAGTCGCTTGAGCTGTTTGAGCTGGCAGATGTAGGGGCCGGTGCTCAGATTGAGCTGGAAGGTGTTGACGTTGCTGTAGAACTCCAGCTCCTGGGCTCCGGTCAGGTACTGCACCTCGAAGGGAATGCCCTCCTTGGTGGACATCATGTAGAACTGGGCATACTTGACACGGCCCTTGAGCGAATCGACATAGCCCTCCATGCCCTCTTCCCAGAGGGTCACGCCGTCCCAGTTGTCCATCTTTTCGCCGGAGCTCTCCCAGCTCGAGCCCCAGATTTCGAGCGAGCGGGCGATGCCCAGCAGGGCTACCGAGTCGCCGGCGCGGGTTCCGCGCTCGATGGGTTCGGCCGATTCCTGGTTGATGTAGAGACGGTCGTTCTGGGCGAGCATCTCATCCGAGACCTGACTGTCGGCGGTCGGGGTGAAGAGGATCTCGGCCTTGCGCTCCTTGGGCAGCGAGTTGATGCCCCACGTGACGCGTACGGTCACTTCGCGCGGACGCAGACCGTGGTCCAGATTGACGTCGTACTGACCGACCTTCACCCAGCTGGCTACCGAGTCGGGGATCTTGACGTCAAAATCGACGTTGGTCTTGACGCGCACGTCGAAATAGCGATCGTCAAGCGACGCGTAGTTTTTGATTTCGACGGTCGGTTCGTCGAGCGTGATGGCGTAGTCGAACCCCTTCTGCTCGACGCGGATCTCCTGATATTCGGAGCTGTTTTCGGCCTTGACGATGCGGACGACGCCGTTGCGGACGGTATTGGTGATAGCCGAGTCGATGATCAGACTGCACTCTTTGGTTCCGCGGCCGTTGGCGGGCGATACGGTGATCCAGGGTACGTTCGATGATGCAATCCAGTTTTCGCTGGCCGAGACCCTTACCTTTTCGGTACCGCCGGCGGCATCGATCGAGATCGAGTTGCTGTCGATGCCGAACGAGACCTGCTTGTCGGCCTGGGAGCAGGCGGCCAGCGTAGCGACGGTCAGCAGTGTTGATGCGATATAATAGCGTACTTTCATAGTTATTCGAGCATTTCAGGGCAATTGATGATATTCTGCGTTTTGTCGTAGATCAGGTTGAATGCGCCGGCCTGCCAGTAGTAGCAGATGTCCGAAGCATCGAACGTGATGTTGGGGTTGTCGCTGATATCGAGGTTGTAGATCAGGTAGGAGATCGTGTCGTCGATTTTGCGCAGGTCGTTCGAGCCCAGGAACAGACCGCGGATACCGGTATGCTGGTAGATGCCCGTAGGCCACTCTTTCAGACAGCGGTTGCCGTTTTCGTCGCGCTGGCCGCGGACGGCATAGACCGTCAGACCCAGGGCGTCGGTCGGACCCCACGGGAACTTCGAGAAGGAGTTGTACGAGAGATCCACTCCGTAGAGATAGGGCATGTTGCCGGCGTGGAAATCCTTCGGAAGTTCCTTGATCTTGTTGTAGGTCAGGTCAATCGAGATCAGGTTGGCCTGCGTTTCGGGACGGGGGCTGGTGAAGCAATCCTCTTCGAAGTTCTCCAGACCGTTGCCGGCCAGCAGGATGTAGCTGATCTGCGATTCGCTCTTGGCCATGCAGGCGGGATAGGTCTTGATCCGGTTGCCCGAGAGGGTGAAGGTCGTGACGTTGATCCCCTGATACTGGCCGTTGTCCTGGTTCTCGAATCCGTCGATCTCGTTGTAGGCGAACGAGACGCTCGAGATGTAGTAGGGCGAGTCGCTGTAGAAGATGTCGGGAACCTTGGTCAGCTTGTTGTACGAAGCCGTGAAGGTTTCGAGGTTGTCGGTGTTGAAGAGGATCCGGTGACCGTTGACCTCCTGGGATTCAAATCCGGTGATCTGGTTGTTGTCCAGGTAGACATCCGAGGGCATGAAGTCGTTGCCCAGGAAGGGGATGATGCTTTCATCGCCTCCGTTCTTGCCGATCTGGTTGTTGGCCAGGTCGAGCAGTCCGAGGTGACCCATCAGCTTGACGTTCTCGGGGAATACCTCGAGGTTGTTGTCGCGGGCGTAGAGCATCTGGATGGTCTCCTGCGAAGCGCCGTTTGCCAGGGCGTTGATGGCATCGAGCAGCTCCTTGCTCGTCCAGCCGGGGATGGTATTCGTACCCTTGTTGCAGGAGATGTTGACCTGTACCAGAGCGGGCATGTCGCCGACCTCGTCGGGCAGACCGTGCATGTTGGGGCAGTTGTAGATCTCGAGCAGCGTGCACGACGCGAGTTTGCCGATCGTCGTGGGGAGTTTCGAGATGGGGCTGTTGCCCAGGTAGAGATACTCGAGCTTGGTCAGGTTGCCGATCTCGTCGGGCAGACTCGTCAGGTTGTTGCAGAAGCGGCCGGCGATGACATCCTTGGGCTGGATTTCGAGCTGACGCCCGGTCTTGCGGTCGAAGATCTGTGCTTCGGTGTAGCCCTGTTCGTAGAGATAGGTGGCCGGGCTGGAGAGGTTGTGCTCCTTGAGGGCCAGGGCGCAGGGGTAGGACATCTGCGGCTGGATGTGCGTGGCAGCCAGATACTGTCGGTTGTACTCCAGACGGTTGCGGTTGCGGTCGGCCAGCGACTTCGACTGATCGAGCATCGGGTCGTAGGTGCCGGTGTTGGTGTCGTTGTGCGTGCCGAGGTAGAGCTCGACCAGCTCGGTGAGCTGACCGAGGGCGGCGGGCATGTCGCCGCTGATGCCGAACTCGCTCAGTACGAGCTTGGCCACACGGCCGTTCGAGTGCACCTCGACGCCGGGCTGATTGGTCCACAGGTCGGGCGACTTGTTGAAGTCCCAGTTGCAGCCCTTGTTGTAGTCCTGACCGCCGTAGTACCAGTTCTTGCCGTCGAGCGCCTCCCAGATGGCCTTCAGGGCGTAGCCGTCCTGGATGTACTCGTCGGCTTCGTAGAGCGTGACGGGGACTTTGGCGTCGGTGGTTTCGTTGTCCTTGACGGTGAAGTGGTAGTCGGGCAGATCGACGTCCGTATGGGTTTCGAGCATGAGTTTGTCGGTGTCGTAGGTGACAAAGCCCGTGATCTCATAGGTGGCGGCGGGCAGCGAGAGCAGCGAGTCGCAGGTGATCGACGAGGTCTGGTATCCGAATTCGGGGCTTTCGCTGTCGTCTTCGTCGAAGTGGATCGAGAATTCGGCCTTCAGATAGGTGAAGGTGGTGTCGGGCTTGTCGGTACCGACCTCATGGACGCTCACGTCGAAATAGGCGATCTCGTCGAAGGTATATTCGCGGGTCCGCGAAACGGCGCGCGAGCCATCCCATTTGCCGGTGAGCTGCGAGATGTCCTTGATCAGGTTGAAACGCACCTTGCCGCGGGGGGTGACATTGGCCGTCAGGTCATGCACGGTCAGTCCGCCGGCAACCACCGTAAGGGTGTTGTTGCTGGTCGTACCGCTGTAGAGGGGTTCGTCTTTGATATCGTAGAGCATGAAGGAGATGATCTGGTAATTGCCGGCCAGGAGCTGGAGCTTGTCGCTGCGCAATCCGAACTCGGCGCTCTCCTTGTCTGCGGACGAAAGCGTCATGGTTTGTGTGATGGTCGTGTTCCCGGAACGCAGATTGACCTGCAGTTTGGTGGCGTCGTCCAGGTAATCGAGTTCATCGACAATGGCGCGCGACTGGGTCTGCGACGAGGCCTCGGATTGCGAAGCCTCCTTGTAGAGCTTGAACTGGACGTAGCCGTAGTCCTGCTCGCGGTTGTCGATACCGTCGTCGTCGGAGCAGGCCGTCGAGCAGAAGGCTGCCAGACCTGCGACGAAGGCGAATAAGGTTTTGATATTCGGAAGTTTCATGGAAAACTTGTGTCTTGTAAACTCTTTAATCATAGTATTTTGAAAAACAGGGGCCCCGCCCCATTCAACGGGGCCCTGTTTTGCGGTCTTTGGGAAAACGTCAGTAATTGCGGTAGCAGAGCAGGATCGCGTAGGTCTGCATACCGTTCGCGCTCGTGAATGTGATGTTGCTCTTGTTTGAAGCCTCGCCTTGACTCATGTCAATCATCATCATCGTCACACCCGGATTGTAATCGTCGGGCATGTATTCCGCATGAAGCCAGGTATCGGCCGCGGGAATCATGGCATTGTCATACTGACCCTTGATGTCGAAAAGAACACTTCCTCCTTCAGCAGCAGCGCTGTTGTAGGTAAGGACATAGATGGGCACACCGTTCATGAAATACTCATAGTAGTTGATCAGGTAGTCATCGTCCATGTGGTCGTAGAAGTATTGTTCCGAATCGACCTTGACGAACGTGGCGGCTTTTCCTTCTCCAACCATGTGGCTGGTTGAGGAGTTGACTTCGATGGAGAATCCCTCTTCATCGGACGTGGTGCCGGACTGTTCGATGGTGGCGTAGATGTACTGCTTGTACTCGGCCTTGATGTCGGTACCTTCGGCGTTGAACAGATCATAGAGCGGGTCGTTGATCTGGGCATTGACGCTGGCGGGCAGGGCGAGCAGCGTAGCCGTACGGGCGGCACCGTCGTTGGCCGTGGCGGTGATCGTGTAGCTGTGGCTCTGGAAGAGTTCTCCGCTGTCGTCCCAGGAGTCGGTGATCGTCACCCAGTCGGTCAGATAATACCATCCGTTATCGTGCAGATCGACGGCATAGATGCCAAGACCCTTGGTGCTCGAAACGGTGGTCGTCAAGGCGTCGTTCTCGGTACCGTTGGTGTCGAGGTACTTGCCGTCGGCATTGAAGGAGAACGTGCCGTTGATATTGGCGAACGGATGACGGACGATGTCGCGGAATGCGGGCATCGAGATGCAGTACTTGTTGTGGGCGTTGTTGCCGGGATCCTCGTCCTTGTCGATCGAGGCGTCGTAGAAGTCGATCACGCCGACGGCGCCGTCGATGTTCTCCTCGGTGAATTTGCCGGTGAGGGTGATCTGATTGGCATTCTCGCCTTCGATGGCCGTCGAGGTGGCGTTGATCCACTCGGGGGTGGAGATGAGCCACTCGAAGTTGCCCTGGGCCTTGAACACATACATGAATTCGCCCACACGGGTCGGCCACTTCATCTCAACCGTCCCTTCGGGAGCATTCTCATACGGGAAGCTCGTCTCCGTACCGGTGTACTTGGTCATCGCGCTCTGCGAGAAGACGTAGGGGATGATGAAGTCATCCTCGTTGGTGTCGTAATCGGAGGCGAAGAGCGAGAATTCGCGGGCTGCATTGCCGCGGGTGATGCGGGCAATGACTTCGGTCTGTCCGCCCATCGTGAGCGATACTTCGCAGACGGGCGTCTCGTCGAACGTCTCCTGATCGATGGTGGTCACGTAGAGGGTGACGGGCGTCGAACTGGCCTTGCCGGAGATCGAGTAGTCCTCCATCGTGCCGTCGCTGATCTTGAACCAGCGGGCGGTTTCGGCGTCGGTGGGGATCGACGCGGTCCAGTCCATGTTGGGGGTGAAGGTCACCTCGCACGAGGTTTCACCGGCCGGAATGGTCAGCGTCGCGAGATCCGGGAAGACGGGACTGACGGTCGGACCGTCGTTGGTATCCTCATCCGACGAGCAGGCGGAGAGCATCAGGGCTGTACTTGCCAACAGAACCGATGTCCAGTGTAAAATCGTGTTTTTCATAAGACATTGCGTTTAGTGGTACTATAATTAAAGAGAATGGGAATTTGATGAATGCTCGAGAATCCTCATTGGTTGGAGTTTCCGGGATAGTCCGGATCCTGACGCGGATCGCGGGCACCCGACATGTTCTCCTCCGTTTTCAGGCGTACAGCCTCTTCGAGCGATACCCATTCCAGGACATTGTAGAAATGTCCGACCGTTCCCACCATCGTTCCGACGTTCTTCAGATAGACGTACAGCCAGAGGGATGCATATTTTTGGCACGTATTGTAGTACGAGTCGTAGTAGGGGCTTACGGTACCCAGGATCTTGTCGTCGCCGTTGATCTGTCCGAAGACGGTCTGTTCGTCGCTCAGGACCTGATCCTCATCCATTTCGATGGCCGGATCGGCGGGGTCGTCGTTCGTCAGCCGCATCGTCACGTCGTATCCGTCGTAGAGGAAGTCGTGCAGGATGATCGTATTGGGTTCCGTGGGGTGTTTTTCCGTGAAGATCAGACGCTGGTAGTTGGTATCCAGCGCGCTGGGGTAGTCGTAGAGCAGCAGCGACGTAACGACGCACCAGCCGCTGAAGGCATCCAGGTCGTAGTTGCAGCCCTTGTAGAGGACGACCTTCGTCAGATCGCTGTCGGGGTAGAGGTTCGTCCATCGGATCTGGTCGGGCACCACCAGCTTGAGCTTGAAGCCGAGCGAGTCGGTATCGGAGATGTGGTCGTAGTAGCCGGCCACCTCGACATTGGCCGTACGTTCGCCGGCCTTGATGGTGATGGAGTTCGATTTGATCCGATAGTGGTAGCCTTCGATGGCGGTGCTGCCCTGGTCGATGACCTCGACACCGAACGTACGGTCGTAGTCGCACGCAACGGTCGACGTCACCGGCACCGAGAAGTAGGCCTCGTCCGGGAATACCATGTTGGTCGACAGCGTGTCGGCGAACATGACGTATTCGGCATCGGAGTAGGTCTTCGTATCCGAGTTACACCCTGTGGCGAGGATTCCGGCCAGACCGGTCGCACACAGTATTGCAGTAATTCGTTTCATGTCTGATATGTCTCTTTGAAATCGGTGAATGCGTTAGTTGTTGCTCTCGTTGGGAGCGATCTCGGCGCCGGGCGATTCGAGTTCGTGGCGCGGGATGGGCCATACGAAGCGCGGGTCGTCGGCCTCGATCTTGAGCGAACTGCCTTCGGCGAGCGAGCAGCTCTGGGGGGTCCGTTCAAATCCCATGTGCCAGCGTTTGAGGTCGTTCAGGCGGAAGCCCTCCATGTAGAGTTCGCGCACGCGCTCCTTGGAGATGGTTTCGAGCCAGTTGTTGGCGCTGACGGTGATGGCGCCGGCGCCGCCCGAGTAACGTTTCTGACGCAGAGTGGTCAGATCCTTGCTGGCGGCCGAGAAGTTGGGCGACGGAAGGTTGCAGTAGGCTTCGGCGCGGATCAGATACTGCTCCGAGAGCCGGAACAGCTTCGGCATCGACACCATGTAGATGTTGGCGGCCGAGATGAACGACCGGTTGCCGAAGTACTTGATCAGCAGAGGCCACGTCAGACCGTTCGAGTATCCCGTGGTGTACTCGTAGAAGTAGGCGTCGTAACGCAGGTCGGTGTCGTCATAGGCATCGAGCACCCACTGGGCCGGCACGTAGTCGGGATACGTGTAGGTGTAGTCGCGATTTGCATTGAGGAACACCTGGCCGAGGGCGCCGCCGTAGGAGGTGGTCGTGAAGCCGATCTTCCAGATGATCTCGAAGCTCGAATCGTAGTTCCACATGTAGGTCAGATAGGTGTCATCCGAGGAGTACTGCGAGTTGGCGTCGGCCAGCTGGAACATGTCGTTGTCGATGACCTTCGTGGCGTAGTCGACGGCCGTCTGGTAGTCTTGCATGTAGAGGGCCACGCGGGCGTGGAGGGCCTGGGCGGCTGCGGCCGTGGCGTAGATGGTGTTGTACTGGTCGTTGTCGTTGTCCAGGAGCTCTTCGGCCTGTTTCAGGTCGTTGAGGACGAACTCATAGGAGGCCTTCAGCGAGGCGCGCTTCATGGGTTCGGGCACGGAGTACTTCGAACGCAGGACGACTCCGAGTTCGTTCTCGGCCGTTGCGGGGTCATAGGCCTTGCAGAAGCACTCGATGAGTTTCGAGTAGCAGAGGGCGCGGATGGTGTAGACCTCGCCGGTGTAGGCATCGAGCATGTCGATGTTTTCGTAGTTGGTCTCCTGCTGTTTGACGGCATCGACGCGCTCGAGGAAGAAGTTGCAGCGGCTGATGACGCCGTAGAGTGCGGCATAGACGGCTTCGACATCCTGGTCGGTCGAGAGAATATTCCAGAGCCAGGCGGGGCCGTAGACGTTCGTGAAGTTCTCGACGGCGTAGGCCAGGTCGGCCTGGATGTCGGGCATGACGGTAAGCGTGCCGCTGAAGAGCGAACTGCTCATCAGGCCCGTGTAGATACCGGTCAGGAGCTGTTCGGCATCATCGAAGGTCTGCATGGCCTCGCCTTCGCGGATGGACGATTCGGGCAGCTTGTCCAGACACGATGTGGTGCCGGCTACCAGAAGAATCGCAGCGATGAGTGACTTGATATTTCGTAACATATTCATTGTCTAACGATTAGAACGTGAGGTCGAGACCGAACGTAAATTGGCGCGACATGGGGTATTGAGCCTGATACATGTTTCCGACGCCTTCGGGATCGAGACCCGTGAAGCTGGTAAAGGTCAGAAGGTTCTGGGCCTGGGCGTAGATTCTCACGCCGCTGATGAAGCGCGTTTTGCGCAGCAGATTCTGCGGAAGCGAGTAGCTGAGCATGAGGTTTTTCAGTCGCAGGAACGAGGCATCCTCCAACAGCCGGTCGTCGAATTCGGTGTAGACGCCGTGACGCGGAATGTCGGTGATGTCACCCGGTTTTTTCCAGCGGTCGAGGAGCTTGCGCGACTGGTTGTAGGCGCTGTAGCGGCCGTTTGATTCGTCGAAGTAGCGGTCGTTGTTCATCACCCAGCGGTCGGCCACCCACGAGAACTGGGCCGAGAGCGAGATTCCCTTCCACGAGAGGTTCGTGCCGAAACCGCCGGCCCAGGGGGCGTACATGCTCTTGCCGACGAGCACCTTGTCTTCGTCGCGCATTTCGGTGGTGATTTCGCCGTCCTTGGTGTACCAGAGGGCGTCGCCGTTTGCGGGGTTGACGCCGGCGAAGCGGTTGACGTAGAATTCGCCGCAGTCGTGGCCGACGACGAGTTTCATCGACGTGGCGGCCATTTCATACTCCTGCACGCCGTTGTAGAGTTCGACGATCTTGTTCTTGTTGTAGGAGAAGTTGGCGTTCAGTGTCCAGTTGAAGTCCTTCGTGGCGACGACCGTACCCGAGAGGTTGAGTTCGACACCGCGGTTGACCATCACGCCGATGTTGTCCCAGTAGTATCCGTAGCCCTTGTCGGCGTAGGACTGGGGCACCTGCATGAGCATGTCGGAGGTACGCTTGTTGTAGAGTTCGAGGTCGACGTTCAGGCGGTTCCAGAATCCGACGTGGAAGGCGAGGTTGGTGGTCCAGGTCTTCTCCCAGCCGAGATCCTCGTTACCGGGCTGGCTGGGGGCCATGCCGGCATCGCCGTAGTAGTCCAGGCCGCCGCTCACCAGTGCAAGGTGCTCGTAGTTGGGGATCGACGAGTTGCCCGAGGTACCGGTGCTGAGCGAGATCTGGGCGTTGGTCAGCCAGCGGCGCGAATCCTCCATGAAGGCTTCGTTGCGGAGGTTCCACATGAAGCCCACGCTCCAGAAACCGCCCCAGCGGCGTCCGGTACCGAAACGCGACGAGGCATCCGTACGCAGCGAGATGTCGGCGTAGTAACGCTGGTCGTAGTTGTACTCGCCGCGGCCGAATACCGAGACATAGGCATAGTCGTCATCGGTCGTATCGCTCCACGACGTGACGCGCGTACCGGAGGTGATGTTGACCAGTTTGTCGTTGTTCTGGCCTTCGGACAGAAGGGTAAATCCTTCGTAGTGGTGGTTGACTCCCTCCTGACCGAGCAGGAAGTTGAACGCGTGCTTGTCTTTCTGGAACTGATAGTTGAGCGTGTTGGTGACCGAGAGGGTCAGCGCGTCGCTCGACAGGCGCTGGGCGCTGCCTTCGCCCAGGTTGGGGGCGTAGCTCGGGGTCGAGGTGCTTTCGCCGGCCAGGTGCGTGAGGTCGACGTTGAACTGCGACTTGAAGGTGAGGCCTTCGATGATGGTGGCCTCGGCGAAGAGGCTCGAAACGAGCTTGTACTTCTTGTAGGAGCGCTGGTTGTTCTTGATCCACTCCAGGGGGTTCTGTCCGTCACCCTTCCAGGTGCCGTCGTTGACCGATGCGAGCGAGCCGTCGGGGTTGTAGGGGTTCCAGTAGGGGAGCATGAAGCGGGCGGCCGAGATCGGGGAGACGAGGGAGTATTCGCCTTCGCCGGCCTGTTCGAAGGCCTGGTAGTTGAGCATGGTGTTCGTACCGATCTTGAGCCACTTGGCGGCGCGCTGTTCGATGTTGGCGCGGATCGAGTAGCGGTCGAAGTCCGATCCCAGTGCGATACCCTCCTGGCTGTAGTAGCCGCCCGAGACGTAGTAATTGGTCTTCTCGTTGGCCCCCGAGACGGAGAGTTCGTAGTTCTGGAGCATGGCGGAGTTGTTGTAGACCTCGTCGAGCCAGTTGACGTCGATCTGGCTGAGACGGTTGTAGTCCTTGCCGGTGGTCAGGCCGATCTCCTTTTCGTATTGGATGCGCTCTTCGGTGTTCATCAGGTCCCAGTTGCCCTTTGCGATCTGCGAGAAACCGAGTTGCATGCGGTAGGAGATGGTGGGTTTTTCCTCCATGCGGCCGCGCTTGGTGGTGATGACAACGACACCGTTCGAGGCACGCGAACCGTAGATCGAGGTCGAGGAGGCGTCCTTGAGGACGGAGATCGACTCGATGTCGGCGGGATTGATGGCGTTGAAGTCGGAGCTCGAGATGGGAATACCGTCGAGGATGTAGAGCGGAGAGGTTCCCGAGTTGATCGAGTTCGTACCACGGATGGTGAGCGTGGCGGCGACGCTGGGCTCACCGGTGCTCGACATGACCGACAGACCGGGAACCTGACCCTGGAGGGCCTGATCGAAGGCTGCCGTGGGGGTTGATTCGACCTTTTCGGCCTTGACGGTTGATACCGAGCCGGTGATGGTACCCTTCTTTCGGACACCGTAGGCGATGACCACCACATCGTCGAGAGCCTGAGCTTCGGGCTGGAGTTCGACGTTGTGAGTGATTTTGGCGGTTCCCTCGGGGACGGTGAATTCGGCGATCTTGAAGCCGATGTAGTGATAGGAGAGAACCGTTCCGGGAGCAACGGCAATGGAGTAGGAGCCGTCAGCGAGCGTGCTGACGCCGCTGGTGCTACCGGAAAGCACGTGGACACCGACCAGAGGCGCATTGTCCTCCGCCGATGTGACGACACCGCTAACCGTGATGGTTCCCCCCCCCTGGGCCAGGGCGGGTAATGAACACAAAAGGAAAGCGAATTTCAGTAGTAGAATTTTTGATTTTTGCATAGTGAAATTACTTTCTGTCGCTGCAAAAAAAGGGATTATAAATGATTAAAACAAGTATGCCTTTGGACTGAAATGTAATTTCGATGGACTGAAACGTGTCTTGCGGGCGTTTGTCAAATTATTTAAAATATTGATTAATAGCTGATTGTTTCCATGTAACGATTTGTAACTTAAAGGGCGAAAAAAATATAAAAAAAATTTTTTCATAACTCGGAAACCGGGTGAAAAAAGGGGGATTTTCTACAAAATCGAATGGGGGATGACATACGTCAAAGAGGGTTGTCCGGCGAATTTCTCCAGGGTCCGTAATGTACTAAAAATGGCCTTATATACGCTTTAAAGCGCGATTTATGGATTGGTGAGCCAGATTTTGTACTCAAAAAACGGGGGGCAATTTCGATCGTAAAAACAAGGCTCGTGTCGATCGGCTCAATAGGGGATTGTAAAAGTAACAGATTGTAATCAAATTTGCGAAAAATGCTATCGATGCGAAATTTTCAGCTGCTTGATCCGGTCTCTGTCCTGAATTCCGGGTATAAAACTTTTTCGTTCTTTTCAGTCCGGAGTTTCGGATATGTTCAATGTGGCCGGTCAATTGCTCTGCAAGTGTTCATTACGGGGAATCGTTCCGGTCTATTTATTTGTTAATCAGATTATTGAAAAATATAAAGAATATCTTTGCGGCGAAACGGCGGTCGGTGGAAATTTTGCCGGATCTTTCCCGTTTTCGATCTGTTTTGGTCGATAGGGGAATGCGCCGGATTCCAGGGTCTGAATCCGGGCGTTTGCAGCCGGCGGGTACGGCATGGCGGCTGCCATGTGGATGGGGAGTCGGATATATGGCGAAAGCGGGTCAGCGGATCAGGCCGGCCTCATAGTAGATGATGATCTGTTCGATCATCTTGTCTTCGCCCTCCTTGTCGTATTGCGACTTGAGGTCCTGACCGAAGATTTTCGAGACGCCCTGCCAGAATCCCGCCACGAAGCCGCCGCGGAACTCTCGGAGCACTTCATAGGCGGTATATTCGGTTTCGCGGTCGATGAGTTTGAGCAGGACGCGGCCCTGGGTGCGGGTCATGTGCTTCAGCACGGGGGTGTACTCCTCCTTGATTTGATCGTAGACCTGTTTGATGTAGGCTTTTTGGGCTTTCTTGGTCGGCAGACGGCAGAGTTCGGCCTCCATGTCGGCCATTTTGGCCCGGGCGATCTTGGCGATGGGGTAGACCTTGCGTACGGCGTCGACCAGCCGGCGGTAGCGCCTCAGGTCGACCGGACGGCTGAAGACGTATACCGGAAGGATATGGACCAGCGGCGTCGAGTCGCCGTTCTGCACCTCCCATTCCTGGTGCCAGAAGCCGCGGCCGCCCTGAGCCTGCACGCCGGTGAGGGTGCAGAGCAGTGCCATCGTGAGCAGAATCCACCTTTTCATGATCGTCCGTAGGGTCGGTCACGGACGCCGGTCGATCTTTTCGGCCAAAATCCCGGCTTCGGTTGCCTGTTTTGCGTGCGACTTTTCGTATCTTTGCCGGCGTCGGACCTGCGCAAATATACGACAACTTCGCGGGAGAAGCAAATCTCATGTGAGGTACGTGTGCAGGGCCGGTGCTCCCGGACGTTCGGGCCGGGTTCGAATGTGGAACCATTTTACAAAAGCACGGAGTATGCTTGAAACAGGACTTTCAGCCCGCAGTGTCACGACGGTGACGGCGGAGAAGACGGCCGCCGCGATGGGATCGGGCGACCTTCCGGTATTTGCCACGCCGGCGATGGTGGCGTTGATGGAGCATGCGGCGATGGAGGCCGTGGCGGGGTCGCTGCCCGAGGGCTCGACGACTGTCGGATCGGAGATGAACGCGTCGCATCTCAAACCCTCGAAACTCGGGGCCGAGATCACGGCTACGGCGGTACTGACGGCCATCGAAGGGCGTCGGCTGACGTTCAACGTCGGTGCGCGAGACGAAGAGGGGGTGATCGGCGAAGGAACCCACGTGCGCTACATCGTCGACCGCGAGCGCTTCATGGCCAAATTGGGCTGACCGCTTTCCCGCCCGGAGGCGGACGCTCGGGTGAGGGCGGCGTTGACCGGTTCTTCCGACAGCGGATGGTCGGGCGGAGGTGCCGGCCGGTCCTTTTGACGGCGGGGGTGTCGATTCGAATGGCGCGAAACCGGATGGTTTTCCCTTGTGCAGGGGAGACCATCCGGTTTTTTTGTTTCCGGGATCGGAGCGCGGCCCCGGATTCCGGCGATGGGCTCCAACCGGCCCGCCGCCTGCCTCCATCCGGTTCTGGAACGGGCCCGGTCCCGGAATGAGGGGTTCCGAGAATTTTCAGTGGCCGATTCCGATGAGGAGGTGTTCGATCCAGATGACGCCGATTCCGGCCGCATATCCGGCCAGCGCCAGCAGGGTGATCTTGCGGAGGTACCACCCGAACGAGATTCTTTCGAGGCCCATGGCGACGACGCCGGCCGCCGATCCGATGATGAGCAGACTGCCTCCGACCCCGGCGCAGTAGGTCAGCAGATGCCAGAACAACCCGTCGCTGAGGAATGCTCCGGTGAAGGTCGGATCAGCCGCTGCAGCCACCGAGGCGGCATCGGCTACGGGAAACATCCCCATGCAGGCGGCGACGAGCGGGACGTTGTCGACCACCGACGAGAGCAGCCCGATGGCACCGGCAATCGGAAAGACGGCATGAACGTGACGGTTGAGCCAGTCGGCCATGTCGGTGAGGATGCCGGCCGTCTGGAGGGCCCCGACGGCCATCAGGATCCCCAGGAAGAAGAGAATCGTCGGCATGTCGATGTGCTTGAGGACCTTGGCCACGCGGGGCTGGATCGACTCCTCGAGGTTGCGCAGCGTGCGCTGTCGATAGTAGATCAGTTCGGAGAGGATCCACATGCCTCCCAGCGAGACCATCATCCCCATGTAGGGCGGCAGTCCGGTGAGGCTTTTGAACAGGGGAACGAACAACAGGCTGCCGATCCCGACGAGGAGCATCAGGCGTCGCAGACGGGGGGTGATGCAGGGCGGACAAGCCGGTGCGACATCTTGCGGAGTGCCGCTTCCGGCCGGTGAGACCGACGAGGTCGGGGCAGTTGTGAAGCCCGCGGCGGTTGCGGCGGTTGCGGCGGTTGCGGCAGTTGTGGAGCCTGTGGCGGTTGCGGCGGCCGGGATGAGGCGCACGGCCAGGAGCGTGGGCACGGCAACCGATACCAGACACGGCAGAAAGAGGGTCGTGACGAGTTTCAGTGCCGAGACCTGTCCCCGCATCCAGAGCATGAGGGTCGTCACGTCGCCGATCGGCGACCAGGCACCGCCGCTGTTGGCCGCGATGACGATCGTTGCCGCGAAGATCCAACGTTCGCGAGCGTCGGCAATGAGCCGGCGTACGAGCATCACCAGAATGATGGTGGTGGTCATGTTGTCGAGTGCGGCGGAGAGGAAGAAGGCGATGGCGGTGAGCAGGACGAGGAGCCTGCGGTGGTTACGGGTGGAGATCAGATCGGTGACGACACTGAAACCGCCGTACGAGTCGATCAGGTTGACGATGGTCATGGCTCCGATCAGGAAGACGAGGATTTCGCACGTGTCGCCCAGCTGGTCGACGAGTTCGTTCTGGATCGAGGGGTCGTTGCCCCGCAGGCTGAAGATTGTCCAGAGGCACCCGGCCATGAGCAGGGCGATGGCCGACTTGTCGATGCGGGTTTTGTGTTCCAGTGCGATGAAGAGGTAGCCTGCGGCGAAAAGCAGGATCATGGATGCAATCATGACGGTAGGGGTTCAACGGGGTTCGGAGCGGAAATCACGGATCGGACGGCTGAATTTTTTGCCGGAGCGGAATTTGAAATTGTAAAATTTTCACTATCTTTGTCCCGCTTACGAGCAAGAGATTGAGCTGTGGTGTAATGGTAACACAGCAGATTTTGGTTCTGTCGTTCTGGGTTCGAATCCCGGCAGCTCAACCTGAAAAAGGTGGTCCCATTCGTGGAGACCACCTTTTTTGTACGTGTTTGCGAGACGGGCCGTGGAGGGTTCTGATCCGCTTCGCGACCGTTTCTTTATTTTGCGGTGGTGGAATCTGCTGCGGGAGCCGGCCCGGAAGGGCACGGGACCGATTCGCTTTGCGTGTCGGCCGACTGCTCCCGCGAGCAGCGACATCCGAGGTCGATCCGCGCACCGAAGAGGGCGAGTGTGTCGAGGTTCTCCTCCTCAGCGCTGCGGGCATTGTGGGGTGCCGGCGTTTCGTCCCGGTGTTCCGAATGATTCGTTGTTTCCATTTATATATATGTGTAGCGGACGCTTATCGATGTTTTGTGTCGCCTTTTTTCCGGGTGATCATCGAGGCGATCCATAGCAGCAGGATGGCTCCGATGACCGCCGTGGCCAGACTGCCGAGCGTCCCGACGGGCACCCAGCCGATCAGCGACAGAACCCATCCGCCGAGCATGCCGCCGATCAGTCCGACGATGAGATTGATGAGCAGTCCCGAACCACTGCCCTTGACGATGAGATTGGCGATCCATCCGGCCGCCAGTCCGATGAGGAGATACCAGATAAAATACATGGCTTTTCAAGATTTGATGACGGATTGAGGCGTTGCAAAATCCGTTCCGAAGCGGATGGCCATACGTCCGGATGACGGGAAACCCGGATCGGACGGCGTGCAGTCCGGCGTCGCACGGTCGCCCGGATCGCCGTCCGGGGGCGGGTTAGAATCCCCGTTTCAGGGCCCGGGCCAGCTGGTCGGGACACGAGGTTCCCTTTCCGTGGCAGTCGATGCCCTCCAGGCGGGCGATCACCTCCTCGACCTTCATGCCGCGGACCAGCGAGGCGACCCCTTTCGTATTGCCGTCGCAGCCGCCCGTGAAGAGGACCTTGCGGACGATGCCGTCCTCGATTTCGATGTCAATCTGCCGGGAGCAGGTTCCCTGGCAGCGGTGGGTGATTTTCTGAATCATCTCTTGTTTCGATTTTTGTTTCGCGGCGCAAAGATACGAAAGCGAATTGTTTCCGCAAACGGATAAAATGGCTATCTTTGTTACCGCGAAAACCTTAAAAACAAAACTGCCTTATGAGAATGACGGGAATTGGGGTTGCAGCGTTGCTTTTGACGGCATGCTGCAGCCAGCCAGAATCGACGGTCCGGCTGCTTGATGCCGGGGCCTTCACCCAGACGGTCGACGGGAAGCCGGTGACGCTCTATACGCTGCGGAACGGCGATCTGACGATGCAGGTCACCAACTTCGGCGCGCGTGTCGTGTCGTTGTGGACCCCCGACCGCGAGGGTAAATCCGAGGATGTGGTCCTGGGCTACGAGACGCTCGACCGCTATCTGAACAACAAGGGCGAACGCTTCCTGGGTGCCGCCCTGGGACGCTATGCAAACCGTATTGCCGAGGGACATTTCACGCTCGACGGCAAGGAGTACACCCTTCCGCTCAATGACAACGGACGTACGCTGCACGGCGGTGTGAAGGGCTTCGACAGCGTGGTGTGGGACGTGGAGTTCTCCAACGACACGACGATCGTCTTCCGTTACCGTTCGGTGGACGGCGAGGAGGGCTTCCCGGGCAACCTCGACGTGGTGATGACCTATACGCTGACTCCGCAGGACGAGTTCCGCATCGACTATCAGGCGCTGACCGATGCTCCGACGGTGGTGAACCTTTCGCACCATTCGTTCTTCAACCTCAAGGGCGAGGGCAACGGCACGATTCTCGACAACGAACTCTGGATCAAGGCCGATTCGATGACGCCCGTTAATGCGAATCTGATTCCGACGGGCGAGATCACGCCGGTCGAGGGGACGCCGTTCGATTTCCGCAAGCCGACGGCTATCGGTGCGCGTATCGATGTCGACAACGAGCAGCTGAAGAACGGCCGCGGTTACGACCACAACTGGGTATTGAGCCGCGAGGGTGAAGGTGTCGAACTGGTGGCTTCGCTCTACGAGCCGACGACGGGCCGTGTGATGGAGGTGCTGACCGATCAGCCCGGCCTGCAGTTCTACAGCGGCAACTTCTTCGACGGCAAGAGCATGGGCAAATACGGACGTCCGCAGTCGTGGCGGGAGTCGGTAGCGCTCGAAACGCAGCACTTCCCCGACAGTCCGAACCATCCGAACTTCCCGTCGACGCGTCTCGATCCGGGGCAGATCTACGAACATACGTGTATCTATCGCTTCTCGGTGCGGTAGCCGCGCGAGGTGGGACAAAAAAAGAGCTGCAGATTCTGCAGCTCTTTTTTCGTGCGCCTACGGATCGGATTATTGACGCTGGAGATCCGAGTTGTCGGCAACGACCATATTCTTGTCGATGCGGAGCGTGACGTTGCTGTCGACCTCGATCAGCAGGGTGTTCTCCTTGATCTCCTTCACGGTGCCGTAGATACCGCCGGCGGTGATGATCTTGTCGCCCTTTTTGAGGCCGTCGCGGAAGGCCTGCATCTGTTTGCGGCGTTTGGCTTCGGGGCGCCACATGAAGAGCCAGAGAACCAGCACCATCAGGACGATCATGATGATGAAGCTGTACTGTTGCATGAAGGTGGGGTTCTCGGCGGGATTGACCGGGGGAGTTTGAAGGAATTCAATCATAACGGTTATTCGGTTTTTAAGTGAAAATTTCGGATATTTGGAAAACTTAACGCGACAAAGATAGAAAATATTGTCGAAAAAACAAGGATTTATTCGATGTCGGCCTCGACGAAGAGGCGCAGCGGGCGGGTGGCTCCGGCGAAGAAGAGATCCATGCGTTTGAGCTGCCAGCCGAATTCGCCGCGGGAATCGAAGGTCATCTCCAGGGTGCGGCTCTGAGCGGGCGCAATGGGTTGAGCGTCATGACTGAGCGAGATGCATCCGCAGCTGCGCTGGGTGGAGATCAGAACCACGGGTTTGGCGGTGGCGTTTTCGATGCGGAAGCGCAGGACGGCGATTTCGCCCGAACCGAGGCGTCCGAAACGGATGGTGTCCGTACCGCCGTGGACAAGCGTCGAATCCGTAAGGACGATGATCAGACCCTTGTGCGGGGCTTTTTTTCGCGAAGCGGCGTTTGTGGCGGGCGTTTCGGGGGTGTCGGTATCCGTTGTGTCGGCTTCGTTGGAGCGGGCCGTGTCGGTTGCGGGTGCATCGATCCCGGCGGCGGGGGCTTTTCCCGGTGCATCGGCACGCCGGGAGGCATTCGGACCGCAGGCCGCAAGGAGAGCCGGGAGCAACCCGGCGATGAGGACCCGCTTCAGGATACGAAGTGCTTGCATGGCGGCAGGAGGAGAGGGGTCAGATCAGCCCGCGGCCGGCCTTCTTGATGCGTCCCTCTTCGGTCAGCGAGGCGACGATCTTGTCGAGCACGCCGTTGATGAAGGTGCTGCTGCCGGGCGTGGAGTAGTACTTCGAGATCTCGATCCACTCGTCGAGGGTCACCTTGACGGGGATCGACGGGAAGGTGGTCAACTCGGCCATGGCCGTGCCGATGATGAGGTTGTCCATGAAGACGATGCGGTCGACGTCCCAGTTCGAGGTGAACTTCTCGATGTAGTCCTGATAGGCGTTGTAGTTGACCAGGGCCTTTTCGAAGAGGGTCTTGACGAATTCGGGATCCTCCTCGCTCTTGAACTTGGGCGGGACGCGGATTTCGGTATGCGAGGCGCGCAGGCCGGCCAGCGTGCGCAGGATCATCATCAGGATGTAGGGCAGGTCGTCGCTCCAGAGCAGCGAGATCTCCTCGAGGACCTCCTCTAGGGCGTCGCACTCCTCGAGGCTCTTGAAGAACTCCTCGACCAGGTGTTTGTCCTCCTCGAACGAGCGGCCTTCGTGCTGCATGTACTCCTTGTAGTAGTCGCTCTCGACGAGCTGCGTGTGGAGTGTGCGGATCAGTTCGGGATACTGCCCCCAGCCGAGTTTGCGGGCGGCGATACGGTCGTTGACGGCGTCGCTGTTGGCGATGATGCGGATGACGGCGTTGTCGACGAACTTGGTATTGGGGTTGAGGTCCTCGAAGGTGGGGAGTTTCTTCTGCCGGGCGATTTCGATCCGCTGTTCGGCATAACGGGCGACCTCTACGGGGAGGACGAGGATCTGGAAATAGAGGTCGTAGGCCTTGTCCACGGAGGCCATCAGCGTCTTTTCCGAAGCCATCATGTTGTCGGCACCCGACTTGAGGTGTGCGAAGAGGGCCTTGATGACCTTGATGCGGAGTAATCTTCTGCTCAACATATATAGAACGATGTTTTTCGGGCGCAAAGGTAGTGAAAAGGGGGCAAAAAATGAAAAATTTCGCATTAAATTCCTAATTTTGCACCGTATGGAACAGAATGAAGAAAAACAGTCGTACGACGTGATTGTCGTCGGGGCGGGCGCCGCGGGGCTGATGGCCGCGGGTACGGCGGCACAGAACGGCCGCCGGGTGCTGCTGCTCGAGAAGATGGAGAAGTCGGGCCGCAAGGTCCGCATCACGGGCAAGGGGCGCTGCAACGTGACCAATGCGCGGCCGGCCGAGGAGTTTGCCTCGCAGGTGAGGACCAATGCCGAGTTCTTTGCGCCGGCCTTTGCGGCGTTCAACAACCGGGCGACGATCCGCTTTTTCGAGCGCCGCGGGGTGAAACTCGAGATCGAACGCGGCGAGCGGGTCTTCCCGAAGAGCGGCAAGGCGTGGGACATCGCCAACGCCCTGCTGGACTATTGCGTCGACAACGGCGTGAAGATCCTTTACGATACGCGCGTAACGGGGATTCTGACCCTTGCCGGGCGGGTTTTCGGCGTGAAATACATCAACAAACGGGGCTTCGAACGCAAGGAGGAGGCTCCGCAGGTGATCCTGGCCACGGGCGGCGTGTCGTATCCGGCCACGGGATCGACGGGCGACGGCTATGCCTTTGCCGCCGATCTGGGCCACACGATCGAACCGCTGCGTCCGTCGCTCACGCCGCTGGTGACGTCGCACCCGCAGGTGCGCTACCTCCACAAACTGCTGCTGCGCAACGTCCGCGCCACGCTGTATGTCGACAATCAGCCCGTGCGCGAAGAGTTCGGCGAGCTGGGCTTCTCCGAGCGCGGCATCGAGGGGGCCGTGGCGCTGCGCATGAGCCGCGATGCGGTCGATGCGCTGATCGACGGCCGCCGCGTGAAACTGGTCGTCGACCTCAAGCCGGCCCTCACCGAGGAGCAGCTGCGCGACCGCATCGCCCGCGAACGGGCCGAGATGGCTCCGACGGAGTTCTTCGGCGAACTGCTCCGCAAGCTGGTTCCGCAACCGATGGTGCAGCCCCTGGCCCACGAACTGGATATCCACACGAAGGACTACGTTTCGAAGATCACCGACGAACAGGTGACACGCCTGATCCGCACGCTCAAGGGGTTGACCTTCCCCATATCGGACTATGCTCCGTTCGAGTATGCCGTGACGACGGCCGGCGGCGTGTGCTGCGACGAGGTGAATCCGCAGACGATGGAGTCGCTGAAGGTTCCGGGGCTCTATCTGGCGGGCGAGGTGCTCGATCTGGATGCCAATACGGGCGGCTATAACCTTCAGATCGCCTTCTCGACGGGACGTCTGGCCGGACAACTCAAAAAGCAGTAGATCGATGAAACTCACCGGACACCGTTTGTCGTTGCACCTTCCGCGGCGGATGGCCGAATTGCGCAACCGCCTGTCGCGGGCCCGCTATTTTCGGGGACACGGGGTTCACTCGCCGTTTGTCTACGACATCGTGCGGGAGGTTTTTATGCGTCGCGAACTGCTGGACGGTGACCGGCGGCTCTACGAGACGCTGCTGTCGGCGGGCATTCCGCACCGGCGGGCCGTGCAACTGCAGAATCTGGCGATCCATTGCGGCTATGCGAGCTTCGGCATGAATCGTGCGGATGCGGATCTGTGCATTGCCACGCGCGATCTGCCGCGTGCCGAGACGCTGGCGCTGGTGCGTGCGGCCGCTGCCGGGGGCCATACCGTGGCGGTGATGTCGCCCTACGACGGGCGCGAACGGCAGGCGCTGTGTGCGCAGATCGTGGCGGGCCATCGCTCGACAACGGTCGACAACCGGGCCTACCTGCTGATATTCAACAACTATTTACCGAAACAACATTTCCGGATATGAAAGTATATACGAAGACGGGCGATCGGGGGGAGACCTCGCTGATCGGCGGTGAACGGGTCCCGAAGAGCGATGAACGGGTCGAGGCCTACGGTACGGTGGATGAACTGGCGGCCTTCACGGCCTTGCTGAATGACCATCTGCGCGACGACGAAAAGCTGGCCGGCACGGTCGATGACCTGAACCGGATTCTTTCACGACTGATGACGGTCGAGGCGCTGCTGGCGGCCGACGAACAGGGACGTCAGAAACTTGCGCCGCTTCCGGAGGAGGCGGTGGCGTGGCTCGAAGGGCGGATCGACGCGATGCAGGCGACGCTGACCCCGATCGACAAGTTCACGATCCCGGGAGGACATCCGGCCGTATCGTTGAGCCACGTCTGCCGGACGGTTTGCCGGCGTGCGGAGCGTGCGGCGCTGCGGGCCGACGCCAAGTATGGGGCGGACGCTTCGGCGCTGGTGTGGCTCAACCGCCTGTCGGACTACTTCTACGTCTTGGGACGCATGCTCACGGCTCATTACGGGGTTGTGGAGACGCTCTGGATTCCCTGATTCCGGATGGCTCGCCCCTTTTTCTGGCGGGCATGCAACACATATGTATCGGGCGGCCTTGTACGGTTTATCGTATAAAGGTCGCCCGCAGTATTTCGGGGAGGGCGCGTCCGGAGGCTGTCTCCGGTTTGCAGGCACCGAGGCGTTTTGCGGATTTGTTCCGGAATCTATGCGAGTGAGGTTCTATTTGGCCAGCATGACGATGCTTCCACAGGTGATGAGCAGTGCACCCGCAATCACACGGAGATTTACCGGTTCTTTCAGGAACAGAAACGAGAGACCGATGGTGATGACCACACTCAACTTGTCGATGGGAGCCACGCGCGAGACGTCCCCTGTTTGTAACGCCTTGAAGTAGAATAGCCACGACAGTCCTGTCGCGAGTCCCGACAGAATGAGAAACAGCCACGTGTGTCGTCCGACGTCACGTATGGCAGCTCCCTGGTGTTCGAAAAACACGATTCCCCATGTCAATATCAGGATGATGGTTGTTCGTATGGCCGTGGCCAGATCCGAATTGATATCCTTTACGCCGATTTTTGCAAAGATGGCTGTCAGTGCGGCGAAGAGCGCCGACAGCAGGGCATAATATCTCCACATTTTAAGACCGAAAATCCGTTTTAAGAGACGGTTCATACAAAAAGAGCGATCCGAAGATCGCTCTTGTACATTTTTAAAAGACGTATTTTGAGGCATTTGCCTCCGTTGAGGGCTTAGTATTCCTCCTCGTTGAAGAAGAAGTCGTCCTTGGAAGGATAGTCGGGCCAGATATCTTCGATCGATTCGTAGATTTCGCCTTCGTCTTCGATCTCCTGGAGATTCTCGAGTACCTCCAGCGGTGCACCCGAGCGAACTGCGTAATCAATCAACTCGTCTTTTGTTGCCGGCCAGGGAGCGTCTTCGAGCTTCGAAGCCAATTCCAGCGTCCAATACATAGTTATAAAATTTTAAGTTTTTACTAATCAGCAGTTTGGTCACTCACGAGGGCTTGGCGCCCTTCATGATCGAATTGCAAAAGTATAAAAAAAACGAGAAAAACAAAGAAAAATTGCAGTTTCTTCCAACAAGTATGTATAATTCGCTCCGGAGCGGTGCTGAAAGCCGTTTTTCGGCCGATTCCATCCGGCAGGGAGGGAGCTTGTCGGATCGGGGCGGGACGATTGCCGGGACAAGCCAAAGGGGAAAGGAAACTGGGGACCGGCCGGTGGAGGAGCCGCGGATCGGGTGAGATCGGGATCTGTGCCGTCTATTTCGTGGCGACGAAGAACAGATCGTAGCAATCCGCCGTAACGGGGCCGATCGAGTAGTCCTCCATGCGGATCGAGGTGGTCAAGTCGGTGTTTTCGCGGAGCAGGCGGCGACGGTTGAGGCGGTTGAGCAGGTCGTAGGGTAGTTGGAGCATCCAGCGCGGCAGCCGGTGCTGGAGGTCCAGCACGTCGAAACGCGTGATGCGTTCCACGCCGCGGCGGTTCTTCTCGTAGTAGGCCCTGACGCGGTCGTTGCCGATCACGCCGAGACATTCGATCTGTGAGAACCGGCCTGCGAGCAGTTGCCGCAACTCTTCGGCCGTATATTCGCGTACGTGCCAGGGGTTGCGCGTGAGTGACATCGGGGCGTTGGGCGTGGTGACGATGAAGCGGCCTCCGGGTCGCAGCACGCGGTGAATCTCCTCGACAAAGCGGCGGTCGTCGCGGATGTGTTCGATGACCTGGAACGAGATCACGCAGTCGAACGCATTGTCGGGAAACTCCAGCGGCGGCACCGTGGTCTGCCGGAATTCGACATCGCGGCGAGCCAGCAATTCGGGGGCCGGAGCGTGCTTGTCCACGGTGATGAAGCGGCGGGCATGGGGAGCCACGACCTCGATGCCGTATCCCGATCCGGTTCCGATTTCGAGCACGTCGCCCTGGATGCGCCGGGCAGCAGCGTGGTAGGCCAGCAGTGAACGCTGGAAGACGAAGTTGTCGGAGGCTTCGCGCGAGACCCGTTCGGCGGTTTGAATGGATGCCATCTTCCGTCGTATTATTGGTTTTTCCGGGCGTTTTCCGCCTCGGTGAGGTGCATGCCGTGTTCGTCGGTGGCGACGACGCCGCGCTTGAGCAGTACGCCGAGCGAGCGTTTGAAGACCTTCTTGCTCATCTGGGTCATCTGCTTGACGGTTTCGGGCGAACTGTCGTCATTCAGGGGCAGCGATCCGTCGTTTTCGTGGAGCATGCGCAGCAGCACCTCGGCCGAATCCTTCACCTGGGCGAATCCGGTCTGCTGGAGCGAGATATCGATGCGGTTGTCGTCGGTGATGCGGCTGACGTATCCCGTCAGGCGGTCGCCGACGGCTACCGGACGGAAGATCTGGTTGCGGTAGATCATGCCCCAGTGGCGGTTGTTGACGATGACGCGGAATCCGATCGGGCTTTCGGAGGCGACCAGCAGCGAGACCTCTTCGCGGGGTTTGACCGTGATCAGTTCGTTGTTGATCCACGCCTTGAACTTCTCGGTGGCCACGCAGCGGCCCGTCAGATCATCCTCGTAGAGGTAGACGATGTAGGAGTGTCCGACCAGGACGCCGCCCTGCTGGTTCCGGTTCGGGAGGAAGAGATCCTTGCCGTGGAGGCCCCAGTCGAGGAAGGCGCCGTGAGGCGTCTTGTCGACGACGCGCAGGTAGCCCGCTTCGCCGACCCGGAGCCGCGGAGTTTCGGTCGTGGCCACGAGCCGGTCCTCGGAGTCGTGATAGACGAAGACCTCCTTTTTGTCGCCGACCTTGTCCGTGAGCGAGGTGTAGCGGTTGGGCAGCAGCACCTCCTGCTGCTCTTCGTCTGCGAGATAGAGACCGTGTTCCGAGATTCGGCTTACGGTGAGTTGTTGGATGCGTCCGGCTTTGAGCATAACGTCGTCGAGATTGTTCGGGTGCAAAAGTACGTTTATTTTTGCGCGAATCCAAACTCCCGGAGCGGGAAGCATTGAAAAAACGGCTTGGCGGGTTGGCGGTTTGCGGAGAAAATGTTATCTTTATAGAGTGGAACCGACCTGCGGTTCCGAAATGAAAACACCTGCTCCCATGAAAGAACACCCTGTTTTTGATTTGACCTTTTTGCAGCTCGACGCCGCGATGTCGGGCCGCCGGACCCTTGACGAGGTGGGCCGGCAGATACTCCGGGCACCGGGCGATCTGGTGCTTCTGCCCGAGATGTTCGCCACGGGCTTCCGCACGGATGCCGCCTCGGTGGCGCAACCGATGGAGGGAGAGATCGTCACGGCGCTGCGCACGTGGGCCGCGCAGAGCGGCAAGGCCGTGGCGGGCAGTGTGGCCGTGGCCGACGGCGGCCGCTACTGCAACCGTCTGCTCTTCGCCACTCCGTCGGGCGAACTCACCTGGTACGACAAGCGGCATCTGTTCCGTCCGGGCGGCGAGACCGATGCGTTCACGGCCGGCGAACGCCGCGTGGTGGTCGAGTACCGGGGGGTGCGCTTCCTGCTGCTGGTCTGCTACGACCTGCGCTATCCGGTCTGGAGCCGCTGCCGGCAGGACTACGACGTGATCCTGTGCAGTGCGGCGTGGCCCGAATCGCGGCGCGACGTGTGGCGGACGCTGCTCTGCGCCCGGGCGCTGGAGAACCAGGCGTGGGTGGTCGGGGCGAACTTCTGCGGCGAGGATGCGACGGGACGTTACGCCGGGTCGTCGACCATCATCGACTGCTACGGACGCTTCCGGGCCGAGGCGCCCGAGCGTGCCGAAGCCTGCCGCACGGTCCACTTCCAGCTCGACGAACAAAACCGCTTCCGCGAACGCTTCCCGACGTGGCGCGATGCGGATGACTTCGTTTTGAAGCAATAAATCGCGGAAAATGTCGTATCTTTGCACGATTCCCCGCCCGGCAAGGGCAGGGGAGGGTGCCGCCCGCCGCGGGCGCCCCGCAACACACGGACGAATATGGAGGATACGATCAAGATACTCGGCGCACGGGTCCACAACCTGAAAAACGTGGACCTGGAGATCCCGCGCCACAAACTGGTGGTCATCACGGGCCTTTCGGGCTCGGGCAAGTCGTCGCTGGCCTTCGACACGATCTATGCCGAGGGGCAGCGCCGCTACATGGAGACGCTGTCGACCTACGCGCGGCAGTTCGTGGGGACGATGGAGCGCCCCGACGTGGACAAGATCACGGGACTGAGCCCCGTGGTGGCCATCGAACAGAAGACCACGAACAAGAACCCGCGTTCGACGGTGGGCACCGTCACCGAGATCAACGACTTTCTGCGACTGCTCTACGCGCGGGCGTCGCGGGCCTATTCGCCCGTGACGGGCGAGGAGATGGTCCACTATACGGATGATCAGATTGCCGACCTGATTCTGCGGGGGTTTGCCGGACGCCGCATCGCGCTGATGGCCCCCGTGGTCAAGGGCCGCAAGGGCCACTACCGCGAACTGTTCGAATCGCTGGCCAAGAAGGGCTACATCTACGCCCGCATCGACGGGGAGATCCGGGAGATCTCGGCCGGCATGCGGCTCGACCGCTACAAGATCCACACGATCGATCTGGTGGTCGACCGGCTGGTGGTGAGCGACGAGGCCCGCGACCGGCTGATGACCTCGCTCAAGGAGTCGATGCGCCAGGGCAAGGGAACAATGGCCGTCTACGACTACGGAACGGAGCAGCAGCGCTTCTATTCGCGCCATCTGATGTGTCCGACGACGGGCATCGCCTTCGAGGATCCGGCGCCGCACACCTTCTCGTTCAATTCGCCCAAGGGGGCCTGTCCCCACTGCAACGGTCTGGGTGAGGAGGCCGTTTTCGACGTGGCGAAGATCATCCCCGACCGGCGGCTGTCGCTGCGCGAGGGGGCGGTCGAACCGCTGGGCAAATACCGCAACAACATGCTCTTCGCGACGCTCGAGATGCTGGGACGCCGCTACGACTTCACGCTCGACGATCCGATCGAGAGCTTCTCCGAGGAGGCGCTCAACGCCGTGCTGTACGGCGATTCGGAGCCGCTGACGGTCGATCTGACGGAGTTCAGCTCCTCGGGCGGACGGCAGTTCCTCTCGTGGGAGGGGGTGGCCGAGTACATCGGCCGCACGGAGGACGACGACTCGAAACGGGGCCAGAAGTGGCGCGACCAGTTCCTGGTCTACCGCAAGTGCTCGGTTTGCGGCGGCACGCGCCTGAAGAAGGAGGCGCTGCAGTTCCGCGTCGCCGGCAAGAACATCGCCGAGGTCTCGGCCCTGTCGATTTCGGAGTTTGCGGAGTGGGTCCCGACGATCCGCGGGGCGATGAGCGACAAGGAGTGGCGCATCGCGCAGGAGATCGTCAAGGAGATCTCCGAGCGGCTGCGCTTCCTGATGGACGTGGGGCTGGGCTATCTGTCGCTGGCACGGTCGTCGCGGTCGCTGTCGGGCGGCGAGAGCCAGCGCATCCGGCTGGCCACGCAGATCGGCTCGAAGCTGGTCAACGTCCTCTACATCCTCGATGAGCCCTCGATCGGGCTCCATCAGCGCGACAACCAGCGGCTGATCCGCAGTCTGGAGGAGCTTCGCGATGCGGGCAACTCGGTGATTGTCGTCGAGCACGACGAGGACATGATGCGCGCGGCGGACTTCATCGTCGACGTGGGTCCGAAGGCGGGTCGTCGCGGCGGACTGATCGTGGCGGCGGGGACGTTCGACGATATCCTGCATGCCAATACCATTACGGCCGACTACCTGACGGGCCGCCGGCGGATCGAGATCCCCGAGACGCTGCGTCCCGGCACGGGCGAGTCGATTACCCTGCACGGCGCCCGGGGCAACAACCTCAAGAACATCACGGTGAGCTTCCCGCTCGGCAAGTTCATCTGCGTGACGGGCGTGAGCGGTTCGGGCAAGTCGACCCTGATCAATGAGACACTGCGGCCGATCCTTGCGCGGACGCTCTACCGTTCGCTGGACCAGCCGCTGGAGTACGACTCGATCGAGGGTATCGAACATATCGACAAGCTGGTGGTCGTCGACCAGTCGCCCATCGGACGCACGCCGCGTTCGAATCCTGCGACCTATTCGAATGTCTTTTCGGACATCCGCAAACTGTTCGAGATGACGCCCGATGCCCAGATTCGGGGTTTCAAGGCGGGGCGCTTCTCGTTCAACGTCAAGGGGGGCCGGTGCGAGGAGTGCCGCGGCGCCGGGGTGCAGACCATCGAGATGAACTTCCTGCCGGACGTCTACGTGCGCTGCAAGGCGTGCGGCGGCCACCGCTACAACCGCGAAACGCTCGAGGTGCGCTACAAGGGCAAAAATATCGACGACGTGCTGAACATGACGGTGAACATGGCCGTGGAGTTCTTCGAGAACATTCCGTCGATCCACCAGAAGCTCAAGGCGATCCAGGACGTGGGGCTGGGCTATCTGACGCTGGGTCAGCCCTGCACGACGCTCTCGGGCGGCGAGAGCCAGCGCATCAAACTCTCCGCCGAGCTTTCGAAGCGTGATACGGGACGCACGCTCTATATTCTGGACGAACCGACGACGGGCCTCCATTTCGAGGATATCCGCCTGCTGTTGGAGGTGCTGAACAAGCTGGTCGACCGGGGCAATACGGTGATCGTCATCGAACACAACCTCGACGTGGTGAAGGTGGCCGACCATCTGATCGACATCGGCCCCGAAGGGGGAGCGGCCGGCGGCGAGATCATCGCCCAGGGGACGCCCCACGAGGTGGCCCGGTGCGAACGCAGCTATACGGGCCAGTTCCTGAAGCGAATGGGCCTTTGACATGTGACGCCCGGACGGTGTGATCGCCGTCCGGGATTTTTTTGCGGTGCGGGTAACCTCCCGCGCGACCGGCTGCGCGATCCTCGGTCCGCCGCCGCGCATCCGCCACGCCGAGAAAATCCCTCCGGGAACCCGCTGTGAGGCTGTTCGTGAGGGCGGCGCGAGTGGGTGGCGGAGGCTGGTCGGGGAGTGGAACAGCCGACTCCGGTGCCGCGGAACACCGTGCGGGCCGCGGCATCGATTTTGCGGGGATGGCCGATACCAAACCTTATCGTGCCATGAAAAAAACAGCCATTATTGTCCTGGGCCTGCTGCTGTGTGCGGGGGCCGTCACCGTGATCGGACAGAAGAAGGTCCTCTCTCCGAAACAGGAGCAGCGCGAAGTGCGCGAACAGCGTCGGGCCGAACGCCTGGCCAACTATCAGAAGACGATGGATTCGATCGTCCTTTCGCGGAACTTCCAGTTCAATCCGCAGACCATGCAGCGCCAGCCGGCGGGGCCGCTGCGCCAGATCATGAACCCGACGTTCAACGTGGGCGTATGGGACGGAACGGTCGACATCTGCCTTCCGTACGTGAAGGGCTACGTGCCTCCCTACTACACGACGGTGCTGAACTACACGGTTCCGAACGTGCAGGGCTACACGACCGAACAGACCCACGAAGGATGGATGGTGACCTTCTCGACGTCGTTGTTCTCGGCCTCGACCTATACGTTTACGTTTGAGATCTACTCGCAGACGGGCGGTGCGAACCTGACGATCACCAATCCGTGGTACAGCCCCGTGCAGTACTCGGGAACGATCTCGCAACTCTACTGATCGACCGTTCCGTGATCGTAAAAAGGCCCTGTCCGCAGTCGGACAGGGCCTTTTCGCGTTTTGGTCCCGGGAGCGTTTCAGACACGGTAGATCAGCGCCACGGCCGAGACCGAAACTCCCTCTTCGCGTCCTTCGAAACCGAGCTTTTCGGTGGTCGTGGCCTTGACCGAGACGCGGTCCGTGTCGATGCCCATGTCGGCGGCCAGCGTCTCGCGCATGCGGTCGATGTAGGGGCGCAGTTTGGGGCGCTGCATGCGGATCGTGCAGTCGACGTTGCCGACGGCGTAGCCCTTCGCGCGGACGAGCGCCGTGACCCGCCGCAGCAGAATGCGCGAATCCATCCCCTTGAATTCGTCCGACGTATCGGGAAAGTGGAGTCCGATGTCACCGAGGGCCGCGGCCCCCAGCAGCGCATCGCACAGGGCGTGGATCGCCACGTCGCCGTCCGAATGGGCGACGAAACCCTTCGAGTGGGGGATCTCCACACCCCCCAGCACCAGCCGCAGTCCGTCGGCCAGCCGGTGGACATCATATCCGTGTCCGATTCTGAAATCCGTCATAACGTTCGATTTTGATTGCCAAAATAGGGAAAAAAGTGTAACTTTGCAAAAATACATGAAGCCTATGTCAGCAATATCTACCCTGGAACCGCGCCTGGTATGGGAGCAGTTCGACGCCATTACACAGGTCCCGCGCCCCTCGAAGAAGGAGGGCAAGATCATCGACTTTCTGGTCGATTTCGCCGAGAAACACCATATTGAATATCAGAAGGATGCCATTGGCAACGTGGTGATGCGCAAACCCGCCACGGCGGGCTTCGAGGATCGTCCGGCAGTGATCCTGCAGTCGCACATGGACATGGTCTGCGAGAAGAATTCGGACGTGGAGTTCGACTTCGAGAACGACCCGATCCGCACGCGCATCGACGGCGAATGGGTCCGGGCCGAAGGAACGACGCTCGGTGCCGACTGCGGCATCGGCATGGCGGCGGCGCTGGCCGCGTTGATCGATCCCGACGTGCAGCACGGACCCCTCGAGGCGCTCTTCACCGTCGATGAGGAGACGGGTCTCACCGGGGCCTTCGAACTGGGCGAGGGGATGCTCTCGGGCAAATACCTCATCAACCTCGATTCGGAAGACGAAGGCGAACTCTTCATCGGCTGCGCCGGCGGCATCGACACCATCGCCACGTTCCACTGCACGATGGAGCCCGCTCCGAAGAACTACACCTTCTTCCGCGTCGACGTGTCGGATCTGCTCGGCGGCCACTCGGGCGATGACATCGACAAGGGGCGCGTCAATTCGAACAAGACCGTAGCCCGCCTGCTGTGGGAGGGGATGCAGTCGTGCGAATTGAAACTGAGCTACTTCAACGGCGGCAACCTGCGTAATGCCATTCCGCGCGAGGCTTATGCGATCTTCGGCGTTCCGACGCGCCTGAAGGAGGATTTCGTGAAACGCTACCGGCTGTTTGCGGCCGATCTGGAGGCCGAGTTCCGCTTCCGGGAGCCGAACTTCAAGATCACGCTCAACGAGATGCCCGAGGTCGAGGAGGTGCTCGATGCACGGACGCAGTTCGGACTGGTCTATTCGCTGGTGGGCGTACCCAACGGCGTGGTGGCCATGTCGTTTGCGGTTCCGGGGCTGGTCGAGACCTCGACGAACCTGGCATCGGTCAAGTTCCAGGGGCGCGACCGCATCGTGGTGACCTCGTCGCAGCGTTCGTCGGTCGAGAGCGCCAAGACCTACGTGATGCAGATGGTCGAATCGGTCTTCGCGCTGGCCGGCGCCGACGTGGCCCATTCGGACGGCTACCCGGGCTGGGCGCCCAACCCCTCGTCGCACCTGCTGAAGGTGACCGAAGAGGCCTACCGGCGTCTCTTTGCGACGGAACCCAAGGTGCGGGCAATCCATGCGGGTCTGGAGTGCGGGCTCTTCCTGGAGAAGTATCCCGACCTGGAGATGGTTTCGTTCGGGCCGACGCTTCGCGGCGTACACTCGCCCGACGAACGGCTCGAAATCGCTACGGTGCCGAAATTCTGGTCGCTGCTGTGCGAAACGCTGCGCACGCTCTGATCCCGGCCGCATGAACCTTCATCGGGGCCCTGACCTTCGGACCAGGGCCCCGATGTGTTTCCACGAGGGCCCGGATGGGGCTCTTCATGGAAATGTAACATCCGTGTTACGACGTTGCAACATCTGTTTCAGACCTTTGCCGACGCAACGTAGAACTATCCGGTTATGAAGAGACCCATTCTGCTCCTTGTTCTGCTGGTTTCAGCCGCAACTTCCATATTGGCCGCAACGCCGGACCCGCTTCGGACCGGGTCTCTGCCGCAAACGCCGTCTGCACCCGTCGCCGGAACCGAAGCGACGGACGTGCCCGTTGTGACCTCTGCAACGACTGTTGCGGAAGGAGCCGTTGAGGTAGCCGGAGCGGATCTGCCCGATCGATCCGTCGAGACGGTCGAGCCCGTTGAGGCGGTCCGGACACCCGGAATGGCCGATCCGTCCGCAGCCGCCGGAATCCATCCGGCCGGACAGCCTGTCGGGAAAGAGCCGGTCTTTACGGTACAGCTTCACGGAACGGTCCGGGCCAAGTTCGAGTATCAGCCCGATCTGGGCAAGAGTCGCTTCGAGGTGCGCAATGCCCGCTTCAGCCTCTCGGGCAAAGTCACGCCGCTGGTCGACTACAAGGCGGAGATCGACCTCTCGGACGAGGGATCGATCAAGATGCTCGACGCCTACGCCCGGCTGAACATGCTTCACCGCAAACTGCGTCTGACGATCGGTCAGATGCGTGTGCCGTTCACCATCGACGCCCACCGCTCGCCCCACGAGCAGTATTTCGCCAACCGTTCGTTCATCGCCAAACAGGCGGGCAACGTCCGCGACGTGGGTGCCACGCTGGGATGGAGTTTCGGACAGACGGTCCCCGTCACGCTCGAGGGCGGTCTGTTCAACGGCTCGGGCCTCACGGACCAGAAGGACTACTGGACGCGTTCGTTCAACTACTCGGCCAAGGCCCGGTTCCTGTTTGCCGAACGGGTGAATCTCACGTTGAGCATCCAGAAGACCCACCCGGATATCGTCGACATCCACATGTACGACGTGGGGGCCTACTACGAAAACCCGCTCTGGCACATTGAGGCGGAGTATCTGCGCAAGAACTACGCCCGGGATGCCTTCCCGGGGGTGAACGTGGTGGATGCCTTCGTGTGCCGCAACGTGCCGTTGAAGAGCCGGGCGCTGAAGCAGCTTTCGATTCTGGCGCGTTACGACTACATGTCGGACCACAGTCGTGGGGTGGCCGATCCTGATACGGGGGCGCTGGTGGCCGACGATCCGGAGCGCCACCGGGTGACCGGCGGAGTGACCTTCAGTCTGGGGCTTCCCTTCCGGGCCGACATCCGGATCAATTACGAGGCCTATTTCTACCGTGCGACGGCTACGCCGGCTCTCTCCGAACAGGACAAGTTTGTTGCGGAGTTCATGGTGCGCTTCTGATTCCGAATGCAAAAAAACGGCTGAAGAACTTTCAGAATGGACATATTTCGCTATCTTTGGATAGGATAACGGCTACGCCGGAATCTCGGAGCATACCCGAACTTCCGGAGGCGCCGTTTAGTGTCTTTTGTGTATGAAAAAGTCATCCGAAATATGTCGAACGGGCGTTTTGCGCTGTCTATATTTGCGTTGAGTCTGTTGCTGGCGTGGCAGCGGAGCGCGGCCCAACTGCATCCCGATGATGAATATTACCCCTATGCCGAGCGCGAGGCGGAGCGTTCGGTCCCGCTGCGCACCGATACGACGCTCTTCTACCGGGCCGTGCAGAGCCCGACGGACCTCTATGGACGGGCCGTTGACTTCACGCTTCCGGGCGTAGCCACGCGGCGTCGCGGTCAGGATTACGATGCCGAACGCACGACCCTCTCGGGCATCGAACTGTCATATCGCTATTTGGGCGTTCTGCGTCTGCTCGGGGCCGGGGAGCTGCGCAGTGCGGGGCTGCAGAGCATCCCGGATCCGCTTGCCGGGCAGGTGTCCAACACGCTGTTTCACTTTCCGACGCTTGATCCCCTGCCGTCCGATCTGGTCTCGGCCCGCTTCACCGACCGCAACTATCGTTTCGGAGTACGGGCCGCCGGGTCGCGCTTCCTGGGTCGGAAATGGCTCCTCACGGTCGGGGCGGACGTGCGCACGGGGCGTGACATGCACGTTGAGGGGGTCTTCACGAATGCCGTGACGGCAGGTTTCCGTCTGGCGCGTCCTTCGGGGGATGAGGGGGAGTGGTCGCTGCTGGGCATTGTGCCGGTATCGATGCGCGGCACGCGCCTGTCGACCTCCGAGGAGGCCTTCACGCTGACGGGCGACCGCCTCTACAATCCGGCATGGGGCTTTCAGGACGGGCGGGTGCGCAATTCGCGGGTTCGGCGCGAGACGCTTCCGCTGGGTGTCGTCGCTTGGAAGCGGCGCCTTACTGCGGCCACGACGCTCGATGCGGCCTTCGGTGCGGAGACCGGGCGGAGCCGTTACAGCATGCTGGGGTGGTACGACGCCCGCACGCCGATGCCCGACAACTACCGCTACCTGCCGAGCTATACCCACGACCGGGCCACCGAAGAGGCCTGGCGCGCCGGTGATCCCCGCTATACGCAGATCGACTGGGACGAACTGATCCGTCAGAACCGCATGGCCGACGGTCATGCGGTCTACGCGTTGGAGGATCGTGTCGAGCGGATCTGGAATCTGTCGCTGCACGCCCTCTTCGAAACGGATCTCGATGCGCGGCTGACACTGCGCTACGGCGTGGACCTGCAGCGCGACGACAGCCGCAACTACAAACAGATGCGCGATCTGCTGGGCGCCGATCATATCATCGATATCGACCAGTTTCTGGTCGACGACGACACCTACGGCACACGGTTGCAGAACGACCTGCGCCATCCCGACCGGACGATCCGTCAGGGCGACCGCTTTGCCTACGACTATTCACTCACGACGCGTCATGCGCTGCTGTTTTTCCAGGCCGACTACCGTGCGGACCGGTTTCGGGGCGACCTGTCGCTGGCGCTGGGGAGTTCGGCGGTGAGCCGCCGCGGCCATTACGAAAAGGAGCTCTTCCCCGGCGGAGAGTCCTGGGGCCGGTCGCGGGTGATGCGCTTTGCACCCTACCGGTTGAAGGCTACGGTCGGTTGGTCCTTCACGCCGCGCAACTACGTGGAGGTGTCGCTTCTGGCTGCGGCGCGTACGCCCCGGGCCGAGGATCTCTTCTATCAGCCGCTCTACAACAACCGTATGGTCGACGATCCGACCCTTGAGCGGAGTTATGCCGCCGAGGCGGTCTGGCGGCTGACGGGTCCGACGCTGAATCTCGAGGCGACGCTCTTCGCGTCCCTCACGCTCGATGGCGTCGAGACGCGCCGCTACTACGACGACCTGTCGTACGTCTACTGCGACATGGCCGTCACGGGGATCGGCGTCGGCTCCTTCGGGGTGGAGACGGCGGCCGAAGTGCGCCTGTCGGATCGTTGGCAGCTGACGCTGGCGGCTTCGGCAGGGCGCTATCGCTACGTGCGGGATCCGCGGGTGACGGTGCTCTCCGACGTGGACAATACGCCGGTTGACCGGGGTTCGGTGAGCCGCATGGGTGGCTGCGTGGTGGGCGGTGCCCCGCAGCTGACCGCCTCGGCCGAGGTCTCGTGGTTCGGACGCGACGGCTGGGGGCTGCATGCCTCGGCGGGCTACGCCGGAGGTCGTTTTGTCGAGCCGATGCCGCTGCGACGTACGGACCGGCTGGCCGGGCAGGCCGGCATCACGGCGGAGGCTTTCGAGGCCTTCACCTGTCAGGAGCGCCTCCCGGATGCCTTCACGCTCGATGCCTCGTTGTTCAAGAGCTTCTGGTTCGAGCACTCGCGACTGACGCTGGGACTGCTGCTGAAAAACCTGCTGGGCGACTCCGATACGCCCTACAACGGTTACGAATCGTTGCGCGTGCGGCGCCTGCAGAGCGGCGATGCGACCGCCTACGTGCCGCAGGCCACGCGTTACAGCTATCTGCTTCCGCGGTCGTTCTACCTTACGATCTCGTATCGTTTTTGATATATTGCGAAAAAACGGGCCGAAAATTTTGGGATTTTGCTGACGATTTTGTATTTTGAGAGGCGAAAACCTTAAAACTTCAACCCACCATGATTGTCGGTATTCCAAAAGAGATCAAGAACAACGAGAACCGCGTTGCTCTGACCCCCGCAGGCGCACAGGAGCTTGTCAAACGGGGACACAAGGTGTATGTGCAGGCTTCGGCCGGAGAGAACAGCGGATTTGCCGACACGGCCTATACGGCTGTCGGCGCCGAAATCCTGCCTACGATCGAGGAGGTCTATGCCACGGCGGAGATGATCGTCAAGGTCAAGGAGCCGATCGCTCCGGAGTACAAACTCATCCGTCGCGACCAGTTGGTCTTCACCTATTTCCATTTTGCGAGCAGCGAGGCGCTGACCCATGCCATGATCGACAGCGGTGCGATCTGCTGCGCCTACGAGACGGTCGAACGGGCCGATCGTTCGCTGCCGCTGTTGATTCCCATGTCGGAGGTTGCCGGGCGCATGGCGACCCAGGAGGGTCGTTATTTTCTCGAACGTCCCCGCGGCGGCAAGGGTGTCCTGCTGGGCGGCGTACCGGGCGTGAAACCGGCGAAGGTCTTCGTCATCGGAGCCGGCGTGGTCGGCACGGCGGCGGCGCGTACGGCGGCCGGAACGGGTGCCGACGTGACGATCTGCGACATTTCGCTGCAGCGCCTGACCTACCTGGCCGACGTGATGCCGAAGAACGTCAAGACGCTCATGTCGTCGGAGTACAACATCCGTGAGGAGCTGAAACATGCCGACCTGGTGATCGGATCGGTGCTGATTCCGGGGGCCAAGGCTCCGAAGCTCGTCACGCGCGAGATGCTGAAGTTGATGGAGCCGGGTACGGTGATGGTCGACGTGGCCATCGACCAGGGCGGTTGCTTCGAGACGTCGCATCCGACCACGCACGAGGATCCGGTCTACTACGTCGACGGCATTCTGCACTATTGCGTGGCCAACATTCCGGGAGCCGTTCCGCGCACCTCGACCCTGGCCCTGACCAACGCGACGCTTCCCTATGTGTTGCAGCTGGCCGACAAGGGGTGGCAGAGGGCCGCCCGCGAAAATGCGGAACTGGCGCTGGGTCTGAACGTCGTATCGGGCAAGGTGGTCTACCGTCCGGTAGCCGAGGCCTGGGGACTTCCCTATGAACCGCTGAGCCTTTGACCGGTCTGCGGGCCGGGGCCGCAACGTCGGGTCTCCGAGACCGATCCGGAAAACGTATGCCGGGCGATCCTTGAACGGGTCGCCCGGTTTTTTGTGGGTGGGGGCGCCCGGCCGTTCGCTCCGGCCAATAAATCGATATTTTGCGGAATTGTTTTTGAAAATCTTAAAAAATGATTATATTTGCCAAAGAACGAGCAGGTTATGGAATTGTATAAATTTCGATTGATAGGGATGATCGCCTGTTTGGAAGATAAAATGCGAGAATAAGATTGTTTTCGCTTACGAACTGTAAGCAGAGAGCCGAAAAATAGTTGAACGGTGGCGTCCGCCGCACGGGTTCGTGGGGCCGCGTCACTGAAATTTTTACCCTTTAATAAACGAAGTTTCGAGTATGAGTGAGAGACTGTACATTTTCGACACGACCCTTCGCGACGGGGAACAGGTTCCCGGTTGCCAGTTGAACACCACGGAGAAGATCGAAGTTGCCAAGCTGTTGGAAGCTCTTGGCGTGGACATTATCGAGGCGGGGTTTCCGATTTCGAGCCCCGGCGACTTCAACTCGGTGCTTGAAATTTCGAAGGCGGTATCCGAGCCGACGATCTGCGCCCTGACGCGTGCCGTCGAGAAGGACATCGACGTGGCGGCCGACGCGCTGCGGCTGGCCCGCCGCAAGCGCATCCATACGGGCATCGGCGTCTCGCCGCAGCACATCTACGACAAGCTGCGCTCGACACCCGAGCAGATCCTCGAACGGGCCATCGCGGCGGTGAAGTATGCCAAGCGCTACGTCGAGGACGTGGAGTTCTACGCCGAGGATGCCGGCCGCGCCGATACGGAGTACCTGGCGCGGGTCGTTGAGGCGGTGATCGCCGCCGGGGCCACCGTGGTGAACATCCCCGACACAACGGGCTACTGCCTCCCGAACGAATACGGCGCCAAGATCAAATACCTGATGGACCACGTGCCGAACATCGACCGGGCGATCCTCTCGACCCACTGCCACAACGATCTGGGCATGGCGACGGCCAATACGCTGAGCGGCATCCTGAACGGTGCGCGTCAGGCCGAGGTGACGATCAACGGCATCGGCGAACGGGCCGGCAATACGTCGCTCGAGGAGGTGGTCATGACGCTCCGCTGCCACAAGGACGTGGCCATCGACACGGGGATCCGCACGCAGCTCATCACGAAGGCTTCGCACCTGGTTTCGAGCCTGATGAACATGCCCGTGCAGCCGAACAAGGCGATCGTCGGGCGGAATGCCTTCGCCCACTCGTCGGGCATTCACCAGGACGGCGTGCTGAAAGACCGCCAGACCTACGAGATCATCGATCCGCACGACATCGGTCTGAACGAGTCGGTCATCGCTCTGACGGCCCGCAGCGGCCGTGCGGCACTGGTGCATCGCCTCGAACTGCTCGGCTACGACCTCACGCCGCAGGAGCTGGATGCCACCTACGAGAAGTTCCTGGCGCTGGCCGACAAGAAGAAGGAGATCCACGATTACGACCTGTTGTATCTGGTGGGCGACATCGACCGGATGAAGCAGCAGTCCATCGCGCTGAAGTTCCTGCAGGTGACCACCGGCACGCTGGTTCCGACGGCCACCGTGGTGCTGAAGTTCGGCGACCACGAACGGATGGCCATCGCTACGGGTAACGGACCGGTCGATGCGGCCGTCACGGCGATCAAGACGCTCATCAACGAGAAGGTCGTGCTGTCGGAGTTCCTGATGCAGGCCATCACACGGGGGTCGAACGACGTGGGACGCGTCCACGTGCAGGTGGAGTGCGGATCGCGCACGGTCCACGGCTTCGCCGCCCACACCGATACGACGCGGGCATCGATCGAGGCGTTCCTCGACGCGCTGCGCGCCCTGAACGTTACGGAACGCAAAGAGGAGGAGTAACATGGGAAAGACACTTTTGGACAAGATCTGGGACGCGCACACGGTGCGTGTCGAAGAGGGAGGACGCTGCGTCCTCTATATCGACCGGCAGTATATCCACGAGGTGACCTCGCCGGTAGCCTTTGCGGGGCTGGAGCGCCGCGGAATCGGCGTGGCGCGGCCGTCGCAGATCACGGCAACGGCCGACCACAACATCCCGACCGTCAACCAGCACCTGCCGATCGAGGAGCCCGAATCGCGGCGTCAGGTGGCCACCCTGGCCGAGAACTGCGCCCGGTACGGCATCGAACACTTCGGCGTGGGGAATCCGCGTCAGGGTATCGTCCATATCATCGGTCCGGAGCTGGGCTTCACGCAGCCGGGCATGACGATCGTCTGCGGCGACAGCCACACCTCGACCCACGGGGCGCTGGGCGCCGTGGCCTTCGGAGTGGGAACCTCGGAGGTGGAGATGGTCTTCGCGAGCCAGTGCATCCTGCAGACCAAGCCCCGCACGATGCGCATCACGGTTGACGGGGCGCTTCGGCCGGGCGTCGAGGCCAAGGATGTCATCCTTTACATCATTTCGAAGATCAGCGCCTCGGGCGGTACGGGCCATTTCATCGAGTTTGCCGGTTCGACGATCCGTGCGCTCTCGATGGAGGGGCGCATGACGGTCTGCAACATGAGCATCGAGTGCGGAGCGCGGGGCGGTATGATCGCCCCCGACGAGAAGACGTTCGAGTATCTGCGCGGACGCGAACGGGTGCCGCAGGGGGCAGCCTTCGATGAGGCCGTGGCGCGGTGGCGCGAGCTGTACAGCGATCCCGATGCCGTGTTTGACAAGGAGTATCACTTCGATGCGGCGGACATCGCCCCGATGATCACCTACGGCACGAATCCCGGCATGGGCATGGCCATCGACGCCTCGATTCCGGCGGATGCCGACCCGAAGGCGTTGGAGTACATGGGTTTCCGGCCGGGCGAACGGCTGCTGGGCCATCCGGTCGACTATGTCTTCGTCGGGAGCTGTACGAACGGACGGATCGAGGATCTGCGCCGCTTCGCCCGGCTGGTCGAGGGGCGGCACAAGGCCGACGGCGTTACGGCCTGGATCGTCCCCGGATCGAAGGGGGTCGAAGCGGCGGCCCGGGCCGAGGGGCTGGACCGCATCCTCTCGGCGGCGGGCTTCGAACTGCGCCAGCCGGGCTGCTCGGCCTGCCTGGCGATGAACGCCGACAAGATTCCGGCCGGGAAATACTGCGTCTCGACCTCGAACCGCAACTTCGAGGGGCGTCAGGGGCCCGGTGCGCGGACGATGCTGGCCGGAGTGGCCGTAGCGGCTGCGGCAGCCGTCACGGGACGGATTGCCGACCCGCGCGAAGTCTTCGGAATCAAGAATTGAAAATCGAAAAAAGCACTTATCGTCATGTCCATACCCAAATTCGAGACATTTACCTCGGGGGCGGTGCCCGTCGAGGTGGAGAACATAGATACCGACCAGATCATTCCGGCGCGCTTCCTGAAGGCCACCGAACGCAAGGGATTCGGCGAGAACCTCTTCCGCGACTGGCGTTACGACGCTTCGGGGGCTCCCGTGGCCGCATTCCCGCTCAACGATCCGCGCTACGGCGGACAGATCCTCGTGGCGGGACGCAACTTCGGCTGCGGAAGTTCGCGCGAACATGCCGCCTGGGCCCTGGCCGACTACGGCTTCCGGGTGGTGGTGTCGAGCTTCTTCGCGGACATCTTCCGCAACAATGCGCTGAACAACGGCCTGCTGCCGGTGCGCGTCGAGGAGGATTTCCTGCAGCGGATCTTCGCGGCAATCCGTCGCGATCCGCAGGCGCAGTTTACGGTCGACCTCGACCACCAGCGCTTCACGATCGAGGCGAGCGGCGAGAGCACCCCGTTCGAGATCGACGCCTACAAGAAACGCTGCCTGCAGAACGGCTACGACGATGTGGATTACCTGCGGAGCCTCGCTTCGGAGATCGAGGCCTTCGAAAAACGGCGCGGCTGAATGACGGGCGCGACGTACAGCGGGGTGGAGATTCTCGATACGACACTCCGTGACGGCGAACAGACCTCAGGCGTGTCGTTCAACGCCCGGGAGAAGCTCTCCATCGCCCGCCTGCTGCTCGAGGAGCTCCACGTCAACCGGATCGAAATCGCTTCGGCTCGCGTTTCGCACGGCGAAGAGGAGGCCGTGAGGGCCATTGCGCGCTGGGCTCGTGAACGGGGTCATCTGGACCGTATCGAGGCGTTGGGCTTCATCGACGGGGGCGTTTCGGTCGAGTGGCTGTGGCGGGCGGGCTGCCGGGTGGTGAACCTGCTGGCCAAGGGGTCGCGGCGCCACTGCGAGGAGCAGCTGCGCCGTACGCCCGCGCAACACCTGGACGACGTACGGGCCGAAATCCTGCGGGCCGCCGAACGGGGCATGCGCGTGAATCTCTACCTGGAGGACTGGTCGAACGGCATGCAGCACTCACAGGACTACGTTTGGACGATGCTCGACGGTCTGGAGGGGCTTCCCGTCGAGCGGTTCCTGTGTCCCGATACGCTGGGGATTCTGGATCCCTGGGCTACGGAGCGCTTCTGCCGGGAGATGGTGACGCGTTATCCGACGCGACGGTTCGACTTCCACGCCCACAACGATTACGATCTGGCCGTGGCCAATACGGCGGCTGCGGTACGGGCGGGCTTCGGCGGCGTCCACGTGACGATCAACGGCCTGGGCGAACGGGCCGGCAATGCGCCGCTGTCGAGTACCGTGGCGGTGTTGCACGACCGGCTGGGCTGCCGCACGGCGATCGACGAATCGAAGATCTACCGCGTGAGCCGCACGGTCGAATCCTATACCGGGGTGCGCATCCCGGCAAACCGTCCGATCGTCGGGGCGAGCGTCTTCACGCAGTGTGCGGGGGTTCATGCCGACGGTGACAGCAAGAACGGTCTGTATTTCAACGATCTGCTTCCCGAACGCTTCGGCCGGGTGCGTGAATACGCCCTGGGCAAGACCTCCGGCAAGGCGAACATCCTGAAGAATCTCGAACGGCTGGGCATCGATCTCGACGAGACGGCCATGCGCAAGGTGACCGAACGGGTGGTGGAGCTGAGCGACAAGAAGGAGCTGGTGACGCTGGACGACCTGCCGTACATCATCGCCGACGTGCTGCGCTACGATCAGACGGATGCCCCGGTGCGGATTCTGAACTACAGCCTCTCGCTGGCACAGGGTTTGCGACCCGTAGCGACGCTGCGCATCGAGATCCACGGCGAACAATACGAACAGACGTCGGCCGGCGACGGACAGTACGACGCCTTCATGCGGGCGTTGCGGCAGATCTACCGCGAACAGCTGGGACGGCGCTTTCCGATGCTCGTCGACTATGCGGTCTCGATCCCGCCGGGCGGGCGGACGGATGCCTTCGTGCAGACGATCATCACGTGGGAGGCCGACGGACGCACGTTCCGGACCCACGGCCTGGATGCCGACCAGACCGAAGCGGCCATCAAGGCGACGATCAAAATGTTGAACATCATAGAAACCAATCCAACGAATCATGGAAATCAGGATAGCACTGCTGCCCGGTGACGGTATCGGGCCTGAAATCATCACGGAAGCCGTGAAGGTGCTCGATCGCGTGGCGGCACGCTTCGGCCACCGGATCATCTATACGCGGGCGCTGGTGGGCGCTGCGGCGATCGATGCCACGGGGGATCCCTACCCGGAGGAGACTCACCGCATCTGCCAGGCGTCGGACGCCGTTCTGTTCGGCGCCATCGGCGACCCGAAGTACGACAACGATCCCACGTCGAAGGTCCGTCCCGAACAGGGGCTGCTGCGCATGCGCAAGTCGCTGGGGCTGTTTGCCAATCTGCGTCCGGTGTCGCTGTTCGAGGCGCTGACGGACCGTTCGCCGCTGCGTCCCGAGGTGGTGCGGGGCACGGACTTCATCTGCGTGCGCGAACTTACCGGAGGCATCTATTTCGGACGTCCGCAGGGGCGTGACGAAGGGGGACGCAGGGCCTTCGACACCTGCACCTACACCGTTGAGGAGATCGACCGTGTCCTGCAGGTGGCCTTCCGGCTGGCGATGACGCGACGGCGGCGTCTGACGGTCGTCGACAAGGCCAACGTGCTGGAGACCTCGCGGCTGTGGCGCGAACGGGCGCAGCTCATGGCGGCGCAATACCCCGAAGTGACGGTCGAGTACATGTTCGTCGACAATGCGGCGATGCAGATCATCCGTCAGCCTACGCACTTCGACGTTATTGTCACGGAGAACATGTTCGGCGACATTCTGACCGACGAGGCCAGTGTCATCAGCGGATCGCTCGGCATGCTCTCCTCGGCCAGCGTCGGGGCCGAGGTGGCGTTGTTCGAACCGATCCACGGCTCCTATCCGCAGGCTGCGGGGCGGAACATCGCCAACCCGATGGCGACGATCCTTTCGGCGGCCATGCTGCTCGAACACCTGGGGCTCGAAGCCGAAGGCCGGGCCGTCCGCGAGGCGGTCAATACGGCTCTTGCGGCGGGCGTCGTGACCGAGGATCTGGTCCGCGAGGGCGGGCGCAGCTATTCGACCTCGGAGGTGGGCGACTACGTGGCAGCCCACGTCTGGGCGCCCTTGTTTGGACGGTCCACGTCTGAGCAACCTAATGTCCGAACGGTGCGGGTGTGAACGAACGGTGCGGGTGTGAACGGACGGTGCGGGTGTGAACGGACGGGCGCGGCTTCCGGCGGGTCGGAATCCGGTCAGAACCCAACCGGTGGCCTGCCGGCGGACGGATCGCCTGGTACCGGACCGCTGTGACGGCCCGATGTGCTTGTGGCAATCCGCATCGCCCCCCTCCCTTGCATCGTCTGAAAATTGACCCCTTGTGCAGACCGTTTTCGCGGTCTGCATTTTTTGTACTATCTTTGCAGGCGAATTCACATCCGGAACCGACATCCGAGGCTCCGGAAGTTGTGAAACCCTTTAAACACGCAGCGTATGGCAGGATCGAATTTTGTGGATTACGTCAAGATATTCGCCCGTTCGGGTCACGGCGGTGCCGGCTCGGCCCACTTCCGGCGCGAGAAGTTCGTGGCCTTCGGAGGACCCGACGGCGGCGATGGCGGCAAGGGCGGCAGCATCGTGCTGGTCGGCGACCGCCAGTACTGGACGCTGATCCACCTCAAATACCAGCGCCACCAGTTTGCCGAGGACGGCGAAAACGGCTCGGGAGCCCGTTCGTCGGGCAAGGATGCCCGGGATATCGTCATCCCGGTGCCGCTGGGCACGGTGGCCCGCCGCGTGGTGGAGCATGAGGACGGTACGACGAGTCTCGAAACGGTGGGGGAGGTGACCGCCGACGGCGAACGCCTCGTGCTGCTCAAGGGCGGCCGCGGAGGCCTCGGCAACTGGCACTTCAAGAGTGCCACCAACCAGACGCCGCGCTATGCCCAGCCGGGCGAGGAGGGCGACGAAGGGGCCTTTGTGCTGGAGCTGAAGGTGCTGGCCGACGTCGGACTGGTGGGCTTCCCCAATGCCGGAAAATCGACCCTGCTGTCGGTCGTCTCGGCCGCCAAACCCAAGATCGCCAACTACGCCTTCACGACGCTGGAGCCGAATCTGGGCATCGTCGAGGTGCGCGACCACAAGTCGTTCGTCATGGCCGATATCCCGGGCATCATCGAAGGGGCGCACGAAGGCCGCGGCCTCGGCACCCGCTTTCTGCGCCATATCGAACGCAACTCGGTGCTGCTGTTCATGATCCCGGCTGACAGCGACGACATTTGCCGCGATTACGAGATTCTGCTGGGCGAACTGACGCAGTATAACCCCGAACTTCTTGACAAGCAGCGTCTTCTGGCCGTGACGAAGTGTGATATGCTCGACGACGAACTGATTGCGCAGATGCGTTCGCACCTGCCCGAGGGCATCCCGTCGATCTTCATTTCGTCGGTTTCGGGCCTGAATATCCAGCAGCTGAAAGACATGCTCTGGGAGGCCCTTCAACGATAGGGCGCTCGTCTCCGGACGTCGCGGGAGCTTCGGCGGCCTCTTTCATCCATCGGTCAGCGCTGACTTTCGCTCGGGAATTCCATTTCATGGAAGGTGACGCGCAGCGAAAACTTTCCGCCGAAGTAGTCGATTACTCCGGTGAGAGATCCCATCCCTTCCGGCAACGTCTCCGTCGCATAGCTGCAACCGCGGTAGGTCCTCACCGTGAATCGATTGCCGTTCGTGTCGACGATTTCCCGCTCGGTGGTTGTCACTCGTCCGGTTTCGGGGTCCGTATCACACCAGTGCGCGCCGGATTCGACGAAGCGGACATTGCGGAAGCGGACGCGGGTGTCGATGTGCTCACTCGTCACCTCCCCGAATGTCAGATCGCGGGAACGGGGCGGGGTTTCGCTCTGTCCCAGCATACGGACGTAGCGGTCGATCTCTTCGGCCGGTATGGTGGTGTTCCCGTATGGGTCGGGAGCTGCTCCGAGTTCGATTTTTCCGCCGTAGTCGCGGAGTACGAGCCCGTTGCACCGCACTTCGACTTCAGTCCCGAAGGAGAACCGTTCGGCCAGATTTTCGCCTTCAAGGGCAACGGAGATCCCGCCGCTCGGATCCTGAATCATGATTTCGCGGTCAAACTCTCCGTAAAGATCGTTGGCCACGACCTGTCCCCGAATGATTGCATCGCGGGTGACGGTGACACTTGTCCGGCCGTCGCACAGGGTCTTCAGACCGGCGATCGAAAGCCGGGATTCCGCGGGAACCTCGCCGAAGTCGGCCGTTGATGCAAGGTCGCAGCCAACGGCGAGCAGCAGACTAATATACGCAATCCCCCTCATCGCGCAATTTGAGCAGAAAACGCCCGTCGCCCGAGGCGTCGTATTGAAGAATGCCGGTCAGTGAGACGGTCTGTTCGGGAATCTCTTCGTCGGCGAAATCGGCATACGTGCGGACGTAGGTGTAGATGCGATTTCCCTCCTGATCGACGAAACAGCGGTATCCGCTCCACTGCCGGTTTCCGGAGATTTCGGGCTGATGGAGAAGCCCCGTGATGCGGACAAGCGTACCGCACCGTTCCGCAGTCAGTTCGGGGATTGTCAGGGAAGCCGGTACGGGTTCCTCGAGCTTTTCCGAGCAACGGGCGATCACCCGGTCGAGAGCGGCCCGCGAACCGAGATAGTCGACCTCATAGCCGCTGCCGGCATCGGGGCGGTTGCCGACCTGCAGGACGCCGAGCCTTTCGGCCAGGGTGAGACCTCCGAGGTGGACCGTCACCCGGCATCCGATCGGGAAGTCGTTGTGCAGCTGATCGATCCCGGCCAGGATCTCCAGTGCGGCCCCGTCCTGTTCGATGCAGAGCGTGCGATAGAAGTTTCCGGCCCGGTCCGACGTGGTGACCAGCCCCTTGACGGTGATATCATCGGGTATGGTGGTGGGTGTTCCGGTGAAAATTTTTCTGATGTGGGCGATGAGTTCCGTAGCGGGTTCTTGCGACTCTTCGGGTTGCGGGGTTCCGAACCGTGAGTCGTAGCACGCCGTCGCACATGGAATGGAGATCGCCAGGAGCAGGGCCCTGGCGATCCGTCGTAGAGGCGTTCTGATGCTGTTTCTCAAACTCATGATTTCCGGATAGGGTGGTCCGGGGCAGGCTGTGGAAGGCGGCCGGTCACGCCTCGATGCGTGAATCCTTCAGCCCGAGGAAGTAGAGGATTCCGTCGAGGCCGATGGTCGAGATCGACTGTCGGGCCGTGGCCTTGACCTTGGGTTTGGCGTGGAAGGCGATGCCCAGACCGGCCAGGTTGAGCATCGGCAGGTCGTTGGCTCCGTCGCCGACGGCCACCGACTGCGCGATGTTGATCGATTCGAACTGGCAGAGCAGCCGCAGCAGTTCGGCCTTGCGGCGGCCGTCGACCACCTCGCCGACGTAACGGCCCGTAAGGTGTCCGTTTTCGATTTCGAGTTCGTTGGCGTAGACGTAGTCGAAGCCGTATTTCTGGCGGAGGTAGTTGCCGAAGTAGGTGAATCCGCCCGAGAGGATGGCGGTTTTGTAGCCGACGCGCTTGAGGATGGTCATCATGCGTTCGAGCCCCTCGGTGATGGGTAGGTTGCGGGCGATGTCCTCCATGACCGAGACGTCGAGCCCCTTGAGCAGGGCGACGCGGCGCGTGAAGCTTTCGCGGAAGTCGATTTCGCCGCGCATGGCGCTGGCCGTGATTTCGCGGACCTGCTCTCCGACGCCGGCCCGTTCGGCCAGTTCGTCGATCACCTCGGTTTCGATGAGCGTCGAATCCATGTCGAAGCAGATCAGACGCCGGCTGCGGCGGTAGATGTCGTCCTTCTGGAACGAGACGTCGAGGCCGATCTCCGAGAGGTTCATGAATCCTTCGTGCATGGTGCTTCGCTCCTGGTCGGTGAGTGATCCGCGCACGGAGAGTTCGATGCAGGATTTGGCGGCTCGGTTGTCCTCCTTGAGGGGCATGCGGCCCGTCAGACGCTTGATGGCGTCGATGTTCAGACCGTGTTCGGCGACGACCTTTGTCACTTCGGCGATGTGGCGGGCGGTGACCGTGCGTCCGAGCAGCGTGATGATGTATCGGTTTTTGCCCTGACGGCTCACCCAGTCGTTGTACTTCTCCTCGGAGATGGGGGTGAAGCGGATCATCACGCCCAGCTCCGAAGCCTTGAACAGAAGCTCCTTCATGATGAATCCCGATTTGTCGGCCGTGGTCTTGATCAGGATTCCGAGTGTGAGCGACTGGTGGATGTTGGCCTGGCCGATGTCGAGGATGAAGGCGTCGTAGCGGGCGAGGATCTCGGTGAGCGACGAGGTCATGCCGGGCTTGTCTTCGCCGGAGATGTTTATCTGAATGATTTCGACGTTGTTCTGCATGGTTCCGCTGAATGGATTTTGGGGTTTGGGCAAAAAGCGTAGACAAAGTTAATAAAGTTCTGCTTTTTTTGGTTATTTTTGCAGGTAAAATGGTGATTCCCGCGGGTAAAATGAGCTTCTGGAGGCATTTTTGCGGGTAGAGGCGTAAAACAACGAGAAGTTATGTGGAGATTCCTTGCGGCTTTTGCAGCCGAAGAACCGGCCGGACCGCTGATCGTGCCGGACAGCATTCAGAAGGCGAACTTCGCCCAGACGGTCAACCGACTGATGAATCTGGATTTCAGCCAGGTGGCGCAGAATCTGCTGTCGGAAGCACTGTGGGTGGTCATCAAGATCGTCATCGCACTGGTCATCTATTATATCGGACGCTGGCTGATGCGGCGTCTGGTGCGGCTGATCGACGTGGCGATGGAGCATCGCAAGGTGGATCTTTCGCTGCGGGCCTTCACGCGGAGCTCCGTGCGGGCGATCTTCACACTGCTGCTGGTGCTGATCGTCGTCTCGACGCTCGGTGTGAACGTCACCTCGCTCATCGCCGTGGCTTCGGCCGCCACGCTGGCCATCGGTATGGCATTGAGCGGTACGGCGCAAAACTTTGCCGGCGGCGTGATGATCCTCGTGATGAAACCCTACCGCGTGGGCGACTACATCTCGGCCCAGGGCCAGTCGGGTACGGTGCGCGAGATCAAACTCTTCTCGACGGTCATCACCACCAACGACAACCAGACGATCTACATCCCGAACAACTCGATCGCCACGGCCATCATCGACAACTACACGACGGCCGACGACCGGCGTGTGGACTGGACGGTGGGGATCTCCTACGGTGACGACGTGGATGTGGCGCGTCAGACGATTCTGGCCATGCTGACGGCCGATCCGCGGATTCATCAGGATCCGGCTCCGGTGGTCTGGGTGGCGGCACTGGCCGACAGCTCGGTGAATCTGACCATCCGGGCGTGGACGGCCAATGCGGACTATTGGACCGTCTTTTACGAATACAACGAACGTTTCTACAAGGAACTTCCCCGGGCGGGAATCAGCTTCCCCTTCCCGCAGATGGATGTCCATGTGAAGAATGAATAGTCAAACCGGATTTTCGAACCTAATCAACATCAAGAAGAAACTATGGAACTGAAAGAGATTCTGGCCATTTCGGGCCAACCCGGACTGTATAAATATGTGGCGCAGTCGACGCGCGGCGTGATCGTGGAGTCGCTGCTGGACGGTCATCGGATGAATGCTTCGGCAAGTGCGCGGGTGAGCGCCCTGTCCGACATTTCGATGTTCACCGAGGGGGATGACATCGCGCTTGCCGATGTCTTCACGCGCATCTACGCGCATACGGGCGGCAAGGAGGCCATCAGCCCCAAGTCGACGCCCGAACAGCTCAAGGCGGCCTTTGCCGAGGTGTTGCCCGAGTATGACCGCGATCGGGTGCACGTCTCGGACATCAAGAAGTGCTTTGCGTGGTACAACATCCTCGTCGGTGCGGGCTTTACGGAGTTCAAGCTCCCGAGCGAGGAGGGCGAAGCCGCTTCCGTCGAGGAACCCGAAACCAAGTAAAGACGAAGATTCGACCGAACCGGTATCGGTTCAATCATTAAAACAGAGGGGATATGGAAAAACATTCGAAAGTGTTGGCCCTGGTTGCGCACGACAACATGAAGCGCGACCTGGCGGAATGGGTGGACTGGAACAGCGAAAAGCTGAGCCGTCATCACCTGGTGTGTACGGGAACGACGGGCAAAATGGTGGAGCGTACGCTCCGTGCCCATCATGCGGAACGGGAAACAGCCGAAAATCCGGCTCCCGAATTGGAAATTACGCTTTTGAAATCGGGTCCGCTCGGCGGTGACCAGCAGCTGGGCTCGCTGATTGCCGACGGAAAGATCCATGCCCTGATCTTCTTCTGGGATCCGATGTCGGCACAGCCGCACGACGTCGACGTGAAAGCCTTGCTGCGTGTGGCAACGTTGTATAATGTTCCGACGGCGATCAACCGGTCGTCGGCCGACTTCCTGATCTCGTCGCCGCTCTTCGAGGACGAAAACTACAAACCGGTGGTCAAGGACTACAAGGCCTATATCGAGCGGGTGCTGTTGTAAGGGCAGCGGCACGGTTCGGGTGGGGGATCGTTCCTCCCGGTGCAGAAAAGCCGTCTCCTGCAGAGGAGGCGGCTTTTTGGTGTGAAAGGGCGGAGGTGCCGGGGCCGGCCGTGCGTCCTGCGGGACAACGGCCGAGGTTGCGGCCGGGCGAAATGGATCTGTTGCGACGGGAGACGGCACGCCGTGGTCCGATTGGCTTTGGCGTGTCGGGGCGGGATCTCCTCCTTGACGTCAGAGATCGTGCGAAAGCGGTGCCGGAACGGCTCCCGACAGATCGTATCCGCCCCAACGTTCGGCGATGTAGTCGAGCGTTGCGAAGAGTTCGTCGATGTCGAGCGAGGTGACCAGTTTCAACCGTGTCTGCTTGAAATCGGGCAGCCCCTTGAAGTAGTTGGTCAGGTGGCGCCGCATTTCGAGAATTCCGACGTGATCACCCTTGATTTCGAGTGATTTGCGCAGATGTTCCTTGGCGATGGCGACCCGCTCCACGACCGACGGCTGGGGCAGGACCTCGCCCGTGGCGAGATAGTGCTTCACTTCGCGGAAGATCCAGGGACGACCGTAGGTGGCGCGGCCGATCATCACGCCGTCGACGCCGTAGCGGTCGAACATTTCGCGGGCTTTGGGCCCCGAATCGACGTCGCCGTTTCCGATGATCGGGATATGAATCCGGGGATTGTTCTTCACGGCGCCGATCAGTGTCCAGTCGGCTTCGCCGCGGTACATTTGGGCACGTGTGCGGCCGTGAATCGTCAGGGCGGCGATGCCGACATCCTGCAGACGGAGGGCGATCTCCTCGATGTTTTTCGAGTTGTCGTCCCATCCCAGGCGGGTCTTGACCGTCACGGGGGTATGGACGGCGCGGACGATCTGGCGCGTCATTTCGACCATCAGATCCGGCGTGCGCATCATGCCTGAACCGGCGCCGCGGCCGGCGATCTTCTTCACCGGGCATCCGAAGTTGATGTCGATGATGTCGGGTCGGGCGGCTTCGGCCATGCGGGCGGCCTCGACCATGGGTTCGATCAGATGGCCGTAGATCTGGATGCCGACGGGGCGTTCGGCGTCGTCGATTTCGAGCTTTTTGAGCGATTTGGCGGCGTCGCGGATCAGACCGTCCGAGGAGATGAACTCCGTGTAGACGACATCGGCGCCGAAGCGTTTGCACATGTAGCGGAACGAAGGATCGGTGACGTCCTCCATCGGAGCCAGCAGCAGCGGCCGTTCTCCGAGATCAATATCGGCGATTTTCATGCTTCCTCCTCGTCGCTCTTGGGTTTGTGATAGATGACCAGCAGTTTGTCGATGCGGGCGCCGTCCATGTCGACGACCTCGAACGTGAAGCCGCGCCATTCGATCTTTTCGCCCGTCGTGGGGATGTGGCCCAGCAGGTCGAGAATCAGTCCGCTGACCGTGTTGTAGGCATTGGCCGGGATGTCGTCCTCGATGCCGTAAGCGGCCAGGAAGTCGTAGAAGGGGCACTGTCCGTCGATGAGCGAACTGCCGTCGTCGCGGCGGACGATGTCGGGCTCCTCGCGCGGATCGGGCAGTTCGCCGACCAGCGCCTCGAAGATGTCCTTCAGGGTGATGATGCCGCGCGTAACGCCGAATTCGTCGCAGATGATGCCGTAGCCGAGCTGTTCGGTGCGCAGCTGTTCGAGGGCATTGTAGACCTCGAACTCCTCGTGGAAGAACTTCCCGGGGGTGAGGATCGTGCGGATGTCGAATCCTGTCTGGTTGAGGTGGAGGAAGAGGTCCTTCAGATAGACCACGCCGAGCAGTTTGTCGAGGCTTCCGTCGCCGACCGGATAGCGGTTGTGGGGCGACTGGGCGACGATTCGGTTGATTTCGTCGACCGACATCGAGACGTCGATCCAGGCGATTTCGCTGCGGTGGGTCATGATCGATTCGACGGTTCGGTCGCCGAGCGAGAAGACGCGGCCGACGATCTGCTGTTCGACCTGCTGGACCTCGCCGTCCTCGGCGCCCTCCTGGATGATCGAGCGGATTTCGGCCTCGGTGACCTTGCTCTCGGTCTTCTGGAGTCCCAGCAGGCGGGTTATGCCGGAGGTGCTTTGGGCCAGCAGCCAGACGAACGGCGACGCGATGGTCGAGAGCAGGCTCATGGGCCGGGCAACGATCGAGGCGGCCTTTTCGGCGGCATTCATGCCGATGCGCTTGGGGACCAGCTCGCCGAAGATGATCGTCAGGTAGGTGACGACGATCACGATGACGACCTGAGCGATGGCCGTGGCCGTGCGCAGCGGGATCCCCAGCCGGGCGAGTTCCTCGCCGAAGCGTGCGGCGAGCGTGTCGCCGGAGTAGATACCCGTGAGGATGCCGATCAGTGTGATGCCGATCTGTACGGTGGAGAGGAAGCGGTCGGGATCCTTGGCCAGTCGCAGGGCCTGTCGGGCTCCGCGGCTGCCTTGGCGGGCCTGCATCTCGAGATTCGACTTGCGGGCCGACACGAGCGCCATTTCCGACATGGCGAAGAGCCCGTTGAGCAGAATCAGGAGGAGGATGATCAGAATTTCCATGGAATGTGTTCAGGGGTGATTCAGCCCACAAAGATAATGCATCGGCGGGCAATTGCAAAAAGAAAGGGCCGGAAGGAATTGGTTATTCGGCGAAAAGCGTTAAATTTGCGGTCAAAATCAAACGGACATGAATATCGAAAGCTATCTTACGGAGGCGGTTCGGCGCTCGGTCGAAGCGCTTTACGGACCGCTGGGCGACGAAGCGCTGCAGATTCAGAAGACGCGTCGTGAATTCGAGGGCGACTATACGCTGGTGACCTTCCCGCTGCTGCGACGCAGTCGCAAATCGCCCGAGGCGACGGCTCAGGAGATCGGCCAGTACATGGTGGACAACGTGCCCGAGATCCGCTCCTTCAACGTGATCAAGGGCTTCCTGAATCTGGTGCTGGACGCCTCGTTCTGGACGGGCCGCTTCACGGAACTGGCCGCCGACGAACACTTCGGCGAGGCTCCGGCGACGGGTCGCACGATCATGATCGAATACTCGTCGCCCAATACCAACAAACCGCTTCACCTGGGGCATATCCGCAACAACCTGCTGGGCTACTCCGTGGCGCAGATCCTCAAGGCCAACGGCCATACGGTCATCAAGGCCAATCTGGTCAACGACCGCGGCATCCATATCTGCAAGTCGATGCTGGCGTGGAAGCTCTACGGCGGGGGCGAGACGCCCGAATCGTCGGGCATGAAGGGCGACCATCTGGTGGGCAAGTACTACGTCGAGTTCGACAAGCACTACAAGGCTCAGATCAAGGAGCTGATGGCTCAGGGTCAGAGCGAGGAGGAGGCCAAGAAGAATGCCCCGATCATGCGTCAGGCCCAGGAGATGCTGCGCAAGTGGGAGGCGAAGGATCCCGAGGTCTACTCGCTCTGGGAGACGATGAACAGCTGGGTCTATGCGGGCTTCGACGTGACGTACAAGGCGCTGGGCGTCGATTTCGACAAGGTCTATTACGAGTCGCAGACCTACCTGCTGGGCAAGTCGCTCGTCGAGGAGGGGCTGAAGAAGGGCGTCTTCTACCGCCGGGAGGACAACTCGGTGTGGATCGACTTGCGCAACGACGGGCTGGACGAAAAGCTGCTGCTGCGCGGCGACGGTACGTCGGTCTACATGACGCAGGATCTGGGCACGGCCTACCGCCGTTTCGAGGACAACAAGCTCGACGACATGATCTACGTGGTGGGCAACGAGCAGAACTACCACTTCCAGGTGCTGAAACTGGTGCTGAAGAAGCTGGGCTATGCCGAGTGGAGCGACCACATCACGCACCTTTCGTACGGCATGGTGGAGCTTCCCGAGGGCAAGATGAAGTCGCGCGAGGGTACGGTCGTCGATGCCGACGATCTGATCGCCGATATGGTGAAGACGGCCCGCGAGATGTCGGCCGAACTGGGCAAGCTGGACGGCTGCTCGGAAGAGGAGGCCAATGCCGTCTCGACGATGGTGGGTCTCGGCGCGCTGAAGTATTTCATCCTGAAGGTTGACCCGAAGAAGACGATGCTGTTCGACCCGCGCGAATCGATCGATTTCAACGGCAATACGGGCCCCTTCATCCAGTATACCCATGCGCGGATCTGCTCGGTGCTGCGCAAGGCGGCCGAAAGCGGGGTAGAGGCCTCGCGGGAGATCGGTGCGGAGGTGCGGATGCTCCCCGAGGAGATCGACCTGGTGAAGATGCTGACGGAGTATCCGGCCACGGTGAAGTCCGCGGGCGAGAATTTCGCGCCGTCGATCATCGGTGCCTACGTCTACGATCTGGCCAAGCAGTTCAACGGCTACTACCACGATCATTCGATCCTCAAGGAGGAGGATGCGGCGGTTCGCGGCATGCGTCTGGCGCTGGCCCGACAGGTGGCACGTGTCATCCGCAAGGGCATGGCGCTGCTGGGCATCGACGTGCCGGAGCGTATGTAGCCGTCCGGAGCGCAAACAAAGGGTGGGGGAGTTCGGTCCGGAACCGCCCCACCGACACTGAAGGCGGAAGTTCCGAAGTTCGGGGCTTCCGTCTTTCGTCTCCGGACCGCAGGCTGCGGCATTCGGACCGGGACGCCTTTGTGGTACGAAACTTGCGAACGGAGGGGGTTGTAAACCAACACTCAACAATCGTGAAAACAATCGTATCAACCATCGCACTTTCGGTTGCGATGATGGGCGCTGCCGGAGCGACGGCGCAGACGGCGGTCAAGACGGCGGGTCCTGCCGCCGATACCGTGATGATGTCGGAGAAGATGGAGGGCGACTACCTGGTCCGCCGCTATGTGATCCGAAGCATGGACGACGTGGATTATTCGATCCATTACCGGATCAGTGTGGCGAAGCTCAACGCAGCGCTGAAGGGCAACACGCAGGCTCTGAATGAGATGAATTCGTTCGTCGAGGGGCTGATGCAGGATACCACGCGCCGGGTCTGTGAGGTGATCATTACGGGGTATGCTTCGCCGGACGGCAGCGTGACCTTCAACGAGAAGCTGGCGGCACAGCGTGCGAACGATTTCAAGGCGTACGTCGATGCGAAGTACGATTTCTCGAAGCATTACAACGTGACGGTGAAATCCGTCGCCGAGGATTGGACGGCGACCCATGCGGCGATTGCGGCCTCGTCGGTTCCCGACCGTTCGATGGTGCTGCAGATCGTCGACGGCACACAGGCTCCGATGGCCAAGGAGCAGGCCTTGAAGCGCAATCCGGCCGTATGGAACTACCTGGCCGAGCAGATTCTGCCTCCGATGCGGCGGGTCGAGGTGATGATCGGCTATGCGACGGACCGTATGGTCGAGCAGCGTACGCTGGTCCGGAAGCCCGCTCCGGCTCCGCAACCGGCTCCGGCTCAGGATTATGTGGTGGTCGAGGAGGATGTCAACGGGGTGATCGTCGAGATGCCGGACAAGGGTGAGGCCCGCAGGGAGATGCGCGAGACCTCGCAGGCCGTCAAGAAGGATTCGAAGGCTGTCGACCGGCTTGCCAAGCGGGATGCGCGCAAGGCGGCGAAGATTGCCCGTGCTCAGGAAAAGGCCGCTAAAAAGATTGCCAAAAAAGAGGCCAAAGCGGCCAAAAAGGCGGCTCGTGCCACGAAGAAGACTTACAAGGATCTCGAACGGATGTAATTGTTCGGAAACGATGTCCGACGAGCCCGGCCCTGTACAAGGTCGGGCTCGTTTGTCAGACGGCGGTTCGGAAGATGCGGAAGCGCTGTCGGAAACCGGGACCTCGGCCGTTTCGGGGCCTGATTCGGGGCTTTGGAGGCTTCGGATGCCGGGGGCTTTGTGGGGCTTCGGGGCCTGCGACAGGGCCCGCATGGGAGATCGTTTCGGGGTGGGGATGGCTTTGGGGCGGAATCCGCGGAGCGAATCGGTCTGCGGCACTCAAAAAAAGGCGCTCGAAGCGGGAAACCGTTTGTTAATCCGAAAGGATTTGCTACCTTTGTCGAAGCAAAAATTTCAAAACCAAGATACAATGGCAAATTTACGTACCCTGAAGAAGGAGATCGACTACCGCCTCGAGGAGGTTGTATTCGACTGCGACATGGCAATCTGCTTCCAGCCCTCGAAGGAGAAGGAGATCTTCGAGGTGATGCAGGAGGCTGTAGCTGTCCGCAACGATCTGTTCGTCAAGGCTATGAATCCGGCCGAGCCGCACAACCGCTCGCTGGTCCGCAAGCATTACGCAGCACTTCGCGCCGAGATTGAGGATTCGTTCGGCAAGCTGTTCGAGAAGTTGAGCAAGATCAACGAGGCCAAGTAGAAGACACTCGTCGGGCCCGGTGCAATCCGGAATTGCCGGTCCGGAGAGTAGGGTGGGCGATCACTTTCGTCCATCAAATAAAGGGAGGAGAATCTCACGATTCTCCTCCCTTTGTTGTTTCAAGCCGTTTTTTCGGCCGCTTTATTCGTGATCGGGACAGCAGTCGCCCGGATGATGCTCCAGGACGGTGTGCGGAACAGTGCCGTGGGTGATGATCTGAATCGGGCAGTCGTAGTTGCGCAATTGTTCCTGAGTGAGGATGTTCGAGTGGTGGCGATGCACGTGTCGGTTGACGCAGACGATCTCCTTGACGACGCTGGTGATGGTCCCGATATCGTGCGAGACCATGACGATGGCCATGCGCTGGTTCAGTTCGCGAAGCGTGTGATACAACTCCTTTTCGAACTGATTGTCCACGAAATTGGCCGGTTCATCCAGGATCAGCAGCCGCGGGTCGGAGATAATGGCCCGGGCCAGCAGGGCGCGTTGCATCTGTCCGCCCGAGATCTCTCCGATGGGGTGTCTGGCTACGGTTCCGAGCCCCGAATGTTCGATCAGTTCCATGGCCAGTCGCTTGTCCTCACGCGAATAGCGCGACCGGAATCCGCGCCGGCCCTGCAGTCCGGAGAGGACGACCTCGAAAACCGAGATCGGGAAGGCCCGGTCGAAATTCGAGATCTGAGGCATGTATCCGATCAGCCGTTCGCGTCCGCGGAAGAGTTCCGGCGCAAAGTCGATGGTTCCGGAGTGGGGGACTGTCCCGAGAATGGCCTTGACGAGGGTCGTCTTGCCGCCTCCGTTGGGTCCGATGACTCCGAGAAAATCGTGCTCGCCGATCGCCAGATTGACATGCTGAAGGGCTTCGTAACCCTCGTAGGAGACGCTTACGTCGTGGAGTGTGACCAGATTCATGGTTCGGTGATTAAGTCGGTGATCCGGTCGATGTTCGGGATGACCTGCTCTTCGAGGGGATTGATCTCGATATAGCTGGCCTGGATATCTCGGGCGATGATCTCGACGACGGATGCCGGGAACTGGTTCTGATAGAATATCTTGCGTACACCATCCTTGCGGGCGTTTCGGATGATTCCGGCCAATCGTCTGGCCGAGGGCTCCTTGCCTTCGGCTTCGATGGCGACCTGTTCGATCCCGTAGTCGCGGGCGTAGTAGGTGAGGGCGGGGTGGTATACGATGAAGTAGCGGATTCCACTCCGCTCGATCTTTTCGCGTGTTCGGGTATCCAGCTCGCGGAGTTGCTGCATCAGGCGCTTGAAATTAGCCTCGTACCGGACCGAATCGGGATAGACCTTTCGGATGGCTTCATAGGCATTCTTGGCCATGATCTGCAGGGCTTGCGGGGATGTCCAGATGTGGGGATCCACTCCGTGGGCATGGGTGTTTCCGGAGGTTTCGTCCCGATTGGCGGCCTTGTTGGCTGCGCCATGGGAGCAGGTTCCCTCAATCAGTTCTATGCCCTGGCTCAAATCGACGATTTTCGAGCGATCCTGGATTCGGGAGAGCAGCGATGTCTCGAAATCAATCAGACCGACGTTGAAGATCATTTTGGCCTTGTTGAGTTCCACGACCTGTTTGGGAGTGGGCTCGAAGGTTTCGGGACTTGCGCCTGCAGGGACGAGAACATTGATGTCAAGATCCTGACCGACAATATTTTCGATGATGTTTTTCAGGGGAAGAATCGAGACATACAGGGTTTGTTCATCGGTTGCCGGCTTTGTGGTGCAGGAGGCGCAGACGAGGACGATGATCCAGAGTATGGCTGTTTTTTTCATAGGCATGTTCGGCGGAAACGGCGGATCATACAATCGGGATGCACGTTTCGAATTTCCCGCAAAGGTAATAAATAATGGGAGGATTTGCGCTCTGTTTCGGGGACAAGTACCTCCCGACGCTCTTTTTTCGCATCTATACGATCGTATTTCCTACGTCCAGTTCAGATTCATTGTCGAGCAGTAGTCTGAGCCGGCCGAATATCCAGATCGGTTATCGGGTATTTGTTATTTAACATAATATAAATATTATTTCATCCAGAATATTTAACGTGAGAAGGCAAGTTTGTCAATTTCGTAATGCCAGAATATTCCTTATCCGTGGTTTTTGGAAATAAATTCTCCCCGGAGGCTTTTATTTTGCGGTTATGTCCGTGCAGGATAATTCGGCCCGGCAGGTTTGCCCGAAGCGTTTGTAATGAGGATGTTGGCTTGCTTTCCGGCGGATCGTATCTTTTTTTTAACGCTCCGAGAATGCAATATTTTGAATCGTGTGAACAATGGATCGTGACGATCGCGCTCCTGGAGCCTGGAGCAGCGTGTATTTGACGTATTGGGAGGTTCGCAGAAAAACTCGGCGTTTTGTCATATGGTCGGACGAGCCGGTTTGCTTCCAGGCTAAATGGATGTTGTCATGCGGAGATCTCCGCCGGGAGGATCCGTTACTTGGAAGTTGGCGTGTAAGTTTCAAAGGTCTGATCATCGTAGAAGATGACAATCCTCTTCACGGCGGCTTTGTGTGGCGCGGACACTCGGATGTCCGATGCGGAATCAACCGTCGCAGCTTCGGAGTTTGGTCCGATTGTCGATGTTGAAGCATGATTCTCGTTTTTGGAGGAATCGGCAAACAAACCCAGATCATTTCCGATGTTTCGGTTTGCGGGCGTTCTGCCAGAAGCCAACGAGGCGTTCACCGAGTTCACCGGAGTCTCATGTGAGATGTCACTTCGATACATTTGATCGGAATCGAGCAACAGCCAGTCGGGGTTGATTCGGGGGAACCGTCTGAGAATTTTTTGGAGCAGTTCGAAACTCGGTTTGTTTCGTCCAGCAAGAATATGCGAGATTCCAGCAGGATTGATTTCAAGCATGTCTGCCAGTTGGCTCGGCCTTAAACCTTCGCGATTCAACAATTCGAGCAATTTTTCCCTCATCAGCGTAATTTTTTACAAATATAAACTTTTTTCTTTTGTAAAACAAGAAAATTCTACATTTGTAAAATGTTAATAACTGTTGATAAAGTTTACAAAAGTAAAATCGAAGATATGGTTAAAATACTTCTGCGTGATTATTTAAATGAATTCTTTCGTTAAATATATATTTTCCATTGATAACCAGATTATTATTATTATGACATATTGTGCTGGTTCTGTTTGTTCGTCGTATTTTTGCCTCACCTGCTTTATATTCCCTTAAATAAACTTTAATTAGTTCTTGTAAATATATGGAAATCAGCTATTGCTCTGGTGTTAATTTAATCATTTAACCGCTCTTTTGGTGACTTAGACGAACGATTTACTGCGCTACTAATGTAATTAACAAAAGTAACAATTAACAACGATTTTAACAGAAGTTTTATTTACAAATGTAATTACAAATGGAAATTGAACAGTTCTCGTGTTTTACAATTGTAAAATAACTACCCTATTTACCCCCTGAAAAAGTAAATTTCCAATATTTAAAGCCGAACATGAACTTATTTTATTAACAATCTCGGATTTCGACTACATTATGTTAAATATAAAAGAGCCGGACTGTTATTCAGATTAACAATCCGGCTCTCTTACAGAGATTTATCTGTTTATTAACAGTCGCCTATTTTGCGAGTTTATTGGCGATTTCTTGAAACTCTTCTGGTGTCAATTTGAGCTTTTCGCGGTGGAAATCGACGTCATTTTCGCTCTGAATGGGGATTAAATGGATGTGTGCATGGGGAACTTCGAGGCCTAAAACGACAACTGCAACCTTTTTGCAAGCTATTTCGCGCTGGATTTTTGCAGCTACCCTTTTGGCGAAGATCATCATGCCGGCCAGGGTCTCGTCATCGAGATCGAACAGGTAGTCGACCTCCTGTTTGGGGACGATCAGCGTGTGACCTTTGGTGAGTGGATTGATGTCCAGAAATGCATAATAGCGGTCATCTTCGGCCACTTTGTACGAAGGGATCTCCCCTGCGATGATGCGTGAAAAAATCGTTGCCATATGGTTTATTTTTTATGGTTTTGTGTCTCTGTTGTCTTCATCTTGTCAGCCTTCAATTGCTGTTTACCTTTGATTCTTCGCTAACTCTTCCCGTCAACAGTTTCTTCTTGGCTTGGGGCCTGCAAGGATTTTGGGGGTGTACTGGAGCTCGCATATACGGCATATTGACGGCTTGTCTCGGAGCCGGTTGGCATTGAAGTGGTTTCTTTCCGGTATTGTTGGATTCGCGCGATTGGCAGAGTTCCGATTTAGTCCTCAAATTTGGGCTTCAGAATCTCGGAATAGATGACTGCACGGCGCAAATCGAACTCCTCGACCAGTTCCGTAATGTTCTCTTGGCCTTTTCGCATACTTTTTCCGGGGGGCTTTGGAAAAGCGGGTTCACCCTCGGCTTTCTGCTTCAGGTCGCCGGAAATGTTGTTTCGAGTCATGGAACAATCGAAATCCGTACATTCTGACGTTTCCGCTGTTTCATATTCGGGAATGTACTCTTCGATGGAGATCTCCTCCAGACTTTGGTATTCGTCCGGAACAGCATCCGGAACAGGCGTTTGAGTTTGTCGGCTCTCGCTGCTCGGTATCGGATTGCGGCGGGTTTCTCGATACGGCAATTGATCGGGATCTTGGGGTTGCGCTTTCCGGTCGAATTCCGTTTGCAACCCCCTTTCGATGTTGCTTCGGGGAGTCCGGTCGGTTTCTTTCCGCAAGACGCTGCTGTGACCGTTCGGAGCGGTTGTGGTCCGAGGTGTTGGAACGTTGGCGTCGGATATGGGAGATCTATTGTTTCCGGTCTGAGGACTGTTCTCAAATGTTGGGATTGAGGTCGGTATTCGGGAAGTTGTGGCGGTTTCGGAACTTTGGGGGGCGGTATCCTCGTTGTTCCAGGGAATCGAGGGCCAGGCCTCTCCGTGTCCGGACGGGTTGTTTCCCTCCTTTCCGCGTGTTTTGCGGGCTTTGGAAAGGGAGTTGTAGATCATCGCGCCCACGATGATCACGACCCATAATATCGTCGAGAAATCCTCCATGCGGACATCAGTTCATGGTTCGTTTGACGGTTTCGATGCCTTTTATCTGACGCAATTTGTCCATGACGGCATTCAGGCTTTCGGCATCCTTTACGTAGAGGCTGACATTGCCTTCGAAGATTCCGTCATGGCTGTGGATGTTGACTTCGCGGATATTGATGTTGAAGTCGTTGGTGACGACCGTAGCCAGATCAAGCAGCAGGCCCTGGCGGTCGATTCCGCGCAACTCCGTGGTAACCAGGTAGGACATGGCCTTGTGCTGCGACCATTTGATCTCCTCCTTGACGATATTTTTGCCGTATTGGGCGGCCAGGCGGTTCAGCTCGTCGCACGTAGCCTTGTGGACGATGATTTTGCCCGATGCGGGGTCTCTGTAACCGACGACCTTGTCGCCCGGAATCGGTTTGCAGCACTCGGCGATTTCGAATCGGGGTTCGATCGGAGAGTCGGTTGCAATCGGAGTGATATCGCCTTCGGATGCGGTCGAATCGTCGTTTTCCTCCTCCTCCTTCTGGGGAATAAAGAGGGTCCAGAACTTGAGTATTTTGCTTTTGGAGTTGACCTTGAGGGCTTTATCAAGGTTTTCGAGCGTGACGATGCCGGCACCGATCTTACTGTATAACTCCTCTTTGTTGTTACAGTCGTAGATGGGGACGATTTTACGCAGAACGCGTCCACTCAATTTGATATTCAGGGACTTCATTCGTTCGTCGAGCATCTGCATGCCGCGTTCGATGTTGTTTTGACGCTCGCGTTTGAGGAAGCTCTTGATGGCTTGTTTGGCCTTGGCGGTGGTGACCACTTCGAGCCATTCGGGCTTGGGACGGGCGTTGTCGGCCGTAATGATCTCGATCTGGTCGCCGCTGTTGATCTGCGTGGTGATCGGTTCGAGCTTGTGATTGATCTTGGCGCTGATGGCGTTGTTTCCGATCTTCGAGTGGATGTCGTATGCGAAGTCGAGGGCCGTGGCGCCATAAGGCATTTTCCGGGCCTCTCCTTTCGGTGTAAACACCACAATCTCCGACGTGTAGAGCGATAACTTGAAGTTGTCCAGGAAGTCGACTGCATTCTCCGTCGGACTGTTCAGCGCGGCGCGGATCTGCTTGAGCCACTTGTCGAATTCATCCTCGTCCTGCGAGATTGTGGCGTGTTTGTACTTCCAGTGGGCGGCGAATCCGCGTTCGGCGATATCCTCCATGCGCTGCGTGCGGATCTGTACCTCGACCCATACGCCGTCGGGTCCCATGACCGTCGAGTGCAACGCTTCGTAGCCGTTGGCCTTTGGCATCGAGATCCAGTCCCGGAGCCGGTCGGGTTTCGGGGTGTAGATATCGGTGATGGTCGAGTAGATCTGCCAGCATTGGGTCTTTTCCGAGGGGAACGGCAGCGGCTTGAAGACGATGCGGATGGCAAACAGGTCGTAAATCTCCTCGAAGGGGATCTGTTTGCGCTGCATTTTGCTCCAGATCGAGTAGACGCTCTTGACGCGGCCCGAGATTTCGTAGTTGATGTTGTCGCGGTTCAGGGCGGCGATGATCGGGGCGTTGAACTTGTCGATGAACTCCTTGCGGGAGGCTTCGCTCTCCTGGAGCTTGCGGGTGATTTCGGCGTATTGCTGCGGGAAGCGGTACTTCATGCAGAGGTCTTCCAGCTCGCTTTTGATCGAGTAGAGGCCGAGCCGGTATGCCAGCGGAGCGAAGAGGTAGATCGTCTCTCCGGTGATCTTGATCTGCTTGTTGAGGGGCATCGAGCCGAGGGTTCGCATGTTGTGCAGACGGTCGGCGATCTTGATCAGGATGACGCGCACGTCGTCCGAGAGGGTCAGCAGCACCTTTCGGAAGTATTCGGCCTGTTCGGAGGTGTCGGCATTGAAGACGCCGGACATTTTGGTCAGGCCGTCGACCATCGAGGCGATTTTGGGGCCGAAGATCCGCTCCATGTCTTCGACCGTGTATTCGGTATCTTCGACGACATCGTGCAGCAGTGCGGCGACGACCGACTTGACGCCCAGACCGATCTCTTCGATGACGATCTTGGCTACTGCAATAGGATGCAGGAGGTATGGCTCGCCGGAGCGGCGCCGTACCCCCTCGTGAGCCTCCTTGGCGAGGAAAAACGCGCGTTTAATCAGATTCCAGTCCTCATCGTTCTTGCAGATTCGGGTACAGGAAAGCAGCAGATCGTCCCATTTTTCCTTGATCAGGGCTTCATCCTCGGCAGTATATCCCATAGGCTACTCTACTCTTTTTTAGGGTTTTTCAGAGCTTCGCGGACCTTCTGTTCGATTTCGTCGGCCAGAGCCTTGTCGTTCTTGAGCAGCTCCTTGACGGCATCGCGGCCCTGCCCGATCTTGCGGTCGCCATAGGAGAACCACGATCCGGCCTTTTTGATGATTCCGTAATCGACACCCAGGTCGATGATTTCGCCGATCTTGGAGATTCCCTCGCCGAACATGATGTCGAATTCGGCGCGTTTGAACGGGGGGGCCACCTTGTTCTTGACGACCTTGACCTTAGTCCGGGTACCGAGTTGCTCTTCGCCGTCCTTGATGACCGACATGCGGCGGATGTCGATACGCACCGAGGCATAGAACTTCAGGGCATTACCGCCCGTCGTGGTTTCGGGGTTGCCGTATACGACGCCGATCTTGTCGCGCAGCTGGTTGATGAAGATGCAGACGGTCTTGGTTTTCGAGATGCTCGAGGTCAGTTTGCGCAGGGCCTGGGACATGAGCCGGGCCTGCAGACCCATCTTCGAATCGCCCATCTCGCCTTCGATTTCGGCCTTGGGGGTCAGAGCCGCCACCGAGTCGATGACGATGATGTCGATGGCGCTCGAACGGATCAGCGAGTCGGCGATTTCGAGGGCCTGCTCGCCGTTGTCGGGCTGCGAGATCAGCAGGTTGTCGACATCGACGCCGAGTTTCTGGGCGTAGAAGCTGTCGAAGGCATGTTCGGCATCGATGAAGGCGGCGATACCGCCGGCCTTCTGGGCCTCGGCGATGGCGTGAATGGCCAGCGTGGTTTTACCCGACGATTCGGGGCCGTAGATCTCGATGACGCGGCCCTTGGGATATCCGCCGACACCGAGGGCCATGTCGAGCGTGATGGAGCCCGTGGGGATGACCGGAATGTCGTTCACCTCGGTGCTGTTCATGCGCATGATCGAGCCTTTGCCGAAGTCTTTTTCTATTTTTTGCATCACCGCGTCCAGAACCTTGAGTTTGTCCGCGTTAACAGGTACTTTTTCTGCCATTTTCGTGTATAGGTATTACTTTGTTGTCTATTCAATTTCCGCCTCTTCCTCCCCCGGTTTTCCGCATCAGTTCGAGGGCCTTATCGGCGTCCGAGCGGTTGTCGGATTTCATCCGCAGGGGAAAGCGGATGATCCGTGCGTCGAGGGCCCGATCGGGGAAGGGGCTCCAGTTTCCATTGTTTCCGACGCTGAACCGCCAGTCGGCCCACTCGACAGCGGGGTCCTGTGGGGTGTTGCTGCGGTTTGTTTGGAGGGCAATCTCCTCGGCGCGTTGATCGGCGCGTTGGTGCATCAACTGCCGGATACGCCGGCGAGCCTGCTGAATCGGGTCGACCTCTTCGCGCAGCCATTCGACATCTCCGTCGAGGGGTTCGACCGTGAAATCGACGGCTCCGGCCGGAATTCCGACCTCGGGGAGTCCCCTGCCTGCGATCCTTTCGCCCGGACGCGGCTCCTGCCCGGCTCCGGCGATCGGAGCGGCAAGCAGCAGGGCTGCCAGGGTGATATGTCGTGCAGGGGGCATCTCATCGGTTATTTATAGGCGTCAACGATCTGCTGATAGTGGTTCTTGGTATCGACCTTGGTGAAGACTTTCTCGATGCGGCCTTCGGGATCGATGACGAAGGTTGTGCGCAGAACTCCCATGTATTTGCGGCCGTACATCGACTTCTCGGCCCACACGCCGTAGGCTTCGCACACCGAGTGGTCGGTATCGGCCAGGAGGGTGAAATTCAGGTCGTGTTTTGCGCAGAAATTCTGATGCGATCGCTCGCTGTCGGGGCTTACGCCGATGATGCGGAATCCCATTCGGGTCAGTTCCTCCTTTCCGTCGCGGAGGCTTTTGGCCTCGAGCGTGCATCCCGAGGTGTTGTCCTTGGGATAGAAATAGAGGATCGTACGCTGTCCGCGCAGATCGGCAAGTGTCAGAGTGTCACCATTCTGCGTCGTGGATCGGAAATCGGGGGCCATATCCCCCGGCTGTAAGGTCGTCATAGGTCTTACCGGGAAAAAATCAGTTGTTCAAAGGTAGGAAAATTTCTGCGTATTTCCGCGATTTCGGGTCGAATTTTTGCCTCAATCCCATTGATAGGTGACTTCGATCTGTTCGTAGAACTCCTCCTGTGTGGAGTTGATCCGTCGGTGGCAGGCCGGGCATCGGATCGAGGTTTCGGTCTCGATATGCTCGCCGCAGCCGACGCACACCGGCAGTACGCCGTAACCGGGCTGCATGTAGTGGTCGAATTGCGCACCGCAGTGCTTGCAACGGATTTTGTAAGCTGTTCCCATGGTCGTAAGGTTTTATTGGTTCACGATGCAAAGGAACGATCCGCGAGCGACAACTTGTGACACGACGCGAGAAAGCTGCAAAAAATATCCATCTATCCACCCTGTTACGCCTGCTTGACGCTCGGCTCCGGAGTCGTATCAGTCGTTCTTCCGTTCCTCGATGGGGGTCAACTTGCCCGTCGTGGAGTCCATGATGTACCCTTTCACGACGATGTCGTCGGGGACGAGCGGATGGTTGCGCACCAGATCGACCGTTTCGAGCACGGCGGCCTCGGTGTCATCGAATCCGTGCAGCCAGGCGTCGAGGTCGATTCCGCAGTGCTTCATCAGCGTGATATGGTGTTCGGGGATGCCGCGCTGCTTCATCAGCTGCTGCATCTCGGCGCTGTCCATTCCCTGCACGCCGCAGTTGGTGTGACCGATGATCATCACCTCGGTGACGCCCAGTTCGTAGATGGCCACGAGCAGACTGCGCACCGTACTGTCGAACGGGTTGGTAATCGTCCCGCCGGCATTCTTGATGATCTTCACGTCGCCGTTTTTCAGGCCGAGAGCCGCGGGCAGCAGCTCGACGAGCCGCGTGTCCATGCAGGTGACGATGGCGATGCGTTTGTTGGGGTATTTGTCCGTGATGAAGCGCTCGTAGCCCTTTTCGGCCACGAAGCGACGGTTGAAAGCGAGAATTTCGTCGATCATGTCTATTTCAGATTTTCAGCGATATACGTTTTGATATATTCGGTCAGTTCGGGTGAATCGACAATGCGGATATCGTCGAGCAGTCCGACGACGAATCGCCCGACGCCGGCCATTCCGGCCACTTCGGTATCGAGCATCCAGCGGCCTTTGCCGAGGGCATGGACGTCGCGTTCGGCCAGCGGATACTCTTCGCAGAGCAGGTTGTAGGCCAGCAGTCCGAGTTCGAGCCGGATGCGTTGACGCTGCTGCCCGTGGATGCGGAAGACGTCGATGAATCCCTCTTCGTGCAGCTCTTCATGCTGCCAGGCCGTGTCGGTGAGTTCGACTTCGCCGATGCGGGCTGTCTTGAAGAGCTTGTTTGCGCTGCTCTCGGGGTCGAAGCACCACACCTGCACGTAGTTGGTCGTGAAGGCGAAGGGTTCGACCCGGCGGTCGCGGACCTCACCGCCGTGTCCCGACTGATAGCCGTGCAGCACGACCTGTCGATGCTCCTCGATGGCCTCGATCAGGCGGTGGATGTTCGGAGCGTTCTTGCCGCGCACGACCGTATCGGCCAGCGTACGGTTGTCGTAGACCGAGTACAGCTTGCGTTTGAGGTTCTGTTTCAGCAGATTCGTGTCGTCAATGTTTTCGATGGCGCTCTTCAGGATAACGGCCTCCTCCTCCGTGAAGTGGACCAGCTGGGAGATGTCGCGGAAATGGGGCGACTCCTTGTCCAGACGGATGCAGTCGCCCGACTTCTTGATGACGAATCCTGCCTCGCGGAAGGTGTCGATGTATCGGTAGACGGTGCGTCGCGACATGCCGAGGCGATCGGCCAGTTGGTCGACGTTGTAGGTGGTGTTTGCCGTGAGCAGCTTCATGAGCCGCAGCAGTCGTTCGAGTTTGGGTTGATCCATGGGCAGCGCAGCGGTTTTAGTCCATGAGTTGTGCGACTTGTTGGGCGAGGACCTCGCCGCGGAGGTTCTTGGCGAGGATCCGCCCGTTGCGGGCGTCGATCAGAAAACAGGCCGGAATCCCGTCGAGCGCATAGTCGTTCCAGGCCTTGGTTTGGCGCGGGGCCCGTCCGAATCCCGGATGGACCTGGGGCCACTTCATGCCGTAGGTTTCGATACACTCGCGCCATCGTTCGGGTGAGACGTCGAACGAGACCCCGAAGATTTGAAATCCCCTTGCGGCGTATTTTTCGTGGAGCGCCGCGAGATTGGGGAACTCCTCCCGGCAGGGGTTGCACCACAGGGCTCCGAAGTCGAGCAGCAGGTATCGACACCCCGGGCGGCGGATCACCTCGCCGAGCGAGAGGGTGTCGCCCTCGGGCGTCAGGCCGGTGATGTCGACATAGGGTCGTCCGACATCGGTCCGCATGCGGTCGATGCGTGCGCGCAGGTCGAGCACGGCGGGATGGTGCTGCATGGCTCCAGGCAGGGAGTCGAGCAGTGCCGAGACCTCCTCGCCCGGCAGCCAGAGGAGCGAGGCGTCGAGCAGCGAGAGGGCCAGCACGTTGCGGTTTTCGAGCACAATGGCGCGCAGCAGGCTGTCGCGAGCCTCGACGCATTGGAGAGCCGGTCGGCCGTCGGCCTCGATTTCGGCCAACCGGCGCGGCAGGTCGTTGTAGAGGTCGTTTTGAGGGGTTCCGGCCAGCATGAAGATTCCGTCGGCCGGCTTCTCGACGACCAGTTCTCCGGATTCGAGGATGAAGTCCGAGGCGCTGATCTGCACGCCGTCGGCACCGCGGCCCATATAGAGGAAGGCGCTGACCGGATAGGCGTAGCGGCCCTTTATCGTGAAGGCGTGACGTTCGATCCGGGCCGAGTCGATGACCGTTTCGCAGCCTCCGGCATAGGAGAGGACATACATCCACCGCCCGTCGACAAACGACGGATCCTCTCCCCGGATGGTATAGGATACGGCGGTGTGGGTTGTGCATCCGACGATCCATGCGGCGGATGCCAATATGGCGGCCAGCGAAATTTTTCTCATGCGGCTTATAAGGGTTTCAGTGAGGCAAAGATATGAAAAAATCCGTGTCGTGACACGGATTCAATTCCTGGTCGTGCAGTCTGCGCTTGTGAGGCGGGGCGGTGTTTCATTCATACCACTCTTTGCCTCGGTTCTTGCCGGTTCATACCCTGCCCCCCCCCGGTTATTGGGCCAGCACGCGCTTTTCGATCTCCTCGACCTGACGGCGGAAGGCCTTGTCGGTCTCCATGAGGTTCGTCACGGCCTTGCACGAATGGAGCACCGTAGCATGGTTGCGGCCTCCGATGGCGGCACCGATGGTGGTGAGCGGAGCCTTGGTGTGCTGTTTGGCCAGGTACATGGCGATCTGGCGGGCCTGAGCGATCTCACGCGTACGGGCTGTCGAGTTGAAGCGCTCGAAGTCCAGGTTGAGATATTGGCAGACCACTTCGATGATGTGGTCGATGGTGATCTCCTTCTGGTTGATCTTCACGTAGATCTTCAGGATCTCCTTGGCCAGCGACGTGGTAATCTTGCGGCCGAGGAACGAGGCGTTGGCCACCAGCGACGACAGTGCGCCTTCGATCTCACGCACGTTGGCCGAGATATTGTCGGCCAGATACGTGACGACATCGTCCGAGATCTGGGCGCCGAGTTTTTGGGCCTTGGCGCGGATGATCTTGAGTTTGGTGTCGTAGTCCGGCGAGTTGAGCTGGGCGGAGAGGCCCCACTTGAAGCGGGTCAACAGACGCTGCTCGATGTCCTTCAGTTCGACGGGCGGCTTGTCCGAGGTGAGGATCAGCTGCTTGCCGGAGAGCTGCAGGTGGTTGAAGATATTGAAGAAGGCGTTCTGCGTGCCGGTTTTACCCGTCAACTCCTGAATATCGTCGATGATCAGTACGTCGATCATCTGGTAGAAGTGGATGAAATCGGGGATTTCGCCATTCTTGTAAGCGGTCTGGAACTGGGCCTGGAACTTGTTCATCGAGACATAGAGGACCTGCAGTTCGGGATGACGTTCGCGCACCTCGTGGCCGATCGACTGTACGATATGGGTCTTTCCGAGCCCCGAATCACCATATATATATAGGGGATTGAAGGGGTTGTTTCCGGGATTCACGGCGACGGACATGCCGGCCGAACGGGCCAACCGGTTGCATTCGCCCTCGATGAAGGTGGCGAAGGTGAGGTTGGGATTCAGCTGGGGATCGATCCGAATGGGTTTGATGCCCGGAATTGCGAACGGATTTTTTATATTTGCGGTATCGGTCTGCGTGATGTACCGCTTGATGGCCGTGGTATCGGCATCAGCATTCACGGGGACCGTCGAAGCGGTAGCCCGGGGTACGGCATAGTGGAGCCGGGTCTGCTGTCCGTAGAGTTGCGAGATGATGGGTTTGAGGAACGGGATGTAGTTCTTCTCGATCTGGCGGACGTAGCTCTCGTTGGGGACCCTCAGACGGAGCGTCGTGCCGTCGAATTCGAGTGGCACGATGGGCTGGAACCACATGCGGAACTCCTCTTCGGAGGTCTGGGCCTTGATTCGGTCCAGGCAGTGTTGCCACGTATCGCTGTATGTCTGCGAATTGTTAAACATGTCCAAGGGTTGCACTATTTTTGACACGACAAAGTTGTGAATAATTTTGTAAAAAGATTTTCGAAATCAGGTTGCAAATCTCCTTTTTTTATATATAGAAAAACAACGGTTTCCGGAGGGGGAATTTTAACTTGTTGATATTGAATAATCGAATTTTATTTGTTATATTTGCATATAAAATTTTTGGAACAGCCGAGATTAAACTTATAAATAAAACCAATAAAATTATGGCAAACGAACTGGAACAGTTGGTTCTGAAAAAAGCGCAGTCGTGGCTCGACGGACACTACGACGAAGAGACGAAGAAACAGGTCAAGTATCTGATGGATAATGATATGAAGGAGCTTGTCGAGAGCTTCTACAAGGACCTGGAATTCGGAACGGGCGGTCTGCGCGGCATCATGGGCGTGGGTACGAACCGCATGAACGTCTATACGGTGGGCACCGCAACACAGGGCCTCTCGAACTACCTGAAGAAGAACTTTGCGGGCGAACAGGTGCGTGTGGCCGTGGCTCACGACAGCCGCAACAATTCGCGGATGTTCGCCGAGCGCGTGGCCGATATTTTCGCCTCGAACGGCTTCACGGTTTACCTCTTCGATTCGCTGCGTCCGACCCCCGAATTGAGCTTCGCAATCCGCGAGCTGAAATGCCACTCGGGTGTGGTCGTGACGGCGTCGCACAACCCCAAGGAGTACAACGGTTACAAGGCCTACTGGACCGACGGTGCACAGGTTACCCCACCCCATGACAAGAACATCATTGCCGAGGTGGAGAAGATCACCGACGTTGACATGGTGCTGACGGGTCTGCACCCCGAGAACATTCACATCCTGGACGAGAAGTTCGACGAGATCTACCTGAACCGCATCCACGAACTGTCGCTTTCGCCCGACAGCGTCAGGAAGTACCACGACATGAAGATCGTCTACTCGCCGATGCACGGTGCGGGCGTTCGGCTGGTACCGGCGTCGCTGAAGAAGTTCGGCTTCACGAACGTGATCATGGTCAAGGAGCAGGCGGTTATCGACGGCAATTTCCCGACCGTTGAGTCGCCGAATCCCGAGGAGCGCAAGACGATGTCGATGGCCATCGACCTGGCAGCCCGGGAGGGGGCCGATCTGGTACTGGCCACGGATCCCGATTCGGACCGTATCGGCGTGGCGCTGCGCAACAAGAAGGGTGAATACGTGCTTCTGAACGGCAATCAGACGCTGGTTCTGCTGATGAGCTACCAGCTGACGCGCTGGGCCGAGCGGGGTGAGCTGGACGGCAACCAGTATGTGGTGAAGACGATCGTGACGTCGCAGATGGCCAATGCCGTGGCCGAGCACTTCGGCGTGAAGTGCTACGACTGTCTGACGGGCTTCAAGTACATTGCCAAGATCATCCGCGAGAATGAGGGCAAGGCCAAATACATCGGCGGTGGCGAGGAATCGTTCGGCTATCTGGGTGGCGACTACGTGCGCGACAAGGATGCCGTTTCGGCCTGCTCGCTGGCGGCCGAAGCTGCCGCATGGGCCAAGGATACGATGGGACTGACGCTCTTCGAGTGGCTGCAGGAGCTCTACGTGAAGTATGGCTTCTACCGCGAGGGGCTCGTTTCGGTGGTCCGTAAGGGCAAGGAGGGCGCCGAACAGATCCAACAGATGATGGTGGATTTCCGCACGAATCCGCCGAAGACGATCCTGGGTTCGCCCGTCGTGAAGATCAACGATTTCCAGACGCTGGAGACGACCGACGTGAAGACGGGTGCGAAGACGGCGATCGATCAGGATCGCAGCAACGTGCTGCAGTGGTTCACCGAGGATGGCACGAAGGTATCGGTTCGTCCGTCGGGCACGGAGCCGAAGATCAAGTTCTACTTCGGGGTGAAGGCGCCGCTGGCTTCGGTAGCGGACTACGACAAGGTGCTGGCCGAGCTGGATGCCAAGATCGAAGGGATCAAGAAGGATCTCAAACTGGAGTAATCCGGCTCCGGACATTCCGGACCAAAAGAAGGGGCTTCCTGCGGGAGCCCCTTCTTGTTTGGTACCGGGTTGTACCGGCCTCGACTTCGGTCCGGTCTTCGCGGATCAACGGCGGCTGCATTGCTCCGCCCCGAATTCTCGCAGCCTGACAATCCCCCCCCCTCTCCGGCTCGGGCTATCTTTCCGCCTTCGGCTCAGAGCTTTTGTGCGACTATCCGACCTGTTTTAGCAACGGCCCGTCTTCTCAGTTCTTGAGCTTGTCGTTGTGGAGATGACGCTCGCTGTCGCGGGCCGTTTTCTTGGCGAAGTTGGCCTCGACGGCGGCCGTGAGATCCACGCCCGTCTGATTGGCCAGACAGACCAGCACCCACAGCACATCGGCCATCTCGTCGGCCAGATTGGCCTTTTCGCCCGCCTTGAACGACTGGTCGCCATAGGTGCGGGCCATGACGCGGGCCAACTCCCCCACCTCTTCCGTCAGACAGGCCATGTTCGTCAGTTCCGAAAAGTAGCGCACGCCGTATTGTTTGATCCATGCGTCGACCTTTTCCTGTAATTCCTTGATTTCCATAATGATCGAATTTGTTTTAGATTCGCTCGGATCCGGGTTGCAGCCCGGATGGTCATTTTACCCGGATGAGATTCAACCCGTCGCGCAGCGGGACGATGACGTTCTCCACGCGGGGATCCTCGACGACCATGCGGTTGAACTCCAACAGTGCCTGCGTGTGGCGGTCACCGTGGGCGACGGGTTCGACGACCTTTCCCGACCAGAGGATGTTGTCGGCGATCAGCACCGAACCGCTGTGAACCAGCGCCCGAGAGCCGTTGTCGCCCATCAGCATGCGGTAATAGTCCGGGTATTCGCGCTTGTCGCCGTCGATGAAGACCAGATCGTAGACCTCGCCCAAACGGGGAGCCACGTCGAGGGCCGACCCGATGAGGAGACGGATCTTTCGGCCGTGGGGCGAGCGGTCGAACCATGACTGGGTGAACTCCTCCAGTTCGTCGTCGACCTCGATGGTATCGAGCCGGGCCTGTTCGTCAAGTCCGGCGGCCATCGAGAGGGCCGAATAGCCCGTGAAGGTGCCGATCTCCAGCACCCTCCGCGGGCGGACCATCCGTACGATCATCTCCAGCAGCCGTCCCTGAATGTGCCCCGAGAGCATGCGGGGTGCCACGGCGCGCAGATTCGTCGCACGGTCCAGTTCGTGCAACAGCTCCTCCTCGGGAGCCGAATGTTCGTGTACGTAACGTTCGAGAGCGTCCATTCCGGTCTTTATTTGTAGATGAGCCGCGACAGATTCGTAAAGACCTCCTCGGCCACTTCGGTTAGCTGTGAGGCCGTCAATTCGCGCACCTTGGCGTAGACCTGCTCCATGGTGTCGACTTCGTCGTGAGTGAGCAGGCTTTTTCCGGCGCTGAGCATGTAGCTTTCGTTGCTTTCGCTCGAGATGGCCAGCTGGGCGATGAACTGCTTCTTGGCCATCGAGAGCTGGCGGCTTGAGAGCGGCGTGGTGCGCAGCTTGTGCAACTGCTCCTCGATCAGTTCGATACACTGTCCGGCGTTGGCGTGTTCCGAACTGAAGTAGATGGCCACGATTCCCGTGTCGCCGTAGGGGGTGTAGGAGGCTTCGATGTTGTACGAGAGGCCGTTGCGTTCGCGGATGACCATGTTGAGCAGCGAATTGGCGCTGGGTCCGCCGAGGATGTTGACCACCAGGGCCAGCGGCAGCCGCCGTTCGTCGGTGATCCCGAAGGCCCGGCTGCCGATGATGCAGTGGGTCTGGTGGGTGTGCTTTGTGACGCTCTTTTCGAACGCCGCGCAGGGAACGGGCACTACCCTTTCGCAGCGGCACGTCGTGGCACTTTCGCTGCCGAAATAGCGTGCCGCCACGGTTTCGGCCACGCGGGGCGAGAAGTTGCCGATCGACGAGAAGACCATGCGGTCGGTGGTGTGCATGCGCCGTGTGAAGGCGCGGATCGCATCGCCGTCGTAGCGGGCCAGGGCGACCTTGCGTCCCAGGATGTTGTGTCCCAGCTGCGAACCCTCGAACAGCAGATCCTCGAACGTGTCGTAGATCAGGTCGGCGGGCGAATCCTTGTAGGTGTTGATTTCGTCGACGATCACCTCCTTTTCGCGCTCCAGTTCGCGTTCGGGGAAGGTCGAGTGGAAGGCGATGTCGGCGATCAGTTCGGCGGCCCGGGCGAAATCGCCTTTCAGCGTCGTGGCGTGAATCGTCGTATCCTCCTTGGTGGTGAAGGCGTTCAGTTCGCCTCCGAGGTTTTCGAGGCGGCAGTTGACCTGCCAGGCCCGGCGGCGAGCGGTGCCCTTGAAGAAGGCGTGTTCGGTGAAGTGTGCCAGACCGTACTCCGAGGGGAGTTCGTCGCGGCTTCCGGCGCCGATGACCAGCGCGCAGTGGGCTACCGAGCCGCGCACCTGACGGTGGATGCCGCGGATTCCGTTGGGCAGCGTGTAGGTATAGAATTCCATCGTGTGTTTCGTGTTTCGGGGGCGGGAGGTTTCGGTCTCACCTTCGTTTGTCCGGCTCATCCGGCTCCGCCCCACCCTGTTCCGGCATTTCGGGTCAGTGCCCGTTGTGACGGCGGAGGAACTCGCCGGTGTGGCTCTCCGCACAGTGTTCCAGATCGCGGGGCGTACCCTCGAAGACGATGTGCCCGCCCGCCTCACCGGCTTCGGGACCCAGATCGACGACCCAGTCGGCACACTTGATGATGTCCATGTTGTGTTCGACGATGACGATCGTATGTCCGCGTTCGATCAGGGCGTTGAACGCCGCCAGCAGCTTCGAGATATCGTGGAAATGGAGCCCCGTGGTGGGTTCGTCGAAGATGAACATCACACCGCCCTGTGCGGCATCCTTCGTCAGGAACGAAGCCAGCTTGACGCGCTGGCTCTCGCCGCCCGAGAGGGTCGACGACGACTGTCCGAGCTTGATGTATCCCAGACCGACATCCTGCAGCGGCTGCAGCCGTTCGACGATCCGCCGGCAGGTGGCGTTGCGCAGATCCTCGCCGAAGAAGCCGATGGCCTCGTCGACGGTCATCTCCAGCACGTCGTAAATGTTCTTTTCACGGTACTTGACCTCGAGAATCTCGTCGCGGAACCGCTTTCCGCCGCAGGCTTCGCAGACCAGTTCGACGTCGGCCATGAACTGCATCGAGACCTTGATGACGCCCTCGCCCTGACACTCCTCGCAGCGGCCTCCGGCGACGTTGAACGAGAAGGCCGCGGGCCCGAGACCGTTGTGTTGGGCATAGGGCTGGTCGGCGAACAGCTTGCGGATTTCGTCGTAGGCCTTGATGTAGGTGACGGGATTCGAGCGCGAGGACTTGCCGATGGGATTCTGGTCGACCATTTCGATCGACTTGAGCAGCTGTACGTCCCCCTCCAGACCGTCGAAGTCACCGGGTTTGAGCCCCGTGTCGTAGAGCATGCGGCGCAGTGCGGGATAGAGGATCCCCTTGGCGAGCGACGACTTGCCCGACCCGCTGACGCCCGTGATGCAGGTCATCACGCCGAGCGGGATGCGCACGTCGATGTTCTTGAGGTTGTTTTCGCGGGCTCCGCAGATTCGGATCGAGCGGCTCCAGCCGCGGACGCTCGTCGGAACGGGGATCTTGCGACGTCCCGTGAGATAGTCGGCCGTCAGGCTGCGCTCGCACTTCAGCAGATCGGGCTGCGTGCCGTTGAAGACCACCTCACCGCCGTTGTATCCGGCCTTGGGGCCGATGTCGACGATCCAGTCGGCGGCACGGATCACCTCCTCCTCGTGTTCGACGACGATCACCGTGTTGCCCAGATCGCGCAGTTGCTTCAGCACGCCGATCAGCCGGTTCGTATCGCGCGGATGCAGTCCGATCGAGGGTTCGTCGAGGATGTACATCGAGCCGGTGAGGTTGCTGCCGAGCGACGTCGAGAGGTTGATGCGCTGGCTTTCGCCGCCCGAGAGGGTCGACGACAGCCGGTCGAGGGTCAGGTAACCCAGCCCCACGTCGGCCAGATACTGCAGTCGGTTGCGGATTTCGACCAGAATCCGGGCGGCGGTTTTCGTGTCGTGCTCGTCGAGCTGCAGAGCGGCAAAGAATTCGATCAGTTCGTCGACGGGCATGCGCACCAGATCGGCGATCGTGCGTCCTCCGACCCTCACGTAGAGAGCCTCCTTGCGCAGACGCGAGCCTCCGCACTCCGGGCAGACGGTCTTTCCCGTGTAGCGGGCCTTCATCACGCGGAACTGGATCTTCCGGCGTTCGGAATCGATGTACTGGAAGAATTCGTCCAGTCCGTGGAAGTATTGGTTGCCGCGCCAGAGCAGCTGTTTCTGGGCAGCGGTGAGTTCATGGAAGGGGGTGTGGATCGGGAAGTCGAATTTCGAGGCGTTGTCGATGAGCTGCTGTTTCCAGCGGCGCATTGTTTCGCCGCGCCAGCAGGCGATGGCATCCTCGTAGATGGTCTTGCTCTTGTCGGGGATGACCAGATCCTCGTCGATGCCGATCACCTTGCCGTACCCCTCGCAGCGGGGGCAAGCCCCGAGCGGGTTGTTGAAGCTGAAGAGGTGTTCGGTCGGGGGTTCGAACTCGATGCCGTCGGCCTCGAAGCGCGACGAGAACTTCCGCACGCCGTCGTCGGTGATCGTCATGCAGACCCCGTCGCCGTAGGAGAAGGCCCGGGCCACGGAGTCGCGCAGCCGGGTCGGGATCTCCTCGTCGTTGCGCACGCGGAGACGGTCGACGACCAGCAGCATCTCCTCGGCGCGGGTTTCGGGGCCGATGCCGGGCAGCACCTCCTCGATGAGTTTCGTTTCGCCGTTCACGTAGACGCGCATGAAGCCGTCGGAGAGCAGCAGCGTCAGCTTCTCGATGATTCCCTGTCCTTGGGTCAGGACGAGCGGCGAGGCGATGATGACGCGCTGATCCTCATGGGCGAGCAGGTATTCGGCCACGTCATCCGTCGAGTAGCAGCGCACCTCCTGACCCGATACGGGCGAGAAGGTGTGGCCCACGCGGGCGAAGAGCAATTTGAGGTAGTCGTAGATTTCGGTCGTGGTGCCGACGGTCGAACGCGGGTTGCGCGTATTGACCTTCTGTTCGATGGCGATGGCCGGAGCGATGCCCTCGATGAGGTCGACATCCGGTTTGTTGATCTTGCCGAGGAACTGCCGGGCATAGGCCGAGAGGCTCTCGACATAACGTCGCTGCCCTTCGGCAAAGATCGTGTCGAAAGCCAGTGTCGACTTGCCGGAGCCCGACAGACCGGTGATGACGATCAGTTTCTCGTGCGGAATCTTCAGCGAGATGTTGCGCAGGTTATGGACCCGCGCCCCCTTGATATATATGCAGTTTTCGTCTCTTTCCATATCAGTGCAACCTCCTTGCGGGGTCGTTTACTCTCTTTTCCTTTGCGGTGGTTATATTCCCTTTCTGTTCGGGTCGGTGTCTGTTCCGGTGTTGCGGAACCCTGCTCCGCATCCGTCTATTCGCGGCTGTTTTTGGGGCTGGTTGCGGTTTCTGGCGTTGTGCGCCCTCTTCGCTGTCCATCCCGGTTACTCCCGGAGCGAACCGCCGGCCTTTCGCAGCCGCTCTTCGAGCCGGTCGGCGAGGCTTTCGCGGATCGTGAGCCGCATCGTGCAGAGGTTGTCGAACTCCTGCGCCTCGATGCGTGGCTGCAGCTCCTTGACCACGCGCATGATGTCGTTCATCGCCACGTAGGGGAAATCGACCGTCACCGTACGGTCGACCGTCCGTTCGACGATCCGGGCCGCCTCGATGGCCGCAGCGGCCGACTCCTTGTAGGCGGCGATCAGCCCCGGCACGCCGAGTTTCGTGCCGCCGAAGTAGCGGACCACCACGACCAGACAATCCGTCAGGTCGTTCGACAGCAGCTGCCCGAGAATCGGTTTTCCGGCCGTTCCCGAGGGTTCGCCGTCGTCGTTGGCGCGGAACGTCTCGCCGTGGGGGCCGAGACGCCAGGCGTAACAGTGGTGCGTGGCGTCGAAGAATCGCTTGCGCAGGGCGTCGAGGCGTTCTCGGATCTCCTCCTCCGAGCGGACGGGATAGATCCACGCGAGGAATTTGCTGCTTCTTTCGCGGCAGGCGGCCTCGGCCTCCTCGGCCACGGTCCGGTAGAGATCGTCGGCCTGCATTGCCTACCGGACTTTGCGGAAGAGCCGCTCCCAGCGGATGTTCGACGGGAACTTCTTGTTGGCGTCGAGCGACAGCCAGACGAACGAGGCCTTTCCGACGATGTGGTCCTCCGGCACGAATCCCCAGAATCGCGAGTCGGCCGAATTGTGGCGGTTATCGCCCATCATCCAGTAGTAATCCATGGCGAAGGTGTACTGCGTGGCGGGGGCGCCGTCGATGCGGATCACGCTGTCGCGCACCTCGAGATCATGCCCCTCGTAGGCCTCGATGATGCGGCGGTACAGGGGCAGATTCTCCGTCGTAAGCTCCACCGTGGCACCCTTCTTCGGGATCCAGATCGGGCCGTAGTTGTCCTGGCTCCAGCGGGCATCCTCCCACTGCGGGAAGACATCGGTCGAGGGGGTGTAGATGTACCGGCGCATGGAGATGACGTTGCTCGAGGCTTCGATCTTGCGGGCGGCCTCCTCGGTGAGCGACATGTAGTAGGCCGCGCCGTTTCCGCTGTACTCCGTGATGCCGAGGTTGTCCAGCGCATACTGCGTGAAGGGGGCGTTGGTCTGTACGATGTAGGAGGTCTGCAGTCCGGGGATGGGTTCCTGGGCCGAGCCGTTGACATAGACCTGTCCGTCGCGGATCACGAGCGAATCGCCGGGCAGCGCCACGCAGCGTTTGATGTAGTTTTCGCGTTTGTCGACCGGGCGGCTGATGACCGTGTACTTTTCGTTGAGGCGTTTGCGGCCCTCCTCCTTGCCGAACGACTCCTCGAAGCCGCGCAGCACGTCGTAGTAGGTCACCGACTGGTTTTCGAGCAGCACGGTGTCGCCGGCCGGGAAGTTGAAGACCACCACGTCGTTGCGGCGGATGGGCTTGAGCCCCTTGAGACGGTGATAGGGCCACTTGATCGCTTCGGAGAAGGACTTTTTGGTCTGCGAGAAGGGCATCGTGTGGTGGACGAACGGGAACGAGAGCGGCGTATTGGGCATCTGGGGTCCGTAGGAGACCTTGCTCACGTAGAGGTAGTCACCTACCAGCAGCGACTTCTCCATCGACGAGGTGGGGATCACATACATCTGGAAGATGAAGATGTGCACGAGCGAGGCGACCACCGTAGCGAAGATGATGGCGTTGACCCACTCATAGACGGTCTTGTAGAGTTTGTTTTTGCGGCACAACTCGGCGTTGTGACGCCAGACGTAGCGGTAGAAGAGTTTCGAGATGTAGAGGTCGTAGATGATCGGCAGACCGAGGAGCAGCCAGAGGTTGCCGGTCCAGACGACGAACCAGAGGGTATAAAGCAGGGCGGCCAGTGTGAAGCCGACCCATTTGTTGCCGAAGAAAGCCTTGATTTTTTGCATCTTGTCGTGGTGTTTCAACTATTTCAACAGGTCATCCATTCCGTATACGCCCCGCTTTCCGCAGAGGAATTCGGCGGCGACGACCGCACCCTGGGCCAGCGTTCGGCGGTTTTTGATTTCGTGGCGCAGTTCGAGGATGTCGTCTTCCGACTCGTAGGTGACGGTGTGGATGCCCGGCACCATTCCCTCGCGCACCGAGCGGATTTCGATCCGGTCGGCAGGGGTATCCTCGCTGCGTTCCACGCGGTTGGTTGCGTGGGCGATTCCGGGGGCGAAGTTCACCCACCCTCGTTTCGAGGGGAGGTTTTCGATGATTCCTTCGGCCAGTGTGATGGCCGTGCCGCTCGGGGCATCCTTTTTCTGGGTGTGGTGCACCTCTTCGATGCGCACCTCGTAGCCGCCTCCGACGCGACCGACGAGTGCGGCCAGTTGACGGTTGAGGCGGAACATGAGGTTGACGCCCAGACAGTAGTTCGAGGCGTAGAACATCGCCCCGCCGCGTTCGCGGCACAGTTCCTGCAGTTCGGCCAGACGGTCGGTCCAGCCCGTCGTACCGCTCACGACTGCCACGCCGCACTCCAGACAGGTGCGGATGTTGTCATAGGCCGTGGCGGGGGTGGTGAATTCCAGCGCCACGTCGATCCCGGCCAGGTGTGCGGCATCCAGTTCGCCGGCATTTGCCTGATCGACGATCAGCCCGATCTCATGTCCCCGTTCGCGGAGGATGCGTTCTATTTCGCGGCCCATCTTGCCGTATCCGATGATTGCAGCCTTCATAGTGTTCACGTTCGAAAAATTCGGTTCCGACAAAGATACGAATAAATTTGTAAACTGAACGTCGCCGCCGGTGTTTATCGTATGCGGGGAATGCGTATCTTTGCAGTCAAAAAGATCCAGCGATGCGTTATTTTCTCGAACTCCGTTATCTGGGAGCCGCCTATTGCGGCTGGCAGCGGCAGCCCGACCAGCCGTCGGTACAGCAGACCCTCGAGCGGGCGCTGACGACGCTGCTGCGAGAGCCGATCGAGGTGACCGGGGCGGGCCGTACCGATACGGGGGTCAACGCCTCATACTACGTGGCCCATTTCGACTGCACGATGCCGGTTGCCGATCCGGTACAGATCGTCTACAAGCTGAATTTTCTGTTGCCGGGCGACATCTCGGTCTGGAGCCTGACGCCCGTGGCCGACGATGCCCATGCGCGCTTCCACGCCCGCGAACGCGAGTACCGCTATTACATCGAACCGCACAAGAACCCCTTCACGCGCCATCTGACGTGGCAGTACTACGTGCCGCTGGATCTGGAGCGGATGAATCGTGCGGCGGCCCTGCTGCTCGAGTATGAGGATTTCACGTCGTTTGCCAAGCTCAATTCGAACAACCGGACCAACATCTGCCACGTTCGGCATGCGGCATGGACGGTCGACGAACGGGGCGTGCTGTGCTTTACGATCCGTGCGGACCGTTTCCTGCGCAACATGGTGCGATCGATCGTCGGAACGCTGGTCGACGTGGGACGCGGGCGCTATACACCCGATGATTTCCGGTCGATTGTCGAGAGCCGTGATCTTTCGCGTTCGAGTGCCGGGGCGCCGGCGCAGGGGCTTTTCCTGAGTGACGTGCGCTACCCTGCCGAGATCTTCTCCGGCTCCGACTTAAGAAGTCGGTTTTAGGGGCGCCCGAACCTTGCCGGGATTCAGCCGCCAGTCTCCGCTTCCGGCCTCCTGCATCCGCGGCATACGAAGTCGGTTTCAGGGCGTCTGAACCTTGCCGGGATTCAGCCGCCAGTCTCCGCTTCCGGCCTCCTGCATCCGCGGCATACGAAGTCGGTTTCAGGGCGTCTGAACCTTGCCGGGATTCTGCAGCCAGTCTCCGCTTCCGGCCTCCTGCATTTGCGACATACGAAGTCTGTTTTAGGAAGTTAATTCCGCACTTCGCTTGCAGCGGAATAAGAATCGGTCAAAGGCCGAGCGCCCGGAGCGGGAGGCTGGAAAGGTTCCGATCTTCCTGCGCCCGCTCAGCCCGGGATTTGACCGATTTCCGCGAAAGCGACTTGCGGATGGTTTTGGTGGTACCTTTTGCCACCAAAAGGTACCGACTTAAGAAGTCGGTTTTAGGGGCGTCCGAACCTTGCCGGGATTCTACAGCCGGTCTCCGCTTCCAACCTCCTGCATTCGCGGCATATGAAGCCGGTTTTAGGAACGCCCGAACCTTGCCGGGATTCAGCCGCCAGTCTCCGCTTCCGGTCTCCTGCATCCGCGGCATACGAAGTCGGTTTCAAGGCGTCCGGGTTTTACCGGGTATCGATTTTTAAAATAAAAAGAGAGCCGTTCCGATGACGGAAGGCTCTCTTCTTTTTTGTTGGAAATCCGGCGAACGATTACAGATGAATAGCAGCACCGAGAGCTGCTTCGGCCGCCTCCATCACCCCTTCGTTCATCGTCGGATGCGCATGAATCGTGCGGGCGATCTGGTGAGCCGTGGCACCCAATCGGCGGGCCAGGGTCGGTTCGGCCAGCATCTCCGTTACCGAAGCCCCCACCATGTGGGCGCCCAGCAGATGATCCTTTTCGTCGAAGATCAGCTTGACAAATCCGTCGCGATCGCCTGCGGCTGTGGCTTTGCCCGAGGCCGTGAAGGGGAAGCGGCCGATCTTGACCTGCAGTCCGCGTTCGACAGCCTGCTGCTCGGTCATGCCGACCGATGCCACCTCGGGCTGTGTGAAGACACACGACGGAATGGTCGAGTAGTCCACCGCCTCGGGCTGAAGTCCGCAGATAGCCTCCACGCAGCAGATCCCTTCGGCCGAAGCCACATGGGCCAGAGCCGGTCCCGGCACGATATCGCCGATGGCATAGATGCCCGGAACATTGGTGCGGTAGAAGGCATCGACCTTGATCTTGCCGCGTTCAACCTCGACGCCCAACTCCTCGAGGCCGATTCCCTCGATGTTCGGCTGAATGCCCACGGCCGACAGCACGACATCGGCCACGAGTGTTTCGGGGCCCTTCTTGCCCTCGATCTCCACGTCGCAACGCTCCTCGGCATTGATGCTCACGCGTTTGACGGTCGTTCCGACGAGCACTGCGGCGCGCATCTTGCGGAAGGCGCGTTCCATGGCCTTCGAGACCTCCTCGTCCTCGAGCGGCATCATGCGCGGGAGGTATTCGATGACGGTGACCTTGACGCCCAGCGCGGCATAGAACCAGGCCAGTTCGCTGCCGATGGCACCCGAACCGACGACGATCATCGTTTCGGGCAGGCGGGTCATGGCCAGCGCCTGCCGCGAGGTGATCACCCGCTCCCCGTCGACCGGCATGAAGGGCATCTCGCGCGGACGGGCACCGGTGGCCAGGATGATGTGGTCGGCTTCATACACGGTACCGTCGACGTCGATGTGGCCCGGTGCCGTGAGACGTCCGAAGCCCGCAATCAGATCGATGCCGTTCTTCTTGAGCAGGAACTGTACGCCGCGCGACATGGTTTCGGCCACCGCACGCGAACGGGCCACAATCTTCTCGAGATTCGGACGGACCGCACCGTCGAGCTCCAGTCCGTAGTGTTCGGCATTGCGGCAGTAGCCGTAGACCTGGGCGCTTTTCAGCAGGGCCTTGGTGGGGATGCACCCCCAGTTGAGGCAGACGCCTCCCACGTCGGCCCGTTCGACGAGGGCCACCTTGCGGCCGAGTTGTGCGGCCCGGATGGCGGCCACATATCCGCCGGGGCCGCTGCCGACGATCAGAATGTCGTATTTCATCTTTGTTCGGATAAGGTTCAGGGTTGGAATTTGTCTATTTGCGTACGCGCAGCACCTCGCCGTTGTCGGCGGCTACGGCGCGTTTCCACTTCTCGTTGTAACCCGGGAACTGGATCTTGTCGGGGATCTGCCGTCCGTTTCCGTTGTCGACGAAGTGAGCCGCCGAGCCGTCGCCGTCGAGGAACGACAGCACGTCGCCGTGTTCACTCTTGACGTTGCCGTCCATGTACTTCACCAGCAGATAGCCGTTCAGCCGCTGCCAGCGATCGAACAACTCCTGAGCCGTCGAGACGCTCACCTCGGTGAGGTAGTTGCGGCGGGCCGCCGGCGACATCTTGCCGATGCGGGCCGGGAGGGTCTCCATTTCGGCCAGACGGGCATTTTCCCACTGGTCGGTGACCTTGCGGATATCGGCCGAGATCATGTCGTAGCGCATGTAGGCGAAATTTGTCGTGCGGTTGAAGAGCCAGAAGGCCGACGTGGGCGAATATTCGAGCATCGAGCCGTTGTCCTCGCGGAAGCATTCGGGGACCTCCTGTGCCGAGCAGAAGATCGGCGTCAGACACGACGTGGCGGCGTCGTCGACCCCGAACCAGAGCACGCCCGTATCGGCCGGACGGTCCGCGCGGGCCTGTCCGACGAACCAGAATCCGGTCTGCTGCGTGGCCGTGGCGCGTTCGTTGAGATACTCCACGCCGTCGACCTCGAACGTCATCGGGCGCCAGCGGTAGGGGCAGTTGTGGCCGCCGGCACCCAGATCGGTGGTCATGTCCATCGGCGTACCCTCGTAGTGGTCGCGCATGCAGTCGAAGAGCTGCTTGGGCGAGACCTTCGTACGGGGCTTGACCCACAGCGGCATGCGCTTGCCGAGGTTGTAGCCCATGGCGTAGTCCTGGTATTCGTCCATGCCGTCGGCTACGGTGCGGAAGAAGGCCCACACGCGGGCGTCGCAGCCGCGTACGGTGGCAAAGTCGGCCGGGCAGTAGGCGTCGGCGAAGCTGAACTCCTCGTCCCGTCCGTCGAAGTAACCCATCTCGCGGGCGAACTCCACCACGTCGGGGGCATAGAGGCAGTTGTCGGGGTCATTCTTCGGGAAGGTGGTGATGCGGGCCTGGTTGGCGTGGCCCGAGACATAGCCGTCGGGGATGCGGCGGGCGACCCAGACGATGCCCCGGCGGGCATTTCCGCCCTGACCGTCGTCCTTGTATCCCTTGCCGATGAGTTCCATGATCCAGGCTTCGTTCGGATCGGCGATCGAGAACGACTCGCCGCTCGAGGCGTAGCCGTAGGTATTGGCCAGGTCGGCGATCACGCGGATGGCCTCGCGGGCCGTGCGGGCGCGCTGCAGGGCGATGTAGATCAGCGAACCGTAGTCGATGCGGCCTGTGGTGTCGACCAGCTCCTCGCGGCCGCCGTAGGTTGTCTCGCCGATGATGAGCGAGTGTTCGTTCATGTTGCCGATGGTGGACCAGGTCTGCCGGATCTGCGGGATGTCGCAGAGGTAGCGGCCCGAGTCCCATTCGTAGACGGGGATCATCTCGCCGGCCTTGTGCCTGCCGCCGGGAGTGTGGTACAGGGCGCCGTAGAGGGCGTGCGAATCGGCCGCATAGGTCACCATGACCGAACCGTCGGTCGAGGCACCCCGGGTGACGATGAAGTTGGTGCAGGCCGACACCGTGCCGTATGCGGTCACGGCGGCGAAGGCTGCGAGCATCAATCGGAATTTTTTCATGTTTTTCGTTTTTTGCGTCATAAATGCTCGTAAAGATAGAAAAAAAGCCGGAAAACCGTGCATCTCCCGTCTCAAAACACTACCTTTGTTATTGGTGAAAGCAGGTGTCGGAGTGTCGGCTGCCTGCGAACCGGAAAAATCAGAAGAGGAAACATGCGCAGAATCACGATACTTTTGCTGTTGAGCACCCTGCTTTGGGGATGCGGTCTGACGGTGGAACATCCCGACGAGCCGTTCGTGACCGGGGTCATGATGCCCGACGAGCAGGAGTTTGCTCCGGGCGACGAGGTGACGGTCCGGGCCGACGGCTTCGAATCCGGCGACGAGATCTGGTTCGAGATTTCGTGGAGCGACGGTTCGGAGGAGTTCGCCCCGGAGGGCTGGGCCAAGGGGATTCGGGGTGTCGTGACGGCGTGTACGGCCTCGTCGATCACCTTTCTGGCCCCGGGTCACTACCCTCCCGCGACGGTGACCGTTCAGCTCCGGCGAAGCGGAACCTTCCAGACGCTGGGCACGATCCGCACCGGCGACGGCGTGCTGCACGAGATAATGCTCCATACGTGGGCGGAAACCCCTTCGGGCGGAACCCTCGTGGAGCGCTATCCGATGTACGGATCGGCCGACATGCGCAATGAGGTGCTGACTTCCGACCTGCCGTTGGAGGGGATCGTCGGGAGCTTCGGATCGGGAATGGCCTACGGCGTAGCGGACGGCCGGTTTGTCGAGTTGGACCTCATGACGCGCCATGCCGGGGAGCAGGGCGACGGGTGTCTGCTCGTGGGGGCGGCTTCCGAAACGGCCGTGGTTGGACTTTACGGTCGCGACGAGAGGCTCTACCTCTCCGGCGGGGGCTCCTCGCCCTATTCGTGGCAGCTGCCCGAGGGGGTGACGCTCGAGCAGATTGTCCGCCAGCCCTTTGCCTGCGCCTTTGATGCCCTGCTGCTCACGGTGCGCAACGACGACGGCACACTCTCGCCGCTCATTCTTCCGTTGCCGGGAGCCACCCGGGCCCTGCTCGGTCCGGCCGTCGAATCCGAGATGCTGATCCCCTATTGGACGCTGCAACCTGCCGCCGACGGTTCCGGACGGATGGAACGCGTGGGCGGCTATGCCGCGCTGCACGACAACTTGACCTGGTTTCAACCGCTCGACCCGGAGACCCTGGAGCTGGCGCCGAAACTCGAGGATGCCGATCTGCTGGTCACGGGACGCGTGTTGTCGATGACCCAGTGTATGGTCGCCGGCGAAGAGGGCCCTGAAGTCCGTATCGGCGTGCTGACCGACACCGACGGCCGGCGCGAAGTGTGGATCTACAATCCGGAACGGGCGACGGGATCGCTCGTGCTGGATGATGTCGACCTGTTTGCCGTCCGCGGAATCTTCTTCGCGCGATAGGTTCGTGTGGACCGCTCCCGGGGTGAATTTCTTGGCTGCGGCGAGCCGGCGAGCCGGATTTTTGTGTACTTTTACGTCAAATTCGGAATACCATGTCGGAAATCGTATCTCAACTCACACGCGTGCGCGAAAGCCTCCCCACGGGGGTGACGCTCGTCGCCGTGTCGAAAACCCACCCCGCGGAGATGATCCGCCAGGCCTACGACGCCGGCCAGCGGATCTTCGGCGAGAGCCGCCCGCAGGAGCTGCGCGAGAAGTATGAATCGCTGCCGCGGGATATCGAGTGGCACATGATCGGCCACCTGCAGACCAACAAGATCAAATACATTGCGCCGTTCGTGACGATGATTCAGTCGGTGGACAGCGCCCGGCTGGCCGAGGCCATCCAGAAGGAGGCGGCCAAATACGACCGCGTGATCGACATCCTGCTCGAAATCCACGTGGCGCAGGAGGAGACCAAAACGGGTTGGAATCTCGACGAACTGCGCGACTATCTGGCCGGAGCACCCTTTGCCGGGCTGCCCAACCTGCGTGTGCGCGGTGTGATGGGCATTGCCACCAATACGGACGACCAGGCGGTCATTCGTCACGACTTCGAGGCGCTGCGCCACTGCTTCGAGACGCTGCGCCCGCAGTTCGGCGAGGCGTTCGACACCCTCTCGATGGGCATGTCGCACGACTACCGGCTGGCCGTTGAGTGCGGCTCGACGATGGTGCGCGTCGGCTCGTCGATCTTCGGCGAACGCGACTACTCGAAATAACGGATTGTTCAATCCGGTTGCCGAGGCGGCTTTCACGGCGCGGCAACCGCCCTATTTTGATATGCTTATGAAAATCGGATTCATCGGATTCGGAAACATGGCCCAGGCGCTGGCCCGCGGACTGGTGCGCGGTGGTGCCGTCGAGGCCGACCGGATCGGGGCCTGCGCCCGCGATCGGGCCAAACTGCAACGCAATACGGAGCCCTATGGCTACCGGGGCTTTGATACGGCGGCCGAGGTTGCCGCGTTTGCCGACGTGGTCATCATCGCCGTGAAACCCTATCAGGTCGAGGGGGTGGTCACGCCGGTCAGGGAGTTGCTGAAAACCAAGGTGGTAGTTTCGGTGGCTGCCGGTGTGACGTTCGACGATTACGAGCAGATGCTCGCCCCCGGTACGGCCCACTTGAGCACCTGTCCCAATACACCGGTTGCGGTGTGTGAGGGCATCGTGGTTTTCGAACGCCGCCACTCGCTCTCGGACGAACAGCTGGCTGCCCTTCAGGAGCTCTTCTCGCACGTGGGACTGGTACTGTCGGTCGATACCTCGCTGCTGGGTGTGGCTGGCACCGTCTGCGGATGCAGCCCGGCCTTTGTGGCAATGTTCATCGAGGCGCTGGCCGATGCGGCGCTCAAGTACGGCATCCCGCGGGCCGATGCCTACCGGATGGTGAGCCAGATGATCGTCGGCACGGGCAAGCTCCAGCTTGAGACGGGCGAGCATCCCGGGGCGATGAAGGATGCGGTCTGCTCGCCGGGCGGCACGACGATCGTCGGGGTCTCGGAACTCGAACGCGAGGGGTTCCGCGGATCGGTCATCGCGGCCATCGATGCCATTCTGGGCTGATTCATCCCGGGGAGGTTTTCCGCAAAAGAGAAGCCCGGACCGCACATACGGTCCGGGCTTCTCTGGATTCGGGCTTCTCTGGCTTATCTGACGCGCAGCGAGCGGCCGATGCGCAGAATGGTTGTCGATTTGATCCCATTCAGCCGGCAAATGTTCGATACGGTGGTTCCGTAGCGGCGGGCGATGGCACCCAACGTATCGCCCGAGCGGATTTTGTGATAGCGCATGGCGGCCTTTTCGGCAGCCTCCTTCTTGTCCTGCTCTTCGTTGGCGATCTCGTCCTCGAAATCCTGTCCGGCATTGGAGTTGATGCTGAAGAAGGATTTCTTCAGGAGGAAGGTTTCGCGGCAGAGCATGCCGTTCTTGAAATCGATCAGCCGTTCGGGGTCGAAAGCCTGTCCGTAGTAGCGGGTTTCGAAATGGAGATGCGGGCCGGTCGAGCGACCCGTCGAGCCGCCCTTGCCGATGATGTGTCCGGCCTCGACCCAGTCGCCGGGTTTTACGAGCCGTTCCGAGAGGTGGCCGTAGTAGGTTTCCAGACCGTTGTCGTGGCGGATGATGACCAGGTTGCCGTATCCGCGGACATACTGCGAGATACGCACCCGTCCGCAGAAGGTTGCATAAACCGGTTCGCCCATTTTGAGCGGCAGGTCGACGCCCTGATGGCGGCGTCCGCGGCGGGGTCCGTACTTGCCGCGGGGATTTACGGCTCCGCGATAGGGATAGTGGTAGCTTTTCGTCGAATCGATCAGGTCGATGACCACCGACTGGGGCATGCCGGCGATGCTGACATCCTTATAGGGGAAAAGCGTGGTTGTGTCCCAGTATTTTTCGAAGATGGTGCTGTCCTTGGCCACGGCGCGGTTGCGGGCGTATTTCCAGGTGTTGTTGCCGTAGAGAATGACATAGAGGGCGTCATTTCCGGAGTTGAGCGTATCGATGACCGTCAGACCGGCGGTGTCGAACGTCGATTCGATCTCCTTGCGGCGCAGGCGGAGCTGCAGGTTGGCCACCGAATCTTCGGCGGCCTGTTTGGGATCCACCGCCGTCGAGGCCCCCGTTGAGCGGGAGGTTCGGGCTTCGAGCTGCGTCTGCATGTTGTCGAGCAGGGTTTGCAGCGAATCGATGGCGACGCTCTGCACGTCGGAGAGCCGGCGCAGCGAATCGGCCTCGGCCATTGCTTCGATGGTCTGTTCCTGGAGTTGGGCCCGTGTGGGACGGGGCGAACGGGCTTCGGCCGTAGCGGTCAGTGCGACGACCGCAAGGGGCAGCAGGTATTTTTTCATCTTTTGTTTTTCATTTTCGGGGTGTCGCCTGAGAGGACACCTATATTGTATAAGGTTCTGTCGGGGTTATTCCGGCAGCAGCCGGTCCGGGCATTATGTCTATTGCTTTTTCAGCAATTTTTCGGCGGCCTCGAGCGCCTGGTAGAAATCTTCGCCGAAACGACGGATGATCGGTTCGCGCAGGGCCTTGTAGACCGGAATTCCGAGTTTGGCGCCGCATCTCCGGGCCGGTTCGCATACCGACCAGCGGTGGTAGTTCAGTCCGATGCTCCCGTTCGAGAAGCGCATCAGCCGGATCGGATAGAGGTGGCACGAGATCGGTTTGCGAAAGGTCGTCTTACCCTCCTGCCAGGCCTTTTCGATGGCGCATAACGTCACGCCGTTCTCCTGGTAGGCGTAGGCACACTGGGCGTCGTTGACCAGCGGAGTGGTCCGGTCGCCCTCCTCGTCGAGGACCATGAATCCCTGCCGTTCGACGGCATCGACGCCTTCGCCGGTCATGTAGTGGCGGTAATTCGGGTATTCGCGGCGGAGGATCTCCACCTCGTCGGCCTCGAGCGGCGCCCCGGCATTGCCTTCGACGCAGCAGATGCCCTTGCATTGCGCCAGGTCGCACGCGAAGCATTCGCGCAGCAGATCGACGCTCACGATCTTGTCATCGATTTCGATCATTTGCGGCAGGTATCGGCGATAATCAGGTCATACAGTTCCCCGAGCGACAAGCCCATCTGGCGGACCTGTTTCGGGACGATGCTTCCGGCGCTCATGCCCGGGATCGAGTTCAGTTCGATGAAGTAGGGCTTTCCTTCGGGGGTGACGATGAAGTCGACCCTCACGACGCCCGAGCAGCGGCATAGCCGGTAGGCCTCGCGTGTCATGCGGTTCAGTTCGGCGCGCACCTCGTCCGGGATCGGGGCCGGGGTGATCTCCTCCGAGCGGCCGGCCGTGTATTTGGCCTCGTAGTCGAAGAAGTCGTTCTTGGGGACGATCTCCGTAACGGGGAAGATGTACTCGCGCTCGCGCGTAACGAGGATTCCGCAGCCCATTTCGCGCCCCGTGATGCACTCTTCGACGAGGATTTCGTCGCCCTGGGCGAAGGCCGCGTCGATGGCCGCGGGCAGCTCTTCGGCCGTGTGGACCTTCGTCACGCCGAACGACGAACCGTTGGCATTGGGCTTCACGAAGAGCGGCAGACCCAGCTCGGCGACGATTGCATCCGTATCATACCGTTCGCCGCGGCGCAGAAAGCGTTCGCGGGCCAGGTTGACATGTCCGGCCAGTGTGCGCTTGGTGGTGATCTTGTCGAAGGTTACGACCGACGAGACCATCGAGCACGACGAATAGGGAATGCCCATCATGTCGAGATAGCCCTGCAGCCGTCCGTCTTCGCCCGGCGTACCGTGGATGAGGATCAGGGCGTAGTCGAAAATCCGGTGTTCGCCGTCGATCGTGATCGAGAAGTCGTTCTTGTCGACCTGCCACTGCCGGCCGTCGGGCGAGGTGTGGTGCCAGTCGCGGTGATGGAGGTCGATGACCGTGATATCGTATTTCGAGTGATCGAGCGCCGCTTCGATCTGCGCGGCACTTTGCAGGGCGATTTCCCGCTCGGGGGAGTCGCCGCCCGCCAGGAGGGCGATCTTCAAACGTGTCATTTTCAGGGATTGTATATGTCTTTGTATCGGAATTCGAAGATTTCCTGCACCATCCGGGCGAACTGCCGGGCCTCGACATGTTCGGCGTCGATGCGCAGTACGGCGTTGAAGTCGTTCAGCGCCGGGCCCCATTCGCTGAGCCGGTAGTGGAGTTTTCCGCGTTCGAGCAGCAGGTCGACGTCATCGGGGTGTTCGGCCAGCCGTTCGGTGAGGGCGGCGATACGGGTTGCGGGGCTCCAGAGCCCCTTTTTGCGGATATATTCGATGACTTTCGGGTCGAGCATCGTCGAGACATCCTCGCCGCGGGCCATGCGTTCGCGGACATCCGTGGCGGCGAAGTCCTGCAGCGGAGCGCCGTCGAGCAGCGTGATGCGCTCTTCGAATCCCGGGACAGCCTCGCCGCCGCGTCGCGGGTAGACGTAGACCGGATAGTCGAGAATCCGCTCATACTCCTTCCACCCTTTCAGACCGGCGATCTGGTCGCTGCCCATCAGCACCGAGAACTCCATCTGCGCGCCGAAGTTCTCTTGCAGATAGCGCAGCGTGTCGATCGTGTAGGAGGGTTTCGGGAGCAGGAACTCCACCACCGAGGGTTTGATGCGCTCGGGGTATTTCGATCCCTGGCAGGCGATTTCGGCCATTTCGAAGCGGTCGAGTTCGGGGGCCAGCTCCTCTTCCTGCTTGTAGGGGCTCTGGGGCGAGACGATCAGCGCCACCTCGTCGCAGAGACCTGCGTCCAGGACATATTCGGCCAGCGCCGTGTGGCCCTTGTGGATCGGATTGAACGACCCGAAGTAGAGCATTTCGCGTTTCATGGGGCTAACGGGCAAAAAATTCGTCGAGAATCCGGCAGGCTTCGGCCACGGCCTCGTCCAGACGGTCGTTGACCACCACGTGGTCGAACTGGGGAGCCTTCGTCAGTTCGAAGCGGGCCTTGGCCACGCGGCGTTCGATGGCTTCGGGGGCATCCGTGCCGCGTGTGACGAGGCGTCGGCGCAGCTCCTCGACCGACGGCGGCATGATGAAGATCGAGCAGGCCGCCTCTCCGAAGATTCCCTTGAGGTTGATGCCGCCCATCACGTCGACATCAAAGACGATGACGTGTCCCTTGGCCCAGATGCGTTCCACTTCGCTGCGCAGCGTACCGTAGCAGGTGCCCTTGTAGACCTCCTCCCACTCGACGAAACGCTCCTCGGCGACGGCCCGTGCGAACTCCTCCTGCGAGAGAAAGTAATAGTCCACGCCGTTCTGCTCCTGTCCGCGGGGGGCGCGGCTGGTGGCCGAGATCGAGAACTCCAGCTGCGGATAGCGCGCGAGCAGCTCCCTGACGATCGTGGTCTTGCCCGAGCCGCTCGGGGCCGAAAATATGATGACTTTTCCCATTTTCTATCGGTATGTCTGCCGGGTTGTCCGCTTTGTGGGATCGTTGCCAGTCCACAGACCTGCGGGAGCGCCATCGTGAGCTTATCTCCTGCGCGGCGGGCGAAATCCGCGGATCGTTCCGGCGGCGGTGTTTTACAAGATGTTGAGAACCTGCTCCTTGATCTTTTCCAGTTCGTCCTTCATCTTCACGACGAGGATCTGGATGTTCGTTTCGTTGGCCTTCGAACCCATCGTATTGATTTCGCGGCCCATCTCCTGGGCGATGAATCCCAGTTTGCGGCCCACGCCCTCCTCCGAGGCGGCCACTTCGCGGAAGTAGCGGCAGTGGTTCTGCAGGCGGACCTTCTCTTCGGTGATATCGAGCTTCTCGAGGTAGAAGATCATCTCCTGTTCGAGGCGGTTGCGATCGACCTCGACGGCGAGTTTCGAGAGGTTGTCCAGAATGCGGGCCTTGATGGTCTCGGTGCGGGCCGTCTCGAAGGGCACGACTTCGTTCTTGTACTGTTCGATCAGGTCGACGCGGCGCAGCAGGTCGGCGATGAGCGTGGCACCCTCCTGCGAGCGGAAGGCGTCGAGTTGCCGGGCAGCGGCCTCGACGGCCGAGAGCAGTGCCGCATGCTCCTCGTCGGAGATGGTTTCGGTTTCGGTCGAGACCACGTCGGGCAGGCGCATGAGCGTCTGCAGCGCGGCGGCATTCCATGCCTCACCGGAGCCTTCGAGCCCGGCCGTGCGGGCCGCTTCGCGCAGCTGTGCGGCGTAGGCGGCGAAGACTTCGCGGTTGATGTGGGCCGAGGTCTCGACGACCTGGCTCTCCACCGAGACGAAGAGGTCGACCTTTCCGCGCTGAAGCAGCCGGGCGACGAGGTTGCGGATTTCGTATTCCGACTGTCGGTAGACGGCCGGGAGTTTTAGTGCGAGGTCCAACTGTTTGGAGTTCAGGGATCGGATCTCGACGGTGATCTTCTTGTTCCGGATTACGGCTTCGCCTTTACCGAAGCCGGTCATGGATTTAATCATAGGTCAGCATCGCTTGTTTCGGGAACAAAAGTAGTAAAAACAAATCAAAAAGGAGCGGGAAACCGTCCGGGGTGTAAAATTTATTTGGAAAACCTTGCATTTTCCGGGAATATTTTTTTTATATTTGTGTTAGAAAATTAACAGACTGAAATCAAATCATCCAAATCTCATAACAAATCATTATGAAAAAGCACAATTTCAATGCGGGACCGTCCATTCTTGCGGACGAAGTGATCGAAAAAGCAGCCAAAGCCGTACTCGATTTTAACGGATCGGGACTTTCGATTCTTTCGATTTCGCACCGTACGAAGGATTTCGACGCCGTGATGGCAGAGGCCGACGCGCTTTTCCGTGAACTGCTCCACATTCCGGACAATTACAAGATCATCTACCTGGGCGGTGGCGCAAGCACCTATTTTTATGAGATTCCCGCCAACTTCCTGGGCAAGAAGGCCGGCTACGTCAATACGGGCGTCTGGTCGAAGAAGGCCATCAAGGAGGCCAAACGCTATGGCGAAGTGGAGGTCGTGGCCTCGTCCGAGGACCGCAACTTCACCTATATCCCCAAGGGTTTCACCATCCCCGAGGATCTGGACTATCTGCACATTACCTCCAACAATACGATCTACGGTACGGAATACCACGAGGATCTGACTTCGCCCGTGCCTCTGATCGCCGACATGTCGTCCGACATTCTGTCGCGTCCGGTCGACGTGACGAAGTATGCCATGATCTACGGCGGTGCGCAGAAGAACCTGGCTCCGGCCGGCGTGGCCTTCGGCATCATCCGCGAAGACATGCTCGACCGCATCGTGCGCGACCTGCCGACGATGATGTCCTACCGCACGCACGTCGAGAACAACTCGATGTTCAATACGCCTCCTGTCTTCCCGATCTACGTGCTGATGGAGACGCTGCGCTGGCTGAAGTCGATCGGCGGCGTTGAGGAGATCTACCGCCGCAACCGGGAGAAGGCCGCCCTGCTCTACGACGAGATCGATCGCAATCCGCTGTTCCGCGGTACGGTCGAGAAGGAGGACCGCTCGCTGATGAACATCTGCTTCGTCATGCAGCCCGGCTACGAGGAGCTGGCTCCCGAATTCCTGGAGTTCACCAAGAGCCGCGACATCGTCGGCATCAAGGGCCATCGTCTGGTGGGCGGTTTCCGCGCATCGTGCTACAATGCCCTGCCGATCGAGAGCGTGCGCGTGCTGGTGGAGTGCATGCAGGAGTTTGCGGCCAAACACGCCAAATGATCGCTTGAGATGCCTCTTGTAACGCGCGTCCCGGCCGGATACGACACCCTCACGGGCGAAGTGAAGGCCTGGGACTATAAGGAAATAATGAACGAAGAAATTTTGAAACCCATGAAAATACTGGTAGCAACGGAGAAGCCTTTTGCCAAGAAGGCGGTCGACGGCATCCGCGAGATCGTCGAAAAGGCCGGTTATGAACTGGCGCTCCTCGAAAAATATACCGACAAGGGTCAGCTGCTGGAGGCCGTGGCTACGGCCGATGCGCTGATCGTCCGCAGCGACAAGGTGACCGCCGAGGTGATCGCCGCCGCTCCGAATCTGCGCATCGTCGTACGCGCCGGCGCCGGCTACGACAACGTCGATCTGGCTGCCGCAACCGAACGCGGCATCGTGGTGATGAACACCCCGGGGCAGAATTCCAATGCCGTGGCCGAACTGGCCATCGCCATGATGATCTACATGGCCCGCAACCGCTTCACGCCGGGTACGGGTTCCGAAATCCAGGGCAAGACGCTCGGGATCCATGCCTACGGACATGTCGGCCGGCTGGTCGGCCGCAAGGGCAAGGCGCTGGGCATGAACGTCGTGGCCTACGATCCCTTCATCTCCGATCCGGAGGTCTTCGCCGCCGACGGTGTCAAGCAGGTCGCATCGGTCGAGGAGCTTTACAAGCAGTCCGACTACCTCTCGCTGCATATTCCCGCCACGGAGCAGACCAAAGGCTCGATCGGTTACAAATTGCTGATGTCGATGCCCAAGGGGGCCACGCTGGTCAATACCGCCCGCAAGGAGGTGATCGACGAGGCCGGGCTGATGCAGGCGCTCACCGAACGGGAGGATCTGAAGTACATCACCGACATTGCCGCCGGCAACCAGGCCGAACTGGACGAGAAGTTCGGCAAACGGGTCTTCGCCACGGCCAAGAAGATGGGTGCCGAGACGGCCGAGGCCAACATCAATGCCGGATTGGCCGCTGCGAACCAGATTGTCGATTTCCTGAAGAACGGCAATCGGAAGTTCCAGGTCAACAAATAGAAAAACCGAAGCGTGAAAGAGGCGGGTGCGACATGTACGGACCCGCCTTTTTTACCTCAAAACAACCGACAACCTGAAACAATAACCGAACAATCAAGAATTTATGGTACGAATCAAACCGTTCCGGGCGGTGCGTCCGCCCAAGGAGCATGCAGCCGAGGTGGCATCGCGTCCGTACGATGTGCTGAACTCGGCCGAGGCGAAGTCCGAAGCTACGGAGCGCTCGCTGCTTCACATCATCAAACCCGAAATCGACTTCGACCCCATTGCCGACGAACATTCGCAGGAGGTCTATGACAAGGCGGTGGAGAACTTCCGCGAATGGCAGAAGAAGGGCTGGCTGCAGCAGGACCCCGAGGAGTATTACTATATCTATGCCCAGACGATGGAGGGCCGCACGCAGTACGGACTGGCCATGTGCTGCCACTTCGAGGATTACCTCTCGGGGGCGATCAAGAAGCACGAGTTGACGCGTCCCGACAAGGAGGAGGACCGCATGATCCACGTGCGCAATCAGCAGGCCAATATCGAACCGGTCTTCTTCGCCTACCCCGACAATGCGGAGATCGATGCCATCGTTTCGGACGTCGTGTCGAACAATGCTCCGGAGTATGACTTCACGGCGGCCGACGGTTTCGGCCACAAGCTGTGGGTAATCCGCGACCGCAAGACCAATGACCGTATCACGGAGATCTTTGCCGGAATTCCGGCTCTCTATGTGGCTGACGGACATCACCGCACGGCGGCAGCGGCACGTGTGGGCGCCGAGTGCCGGGCCAAGAACCCCAACCACACGGGCAACGAGGAGTACTGTTACTTCCTGGCGGTGACGTTCCCGGCCAGCCAGCTGCGGATCATCGACTACAACCGTGTGGTGAAGGACCTGAACGGCCTGACACCGGAACAGCTCGTCGAGAAACTCAAGGAGTCGTTCGAGGTCGAGGACAAGGGAACGGAGGAGTATCGTCCGACGGGGCTGCACAACTTCTCGATGTATCTCGAAGGGCACTGGTGGAGCCTGACGGCCAAGCCGGGCACCTATGACGACAACGATCCGATCGGCGTGCTGGACGTAACGGTACTGTCGAACCTGGTTCTGGACAAGATCTTGGGGATCAAGGATCTGCGTACGTCGAAACGGATCGATTTCGTGGGCGGAATCCGCGGTCTGGGCGAACTGAAGCGCCGTGTCGACAGCGGCGAGATGAAGGTGGCCTTTGCACTCTACCCCGTCTCGATGCAGCAGCTGATCAACATTGCCGACACGGGTAACATCATGCCTCCGAAGACGACGTGGTTCGAACCGAAACTGCGTTCTGGCGTGGTGATTCACTCGTTTGCCGAGGAGAAGAAATAGCAACGCCCGGCGTTTGACCGGAGCAATCGACGGACGATCCGACCTGCGGGCCGGATCGTCCCTGTTTTTATACGGATCGAGCTTTTTTCGCCCGAAAAGATGAATTTCCCGGAATAAAAACGTATCTTTGAATGAATTCAATGAACTTTAAAACTTTCGATTTATGAAATGGTTTCTCAAATGTATCCGTAACTACGTGAATTTTTCGGGACGCGCCCGCCGCAGGGAGTATTGGAATTTTGTCCTCTTTTCGGCCCTGCTTGTGATCGTGGCAATGATTCTCGATCTGATCTGTTTCGGCCGCAACAGTCTTTTCTACGGTCTGGCATGTCTGTTTCTCTTTCTGCCCCATCTGTCGGTCATGGCCCGTCGTCTGCACGATACGGGACGCAGTGCCAAGATCCTGATCTGGTATTATGCGGTGTGGTTCGTTTGGGTAATCGCCCTGGTGCTTTCGGGCGTTTCGGTCGTTCTGAATGGTGCGGGATCGATGTCGACGGGCTTCCTGATTCTGCTCGGCGGCGGTGCGTTGGTTTTCCTGATCTGGAGCATCTTCTTCCTGGTCTGGCTCTGCACGGCGGGAACCGTGGGCGAAAACAAGTATGGCCCCGATCCCAAACAAAACGAAGAACTTTGACGACCAATCGGAGCCAAATTTTTGGCTCCGATTTTTTTGTTCCCGGAAGGATTGTGGCCCCGCAAAGTCAAAATTTTATTACGTTCAGGCGATATTTTATAACGAAAATAAAACCGGGCACAGAAAAATTTGTATATTTGTAAGCAACTTAACAATTACAATTGGCGTATGGCTAAAATCAAAGGAACAATCGTCGTTGACAGAGAACGCTGTAAGGGATGTGGCGTGTGCGCTTCGGTGTGCCCGTGCAATGTCCTGGCCCTGTCGGCGGAGGTGAACAGCAAAGGCTATCCGGTGATGAAGATGGCGAATCCCGATGCCTGCACGGGTTGCGCATCGTGTGCGGTGATTTGTCCTGACAGCGTCATCACGGTTTATCGTCAAAAATTCGAATAAGCGATGGCAGAGAAGGAAGTAAAACTGATGAAAGGCAACGAAGTGATCGCTCATGCGGCGATACGCTACGGTTGCGACGGATATTTCGGCTACCCGATCACCCCGCAGTCGGAGGTGATGGAGACGCTCATGGAACTCAAACCCTGGGAGACGACCGGCATGGTGGTCCTGCAGGCCGAATCGGAGGTTTCGTCGATCAACATGGTCTACGGAGGCGCCTCGACCGGCAAACGGGTCATGACCTCGTCGTCGAGCCCCGGTATCAGCCTCATGTCCGAGGGGCTGAGCTATCTGGCCGGAGCGGAACTCCCCTGCCTGGTGATCAACTGCCAGCGCGGCGGTCCGGGTCTGGGTACGATCCAGCCTTCGCAGGGCGACTATTTCCAGGCCGTGAAGGGCGGCGGCCACGGGGACTATCACCTGATCGTCTTCGCGCCGAATTCCGTGCAGGAGATGCACGACCATGTGGCCGAGGCTTTCGACCTGGCCTTCAAGTACCGCAATCCGGCGATGATTCTGGCCGACGGTGCCATCGGCCAGATGATGGAGAAGGTCGTTCTGGCTCCGCAGCGTCCGCGTCGTACCGACGAGGAGATCAAGGCCGAATGCCGCTCGTGGGCCGCATACGGCAAACCGGCCGACCGCAAGCGCAACGTCGTCACGTCGCTCGAACTGCAGTCCGAAAAGATGGAGGTCATCAACAAGCGGCTGCAGGACAAATACAAGGCGCTGGAGGAGAACGAGGTCCGTTACGAAGCCATCGAGTGCGACGATGCGGAGTATGTGATCGTGGCCTTCGGTTCGTCGGCCCGCATCTGCTCGGCAACGGTTGAGATGGCCCGCGCCGAGGGGCTGAAGGTGGGCCTGCTGCGCCCGATCACGCTCTATCCGTTCCCGACGAAACAGCTGGCCGAACTGGCCGCACGCGGCGTGAAGGGCTTCCTGTCGGCGGAACTCAACGCCGGACAGATGGTCGAGGACGTGCGTCTGGCCGTCAACGGCAAGGCCCCCGTGGAGCACTACGGCCGTCAGGGCGGCATGATGTTTACGCCGGACGAGGTGCTGGAGGCCCTGAAGGAAAAACTGATTAAAAAGTAGAAACGATGGCAGAGGTTGAAATCAAACAGGAGAATCTGGTTTACACGAAACCGAAACTCATCACCGATAATGTCATGCACTATTGCCCGGGCTGCAGCCATGGTACGGTGCATAAACTCGTCGCCGAAGTGATCGACGAGATGGGTCTCGCAGACCGTACGGTGGGTATTTCGCCCGTCGGATGTTCGGTCTTCGCCTATAATTACATCGACATCGACTGGATCGAGGCGGCTCACGGACGTGCACTGGCCATCGCTTCGGCCGTAAAGCGGCTCTGGCCGAACAACATGGTCTTCACCTACCAGGGCGACGGCGACCTGTCGGCCATCGGTACGGCGGAGTCGATCCATGCGGCTGCACGCGGCGAGAATGTGGTGGCGATCTACATCAACAACGCCATCTACGGCATGACGGGCGGACAGATGGCCCCGACGACACTGCTCGGCATGAAGACGTCGACGACCCCCTACGGACGTGATCCGCGGCTGAACGGCTATCCGTACAAGATTGCCGAGATGATGGCCCATCTGGACGGTGCGACCTACATCACGCGTCAGAGCGTCCATACGGCGGCCAACGTGCGCAAGTGCAAGCGTGCGATCCGCAAGGCGTTCGAGAATGCGATGGCCGGGAACGGCTTCTCGCTGGTGGAGGTGGTTGCGACCTGCAACAGCGGTTGGAAACTCTCGCCGGTTGCCTCGAACCGCTGGCTGGAGGAGAACATGCTGCCCTACTATCCGCTGGGCGATATCAAGGACGTAAAAAAGGAGGAGTAGACGATGAAAGAGACATTGATCATAGCAGGATTCGGAGGACAGGGTGTCCTTTCGATGGGCAAGATTCTGGCCTATTCGGGCGTGATGCAAGGCTTCGAGGTTACATGGATGCCCTCCTACGGCCCGGAGATGCGCGGCGGTACGGCCAACGTGACGGTGATTCTTTCCGACCGGAAGATCTCCTCTCCGATTGCGCATGAGTTCGACACGGCAATCATTTTGAACCAGCAGTCGATGGAGAAGTTCGAACCGCTGGTCAAGAAGGGCGGCGTGCTGATCTACGATACGAACGGCATTTCGCGCCATCCGGTCCGTACGGACATCTCGGTCTATGCGATCGATGCGACGGCCGAATGTGCGAAGATGGGTCAGGCCAAGTTGTTCAATACGATGATTTTGGGCGGATATCTGAAGGTCTGCCCGGTAGTCGAGATGGAGAACGTGATGGTCGGATTGAAGAAATCGCTTCCGGAGCGTGCATGGAAGATGCTTCCGCAGAACGAGGAGGCCATCCGCCACGGCGGCGAGATCATCCGCAAGATCCGATAATGCCTACGGGAGGGGACGGGATCCGTCATCTCTCCTACGAAAAAGAGATTCTTCCAACTGGAAGAATCTCTTTTTTTGTGGTTGTTTCACCGTTTCGGATTCGGGGTTTCGCGGCAGTCCTGCTTGTTCCTCTCTTCACAGCAGGCTTTTCTGCCCTTCACCTCTTCGCGGACCGCTCCTTATTTCTCGAATCGGTACTGCAATACGTCTCTCCAGCCGAGGAGCAGTTCGTGGACCGGAAGCCTTTTCTTTCCTGCGATCTGCAGCTCTTCGAGGCGGACCCAGCCGTCGGCGCAGGCCACGCGGATAAAGGTCCGTCCGTCGCTTTCGACCGTTCCGCAAGCGATCTCCGGGTGGTCGGCAGCCTCGAACCTGGCCGCGAAGATCTTGGCCGTCTGCTCCTCCCCGGCTCCGTCGCGGTACATCGCGGTCCAGGCGGCCGGATAGGGCGACAGCCCGCGGATGAAGTCGATGATGCGCTTGCCGGGCTTCGACCAGTCGATGCGGCAATCCTCCTTGAAGATTTTCGGAGCCGGGTGCAGCGTTGTCTCGTCGATCCCCTGCTGTTCGATCGGTTGGATCTTCCCGGCGGCGATGCGTTCGACGGTCTCCAGCACCAGTCCGGTTCCGATCCTCATCAGCCGGTCGTACATCGTGCCGATGGTATCCTCCGGATGAATCGGCTCGCGGATCTGCCCGATGATGGCACCCTTGTCGATTTCGTGATTCAGCAGGAAGGTCGTGACGCCGGTTTCGGTCTCACCGTTGATGATGGCCCAATTGATCGGTGCGGCGCCGCGATACTGGGGCAGCAGCGAGGCGTGGAGGTTGAAGGTTCCCAGACGGGGCATGGCCCAGATCATTTCGGGCAGCATGCGGAAGGCGATGACAATCCCCAGATCGGGCTGCAGGGCCCGCATGGCCTCGACGAATTCCGGATCGCGCAGTTTGACGGGCTGCAATATGGGCAATCCCAGCTCACGTGCGGCGATCTTCACGTCGCTTTCGTGCAGCCGCTGCCCGCGGCCGGCGGGTTTGTCGGGCGAGGTGACGACCCCCACGACGTTATAGCCGCCGGCGACCAGGGCCCGCAGCGAGGGTACGGCGAATTCGGGCGTACCCATGAAGACAATGCGCAACTCCTTGCCGTTCATACCCTACTCTTTTTTCAGTCCGAGCGTGTGATGCATGCGCTCCTGTTTGGTCTCCAGATAGTGTGCGTTGTAGGGGTTCGGGGCGATGACGATCGGAACGATCTCATCGATACAGAGTCCGTAGCCCTCCAAACCGGCCCGTTTGAGCGGGTTGTTGGTCATCAGCCGCATGTGGCGGATGCCCAGTTCGCGGATGATGCTGGCGCCGACGCCGTAGTCACGCTCGTCGGCCTTGAATCCCAGTTTGAGGTTGGCGTCGACCGTATCGAAGCCCTCGTCCTGGAGTTTGTAGGCGTGGATCTTGTTGCAGAGGCCGATGCCGCGCCCCTCCTGGTTGAGGTAGATGATGGCGCCCTTGCCCTGCTTGTCGATCATCTGCATGGCACGGTGGAGCTGTTCGCCGCAGTCGCAGCGGTACGATCCGAAGATATCGCCCGTGGCGCACGACGAGTGTACGCGCACCAGTACGGGTTCATCTTCGGTCCATTCGCCCTTGGTCAGGGCGACGTGTTCCACACCGTTGGATTTCTGACGGAAGGGTGTGATTTTGAAGTCGCCCCAGGCCGTGGGCAGCGGTACCGTGACACCGCGTTCGATGATCGACTCCTGCTTGAGCCGGTAGGCGATCAGCGAGGCGATGGAGATGATCTTCAGTCCGAACTTTTTGGCTTTCTCCTGGAGTTGCGGCAAGCGGGCCATCGTGCCGTCTTCGTTCATGATCTCGATCAGGGCGCCGGCGGGCTGCAGTCCGGCCAGACGGGCCAGATCGACCGCGGCTTCGGTGTGTCCGGGACGGCGCAGCACGCCCTTTTCGCGGGCCCGCAGCGGGTTGATGTGCCCCGGGCGTCCCAGATCGGTCGGTTTGGTTGCGGGGTCGGCCAGCGCACGGATCGTGGCGGCACGGTCGTGGATCGAGACGCCCGTCGTGCAGTCGTGGCCCAGCAGGTCGACCGTTACGGTGAAGGGCGTGCCCAGCAGCGAGGTGTTGTTCTCCTCCATCATGTTGAGCCCCAGCTCTTCGCAGCGTTTTTCCGAGAGCGGGGCGCAGAGCACGCCGCGGCCCTCCTTGAGCATGAAGTTGACGATTTCGGGGGTGATTTTCTCCGCGGCGATGATGAAGTCGCCTTCGTTTTCGCGGTCCTCGTCATCGACGACGATGACGATTTTTCCGTTGCGGAAGTCCTCGATGACCTCCTCCACACTGTTCAGTATCGTCTCTTTAGCCATTGCGTTTATTGCGTTTTTTGAATTTTATCGTGTTTTTGAGTTTTGCGATCCAGGGGCTCAGCCAGCTTTCGATCTTCTCTTTCAGGGCCTTGAACTTGCCGGCATACCAGTCGGTATCGAGCAGTGCGGAGTCGTTCGTGGCCTTGTAGGTGAGGTAGATGGCGATGGGAGTCAGGATGAACGTGGAGATCCACATGCCGTAGATGGCATCCCACGTACCCTCCTTGGCCATCTTTTCGCCCGTAAGGCTGATGACGTAGTAGATGACGAAGAAGATCACCGACACGACCACCGGAAGACCCAGGCCGCCGCGGCGGATGATGGCTCCGAGCGGGGCGCCGATCAGGAAGAAGATCAGAATCGAGACCGGGAGTGAAATCTTGCGGTGCCATTCGATTTTCGACCGGTAGAGCTGGTTGAGCGCCTCCTTGGCCGTCGATTCGTCGAAGGCGAACATGTTTCGGGAGTTTTTGGCCAGTGTGCGGGCCTGATTCCAGATCTTCTCCTTGTCGCGGGTCGAGAGAGCCGGAATGGAGTCCGTGGCGAGCAGATCGCGGAAGTGGGACTTGTCGATCTTGAGGCTGTCGGGCACGGGCAGCACCGTGTTGTCGCGCACGAAGATCTGTTCCTTCAACAGCGGTTCGTAGGAGGTTGTCGTGGCGTCGTTGACGCGGATTTCGAGCGAATCGATATCGTGCTGCAGTTCGTGGATGTTCTTGGTCTGGGCGTTGGAGAACATGTCGGCGTCGGAGCGTCCCATGGCGAATCCGTCCATGGGGATGACCTGTTTCTGGAGGTCGAACGTATGGTGGCGCAGGGCGCTTTTGGTGAACCACTGGCTGTTTCGGGTCTGCTCGTAGGTCTGACCGTGATAGAGTGTGACGAGCAGGTATTTCTTGTCGTCCGAGAGGCGGATGTAGCCCGAATCGGCGACGATGGTGTTCATGTTTCCGTTGGCGGCTCGGTTGTCGTAGATCAGCACGTCGGTCAGCAGATGGGTTTCGGGATCCTGGTGGCTCACGCGGATCGACATGTTGTCGATGCCGTTGAAGAAGAGGCCGTCCTGGAATTCGAGGGTCTGTTTCTGCTGGCGGATGTCGTAGATGATGCTGAACATCTTCTTGTTGGAGTACGGCACCAGGTTGTTCGAGATGAAGAAGCTGCCCACGGCGACGATGCTCACCACGATGATCAGCGGTTTGGTGATCTGGACCAGCGACATGCCGGCGGACTTCATGGCCAGCAGTTCGTAGTTTTCGCCCAGGTTGCCCATGGTCATGATGGCGGCCAGCAGCATCGAGAGGGGCAGTCCCATGGGGATCATGTTGGCCATGGCGTAGGACATCAGTTCGATGATGATTCCGGCGCTGAGGCCCTTGCCGACCAGCTCGTCGATGTAACGCCATACGAAGTTCATCATCAGCACGAACATGACGATGAAGAACGTGAGGACCATGGGGCCCAGATAGGCTTTCAGGACGAGTTTATGAATGGTCTTCATGCGCGTGAAGCGGTTTTTTCGAGGACAAAGATAGAAGTTTTACCAATATGAGCGCAAGGGTGAGCGTAAATATTATGGCGGCACCGGGCGGGACTTCGAGGTGGTAGCTGATGATCAGCCCGATGACGTTGCCGGCGACGGCGACGGCCGGAGCCGTGAGTGCGATCGTGCGGTAGGATCGGGCCAGCATATTGACGATCACGACGGGCATCGTCAGCAGCGAGATGAGCAGTACGATGCCCATGATGCGGATCGAGAGGACGATGGTCGTGGCCACCAGCGCAGCCATGACGTAGGAGATCACGCGTGTAGGGATGTTGCGCGAGCGGGCGAAGTCGCGGTCGAAGGCGACATACATGACGGGACGCAGCCAAAGCAGGGCGCCGACGAGGGTTACGGTGGTCAGCAGGGTCAGAGCCGCGACGTCGCCATCCGTCACGGTGATGATGCTGCCGAAGAGGTAGGCGGCCAGATCACCCGACGTATATCCGGGTCGGAGGCTCATGAAGAGGGCTCCGACGGCCATGCCGATGGACCAGATGATGCCGATGGCGGAATCTTCGCGGATTCGGCCGCGGCTGCCGGCCCATTCGATGCCCAGCGACGAAAGGATGGCGAAGATCAGGGCGCCGACGATGGGGTTTGCGCCGGCCCAGAAGGCGATTCCGAGGCCTCCGAACGAGGCGTGAGTGATGCCGCCGGCGAGGAAAACCATACGGCGGCAAACGACGTATGTGCCTATCAGTCCGCACGTTATGCCTGAAAGGATGCAGGCCGTGAGTGCGTTCGAGAGATAGCCGTATTGAAAGACGTCGCTGAAAAACTCCATGCTTTATTGGTGTAAGCGTGCAAATTTACGCTTTTTTATCGGAAAAGCCTCCTTGTTTCGGACAGATTTCGTAATTTCGTGCCGTAAAATTCGGAATTCATGCAACCTCGAAGAGTCAATTTTCATACGTTGGGCTGCAAGCTCAACTTTTCGGAGACGTCGACGCTGGCCCGCGAATTCGAGCGGGGCGGATTCGTGCGGGTATCGCCGGAAGCCGAGGCGGACATCTGTGTCATCAACAGCTGCTCGGTAACGGAGCATGCCGACAAGAAGTGCCGCAATCTGATCCGCAAACTTCACCGTTGCAATCCGTCGGCGATCATCGCCGTGACGGGATGTTACGCACAGCTCAAGCCCGACGAAATAGCCGCGATAGACGGTGTAGATATTGTGCTGAGCAACAATGATAAGGGCGATTTATATAAACGGGTGGTTGAGCTTTCGGGCAAGGGCCATGCGCAGGTCTACAGCTGTGATACCGATTCGCTGACGTCGTTCTTTGCGGCCTTCTCGAGCGGCGACCGCACGAGGGCCTTTCTCAAGGTGCAGGACGGCTGCGACTACTGCTGCTCCTATTGTACGATCCACTATGCACGCGGGTCGAGCCGCAATATGCCCATAGCCGATCTGGTGGCCGAGGCGCGTGAGATTGCGGCGGGCGGCCAGCGTGAGATCGTCCTCACGGGGGTCAATACGGGTGATTTCGGCCGTTCGACGGGCGAGCGTTTCATCGATCTGCTGCGGGCGCTGGTCGAGGTCGATGGGATCGACCGCTATCGTATTTCATCGATCGAACCGAATCTTTTAACGGATGAAATCATAGAGTTTTGCGCCTCGTCACCTAAAATGATGCATCACTTCCATGTCCCGCTTCAGAGCGGTTCGGACCGGATCCTCGGACTGATGCGCCGCCGGTATACCACGGCCCGCTATGCCGACCGCATTGCCTCGGTGCGGCGGCTGATGCCCGATGCCTTCATCGGCATTGACGTCATCGTCGGGTTCCCTGGCGAAACGGAGGCCGATTTCCGTGCGACGTACGATTTTCTGGCCGATTTGAAGCCTGCCTTTCTGCATGTCTTTCCCTTTTCGGAGCGTCCCGGCACGCCGGCCGTCGATCTGCCCGGCAAGGTGCAGTCGTCGGTGGCTACACGGCGCGTGGCCGAACTCGAGGCGCTTTGTGAACGGCTCCACGGCGAATTCTGCGCCCGGGCTGTCGGCACCGAGGAGACGGTTCTCTTCGAGAGCACGCGCCGTGGCGGCATGATGTTCGGTTTCACGGGCAACTACCGCCGTGTGAAGGCTCCCTACGATCCGGCGCGCGTCAACACGATCTGTCGTGTGGCTCTCGGCGAGATGGATGCGGCGCACGATCTGGCGGGACAAATCCTTCCCGATGCGCAGTGAACGGCGGCGGCCGCGGTCAAAAAGTTTGGCTTTTGTTCCCGATTTTCGTATATTTGCAGAATACAAGTAAATCGAGAAGAATATGACGGGTTTGCGTAAACGGGTGACGGTCGGCTTTTTAAGCATCGTCTGCCTGCTGTTTTTTTCCGGAATGGTCTCGTTGCTCGAGTTGGGGCATCTGAGCCGCGATACGGGCGAAATCCTCAAGGCCAACGCGCGTAACATCGAGCTGGCCAAGGAGATGCTCGATGCCGCTCACGAGCAGAACATGGCCCTGATCCGGTTGTCGGTCTTCGGCGACCGGTCGCGCGACAGTCTCTGCCGGGCCTGCATGGACCGTCTGGAGAATACGTTGCTCGTGGCCCAGAACGAAGCCCTCGACAAGTCGTTTCTCGATTCGCTGGCCTTCGCCACGACCGAACTCCGCATCGTGACGGACAATTACCTGGCCTATGGCGATCTGCGCAGCGGTGATTCGCTGGCTGTCAGCAAGAACCGTCCCGCGGGAATGCCCGATTCGCTGGGCATCAAGTGGTACAACGATGAGTACGAGGCCCTGTACGGACGTCTGACCGCCGCCATCAAGAACTACATGACCTCGACGCAGAGTTCGCTGGCTCCGCGCGCCGAGCAGATGAAGAAAAACGCCTACCGGGCCGTAACTCCGGTGCTGATCTCCGTGGCGGTGATGATCGCCATCGTGCTGATGCTCTTCTACTTCATGTCGCTCTACTGCATCACGCCCATCGAACGCATGAACAAGAGCCTCGGCGACTGGCTCGCCTTCCGCATCCCCTTCACGGTGAAGGGCGATCTGAAGGACGAAGTGCTCGAACTCAAGGAGCGCATCGAAACGGTCATCAACCAGTCGAAACAACCCAAAGCCTGAACCGATGCGTGTCGAAGTGGTTTTGCGATATGTCGGGGTCGTGATGCTGTTCATCGCGATGTTCATGCTGCTCTCGGCGGGAATCTCCTACGTGAGCGGCGTGGATTCGGCGTTCTATCCCCTGTTGCTCTCGTCGCTGCTGACGGCTCTGCTGGGGGCCTTTCCGCTGATCTTCGTCGGGCGCTGCGAGCAGATCACCAACAAGGAGGGGTTCTGCATCGTCGTCGGAGCATGGCTCGTGGCCTGTGTGGTGTCGATGTTCCCCTATCTGATCTGGGGCGGCGAATTTACGCTGGTCAATGCCTGGTTCGAGAGCGTCTCGGGCCTCACGACCACCGGTTCGACCATCCTGAACGACGTCGAGGCGCTGCCGCGCGGACTGCAGTTCTGGCGCTTTGCCACCACGTGGATCGGCGGTATGGGCGTGGTGATGTTCGCGCTGGTGATCCTCCCCTCGATGGGCCGCAGCAAGATGATGCTCTCGAACGTTGAACTCTCGTCGATGGCCCGCGACAACTACCGTTACCGTTCGCAGATTATCGTCCAGATCCTGCTGGTGGTCTACGTCGGGCTGACCGTCCTGTCGACCCTGCTGCTGAAGATGGCCGGCATGAACTGGTTCGATGCGCTGTGCCACGCCATGTCGGCCTGCGCCACGAGCGGCTTCTCGACCAAGAATGCCAGCATCGCCTACTTCAACAGTCCGGCCATCGATACGATTCTGATCCTGACGATGGCGACGGCCGGAATCCATTTTGGTGTGATCTATGCGACGCTCACCGGCAAACGCAACAATCTGTTCCGCTCGGAGGTGACGCGCTGGTACCTGGGCATGCTGCTTGTGGGCGGACTGCTCATCGCCGTGAGCATCTACGCCGCGGATCTCTACCCTACGTTCGGAGCTGCGCTGCGCCACGGCATGTTCCAGTTCGTGTCGCTGGTCTCCACGACGGGCTTCGCTACGGCCGATTCGAACACCTGGACGCCGTTTGCGGTCATTCTGCTCATCTTCGGGTCGATCGTCTGTGCCTGTGCGGGCTCCACGGCCGGAGGCATCAAGGTCAACCGGCTGGTGTTGTCCGGGAAGATGATGCGCGCGAAACTCAAACTGCAGCAGCATCCCAACGCCGTCATCCGCATCCGTCTGGACGGGGTTATTCAGGATAACGAGGTGTTGCATGCAGTGATGATCTATATCGTTGCCTATCTGATGTTCATCCTCATGGGCACGATTTTCGGGACGATGCTGGGGGTCGATCTGACGACGAGTTTCACGGGATCGGTTGCCTCGATGGGCAACGTCGGGCCGGGATTCGGCGAGGTCGGCTCGATGGATAACTTTTCGGCGCTGCCGTCGGGTTTCAAGGTGGCCAATACGCTGCTGATGCTGTTGGGCCGTCTGGAGATTTTCGGTCTGATTCAGATCTTTTTGATTAAATGGTGGAGATAATCCGGAGTATGATTCACAAGACGTTCATATATGCGCTCGGGGCGATGTTCCTGACTACGGGAGCCTTGCTGGCACAACAACCTGCCGTGGAGCCCCGTATTGCCGGGTTGGAGAACAACGCGGAGTACATGTCGCTGCTCGGAGAGGATGCACGGCTGCAGATGCGCGAGGATTCGATCGTGAATGCCGTGGCACAGCTGCGCCAACAACTGCGCGAGGATCCGACGCAGCGTCAGCGCTGTTCGCAGGAGATTCTGCAGCTCGAGAGCCGGATCTTCGAGATCCGCAATGCCAAGGGCCGGCTGATCGACCGGATCAACACGATCGAACAGGAGTGGGTGCTGGCCAATCTCGACGCGGGAAGCCCGACGACGGGCGCTGCGCGGACGGAGGCGGTTGTGACGATCCCCGATTCGCTGAAGGTGCGCAATCTGGTCGACAATCTCTATTTTCGGGAGCATCTGGCCGATACGGACTATTCGGCTCTGCGTCGGGCCCAGCGACTGGAGCCTCAGGCCGAGGCGTATGTGAACCGCTTCAGGGCCAACTACGACACGCTTGCCGAACTGGCCGAGGCCTATGCGACGGTCACAACCGAGGCCGAAGCGATGGAGATCTACGAGCGGATGAATGCCCTGCAGGGGGTGAACCGCGTGCTGGCCGATTCGCTCTCCGAGACGTGGAACTATATCTTCGACAACAAGAACTACGCCTACGGATACATCCTCGACGAACTCGGCCAGGAGGAGATCCTCACCCGTGAGGAGGATGCCCTCTCGCAGGCTTCGCGCCGGCTCTCCGAGCTGCGCGGCACGACGGCGTCGGATGCTGTCGCGGACTACTTCCTGCGCAAACGCGTGCTGGTCGACTATGAGGAGGCGGTGGCCGGAGTGCTGTCGCTTGATGCGGCACGGGATTCGCTCAAGGGCGTGGCAGCCCGGTTGGCGGAGAGCGACTTCCGGATGCCGCGCATCGATGTGGCCGAGCGCTATTTTCTCGACTACGACAGCGTGGCGTTCTCGTCGACGCCCAAATATTCGTACCAGAACCCGATCCCCGAGTGCAAGGTCTACGCCAACGGCACGATCTACCGGATCCTGCTCGGAACGTTCAATACGAAGCGGGCCGTCTCGACCTTCCGCGGAGCCTATCCGCTGTTCTATCTGGTCAACGACGCCGGCAAGTGGTGTTACTATACGGGCGGCTTCGCTACGCTCGAGGAGGCCCAGGAGGCCCAGAAGCTTCTGAAGGAGCATGGATTCATCCGGCCGGAAATCGTCGTCTGGACCGACGGCGTGGAGCGTAATCTATCGCGCGATCCCGAGGCGCAGCACCTTGCTTTCCGGGTGGAGATCACCGGCCGGGAGGCTCTTTCCGAGGAAGTGAAGCGCGAGATCGCACAGACGGCTGCCGGACATGAACTTTCACGCGTCGGACAGCAGCTCTTTATCGTCGGAGGATTCGACGACCGGGCCGTTGCCGACCGTCTGGCCGAATCCATCCGCCAGTTGGATCCGGAGCTCGAAATAAAAGTCGTCGAGGTGGCGAATCCTTGAGAAATTTTTCCTATCTTTAACCACGACAACCCCACCCCTCAAAACCGGATCGTTTCATGGAACTCTTCTATATCGTTCTGCTTGTCTTTTTCGGTCTGCTCTTTCTGGTGGCCGAACTGGTCCTGTTGCCCGGCGTATCGGTCGGCGCCATTCTCGCCATGGTCTGCTACGGAAGTTCGATCTATCTGGCATTCCGGGATTTCGGGACGTTGGGCGGCGTCGTGGTCATTGTCGTCATTCTGGCTCTTTCGCTCGTGGCGATTGTGGTGTCGCTGCGGGCCAAGACCTGGCAGCGTTTTTCGCTGCGGCAGGAGATCCGCTCGTCGAACCTTGCGACGATGCCCGCCGACGAACTGCAGGTCGGTGATCGCGGCAAGACCCTTTCGCGCCTCTCGCCGATGGGCAAGGTCGAGATCGGCGGACGTATCTACGAAGCCAAATCGACGGGCGCCTATGTCGATCCGCAGCGCGAAGTCGAAGTCGTGGGATTCGAGAATTTCAGCGTCATCGTGAAAATTGTAGAATAAAAACACCGAACTTATGGATTTTCAGGTAGGAATGATCGTTCTGATCGTCTTTGTGAGTCTCTTTGCCATTTGGCTCATTTTCTATTTCATACCCGTCGGGCTGTGGTTTTCGGCGCTGGTGTCGGGCGTGCGGATCAGTCTGCTGCAGCTGGTGCTGATGCGGTGGCGCAAGGTTCCGCCTTCGATCATCGTTTCGTCGATGATCGAGAGTACGAAGGCCGGTCTTGCACTCAACCCCAACGAGTTGGAGGCTCACTACCTGGCCGGAGGCAACGTCACGAACGTCGTTCACGCACTGGTCTCGGCCCAGAAAGCCAACATCATGCTCGACTTCAAGATGGCTACGGCCATCGATCTGGCGGGCCGCGACGTCTTCGAGGCGGTCCAGATGTCGGTCAACCCGAAGGTCATCAACACGCCGCCGGTAGCCGCCGTGGCCAAGGACGGTATCCAGCTCATCGCCAAGGCCCGCGTAACGGTGCGTGCGAATATCAAGCAGCTGGTGGGCGGAGCCGGTGAGGAGACCGTTCTGGCGCGTGTGGGTGAAGGCATTGTCTCGTCGATCGGTTCGGCCGCCACGCACAAGATCGTCCTCGAAAATCCGGATTCGATCTCGCGGGTGGTCCTCGAAAAGGGACTTGATGCCGGAACGGCCTTCGAGATTCTGTCGATCGACATTGCCGATATCGACGTGGGCAAGAATATCGGTGCCCAGCTTCAGATGGACCAGGCCCAGGCCGACAAGAACATCGCACAGGCCAAAGCCGAGGAGCGGCGTGCCATGGCCGTGGCTCTGGAGCAGGAGAATCGGGCCAAGGCGCAGGATGCGCGTGCGAAGGTGATTCTGGCCGAGGCCGAGGTGCCGCTGGCCATGGCCGAGGCGTTCCGCAACGGCAATCTCGGAATCATGGATTACTACCGGATGAAGAACATCATGGCCGACACGCAGATGCGCGAGACCATTGCCAAGCCCGAGAAGAAATAATCGAAGAGATTTCGGGGCAGATAACGTACGGGGACATCCTTCATGGATGCCCCCGTTTTTTTGCATTCGGCGCAAGTCCGGAAGACCCGGACCTCTCCCCTGCGTTCACTCCGGATCACCCCTTTTCCGGAATGGCAAAGGCCTCATTCGGGGCGAAGGAATCCTCCTGTGCAGAGGGCCTGGCCTCCTCTTCGGACATGCTGTCAAGATGATCCTGCCACCGGATGGAGGCGTGCGAGCCGTCGCAGTAGGGCTTGTTGGCCGACTGCCCGCAGCGACAGAGTACCATGCGGTTGCGGATTTCGTAGGTTTGTCCGGTTTCACGACGCAGCGGGATGCCTCCGCGAACCCATAACCCACCGCTGCTTCCGATGGTCGGATCTTCGATCAACCCCAGACTTGGTTCGAAACGGAATTCGTAGGGGCGTCCCGAATCGCGGTCCCAGGCCATCAGCCGTCCGCCGGGACACATCGATGCTTCGCGGATGGCCAGACGGCGCGATGTCGGGTCGGCGGATCGTGCGGTGAGGCTCCACGCATCGCCCGCTGCATGGCAGAACCGGGCAAAGACGCAGTATTGCGGATTGTCGCTCAGGGCGAGAGTCTGTCCGCGTGTTTCGTTCGAATGTTCGAGCAGCGGTTCGTCCGGTGCCGTGAGGGTCGGATCCCATTGTGCTTTCAGATGGCTTCCGTCGCAATAGGGCTTGCGTTTCGAGGCTCCGCAGCGACACAGCGCCGTAGGTTCGGATTCGGTCGGGAAGCGACGTCCGGCCTGAAAATACCAGCTTTCATACTCGGTGTTGAGCATGATGAACTGTGTGGCCAGCGGCGGTTGTCCGTAAACAAGATAGGGACCCTTTTCGCTGACCGTAATCGAGTATCGTTCGTCGGCCTGACGACTGCCCGTTTCAATTTTCCGTGTCGACATACTATATGCGGTTAAGATTCGTTAATGGGTTGATGGCAATAATTGTTCCCGGATGCAAAATTCGCGGCTCCCGTATAGGAATTGTCCCGGTTTTTGGTATCTTTGCAACGGTTTTTGGAATTGAAATTCAGTAAATACACGATGAACAGAAAAAGATTCGCTGGGTGGTGCTGGGCTTTGGCCGCCGCCCTCTTCATTTCGTGCGGCGACGATGACGTGACCGGATCGCTTTCGTACGATTCGCCCGCCATCTTCTTCGCCGAGGGCGAAACGGCGCCGGTGACGGTCCACTTCACGGCCTCGAACCTCAATAGCTTCACCGTATCGAGCAAACCTACCGGTTGGGACGATATCGTGCTCAATGCCGCATCGCAGACGGTGACGGTGACGCCTCCCACGTCGTTCGACAATGGCGAAGCAAAGACCGGCTCGGTGGTTTTGAGCGGTACGGGAGGCGGAGGAGCCACGGGTTCCGCCTCGCTTTTCGTCGGTGTGGTCGGTCGGGCGGATCTCTCCGCGCAGCGAGCCAACAGCTATATCATCAACAAGAAGGAGACCAACTACCTGATCGATGTCGAACATCGCAGCGACAATACCTCACTGGCAACGGCCTCGGTGGGTGTGATCTGGCAGAGCCGTACGAACCTGATCCAGTATCTGACGCTCGAGAACGGCAAGGCTTCGTTCTATGTGGGAGCCGAAACCGACGGCGAGGATCCGATCAAGTCGGGCAATGCCGTGATCGGAGCCTACGACGCTGCGGGGGCCCTGCTGTGGAGCTGGCACGTGTGGGCGGCGGATTATGATCCGTCGCAGGCGGCCGGTCAGTGCACGTTCAACGGTTATACGATGATGGACCGCAACCTCGGAGCTTTGGCTTCGAGCAATGAATCGATCGACAAACTGCTTGCCTCCTATGGACTCTACTATCAGTGGGGACGCAAGGATCCTTTCATCGGCCCGACGACCTACAGCTTTGCGAGCGGATCGGTAGCAACGATCTACAACGGTAATAATTCGAGCGTGACGGTGACACCGGTGGCATCGAGCACTTCAAACGGGACGCAGGACTATGCGCGGCTCAATCCGCAGATCTTCATCTCGGGTGTGTCGGATTCGGATTACGACTGGCTGTGGAGCCACGATGCAACGCTGTGGACTGCACCCGGAAGCGCCAAGAGCCTTTACGATCCCTGTCCGGAAGGCTGGCGCGTGGCTCCGGCGGCTGCTTTTGAGGGGCTGACTCCCACGGCCGAGAGCCTTGCATGGGCCAATACGAAATACAGCGTGACCCTCGGCAAGGAGGGCGTCACGTCGCTCTTCATGGGAACCGGTCGCCGCACCTATCACGACGGAAAATTCCAGAATCTCTACTTCAGCGATGCCCAACCGATGAGTACGCGGGCCGATGAGGCTCAGCCGTGGATCGGACTTTATTGGACGTCCAATGCTGCGGGTGAAAATCTCTCGACGGCTCTCTACTTCCATTATGGAAATGCTGAAGCCGTGCAGACCGCCTATTCGTTGCGGCGGGCCAACGGACTGCCGGTCCGTTGTGTGAAGGCCGAATAGTCCCGCCGCCGGAGGGCCGTAGGTCGGTCTTCGGCCGGTTGGATCCGTATCGGGAGGACCGGGACGGCTCTGTGTCTGGATGATTGGGCGGAGACGGAAGGACCGGGACGGCTCTGTGTCTGGATGATTGGGCGGAGTCGGGAGGTCGGGATATCCGGTTCTGACGCCGGAGAAAACAATGTGGCTCTCTGTAAGCATCAAACGGACGAATTGCCATACGTGGATCTGGTTTTCGGTATGACACTTGCAGGATTCGGAGAAAATCTTCGAACATGCAAATTCATACAGGAAAAGGGACCATCCCGGTGATAGTTCTGCTGGCTATCTGGTCCGTGTCGGCCATTGCGTCGTTGCCCGGGCTGGCCATCTCGCCGATTCTGGGCGATTTGAACAAGGTGTTTCCCAAGGTGACGGATCTCGAGATCCAGATGCTCACCTCGCTGCCGTCGCTGCTGATTATCCCCTTCGTGCTGCTCTCGGGCAAGCTCTCCGAGGGACGGGACCAGTCGAGAATCCTGGCCGTCGGGCTGTCGATCTTCTTTTTAAGCGGTGTGGCGTGTCTCTTTCTGCGCAGCATCGTCGGACTGATCGTCGCCAGCTGTATCCTCGGCATCGGGGCCGGCATGGTCATTCCTCTCTCGACGGGGCTCGTTGTCGAGTACTTCACGGGCGACTGGCGGGTTCGTCAGTTGGGTTACAGCTCGGCGATCAACAATCTGACGCTTGTGCTGGCCACCATTCTGACGGGCTATCTGGCCGACGTCGACTGGCACCTCCCCTTTCTGGTCTACACGCTTCCGGGCGTGGCGCTTGTGCTGTCGTTCTTTCTGCGGCGACGGCGCCCGGCGCCCGAGCCCGCTCAGAGCATTCAGCTGCGACATCGGCGTATCGATACGCACAAACTCGTCGGGCTGATGCTTTTCTACTTCTTTGTCACCTATGCCGTGCTGGCCATCGTCTACTACGCGTCGTTTCTCGTCGACGACTATCACATTCGCAGCTCCTTCTCCGGGGTGTTGATCGCGCTCTTCTTCCTGGCCATCATGCTTCCGGGGCTCTACATCGACCGCGTCATCCGACGGCTCAAGTCGTGGGTCAACTTCGTGTCGCTGCTCTCGGTGGCAGCGGGGCTGCTCTGCATCGGGATCTTCCGCAGCGAGGCGATGCTCGTCGTCGGAGCGCTGCTGACCGGTTACGGCTACGGCATCATGCAGCCGGTGATCTACGACAAGGCCGCGACGATTGCTCCGCCGCAGTCGGCCACACTGGCTCTGTCGTGCGTCATGGCGATGAACTATCTGGCGGTGATGGTTTGCCCGTTTGTGGTGGATCTCTTCCGGGAGCTCTTCCACAGCCATGGTGAGCATTTTCCCTTCCTGTTCAATGCCGCGCTGGTGCTCGTCGCGGCCGTCATCACCTGGCGCTGGCGCCGAAACTTCACCCTCGGTCTCGACGAAGCCTATTACAAGGAGTAAGCCGGTTTTACGGGGCCCTTCTACCCTGCTCCGCCTTCGCGCGAAAAAGGCAGGACGAAGCAAGACGAGCTTCGTCCTGCCTTTTTTCGATCGGGAGCCGATGCGTTCGGGGACGGTTGCCGTAAATCCTGGGCGAAAATCTCATGCGGCGTTTTCCGTCCCGCTTTCCGGCGTCAGTCGCGGTCGAGGAAGAAGATCGGAATATTGGCCAGAAAGACATCTTTGCCCGAGAGCTGCGGCCGTTTTTCGATCAGTTCGCTCAGCAGGATGTCGCCGATGACGTAATTGCTCTCCTCGCTGATGAACTGTTCGTGGATCTTCGTGAAGCGGAGGATCTGCCGCACGTCGGTTTCGCGGTAACGGGCGTAGATCTTCAGCTGGATGTCGGTCGTGTAGTCGGGTTTTTCGATGTAGTTCATCTTCTTGTACTCGTAGCGGTAGTTGTTCAGCCGGGCCATGATGTCGCTCAGGATCGACGAGGCTGTCGGGAGACTTCCGGCCCCCTTTCCGAACATGAACTGCCGGTCGTAGCATTCGCCGCGGATCACCACGCCGTTGTACTCGTCGTCGACGCTGTAGATGTACTTCGAGGGGGTGACGAACTCCGGCATGACGAACATCGTGAAGTGCTCGTCACTGACCTTGACGACCTGGGCCACCAGCTTGATCTTCACGTTTTTTTCGCGGGCGTAGCGGATGTCCGAATCGTGGATCGTCGAGATGCCGTAGGTGAAGATCCGCTCCGGAGCGACGTACGTGCCCAGTGCGTGGACCGTGATGATGACCAGTTTGAAGAGCGAATCATAGCCTTCGATGTCGAACGAGGGGTCGCTTTCGGCGAAACCGAGCGCCTGGGCCTGGGCCAGCGCATTGGCATAGGAGTCCCGGTGGTCGAAGACGCGCGAGAGGATGTAGTTCGACGAGCCGTTGAGAATGCCCTTTACCTCGAGCAGCAGGTCGTTGTCGTAATACTCCTCGAGGTTGCGGATCACGGGAATCGAACCGCACGACGAGGCGTCGTACAGCAGTGCCACGCCGCGTGTTTTCTGGATGTCGATCAGCTCGGGGAGGTGGTGGGCCAGCATGGTCTTGTTGCCCGACACGACGGGGATTCCGCGCAGCAGGGCCCGTTTGACGATGCTGTAGGCAGCCTCGGCATTGTCGATCACCTCGACGACCAGGTTGACGTTCTGATTGTCGAGGATGTCGTCCACCGAGGTGGTGAAGAGCGACGGATCCACGGCGATCTTGCGGGGTTTGTGCGGGTCGCGCACGCAGATTTTCACGATCTCGGCGTGGGCGTTCTTCGATTTGCGCACCACTTCGTAGATGCCCTGTCCGACGACGCCGAATCCGAACAGTCCGATTTTGATTTTCGTCATAGCCGTATGATTTTTGTTGTATGTTGTGCGGTATTGGGGGCTATTGCTCCGCCTCGAAAGGCAGCAGCAGGGCGTTGAGTTGCTCGTATTCGACCAGGAAACCGTCGTGTCCGAACGGCGAATCGATTTCGCGGTAGCGGCTTCCGGGGATTTGTTGGTTGAGGCGCCGCATCTCTGCCGGGGTGAAGATGATGTCGGTGGTGATTCCGACGATCAGCGTCCGGGCCTGGATCCGCTCCAGAGCAGCCTCTACCCCGTCCCGTCCGCGGCCGACGTCGTGCGTATCGAAGGCGTCGAGGATCGCGTGGTACGAATAGGCGTTGTAGCGCCGGCAGAGTTTCTCGCCCTGATACTGCTGGTAGGTGCAGGCGCGGTGTATGGCGGGTGCCTCCTCGCGATCCTGCTGCGTGAGGTTGTAGCCCTCCGGGCCGCGGTAGCTCAGCAGACCCAGGGCCCGGGCCGTAGCGAGCCCCTTCATGCCGGCATCGTCGCGCTCCTGACCGTAGGTCGAATCGGCCTCGATGGCCATGCGCTGCGTCTCGTTGATGGCGATGTTCCAGGGCGAGGCCTTGGCGTCGGTGGCGATCAGCGCCAGCCGTTCGATCCGCGCGGGCTCCTCCACGGCCCACTCCACAGCCTGGAATCCCCCGACCGAACTTCCGACCAGCAGTGCGATCCGCCCGATTCCGAGGGCATCGGCCAGCAGGCGGTGGGCCCGCACCATGTCGCGGATCGTGAATGCCGGGAAGCTTCCGTACCAGGGACGCCCCGTGGCGGGGTTCACGTGCAGCGGGCCGGTGGTTCCGTAGTGCGATCCGAGGATGTTGGCGCAGATCACGAAGTAGCGCTCCGGATCGAGAAACCGTCCCCGTTCCACCGTGTGGGGCCACCAGTCGGCGACCTCCGAATTGGCCGTCAGCGCATGGCAGACCCACGCCACGTTGTCGCGAGCGGCATTCAGCCGGCCGTAGGTATGGTAGGCGATGCGCAGTTCGGGGAGCAGCACGCCCGATTCGAGTTCGAAAGGCTCCGGGGCCTGGTAGATCAACGGTTCCATGATGCGGTAGGCGGTGAGTTATTCGACGTGGGTGAAGGCCTGTTCGAAATCCTCGATCAGGTCCTCGACATTCTCCAGACCGACCGAGATGCGCAGCATGGTCGGTGTGACGCCTGCGGCGGCCAGATCGGCCTCGCTCAACTGCTTGTGGGTGGTCGAGGCGGGATGGGTCACCACCGTGATCGAGTCGCCGATCATCGTCATGTTGGCCGCCAGATGCAGCGACTCGACGAACCGTACGGTGCTTTCCAACGTACCCTTGAGTTCGATGGTGAAGACGGCCGACGAACCGAAACGATAGTATTTGCGGGCGTTGTCATGGCTCGGGTGGGTATCGAATCCGACGTAGCTGACGCTTTGGACCTTCGGATGGAGGCGGCAGAATTCGGCCAGCCGGCGTGTCGACTCCACCTCCTGACGCACGCGCAGCGAGAGGGTCTCCAGCCCGATCAGCATCAGGTACGAATCGAACGGCGAGGGGCAGCAGCCCATGTCGCGCAGGCCGTCGACGCGACACTTGACGATGAAGGCCGCCGCGCCGAACGCCTCGTGGAGATTCAGTCCGTGATAGCCCTCCGAGGGGCCGTCGATCTGGGGGAATTTGCCGTTGGCCCAGTTGTAGTTTCCGCCGTCGACGATCACGCCGCCCATCGACGTGCCGTGGCCGTTGATCCACTTTGTGGCCGAATCGACGACGATGTTGGCCCCCCACTCGAAGGGGTTGCACAGATAGCCCGCCGCGCCGAACGTGTTGTCGACCACCAGCGGAACGTCGCGCCGCCGGGCCAGTTCGCCCAGCGCTTCCAGATCTGCGACGGCGCACGTCGGATTTCCCATGCTCTCGACGTAGAGGGCCTTCGTGTGCTCGTCGATCAACGCTTCGAACGATCCAGGCTCTTCACTCGGGGCGATGCGGCAGTCGATGCCCAGTTTGCGCAGTGTGATGCGGAACTGGTTGTAGGTTCCGCCGTAGAGGAACGGCGAGGTGACGATGTTGTCGCCCTCCTGGGCCAGCGAAAGCACCGTGACCAGAATGGCCGACATGCCCGACGAGACAGCCAGGGCGCCGACGGCACCGTACAGGGCGGCGATCCGCTCTTCGAAGGCGGCCGTCGTGGGGTTCTGCAGCCGTGTGTAGATGTTTCCGGCCTCGCTCAGTTCGAAGAGCCGGGCGGCGTGGTCGCAGCTCCGGAAACGATAGGCCGCCGTGGGCCAGATGGCAATGCCGCGCGAACCGGTCGGTTCGTCGGGGTTGAGTCCGGCATGGATCTGCCGGGTCTCGAATCGGTACTTTCGGGTATCCATTTTACACGTTGTATGAATGTCACAAAAAAATCCGACTTTTTTCAAAGCCGGATTGTGTCGTTTCAGCACACGAAAAAACTACACCCGGCGAACTCGGCTGCACATGACCATGACCATCATCATCGACATTCCGCGGGTGATTCCGTCGGTATATCCGAGATATGTGTGTCGGGCAGCCATCGTATCGGTCTGAGGTTTTCGTGTTGTTCAAGTGCAAATATAGAAAAAGATTTTAATAAATGCAATATTGCAAAAGAAAAGCTCCGCATTTTCGATGCGGAGCTTTTCGCAATGACGATTTTGGAGGAAGGGATTACTCCTCGGTTGAAGTCCGAGTTACACCTTGTCGGTCGATTTGCTCGATACCCTGGCGGGTGGCGGCGCCGCGCAGAATCGTGCGACCGAAAAGGCTCAACTCTTCGCGCGAGGTCCCGTTCAGCCTCAGATCGAGCAGCGTCCCCATCAGCTGTTCGGCAAAGGCCGAGGCGTCGATTTCCGGCAGGAGCAGTTTTTGATTGCGACAGGTGTCGAGCTGGAGGCTCAACTCCTTGTGCCAGAATTCGCGGTGTTCGTCGTAATGTTCGGCGAAAGCCACCTTGCGGCGCAGATCCGACAGAAAGCTGTGATCCACCTTGTAGAGATTCTCGATGTATTCGTTCATCAGTCGGACGGCCTTTTTCAGGGGATTTCCGCTCCGGCGTTTGCGGCAGGCGACGATACGTTGCTGCTGTTCGTCGCGCATGGCATCGAGACAGGCGCCGATCAGATCGTTCTTGTCGGCGAACATTTCGTAGAGGGTGCGTTTCGAGATACCGAGCGTCTGCGCGATCTCATCGACCCGCACGGCACGGATGCCGTTGCGGGAGATGAACTCCTGCGTCGTGCGGATGATCTCTTCCTTGGTCGCTCCCCGTTTCATCACTTCTCCTCCCCGGTTGCAAGGTCACGTCCGCCGCCGAGAGCCTGATAGAGGTTCACGACGCCCTGAATTTCGTCAAACTGGTCGGAGATCTGCGACAACTGGGCCGAGAGCAGCGACTGCTGGGCGGTCAATACCTCGAGGTAGGTCGTCGTACCGTGCTGCATGAGCAGTTCGGTCGATTCGACGGCACGCTCGAGCGCCTTGATCTGACCGATCCGCAGATCGGTCTTGGCGCGTGCCGACTGACACTGCACCAGGGCGTTGTTGACTTCGGCGCCGGCATTGAGCAGAGCCTGCTGGAATGCCAGGCGAGACTCCTCCTGCTGAGCCTTGGCGATCTTCACCTGGGCGCGGTTGGCGTTGGCGTTGAAGATCGGCTGCAGCAGCGACGCGGCGGCCGTCCAGATCAGCTTGCCCGGATCGACGATGATGCCGTTGTTGTTCGTCCAGCCGAGCGTACCGCTCAGCGTGATCGACGGATAGAGGGCCGATCGAGCGCTGGCCGTTGCATAGTAGGACTGCATGAGCGAGTATTCGGCCTGACGGATGTCGGGACGGTTCGAGAGCATCTGCAGGGGCACACCCACGGCCAGTGTCTGAGGCATGTGCTGAGCCTCCAGCACGCCGCGTTTGATCGGGTGCGGAGCCTCGCCCAGCAGCGAGCAGAGGCTGTTTTCGGTCTGCGTGCGCTGATAGGCCAGATCGTGCAGCGAGGCTTCGATCGAGAGCGTGTTGGCTTCGTACTGGGCCACGCCGGCTTCGTTGGTCAGACCGGCATCCTTCATGGCGCGCATCATTTCGACGCTCTGACGCCATTTGGCGGCCGTCTCCTCGGTCACGTTGTACTGGCTGTCGAGCATCAGCAGCGTGTAGTAGAGGTTGGCGACGCTGGCGATGAGCTGCGTCTTGACGGCCTGTTCATACTCCTTGCTTTGCAGGTAGAGGGCCTTGGCCTTGCGTTTGGCGTTGGTCAGACCGTTGAAGATGTCGATCTGCCAGCTGGCCGTCACGGGGATCGAGTAGGTCTTCGTCGGCGTGGCGCCGTCGAAGCTGCTCATCGAACCCTGGGGGGCGAAGTTGAACGACGGCAGGTAGGCCAGCCGCGCCGATTTGAGCGTGGCTTCGGCCTCCTTGACGCGCCAGCCGGCCGATTGCAGGTCGGTGTTGTTTTCCAGGGCCCGAGTGATGAGCGTCTGCAGCTGCGGATCGGTGAACATCTCCTGCCAGCTGATGTCGCCCAGGGTCGCCGAATCGGTGGTTTCGGCCGTGCCGTACAGTCCATCGGTCTTCACCTCGGGACGCGTGTAGGGCTTGTAGATGCCGCAGCCGGTCATGGCCGCTGCAGCCAGTATGATGATGGCTTTTCTCATGTTTTATTCCTCCTCTTTCTCGTTTTTAACCTCTTCGACTTCGGCACGTACGGCCCACTGCGGATCGGGATCCAGTTCGAGGGGTTTGACCTTCTCCTGGAGCGTCTCGAAGACGATGAACAGCGTCGGCACGAGGAACAGCAGGGCCAGCGTTCCGACGATCATACCGCCGACGACACCCGAACCCAGCGTCGAGTTGCCGTTGGCACCTACGCCGTGCGACAGTACCAGCGGGATCATACCGAAGACGCAGGTCAGCACGGTCATCAGGATAGGACGCAGACGGGCCTTGGCGGCCGAGACGGCGGCCTGCGTGAGGCTCATGCCCGCACGGCGGCGGTCGGCGGCATACTCCGTGATCAGGATGGCGGTCTTCGACAGCAGACCGATCAGCATGATGATACCCGTCTGCAGGTAGATGTTGTTCTCCAGACCCATGATCTTGGCCAGCAGGAACGAACCCATCAGACCGCACGGTACGGCCAGAATCACGGCGAACGGCAGCAGGAAGCTCTCGTACAGGGCGCTCAGGATCAGATAGATCAGCAGGATACAGATTCCGAAGATGATGATCGTGTTGCTGCCGGTCTGAGCCTCTTCACGCGTGATGCCGTCGAATTCGTAGCCGTAGCCACGGGGCAGCACCTCGGCGGCAACCTCCTGGATGGCCTTGATGGCATCACCCGACGAGTAGCCGTCGGCGGCCGTACCGTTCACGGCGATCGAGTTGTACATGTTGAATCGGTTGAGCACCTCCGAACTGTAGACACGCGTCAGTTTGACGAACTGGCTCAGCGGGGCCATCTCGCCGCTCTCGGTGCGGACGAAGACGTTGTTGAGCGATTCGGTGTCGAGACGGTATTTCGGATCGGCCTGGATGGTCACGTAGTACATCTTCGAGAATCGGTTGATGTTCGAGACATACTGGCCTCCGTAGTATCCCGAGAGGGTCGAGAGGATGGTCGAGGGCGAAACGCCGGCGCGTTTGGCCTTGGCGGCGTCGATGTCGACCATGTACTGCGGGAAGTTGATGTTGAAGGTCGAGTAGGCGCGGGCGATTTCGGGACGCTGGTTCAGCGCGGCGATGAACTGCAGGTAGACGTTGTAGAAGTCGGTCAGTTCACCTCCGGCCTTGTCCTGGAGGTTCATCGAAAAACCGGTCGACGTACCGTAACCCGAGATCATCGGGGGTGCTACGGCGAAGAGCTGTGCATCCTTGATATCGGCCGTGCGGGCGTAGATCTGGTTGATGACCGCATTGACGGCATCCTCCTTGTCGGGGCGCTCGTCCCAGTCCTTCAGCTTGATGATACACATACCGTACGACGTACCCTGACCGGCGATCATGCCGTAACCGGCCGTCTGCATGAAGTCCTTGATCTGCGGGATGCTCCGTACGCGTCCGGCGATCTCCTCCATGACCTTGTTGGTTTCGGAGAGGGTCGAACCCGGGGCGGTGGTGACGTTGACCATGATGGTACCCTGGTCCTCGTCGGGCACCAGACCCGTCTTGGTGGTGTTCATCAGCACGATCAGAGCCGCGAAGGCCAGGCAGAGCGTCGACCACATGAGCCACTTGTGCTTGATGAAGAGCATTACGCCGTGCTTGTATTTGGCCACCAGGGCGCCGAATGCGGTGTTGAAGGCCTTGCGGAAGCGGGCGGCGAAGTTGTCGCGCATCTCGCCGTTTTCATCCAGATAGGGCTTCAGAATCAGGGCGCAGAGGGCCGGCGAGAGGGTCAGGGCGTTGACGGCCGACAGACCCACGGCCACGGCCATCGTGATACCGAACTGCGTATAGAAGACACCCGACGTACCGCCCATCATCGCAACGGGGATAAACACGGCCATGAAGACCAGCGTCGAGGTTACGATGGCCGACGTGATACCCGACATGGCGTCAATCGTAGCCATGTAGGAGGATTTGTAGCCGGCGTCGAAACGGGCCTGGACGGCTTCGACGACGATGATGGCATCATCGACGACCGTACCGATGGCAAGAACCAGGGCGAAGAGCGTCAGCAGGTTGATCGAGAATCCGGCCACAGACAGGAAGGCGAACGTTCCGACCAGGGCCACGATGATCGAGACCGTCGGGATGAGCGTCGAGCGGATATCCTGCAGGAAGACGTACACCACGAGGATCACGAGCAGGATGGCTTCGAAGAGGGTTTTGATCACCTCCTTCATCGAGGCGTAGAGGAAGTCGTTGACGCTCTGCAGGTGGGCGATGGCGACGCCTTTGGGCAGTTCCTGCGAGATTTCGTCGAGCAGGGCGTTGATGTCGTTGACGACCTGCGTGGCGTTCGAGCCGGCGGTCTGGAAGACCATGGCGCTGACGCCCGGGTGACCGTTCGTGTAGCCCTTGAAGGCGTAGGATTCACGTCCGAGTTCGATGTCGGCAATATCCTTCAGCCGGAGCACATTGCCGTCGGCATCCGAGCGGATGACGACCTGGCCGAACTCTTCGGGGGTCTGCATACGTCCGCGATACTTCATCGTATACTGGAACGTATTGTCGGAGTTTTCACCCAGCGTACCGGTAGCCGATTCGATGTTCTGTTCGGCCAGAGCAGCCGTCACGTCCGACGGAATGAGTTTGTACTGGGCCATGATGTCGGGCTTCAGCCAGACACGCATCGAGTAGTCGGCACCCAGCGTGAAGGCCTCGCCGACGCCCTGGATACGCAGGATTCGGGGCTCGATGTTGATCTTCAGGTAGTTCGACAGGAACGTTTCGTCGTAGCTGTCATCGGGGCTGTAGAGCGAGAAGATCTTCACCATGGAGGTCTGACGCTTCATGGTCGTCACACCGATCTGCGTTACTTCGGAAGGCAGCTGACCGGTGGCCGTCGAGACCTTGTTCTGAACGTTCACGGCTGCCATGTCGGGGTCGGTGCCCTGGCGGAAGTAGATCGAGATCGAGGCGCTTCCGGCGGCGGCACTCGAGGTCATGTAGGTCATGTTCTCGACGCCGTTGATGGCCTCCTCGAGGGGCACGACGACCGATTTCTGAATGGTCTCGGCGCTGGCGCCCGGATACGAGGCGCGCACCATGACCGTCGGGGGTGCGATGTCGGGGTATTGCTCGATAGGCAGGGTTGCCAGGCCGATCAAGCCCGCAATCACGATCACAATGGAGATGACCGACGCCAATACGGGTCGTTCAATAAAATGCTTGAGTGTCATGGGTTATTCCTCCTTTTCGGTTTGGGTTTGGGCGGCAGCGTCCTTCACCTCGTTCTGGTCGGCGGCAGCAGCGGCCTCCTCATTGTTCTGCTCGGGTGCGGGGGTTGCGGCAGCTTCGCCCTTGGCTCGGATCGGCGTGCCTTCACGCATCAGACCGACACCTTCGGTGACGATCACGTCGCCCGGAACCAGACCCGACTTTACGATATACTCTTTGCCGTTGGAGATGGATTCAACGTCGATCGGGGCCGACGTGGCCTTGCCGTCCATTACCTTATAGGTGAACACCTTGTCCTGAATTTCGAACGTGGCGCTCTGCGGCACGACGATGCAGTCCTTGAAGGAGCTGGTCAGGATGACATTGCCCGAGCCACCGCTGTGGAGCAGACCGTTGGGGTTGGGGAAGGCGGCACGCAGCGAGACGCTGCCCGTCGAGGTATCGATCACACCGCTGATCGACTCCACGCGACCCTTCAGATCGTAGATCGAGCCGTCGTTGAGTTGGAGCTGCACGTCGGGCATGCTCTTCAGGGTAGCCTCGATCGAGCCATAGCGGCGCGTGAGGTTGAGCAGCTGATTCTCGTTCATCGAGAAGTAGACATACATGGTCGAGTTGTCCGAGACGGTGGTCAGCGGCTGGGGCATCGAAGCGCTGACCAGAGCACCTACCCGATAGGGAAGCGTACCGACAACGCCGTTCGACGGAGCCTTGACAACCGTATAGGAGAGGTTGTTGGCGGCATTGACGCGCTGGGCCTCGGCCTGAGCCAGCTGAGCCTTTGCGGTCAGCAGGTTGTTTTCGGCGGTCGAGAGGTCGAACTGCGAGACGACGTTGCGGGCGAAAAGTTCTTTTTTGCTGTCGTAGGTAAGTTGGGCCGTAGCCACACTGGCTTCAGCGGCGGCGACATTGGCCTCGGCGGTCTGCAGGGCGGCCTTGTAGGGGACCTGATCGATGATGAACAGGGTCTGCCCCTTCGAGACGCTCTGACCTTCGTTGACGCAGAGCTGCCAGATGGTTCCCGAAACCTGCGGATAGATATCGATGTCCTGGCGACCGCGGATCGTAGCCGAGTAGTTGGTCGGGATTTCGCGGTCGGTCTTGGCAATGGTCATCACGGCATACTCGCCGGGACCCATGGCCGTCGGAGCCTGTCCACATGCAACGGCAGCCAGGCAACAAGCCCAAACGGCCGCTTTCACGAATGTTTGCTTCATAACTTTCCTTTTCTTTGTTATACTAAAAAACTTTTTCAGGTGCAAAAGTATCTTAAAAACGGTGCCGATGTGCCTTATATTGCGAACAGTGTTGGTACATTTCGGAGCAATAATAGGATTATTCTCTTATTTTTGATTATTTTTGTTCGAAAAAAGAATTCATATGCCCCTGATCAATCCATTAGTCACCTCTGCGGAGGAACCATTCATTGTTGGAGAATCCGATTTTTCCTACTTCGAGCAAAATGCCCATCGGCTTGAAGGGTGTGCCATACTCTTTTGTCGGGAGGGTACGGCCGAGGTGATGGTTGATCAGTGTCAGGGGCGTTTGCAGCACAATTCGACGGTATTGCTGTTGCCGGGCACATACCTTCTGTTTCTCGACCGTTCGGAGGATTTCCGGGCATCATACTGTACCTTTTCGCGGGATCTGTTTCTGGAGGCGGCATTCCGCTTGGACCCCGGCTTTTTCGAGACCGTCCATCGGCGCCCCTTTTCGACGCCTCCGCAACGGATCGTCGACGGAACCAACATCTGGTTTCAGATGATGGCCTACAACTACTCGGACCGCCAGAATATTTTCCGATACACGATCGTCAAGAACCGCCTGCAGAATGTCTTGCTGGAGATCTACGACAAGATGCAGCGTATGGCATCGAAAGACGCGTCGTCGAACGAATCGACGACGCGTCAGACGGAGTTGTTCCAGCGCTTCGCCGCCCTGGTTCACGAAAATTGCGCGCAGGAACGCGAGGTCTCCTTCTATGCCGACAAACTCTGCATTTCGACGCGGTATCTTTCGACGATCGTGCGTTGCGTGGCCCACACGTCGGCCAAGGAGTTCATCGACCGGTCGGTGATGCTGGAGATTCGGATGATGCTGCGGTCGACGGATCTTTCGGTGCAGGAGATCGCCTATCGGTTGAAGTTTCCGGATCAGTCCTATCTGGGCCGATTCTTCAAGAAGCACGCCGGGGAGTCCCCTACCGAGTATCGCAACGCCAGACAGGGCCGGTAGGGGCATCGGATCGATCCTCCCGTCGAGGAGTGACCTGTCGTGCTGGTTTCGGATCGAAGTTTGGACCCGAAATTGCAGCGGGTCGCATGTCGGCCGACCGAATGTGCGACGATCGGTTGTCGTCGCATAATAGGAACTCCGATTTTTCGTTTTACGTGTGTCGGAGGCGGTCCCGATCGGATTCAGCAGGTGTCGGCGTGGACGAGACGAGGCGGACCTGCCGGCAGAATGAAAAATATTGAATACTATGAAAGTCATGCTTTTCGGGACGCAGCCCTATGACCGGGAGTCCTTCGAGCGGATCCGGGCGAATTTCGGATTCGAGATCTGCTACCATCGCAGCCATCTGAATGCCAACAACGTTGCCTTGGCGAAGGGCGCCGACGTCGTCTGCATCTTCGTCAACGATACGGCTGATGCGGAGACGATCCGGGCATTGGCGGAGATGGGTGTGAAGCTCATTGCGCTGCGCTGTGCGGGGTTCAACAACGTGGATCTGAAGGCCGCGGCTCAGTACGGCATCCCCGTGGTGCGGGTTCCGGCCTACTCGCCGCACGCCGTGGCAGAGCATGCCGTGGCCCTGATGCTGGCGCTCAACCGCAAGATCCACCGAGCCTACTGGCGGACGCGTGACGGGAACTTTTCGCTGCACGGACTGATGGGTTTCGACATGTACGGCAAGACGGCCGGCATCATCGGCACAGGCAAGATCGCGCGTGAACTGATCCGTATCCTGAAGGGATTCGGCATGGAGATTCTGGCCTACGATCTCTACCCCGATGCGGCGTATGCGGCACAGGCGGGCATCACCTACGTGTCGCTGGAGGAGTTGTACAAACGTTCGGACATCATTTCGCTGCACTGCCCGCTGACCGACCAGACGCGCTACATGATCGGCGATGTGGCCATTTCGCAGATGAAGCCGGGTGTCGTGCTCATCAATACGGGCCGCGGACAGCTGATTCACACCGAGGCGCTGATCGACGGTCTGAAGGAGAAACGCATCGGAGCGGCCGGTCTGGACGTCTACGAAGAGGAGGCGGCCTATTTCTACGAGGATACCTCGGACCGGATCATGGACGATGACGTGTTGGCGCGTCTGCTGTCGTTCAACAACGTGATCGTGACTTCGCATCAGGGCTTCTTCACGCGGGAGGCGCTGGATAACATTGCGCGGGTCACGATGCTCAACATCAGCGAATTCGAGGTTCACAAGACGCTGACGAACGAGGTGCATCTCGAAGCGGAATAGATCCTTGCCGCGAGCTTTGTGAAGCCGTCGGGACGAGGGGCTGGCCGGAGGCCGGCCCCTCGTTGCCGTTGAATGCGGTCGGATGGTTCTGCAGCCTGGGGGCTCCCGACGCTTCCCGGCTCCTATCCCGAAAAGAGGTAAAACGGGTAGGATGAACCGTAATCCGGGTATGGTTCCGGGGGTGGAAAGGGCTTAATTTTGTATCGGAAACCCGTAAAAACCTGCAATGATGAAAAGAATCCGGATGGTTGCCTGGATCGTTCTGTCCCTGACGATAGTCCTGCATGTACAAACGTTAAAAGCTCAAGATATGGAAAAACCCCAGAAAGTCAGCCCGTTTCCCGTGGGCGACAAATTACCCGAACAATTTTCGAAATACTTCATCGGCCAGGCCTGGCTGGCTCCGCTGACCGGCCGGTCGGTCTTGAACGTGCCGGTTTCGAACGTGACCTTCTCGCCCGGATGCCGCAACAACTGGCACAGCCACACGGGCGGTCAGCTGCTCATTGCCGTCGGCGGCCGGGGTTATTATCAGGCCCGGGGCGAAGAGGCCCGCGAACTGCTGCCGGGCGACATTGTGGAGATTGCGCCCGACGTCGAGCACTGGCACGGAGCGGCTCCCGACTGCTGGTTCTCGCATCTGGCCGTCGAGTGCAACCCGCAGACCAACGTCAATACCTGGCTCGAACCCGTGGACGACGCCCAGTATGCGGCTGCCACGAAGCCGGCTGCTTCCCGGATGGCGTTGCGGGATGACGCCCGGCAACTGCTTGCAACCCTTTTGCCCGGCGAAACGTCCATTTTTTGGGGTGAAGATCCCGAACTGGCGGAAATTTTTGTTAATTTTGCACTCGGCGATGTGCCGGCTCACAGCGATCTCGATCTGCGGACCCGACTGCTCTGTACACTGGCCTCGGCTGTTGCCACGCAGAGCCGTACGCTTTTCCGTACGACTCTCGAAGCGGCTCTGAACACGGGTGTCACACCCGTCGAGGTGAAGGAGGTCCTTTATCATGCGGTACCCTACGCCGGAATGGCGCGAGTGGCCGATCTGCTGCGGCTGACCAATGAGACGCTGCGGTCGCGCGGCGTGCAGCTGCCGCTCGAAGCGCAGGGGACGACCACACGGCAGTCGCGCTTCGAAAAGGGGCTCGACGTGCAGCGTGCGATCTTCGGCGCGGAGAACATCGACGCCATGCGCGCCGCGGCCCCCGATTCGCAGAAACATATTCAGGACTTTCTGTCGGCCAACTGCTTCGGGGACTACATGACCCGCCGGGGACTGGACGAGGCGGCCCGCGAACTGGTGACCTTCTCGATTCTCATCTCGCTCGGCGGTTGCGAACCCCAGGTCAAGGGCCACATTGCCGGCAACGTGAAGGTCGGCAACGACAAGCGGAAACTGCTCGCCGTCGTGACACAGCTGCTGCCGTGGATCGGCTACCCGCGGACGCTGAATGCCATCGGCTGTCTGAACGAGGTGCTGCCCGAAGAGTGACACGGTCCGAATACCGCCCGAGCCGCCCGATGTGATACTTATTATATAAACTCGATAACCCATGTTGCGAAAAATCCGGATCGCACTGGCGATCCTTTTCTTCGTTCTGATCACGCTGCTGCTGCTCGACTTCACGGGGAGCATCCATGCGTGGTTCGGCTGGATGGCCAAGATTCAGTTCCTGCCGGCCGTGCTGGCCGTGAATGTCGGCGTGGTGATCTTTCTGGTGGTGCTGACGCTGCTGTTCGGACGTGTCTACTGCTCGGTGATCTGTCCGCTGGGCGTTCTGCAGGATATCGTGTCGTGGTTCTCGGGGCGGCGTCGCAAACATCGCAACCGCTTCGTCTACCGTCCGGCCCGGACGTGGCTGCGGTGGACGGTGCTGGTGCTCTTCGTGGTGGTGATGGCGGTCGGCCTCGGAAGCATCGGCGCCCTGATCGCCCCCTACAGCGCCTACGGACGCATGGTTCAGAGCCTTGTGGCGCCGTTCTATGACTGGGGCAACAACCTGCTGGCCTGGGCGGCCGAACGCATGGAGAGCTATGCGTTCTATTCGGTCGATGTCTGGCTGAAGAGCCTTCCGACGCTGTTGATCGCCCTGGCGACCTTCGTGGTGATCTTCGTGCTGGCCTGGCGGAACGGACGCACGTGGTGCAATACGATCTGTCCGGTCGGGACGGTGCTGGGCGCGCTGTCGCGTTTTTCGCTCTTCAAGCCGCGTTTTGATCTTGCGAAGTGCAACGGCTGCAAGCTCTGTGCCCGCAACTGCAAGGCCTCGTGCATCGATCCGCAGGCTCACCAGATCGATTACAGCCGTTGTGTGGCCTGCATGGACTGTCTGGAGCATTGCCGTCAGGGAGCCATCTCCTATACGTGGCGGCGCGGGGTATCGGCTGCGGCCGGTGAGCAGGCTCCGAAAGCGCCGGAACGTCCGACGGTGAAACCGACCGTACAGGCTGCCGTAACGACTCAGGCTGCCGCAGCCGGCCCGTCGGCCGATACCGCCACGGCGGTCGATGCCTCGCGCCGCCGCTTCCTCGGCATGGTGGGGCTGTTGGTCGGCACAACCCTGCACGCACAGGAGAAGAAGGTCGACGGCGGTCTGGCCCGTATCGAGAAGAAACGCATCCCGGAACGTTCGATGCCGATCGTGCCGCCCGGAGCCCGAGGCCTGCGCGAGTTCCTCACCCACTGCACGGCCTGCCAGCTCTGCGTGGCGGTCTGCCCGAACGAGGTGCTGCGTCCGTCGGGCGATCTGATGCGGCTGATGAAGCCCGAGATGTCGTATGAACGCGGATATTGCCGTCCGGAGTGTACGAAATGTGCCGAAGTCTGCCCGTCGGATGCCATTCATCTGTCGGATCTGGCCGAGAAGTCCTCGATCCAGATCGGTCATGCCGTCTGGATCCCCGAAAACTGCGTGGTCCGGACCGACGGCGTGGCGTGCGGCAACTGTGCCCGCCATTGCCCGGTGGAGGCGATCCACATGGTTGCATCCGACCCGTCCGATCCCAAGTCGTTGAAGATCCCGACGGTGGACGAAGCCCGTTGCATCGGTTGCGGGGCATGTGAGAACCTCTGCCCGGCCCGCCCGTTCAGTGCCATTGTTGTCGAAGGTCATTCGTGTCATAAAACCCTCTAAAGTACCGAAAACATGGAGAAAAACAAGATAGATCGCCGCGAATTTCTGAAGACCGCCGGCCTTGGCGTGGCTGCTACGACCGCCGCATTGTACGGTTGCACGCCGAAAGATGAAAACAAGATTCCGGCACCCTCCGGCGAGGTCCCGACCGATCGGATGACCTACCGCACCAACCCGACGACGGGTGACCGCGTGTCGCTGCTCGGATACGGATGCATGCGCTGGCTGCTGCTCGAAAAGCCTGCCGCCGACGGTAATCCCATCGACCAGCAGACGGTCAATTCGCTGGTCGACTATGCCCTGGAGCACGGTGTCAACTATTTCGATACGGCGCCGGTCTACCTGCAGGGATTTTCCGAACGTTCGACGGGCATTGCCCTGAAACGCCATCCGCGCGAGAGTTACTTCATCGCCACGAAGATGTCCAACTTCTCGAACTACACCTACGAAAATTCGGTAGCCATGTACCGGCAGTCGTTCCGCGAACTGCAGGTCGACTATATCGACTATTACCTGCTTCACTCGCTCGGAGGTCGGGGTCTCGAGGCTTTCCAGGCGCGCTTTGTCGACAACGGCGTGCTGGATTTCCTGCTGCGCGAGCGTGAAGCGGGGCGGATCCGTAATCTGGGTTGGTCGTTTCACGGCTCGAAGGAGCTCTTCGACCACATGCTCTCGCTGCACGACAGCGGCAGGGCCCGCTGGGATTTCGTCCAGATCCAGATGAACTACGTCGACTGGCACAATGCCACGGGCAGCCGCGTTACGGCCGAGTATCTCTACGGTGAACTGGCCAAGCGCAACATTCCGGCCGTCATCATGGAGCCGTTGCTTGGCGGACGGCTTTCGCGGCTGAACGACTTCCTGGTCGGCCGTCTGAAGGAGCGCCGCCCGACGCAGAGTACCGCTTCGTGGGCCTTCCGTTTTGCAGGTTCCTATCCCGGGGTGCTCACCGTGTTGAGCGGGATGACCTATCTGGAGCATCTGCAGGACAACATCCGTACCTATTCGCCGCTCGAGGAGCTGACGGACGAAGAGTTTGCCCTGCTGGAGGATACGGCTCAGGTGATGCGCCGTTTCCCCACCATCCCCTGCACCGACTGCCAGTACTGCATGCCCTGCCCCTATGGACTGAACATTCCGGCCATCTTCGCCCACTACAACAAGTGTGTCAACGAAGGCAACGTCCCCAAGAACAGCCAGGATCCCGAATACCGGAAGGCTCGCCGCGCCTTTCTCATCGGCTACGACCGGTCGGTGCCGCGTCTGCGCCAGGCGAGCCATTGCATCGGTTGCCGGCAGTGTGTGTCGCACTGTCCACAGCGGATCGATATCCCGAAGCAAATGCACCGGATCGACCGTTACGTCGAGCAGCTCAAGCAGAATAAGCTCTGATCCGGACACTCCGCGTGGTCCATTTCGGACCGTTTCACGACCCGTATCGGAACGTAATCCGCTTGTTCCGGGACGCTGTCCGGCAGCGCCGGGTCGTTCCGCCCGATTGCGTCGATCGTTCGGAAGCTCCCGACCGGAATGCCGGTCGGGAGCTTCCGCAAGATGCCGCGACGTGATTTTTTACCCTATGTTAATTCTTCCCGACGGCGAAGCCCCTATCTTTGTCCTCCGAAAACGAAAATCATGAAAGACAGTATCGATTTCGCACGGATGGATATTCCGCAGCTGTTTCGCCGGCTGCTGATCCCGACGGTGTTGGGAATGGTCTTTTCGGCCGCCTTCGTCATCACGGACGGCATCTTCGTCGGGCATGGCATCGGCAGTGATGCCCTGGCGGCGGTCAACATCACTTCGCCGCTGTTCCTCCTCAGCACGGGTGTCGGGCTGATGTTCGGCGTCGGGGCTTCGGTCGTGGCTTCGATCCACCTTTCGCACGGCAAGGTGAAGACCGCGCGGATCAACATTACACAGGCTGCGGTCGTGTCGACGCTGTTGCTGGCCCTCTACAGCCTTGGTATTTCGCTCTTTGCACCCGAGGTGGCGCGTTTGCTCGGCAGTTCCGACCGACTGATGCCGCTGGCCGTCGAATACATGCGCTGGTTCGTTCCGTTCCTGCCCTTCAGCGCACTGTTAAGTTCCGGAATGTTCTTCATCCGCCTCGACGGCTCACCCAATTACGCCATGTTCTGCAACGTCGTGCCGGCCGTCATCAACATCGTGCTGGATTACCTCTTCATCTTCGTCTGCGGCTGGGGCATGCTGGGTGCCGCCCTGGCCACGAGCCTCGGTTATGTCGTCGGCGCCGCGATGATTGTCGTCTATCTGAGCCGCCGTCGGAACGTCATTCGCTTCTGCCGCGTGAAGACGAGCCGCAAGAGCCTGCAGCTGACCCGTCGCAACGTCGGTTACATGTGCCGTCTGGGCTTTTCGAGTTTTCTCTGCGAGGCGGCCATTGCCACGATGATGTTTGCGGGCAACTACGTCTTCATCCGCTACCTGGGTGAGGACGGTGTGGCGGCCTTCAGCATCGCCTGCTACTTCTTCCCGATCATCTTCATGATCAACAACGCCATCGGACAGTCGGCCCAGCCCATCCTGAGCTACAACTTCGGCGCCGGGAATTCGGAGCGTGTCCGCAAGGCCTTCCATCTGGCACTGGCCACGGCCGTGAGCGTCGGGGCGTGCATCTTCCTGGTGACGCTCTTCTTCAGCCGCGGAATCGTCGCCCTGTTCATCGACGACGGCTATCCGGCCTACGCCATGGCCGTCGAAGGGCTCCCGCTCTTTGCCGCCGGGTTCATCTTCTTTGCCGTCAATATCGTGTCGATCAACTATTTCCAGAGTGTCGAACGGCCGCGCCCGGCCATGACTTTGACCCTTCTGCGCGGCTTCGTCTTTCTGGTGGGCTGCTTCTTTGGACTGCCCCTTGTGGCCGGTGTGCCGGGTATCTGGCTGGCTGTTCCGCTCTCCGAAGTGCTCACCTTCTGCGTGGTCATCGCCATCTATACGCGCGACAGACTGCATCATGCCCGATGAGGATACCTCCGGACCGCTTGCCGTACAAAAAAAGAGGACTGGCCGGACGGTTTGCCGTCCGCTTTTCGTATCTTTGTCCGACGAAATGAAATCGGCACGGCAATGACCACCTTTCTCGAAAAATTCAGCCGCAAATACCACCTTCCGGCAGCCGCCAGCGAACGATTGCTGCGGCGGATGGAGTGCCGCACGTTCCGCAAGGGAGACTGCGTGGTGCGTGAGGGTGAGCGGAACCGCGACCTCTATATGGTGAGCCGGGGCATCTGGCTCGGCCATTACCAGCGCGACGGGATCGATACATCGCTGTGGTTTGCCGGCGAGGGCGAGGCGATCTTCTCAACGCGGGGATATGTCTCCGACCGGCCTTCGCAGATCACCATCGAGGCGATGTGCGATGCCGAGCTCTATGCCATCTCCCACCCCGAACTGGAGGCCTTTTTCGGCGAATCGGTCGAGGCGGCGAATTTCGGCCGGCGACTTTTCGAGGAGCAGTTTCTCGATCTGGAGAACTGGCTGCTGGCGGGCGGAGCACCCCGGGCCGAAGAGCGTTACCGGTTGCTGATGGAGGAGAATCCCGAACTGCTGCGCATCGTACCGTTGAAATATATCGCCTCCTATCTGTGGATCACGCCGCAGTCGTTGAGCCGCATCCGCGCCCGTCTCAACCGTCGCAAACCGTAACGCGGACCGTTTTTTCATCTGACGGCCTGCAAAAAAGCCTCCGGACACTCGATCCGAAGGCTTTTTCGTAATTTCGGCTGCACGGAGACTGGCTATGGCCGGTCGTCGGTCTCCGATACGTTCATCGAGACGGAGTTCTCTTCGGCCGCCTGCCTGAATGCTTCGCGGTCGACATTCCAGCCGCCGCCCAGCGCCTTGTAGAGCCGAACCAGCGCCAGATGTTCGTTGCGCACGGCGTTGCTCTCCTCGATCTGGGCGTCGAAGAACTTACGCTGGGCGTCCAGTACGTCGATGTAGCGAATTACTCCGTTGATATACTGCAACTTGGCCAGAACGACATACTGCCGGGCCGCCTCGCGGAGGTTGTACTTCAGTTCGGCCGTGCGTCGTACGTTGCGGTAGGCCACCACGGCATCGTTGACCTCCTGGAAGACCTCCAGCACCTTCTGTTCGTACTCCAGCCGGGCTTGATCGTAAGCAGCCAATGCGGCGCGGTACTTGGCGCGTTTCGTCCCGAAGGCGAAGAGCGGAGCCGTGAGGTTGCCGGCCATGTAGGTGAATGGCGATTCGAGCAGCCCCTTGAAGTGACCGTTTTCGACGCCTCCCGTCAGCGTGAAGGTCAACCTCGGGAACCGGTCGGCATAGGCCACCCCTACGGCCGCCATGGCGGCCTGCAACTGCTGCTCGGACTGCCGCACGTCGGGTCGGCGCTGCAGCAGTGTCGACGAGAGACCGATGGGCAGCGATTCGGGCATGACGATGCTCAGATCCAGTTTGGCCCGTTCGACCCGATCGGGAAAACCGCCTGCCAACACCGAGATCTGATTCTCCTTCTGGGCGATCTGCATCTCCAGATTCGGGATCAGTGCGGCGGCACTGGCCAGTTCGACCTTGGCCTGCTGGTAGTTCGTCTCGGAGGTCAGACCTCCTTCGAAACGCAGCCGGGCCTGCTCGACACTCTCCTCGCGGGTTTCGACCGTGCGGCGGACGATCTGCAGTTCGTTGTCCAGAGCCACCAGCTCGAAGTAGGCCGTGGCGACCTCGGCCACCAGAGCCATCTGCAGGGCCCGGGCCCCCTCGACCGAGGCCAGATACTCGGCGGCACCCTTGCGTTTGGCCCACCGCAGACTCCCCCACAGGTCGGCCTCCCAGCTCAGACGGGCCTTGATGCCGATTTCGGGGTCGTTCGAGAATTTCGTATCGGCGTAGTCGTTCGTTTCACGGTTGGCGTAGGCCGTACCGTCGATCGACGGGAGCCGTGCGGCCTTGCTGACGCGATAGAGTTCTTCGAGCTGCCGTACGCGGGCTTCGGCCGACTGCAGACTGCGGTTGTGTTCGAGCGTGCGTTCGATCAGGCGGCAGAGTGTCGAATCGGAGTAGATCTCCCACCAGTTTTGGTCGCTGATCGAGAGTGAGTCGCTCTCACCGGCGACGATCTCTCCGGGAACGTCCAGCTCCGGCGACTTGCACTTCTTCTGGATCGAGCAGCTGCCTGCCGTGAGCAGCAACGCTCCGCATATCATGTATAAGGGAATCCGTTTCATCGTTTCGACCATTTTTCTTTCACTTTGTAGACCCAGACGAAGAACAACGGCACGAAGACGATGCCGACGGTAATGGCCACGAGCATGCCGAAGAAGACGCCCGTGCCGATGCCCTGGCGGCTGGCCGATCCGGGACCGCTGGCGAAGACCAGCGGCAGCATGCCCAGGATGAAGGCCAGCGAGGTCATGACGATGGGTCGGAAACGCAGGTGAGCGGCCTTGATGACGGCCGAGAGCGTATCGCGGCCTTTTTCGACCTCATCCTTGGCGAACTCGACGATCAGAATGGCGTTCTTGGCCACCAGACCCACCAGCATTACCAGACCGATCTGGAAGTAGATGTTGTTCTCCAGACCGCAGGCCCAGTTGCCGAGATAGGCGCCGATGCCGGCGATAGGCAACGAGAGGATCACCGCCACGGGGATCAGCCAGCTTTCGTACTGAGCCGCCAGGAAGAGGAAGACGAACAGGAAGGCCAGTCCCAGCACATAGCCGGTCTGACCGCTGACGTGCTTCTCCTGATACGACAGTCCGCTCCATTCGATGCCGATTGTTTGGGGCAGATGGCGGCGTGCGATCTGTTCGAGGATGGCCATGGCCTGTCCCGAACTGTAACCCTGGGCCGATTCACCCGAGATGGTGGCGGAGTTGAACATGTTGAACCGTCGGATCGTACCCGGACCCGTGGTATAGGAGGTCGTGCCGAGGGCCGTGATGGGGATCATGGCCTTGTCGGCGCCGCGCACGAAGAACAGACCGAGGTTTTCGCGCTGGGCGCGATACGGAGCTTCGGCCTGGATGTAGACGCGGTAGATGCGGTTGAACATGTTGAAGTCGTTGACGTAGACCGAACCGGTGAAGGTTTTCACCGTAGAGAAGATGTCGGCCATCGGGACGCCCAGCATCTGGGCCTTGTCGCGGTCGACGTCGAAATAGAGCTGCGGGATGTCGTTCTGCATCGACGACGAGAGTCCGGTCAGCTCCTTGCGCTGTGAGGCGTAGTGCAGCAGCGTGTCGACGGCTCGCTGGAGGTCGCTGTACGAGGCGTCGCCGCGGGCCTCGAGCACCATCTCGAAACCTCCCGATGCTCCCAGACCCGGAATGACGGGGGGTGTCGACAGGTAGGCCTTGCTTTCGGGATAGCGGTTCAGCTCCGCGCGTACGGCGGCCATCACTTCGCGGATGTCCGAGCTTTTGCGTTCTTCCCAGGGTTTGAGGATCACGGTCAGCTGGCTGCGCGACTGGTTTGTACCCACGCGCGGGCTTGATCCCGTGACGTTGAGGACATATTCGATGTCGGGCAGCGACATCAGATAGGCCATGGCCCGGTCGGTGACCTTGCGCGTACGTTCGAGCGTGGCGCCTTCGGGGAGTTCCAGTTCGACGGTGAAGTATCCCTGATCCTCCTGGGGCATGAAGCTCTGGGGAACGACCTTGTTCAGCAGCCACAGCGCCACGAGCGTCAGTCCGAAGAGAGCCAGCATGCGTTTCGAGTGGCGGACGCCGCCGCGGATCATCTTTTCGTAGAATTTGTTGCCGCGGGCCAGCCAGAAGTTGATGCGGCGGAAGATGCGGTTTTTCTTCTTGCCCGAATCGGGACGCAGGATCAGGGCGCAGAGGGCCGGCGAGAGGGTCAGGGCCACGAACGTCGAGATCAGCACCGACACCGCGATCGTGATGGTGAACTGCCGGTAGAGCTGTCCGGTGATTCCCGAGAGGAAGCTCACCGGCACGAATACGGCGCACAACACGAGCGACGTGGCGATGATGGCGCTGCCCAGACCGCTCATGGCCTTTTTGGTGGCTTCGTAGGGCGAGAGACCCTCTTCGTCCATCGTGCGTTCGACGGCTTCGACCACGACGATGGCGTCGTCGACGACGATACCGATTGCCAGAATCAGACCCAGCAGCGTCATCATGTTGAGCGAGAATCCGAAGGCGAGCATCACACCGAAGGTACCGATCAGCGAGATCGGCACGGCGATCGTCGGGATCAGCGTGGCGCGCCAGTTCTGCAGCGAGAGGAATACCACGAGAATCACCAGCAGCAAGGCTTCGATGAGCGTGTGATAGACCTCGGTGATCGACTGCGAGATGTAGGAGGTCATGTCGAACGGGATCTCGTAGGAGATACCCTCGGGAAAGCTGCGGCTGATCTCCTCCATGGCCGCCTTGACCAGGCGGGCTACCTCCATGGCGTTGGCACCGGGCAGCATGTTGATGTTCATCACGGCGGCGTTTCCTCCGTTGATACCGCTTTCGGTGTTGTACGAGGCGGCTTCGAGCGAGACGCGGGCTACGTCGCGCAGGCGGATGAGCGATCCGTCGGGGTTGGCGCGGATGACGATCTCCTCGAACTCGCCTACGGACGAGAGGCGTCCCTGGGCGATGATCGGCGTGGTGACGTCAAGATCGGTGATGGGCTGCTGGCCCAACACGCCGGCCGCCGATTCCCGGTTCTGGTCCTTGAGGGCCTTCTGCAGGTCCTGGACCGTCAGTCCGAGGTTGGCCAGCCGGTCGGGCTGCACCCAGATCTGCATGGCGTAGTAGCGGCTTCCGACATTCGAGACGCTTCCGACGCCCGGGACACGGCGCAACATGTCGACCACGTTCAGCGTGGCGTAGTTCGAAAGGTAGATTTCGTCGAACTTCGGGTCGTTCGACAGCAGCGTGATGGTCATCAGGCGGCTCGAGGCCTGTTTTTCGACCGAGATACCGTTTTGTACGACCTCGGCCGGCAGACGGGCTTCGGCCTGCTTGACGCGGTTCTGGATCTCGACGGCGGCCAGGTCGGCATCGGTGTCGATGTCGAAGGTGACCGTGGCGGTGAAGCTGCCCGAGTTGGAGTTCGTCGACTCCATGTAGAGCATGCCGGGCGTACCGTTCAGTTCCTGTTCGATGGGGGTTGCGACGGCCTGCGTCACGGTTTGGGCGCTGGCGCCGGGGTACGAGGCCGAGATCTTGACCACCGGCGGCACGATGCGCGGATACTGATCGACGGGCAGCAGGACCAGACCCAGCAGACCCACGATGACGATGACGATCGAGATGACGGTCGAGAATATCGGCCGGTCAATGAAGAAATCCGATTTCATGGGCGGGTCAGTTTTCGGGTTCGGCCGATTCCTCGGTTTGAGCGGCGGGGACAGGCTCCGATGCGGCAACGGGTTCGACCTTGTCGCCGTGGGTGAGTTTGTGGTAGCCTTCGGTGACGATCTTCTCGCCCGGTACGACACCGCGTTCGACGATCACCCGGTTGCCGAGTTCGGGGCCGAGTTCGACCATGCGGCGTTCGGCGACGCTGTCCGGGCGTACGATGAAGATGTAGGCGCCGCCCTTTTCGATGACCACCGACTTGGTGGGGATCACCATGGCGTTTTCGCGCACGTCGAGCAGCAGCCGCACCTTGGTGAACTGTCCCGGGAGGAGAATCCGGTCCGGGTTGGCCATTTCGGCGCGCACGGAGAAGGTTCCGGTTTCGGGATCGACCTGCGGGTCGGCGAAATCGACCAGTCCGGGGAGCGGATAGGGCGTGTTGTCGGGCAGCGTGATGGTGATGTAGGGGTTCCACTTGCGGGTGGTATCCTTCTGACCGATATTGACGTTGCGGGCCTTGCTCTTCAGGTAGTCGAGGCCCGTCATGCTGAAGTCGACGCGCACGGTGTCGCTTTTGACGACGGTGGCCAGCAGTGATTTGCCGTTCGGTCCGACGAGCGTGCCGATGTCGACGCTGCGTTCGGAGATGTAGCCCGAGATGGGCGAACTGACGGTCGTGTAGCTCAGGGCGGTTTCGGCCTGCGTAAGGTCGGCCTCGCTCATGGCCACGGCGGCCGTTGCGCTTTCGTACGAGGCCACGGCATTGTCCAGGTCCAGCTGGCTGGCGGCATTCTGCTCATAGAGGGGCTGGATGCGCTGCAGGTCGCGTTCGGCCTTCTGGGCGATTGCCTTGTCCTTGTTGAGTTGGGCGCGGGCCTTGTTGACGCGGGCTTCGTAGACCTTGGGGTCGATGATGAAGAGGGGCTGACCGCGGCGCACGTAGGTACCCTCCTCGAAGAGCATCTTTTCGAGGAAGCCTTCGACGCGGGCGCGGATCTCGACGAATTGCTGGGCGCGGATGCGGCCGACATATTCGCCGTAGATTTCGATATCGTCCGTACGGACGGGTTCCACTTCGACGACGGGAAAGACGGGTTTCGGCGGCTCGGGACGGAAGAACCACCAGAGTCCTCCGGCGATCAGGACGGCACAGACGGCCAGAATCCCCCACGTTCGCTTGGAAAAGCGGCGGATTTGTCCGCCGGCCTCTTTGCCGAGTTGGAGCGTGCGGCGCCCGGCGCGGGTCGCCTGCTGAACGATTTTCTCGCGTGATATGTTCATGTTCAAAAAAGATCCGGAATGTTTGCCTGGTATTTTCCGGTTTTGGGGACAAAAGTACGAATTTTTCTCCAACAAACGGATTTTCCGGCCAAATATGATGTATTTCGGAAGCATTTTCTCTGCTTTTTGCCATTGTGTCGATGATTCGGACTCCGGCTAGTGCGTTTGATGGATGCGAGGTTGTTCGATTTGTCGGCCTGATTGTTCTCTGTTTCGCTTTCCGGCGGATTGTTTCGCCGGAGGTTTGTTTCTTTTCAAATTGTTGTTACTTTTGTGTTAACAATTCTGTTAAATAATTTTGTTAATATCGCGAGACGATGGCGGAACACACCCATCATACCAATACGGAGCAGGCGATTCTCGAGGCGGCCGAACGGGAGTTTCTGGCCAAGGGCTTCGAGGGTGCCCGCACGACCTCGATCGCACGGGCGGCCGGGGTGACACATGCCATGCTGCACTACTATTTCCGCACGAAGGAGAAGATCTTCGAGCGGATTCTCGACGAGAAGATGCGTCTGATCGGCGAATCGGTGCTGACGGCCTTCGGGCAGCCGGGGCTTCCGCTTCCGGAGCGTCTGCGGCAGGGCATTGAAAACCATTTCGACCTTCTGGCGGCGCAGGCGGATCTTCCGCGTTTTGTGGTCACCGAGGTCTTTTCGCATCCCGAACGTTGCGAGGTGATGCGGCGGCGGATTCGACGGATTCTGGACCGCCTGCTGGTCGATCTGCAGCGGGAGCTGGACGAAGCGGCGGCACGCGGCGAGGCGGATCCGGTGGATGCGCTGACCCTGCTGCTGGACATCATTTCATTGAATGTCTTTTCGATTCTGGCCTATCCGCTGCTGGCTCCGCTGGTAGGAGATCCGGAGGGGGGCCGCGACCGCTTTTTTGCCATGCGCAAGGCTGAAAACGTGGCGGCAATCCGCAAACGAATCCTTAAAATTCCCGAACGATGAGACGTCTGTTGATTTTGTGGGTGTTGTTTGCGGGTCTTCCGCTGCAGGCACAGCCGACGCTGGACGAATGCCGGGAGCTGGCCCGGCGCCACTACCCTGCCATCCGGCAATATGACCTGATTCGCCGGACCGAGGCCTACAACCTCTCGAACGCCGCGCGGAACCGGCTGCCGCAACTCTCCTTCTCGGCGCAGGCGACCTGGCAGACCGATGTGCCGACACTCCCCGATGCTCTGACCGAGATGTTGGACCGGCAAAATGTTTCCATTCCAGGACTTCACAAGGATCAATATAAAGTGATGCTTGAGGTGAATCAGGTCATCTGGGACGGTGGACGAATCGCTGCCGGAAGAGGGCTTTCCGAAGCCGAATCGGCGGCGGATCAGCGTGCGGCGGATGTCGATCTGTATGCGCTGGAGGCGCGCATTGACGATCTTTACTTTGGGATTCTGCTCTTCGACGAGCGGATTGCACGGATGCAGCTGACGATCGACCTGCTGCAAAGCAACCTCGACAAGCTTCGGGCCTACGTTCGCAACGGGGTGGCGATGGCGTCGGATGCCGATGCTGTGGAGGCCGAACTGCTGGCGGCCGGACAACAGCTCGGCGAGTACGAAGCGCGTCGCGACAGCTATCGACGGATGCTTGCACTCTTCGTCGGACGCGATCTGGAGGCGCGGCCGCTGGTGCGACCCGCTGCGGCTGATGCATTTTCGGACGTTGCGGAACGTTCGACGGCCGCCTGGACGGACGATGTTGCCGGGCGTCCCGAGATGGCCTGGTTCGATGCCCGGACCGATCTGGTTGCGGCGCGCGAACGGCAGCTGAAGGTAGCGACACGCCCCCGCTTCGGACTCTTTGCACAAGGCTATTACGGCTATCCGGGACTGGACTACTTCCGGAGCATGATCTCGCCCGACTGGTCGTGGAATGCGTTGGTCGGGGTGCGCATGTCGTGGAGCTTCGGCGGATACTACACCCGGAAGAATTCGCTCGGCAAGCTGCACGTCGAGAGGGACCGGATCGAGATGCAGCGCGATCTGTTCCGATTCAACACCCGTCTGCAGGCCGTTGAGGAGAACGGCGAGGTGGTTCGTCTGCGCCGGGCGCTGGCCGATGACGACCGGATCGTGGCCCTGCGGCGTTCGGTGCGCGAGGCCGCCGAGTCGAAGCTCCGCAACGGGGTGATTGACACCGACGAACTGCTGCGCCGGATCACCGAGGAGAATCTGGCCGCCATGGCCCGCAGTGCCCGCGAACTCGAACTGTTGAAGACCATCTATGAACTGAAACATACGCTCAACCGATGAAAAGAATCGTATTTTGTCTGACCGTGTCTTTGCTGGCCGCGGCGTGCGGAGGCGGAGGGGATTTCGATGCTTCGGGGACCTTCGAGGCAACCGAGGTGACAGTATCGGCCGAGGCGGCCGGACGCATTCTGTGGTTTACGGCCGGCGAGGGTGACCGCCTCACGGCCGGCGAGCAGGTCGGAGCCATCGACTCCGTACAACTCGAGCTGCAGAAGCGGCAGCTTGAGCGGCGGCTGGCTTCGGTCGCTTCATCGCGGCCCGATATTGCCAAGCAGGCCGCGGCCCTGCGCGAACGGATTGCCCGCCAGCGGATCGAGTGCCGGCGGGTGGAGAACCTGCTCGCCGACGGAGCCGCCACACTCAAGCAGCGTGACGATACCCGGGCCCAACTCAAGGTCCTCGAAGGCGAACTGGAGGCGTTGCTCTCGACGCTCGGGAAGAGTCTCACGTCGATCGACGAGAATGCCTCGGCCATCGATCTGGAGATTGCGCAGCTCGACGACCGGCTGTCGAAATGCCGGATTCTGTCGCCCGTGACGGGAACCGTCGTGGCCCGTTATGCCGAGCCCGGAGAGTTGGCGGCCGTGGGACGTCCGCTGATGAAGGTGGCCGATCTGGACCATCTCTTTCTGCGGGCCTACTTCACGTCGGACCAGCTGGCGCAGTTGCGTCTCGGACAGCAGGTGACGGTGACGGCCGATTTCGGAGGCGGCAGCCGCTACGACTATCCGGGGCGTGTGGTATGGATCGCCTCGGAGAGCGAATTTACCCCCAAGACCATCCAGACACGTGATTCGCGGGCCAATCTGGTCTATGCCGTCAAGATTGCCGTCGAGAACGACGGCCGGCTGAAGATCGGTCTTTACGGCGAGGTGCGGCTTGCGCACGACGATCTGCAAACCGACAACCCGCAAACCGGCGGACGGTCATGACTGCCGATCGTGCCATACGGGTCGAAGGGTTGGTCAAACGCTACGGGACGATGACGGCCGTCGACGGCGTGACGTTCGACGTGCGTCGCGGCGAGTTGTTCGGGCTGATCGGTCCCGACGGTGCCGGGAAGACCACCCTCTTCCGGCTGCTGACGACGCTGCTTGTGCCCGATGCCGGGCGGGCCGAGGTCGACGGATTCGACATCGTACGCGATGCTCGGGCGATCCGCGCGCGGGTCGGTTACATGCCGGGGCGCTTCTCGCTCTATCAGGACCTTTCGGTCGAGGAGAATCTTTCCTTTTTTGCCGCGCTGTTCGGCGTCGGGGAGCGCGACAACTACGACCTGATTGCGCCGATCTACCGGCAGTTGGAACCTTTTCGCACGCGGCGGGCCGGAAAGCTTTCGGGCGGCATGAAGCAGAAGCTGGCGCTTTGCTGCGCGCTGATACACCGTCCGTCGGTGTTGTTTCTCGACGAGCCCACGACGGGGGTCGATCCCGTTTCGCGCGGCGAGTTCTGGGAGATGCTTGCCCGCCTGCGCGGCGAGGGGATTTCGATCCTCGCGGCGACGCCCTACATGGACGAGGCGCGGCGCTGCGACCGGGTGGCGCTCTGCGACAGCGGACGATTGCTTGCCGTCGAGACGCCCGAGGGGGTTGTGGCGTCGTTCGACGGTGAGCTGTATGCCCTGTCGGGTCGTGAGAGGTATGCCCTGCTGGCGGCGGCGCGGGCCGAAGCGGGAGTTGTGGCGTGCTACCCCTTCGGGGCGGAGCACCATCTGACCGTCGACGAGCGGTTCGATCCGGCGCATTTCCGGCAGCATCTGGCCGAGGCGGGGTTTCACGACGTCGAACTGCGGCGGGCGGAGCCCGGAATCGAGGATGTTTTCATGAAACGCATGCATCATGAATGAGCACGAAGCAGTCATATCGGTCCGCGAACTGACGAAGCGTTTCGGGACCTTCACGGCCGTGGACGGCATCTCGTTTGAGGTCCGGCGCGGCGAGATCTTCGGGTTTCTCGGGGCCAACGGCGCCGGGAAGACCACCGCCATGCGGATGCTTTGCGGGCTGAGCTACCCCACGTCGGGTTCGGGACGCGTCGCGGGGTACGACATCGTCACCCAGAGCGAGTGCATCAAGCGCCGGATCGGCTACATGAGCCAGCGCTTTTCGCTCTACGACGACCTCACGGTGCTGGAGAACATCCGTCTGTTCGGCGGTATCTACGGTCTTGCGCCAGGGGCGATTCTGCGCCGGGCGGTCGAGCTGCTCGGACGGCTCGGCTTCCGTCGTGAGGCCCGTACGCGTGTCGGGGCGCTGCCGTTGGGCTGGAAGCAGAAACTGGCCTTTGCCGTGGCGACGCTGCACCGCCCCGAGGTGGTCTTTCTCGACGAACCCACCGGAGGGGTCGATCCCGTCACGCGGCGGCAGTTCTGGGAGCTGATCTACGAGGCTGCGGCCGGCGGCACGACGATCTTCGTCACGACCCACTACATGGACGAGGCCGAGTACTGCTCGCGGGTGTCGATCATGGTCGACGGCCGCATCCGCGCACTCGGGACTCCGGCCGAACTGAAACGTCGATTTGCCGTCGGGACGGTGGACGAACTCTTCCGTCTGCTGGCCCGCGGCGCAACCCGTTCGGAGTGATGAAACGCAACGGTTTTTGGGCTTTTGTCCGCAAGGAGGCGCTGCATATCGTGCGCGATCCCCGTACGATGCTGATCGTGCTGGGAATTCCCGTCGTGCAGCTGCTGCTCTTCGGATTCGCCCTTTCGACCGAGGTCAACAACCTCGACTTTGCCGTCGCGGCTCCACACCGCTCCGAAGCCGTGCGGCAGGTGGTCGAACGCATCGCGGCCAACGACTGTTTCACCTTCCGGGGATATGTCGATCCGGCGCAGATCGACCGTGTATTGCGTACGGGCCGGGCCGATGTGGTGGTGGCCTTTGCCCGAGACTTTGACCGGCGGCAGGCGGAGCATCTCCGTCCGGGAGGGGAAGCGGCTGCCGGAATGGGTGCCGGACCGGCCGTGCAGCTCGTTTTCGATGCGTCGAATCCCAATACGGCATCGGCCGGAGCGGGCTATCTGCGCCGTCTTCTGTCGGACGGCGATGCCGCCGCAGGTGTCGAGATGCATCTGCTCTACAATCCGCAGATGAAGAGCGCCTACAACTTTGTTCCCGGAATCATGGGGCTGCTGTTCATCCTGATCTGCTCGATCATGACCTCCGTCTCGATCGTCCGCGAAAAGGAGACCGGAACGATGGAGGTGTTGCTTGTCTCGCCCGTGCGGCCCGTCGGGATCGTCTTCGCCAAGATGATCCCCTACTTCGTGCTTTCGTGTGTGGATCTGGCCGTCATTCTGCTGCTGGTCCGTTACGTGCTGGGTGTTCCGCTGTCGGGAAGTCTTGCGGCCGTGGTCGGGATTTCGGTCCTCTATCTGCTGCTCGCCCTGGCTCTCGGGCTCTTCATCTCGACGATCGCCGACCGCCAGGCCACGGCTCTCGTCATCTCGGCCATGCTCATGCTGTTGCCCGTTATCATGCTCTCGGGGATGATCTTCCCGATCGAGAACATGCCGCGGATTCTGCAGGCCCTTTCGTGCGTGATCCCGGCCCGCTGGTACATCGAAGCCGTGCGCAAACTGATGATCCAGGCGCTGCCCTTTTCGGCCGTGCTGCGCGAATTCGGCATCCTGCTGGCCATGACCGTTGCACTGGTCGGTGTGGCCCTGCGCAAGTTCAACGACAAACTCGAATGATTGCCATGCGTACGCTTCTGGTTTTGTTGGACAAGGAGTTCCGGCAGTTTTTCCGGAATCCGTTTCTTCCGAGGGTGGTCATCATCTTCCCGCTGATGATCATGTTCGTCATTCCGTGGGTCACGACCCTCGACGTGCGGCATATCGACGTGGCGGTGGTCGATCACGACCGTTCGCAAACCTCGCGTCGCATCGTCTGCAAGATTGCCGCCTCGGATTACTTCACGCTCCGCGGTGTCGAGGCGGATTACGGTGCCGCGCTGCGCCGGCTCGAGGCGGGTGATGTCGATGCCATACTCGAGATCCCCGACCGTTTCGAACGCTCGCTCGCGGCGGCGGATCCCGAATGGGTCAGCATCGCGGCCAACGGTGTGAATGCCCTCAAGGGAAGTCTCGGCGGACAGTATCTCGCCGCGGTGGTCGGCGAAACCCTGGCCGAACTGGCGTGCGAACGCGGCGAAACGCTTCCGAACGCGGCTCCGATTGTGCAGAACCGCTACAATCCGACGCTCGAGTACCGTTATTACATGATTCCGGCGCTGATGATCATGCTGCTGGTGATGCTTTGCGGATTCCTTCCGGCACTGAATCTCGTCGGCGAGAAGGAGGCCGGAACCATCGAGCAGATGAACGTCACGCCCGTCAACCGATGGACGTTTGCGCTGGCCAAACTGATCCCCTTCTGGCTGATCGGCCTGGTCGTGCTGGGTCTGGTGATGATCGTGGCCCGGGTGGTCTATGGTCTGGCGCCCGAAGGTTCGCCGGGCGCCATCTTTCTGGCGGCGGCGCTCTTTGTCTTTACGATGTCGGGCTTGGGATTCGGCGTTGCGAACGGTTCGTCGAACATGCAGCAGACCATGTTCGTGATGTTCTTCTTCGTGATGATCTTTATTCTGATGAGCGGTCTGATCACCCCCGTCGAATCGATGCCCCGCTGGGCGCAGGGGTTGACCCGTGTTTTGCCGCCGCGTTACTTTGTCGATGCCATGCGCGCCCTCTACCTCAAGGGGGCCACGATTGCCGATCTGTGGGTCGAATACGTCGCGCTGACGCTCTTCGCGCTGCTCTTCAACGGCTGGGCCGCGTTGAGCTATCGGAAACAGCGCTGATCCTGCCGCCGGGTCACTCCTTGCCGGGAAGACCGCCCGGAAGCAGGGCGTGGCGGGTGAGGAAATCGTAGAACGATTGCCGGTAGTTTTCCGAGATCGGGATACGCTCGTGGTCGAAGAGGATCCGGTTGCGTTCGATCGTGCGGATCTTCGACGGCTGGACGATGTACGAGCGGTGGACCCGCACGAACCGGTCCGCCGGGAGTTGCTCCTCGAGCGTCTTCAGGCTCAGGAGCGAAACCACCGGATGGGCTTCGCCCTCGACGTGGATCTTCACGTAGTCCTTCAGCCCCTCGATGTAGCGGATCCGCTCCAGCGGGATCTGTTGCAGACGGTATTCGGTCTTGACGATAAGGCTTTGCGGCGCAGCCTCCCGTGGAGACGGAGTGGCCGGCGAGGTCTCCCCTGCTGCTTCTGAGGAGTTCGTGCCGGCTGCATCTTCGGTCCGTTCGGCCCGGCACTTCAGGTCGAACCACGCGAGAGCCTTGTTGGCCGCCGAGAGAAAGTCGTTGTAGCTGATCGGCTTGAGCAGGTAGTCCATCGCCTGGACCCGGAAACCCTCGACCGCATACTGGCTGAACGCCGTGGTGAAGATCACACGCGTCTGTCCGGGCAGCATCCGCGAAAGCTCCATGCCGCTCAATCCCGGCATCTGGATGTCGCAGAAGAGCAGATCGACCGGCCGTTCGCGCAGGGCCGCAAAGGCCGCCGTGCCGCTGCCGAAGGAGCCGGCCAGCTCGAGGAACGGCGTCTTGCGGACGTATCCCTCCATCAGTTCGACGGCCAGCGGCTCGTCGTCGATCACCATGCAGGTCAGTTTCCGATTCATGACTCCGTCAGATTGATACACAGCAGTGCCGTGAAGGCATCTCCCGTACGTCCGTATTCGAGCGTGTAATGTCCGGGATAGATCATCTCCAGGCGTTTGGTGAGGTTAGAAAGTCCGATCCCCGAACCGCTTCGGTCCGAGGCGCCCGATTTGGGAAAATAACTGTTCTCGATCCGGCCGATCAGCTGGTTGCCGATTTCGTGAATGTCGATGGCTATGTAGGAGGCCCGGTCGTTGTCGACGCCGTGTTTGAAGGCATTCTCCACCAGCGAGATGAACAGCAGCGGAGCAACGAGGCGCTGCGAGGGTTCGTCGGGCAGCGAGAGGACGAGCTTCACATGACGCGGCAGGCGGATGCGCATCAGTTCGATGTAGTCGCGCAGGAAGCCGATTTCGGCCGCAACCGGGACTGTCGGCCGGCTGCTGTCGTAGAGCACGTAGCGCAGCAGGCGGCTCAGATCATGCACGGCCTGCTGCGCCCGATCGGTATCGAGCTGGATGAGCGAATAGATGTTGTTGAGCGTGTTGAAGAGAAAATGGGGGTTCAACTGGCTCTTGAGATTCTGCAGTTCGGCCTGTGTGTGGCTGTGTTCCAGCTCTTTGCGGGCGGCTTCGGCCCGATACCATCCGCTTGTCATGCGGATGGCCACGCTGACGCCCACGACCAGCAGGTAGAGCGCCAGATTGCCTGCAAAGAAGCGGACCGTATGCTGCCAGGGACGGACCATCGGCGGGTGGTGCAGGTCGGGCGGAAGCACGTAGCGGAACAGCAGGTGGACCAGCACCATCACCGAGGCGATGAGCAGCAGGTTGTAGCCCGCATAGCGGCCGAAACGGCGTATGGTGAGGTAACGGTCGATCAGCAGGAAATAGTTCGTATAGAAGACTGCCATGAACGAAATGGGCACGAGCAGGAACCGCACATATTGCGGGCCGTTCATCAGCGGCCGGTTGGGGCCCGTAAGGAAGAGCGGCATGCCGAAGATCACGGCCCAAACCGTGACGTGGATGAGCCACCCGGTGATTTTCGATTGTGAAGCGGTCATGGAACAAAGGTAATAAAATTTTGGCTCGGCACTTCTCGGGACCGGCTTTTTAAATTGGGCCGGGAGCGGATTCGCCGGTCGGGAACCTGGTAAGAGCCGATCGCCCCTAGGGCCGGCTTCTTAAGCCGGTTAAATTGGGCCGGGAGCGGATTCGACGATCGGAAACCAGGTAAGAGCCGATCGCCCCTAGGGCCGGCTTTTTAAGCCGGTTAAACTGGGCCGGGAGCGGCTTCGCCGATCGGAAACCTGGTAAGAGCCGATCGCCCCTAGGGCCGGCTTCTTAAGCCGGTTAAGTTGGGCCGGGAGCGGATTCGACGATCGGAAACCCGGTAAGAGTCGATCGCCCCTAGGGCCGGCTTCTTAAGCCGGTTAAGTTGGGCCGGGAGCGGATTCGACGATCGGAAACCCGGTAAG
>CALUNE010000003.1 GCA_944321945.1 uncultured Alistipes sp.
TATTCCTGTCCGCAGGGGACTTTGGGACGCACGCGTCACCCGGTCTGCCGTCCGGCCCCGTCAGCCACCGGCTCCACAAACCGTCCGGCTCCACAAACCGTCCGGCCCCGTCAGCCACCGGCTCCACAAACCGCCCGGCCCCGTCAGCCACCGGCTCCACGAACCGCCCGGCCCCGTCAGCCACCGGCTCCACGAACCGCCCGGCCCCACACAAGAAAAGGACTTTGCAAACATCGCGCCTGCAAAGTCCAAAGATAATCAAAATTCCGCGAATCCTAAAGCTCCTTTGCCAATTTGGCGAAATCCTCTGCGGAAACGGCCTTTTCCGTTACCTTGATCTTCGACTTGATGTCGTCGACGACCTTCGTTTCGTAGAGCTTCTCGTAGATCTTCTGACCCTGATCCTTGTCCGCGAGAATCTTCTCGGCATAGCCGGCCAGCATGTCATCCGGAGCCGACGGCATGCCGTACTGTGCGAACTGGGCGGCAGCCAGCGCCTTGGCCTCGGCCGTAGCCTCCTCCTTGGTGACGGCGAGGTTGTCGGCCTTGATGAAGTGCTTCTGGAGGTAGTTCCAGGTGAACATCTTCAGGAACTGGTCGAAATCCTTCTCGATCTCCTCCATCGTGAACTTGCCCTCGTTGATCGTGTAGAGCCAGCGCTTGAGGAACGGAACCGGCATCTTCAGATCGGCCTTCTTCAGAAGGTAGTCGCGCAGCTGCAGCGTGAAGAGGTAGTCGCTCTCACGACGCAGTTCGGCGGCGATCTGCTCGTCGATCAGCTTGTCGAAGCCGGCCTCGTCCGTCACGTTGCCCTGCGGGAAGGCCATCTTGAAGAACTCCTCGTTGAGTTCGGGCTCGGCGAAGCGGCGGATCTTGGTGATCTCCATCTCGAACTCGGGGTTGATGCCCTCGAGCTCATGCTCCTTGACCTGCAGGCAGGCGGCACGCTGGGCCGGGGTCTTGTAGAGTTCGTTGATGTTGACCTTCATCTTGTCGCCGACCTTCTTGCCCAGGTAGGGCTTGCGCTCCTCGTCGGTCATCGAGATCAGACCCACGTAGGCATCAGCCACGTTCATGTCACCGTTGTCGAGCGTTACGGTCAGCGCCTCGTCCGAGGTCACCTCGTCGGCATCGACCAGACGGCCGTAGCGGCGCAGGTAGTTCGAACGGTAGTCGTCGTGCATCTTCTTGTCGACCTTGATCGAGTGGTAGGTCAGCTTGTCCTTGTCCGAGAGTTCGAGGTTGATGGCGGGAGCCTCGCCGATCTCGAAGACGAATTCGAATTCGGTGTTGTTCTCGAAGTCGAAGGCACCCTGCTCCTCGGCGGGGATCACGTCGCCCAGGTAGTCGATGTTCTCCTTCTGGAGATACTCGAAGACGGAGTTCGAGGCCTTGCGGTAGGACTGCTCGGCCACGACGCCCTTGCCGTACATCTTGCGGATGATGTTCATCGGGACCATGCCGGGGCGGAATCCCGGGATGTTGGCCTTGCGACGGTACTCGCGCAGGGCCTTTTCAACCTCCTGGCCGTAATCGGCCTCGCCGACGGTCACGCGGATCAGCGAATTATTCTCGCCGTGCTGTTCTCTTACGATGTTCATAATGAATGTATTATATCTGTTTTCTTACGTTTTTCCACTCGGAATCGGGAGGCAAAGATACGAAATTATTCGAATCCGCCCAACAGAAACTTTCATAATATAGAGGAAATTATGATATGTGGTTTGCTTTTCGTAACTTTGTAGGCTATATTGCATCGAACAATGAAACTCGCAACGATCCTTCTGCTGACGGCCGTGCTGCTGACGGCCTGCGGAAACTCCCCGGCCCGCACGCGCAATGCCGTGAGCCACAGCACGTCGACCGCCGCCCCGAGTGAACCGAAACGCTATACCTACCGCATCCGGGCCTCCTATCCCCACTCGACGAAGGCCTACACGCAGGGGCTGCTCTGGCACGACGGCCGCCTGTGGGAGGGAACGGGACAGAACGGCGAATCGGTCATCCAGACGCTCGATCCGGCCTCGGGCCGCAGCCATGTCCTGACCCGCCTGCCGCGCTCGGAGTTCGGCGAAGGGATCGCCATCGCCGGCGACGAACTCTTCCAGCTCACCTGGCAGTCGAACACCGCACACGTCTACCGCCTCACGGAGAAGGGGCTCGAAAAGATCCGCGACCACCGCTATGCGGGCGAAGGCTGGGGGCTGACCTCCGATCCCGAGGGACGAAAGCTCTACATGACCGACGGTTCGGCCAACCTCTACACGATCGATCCGGCGACGTTCCGCCGCGAAGGCCGCGTGACCGTCACCTGGAAGGGCGAAGCGGTCCCCTATCTGAACGAACTGGAGTGGATCGACGGCCGCATCTGGGCCAATGTCTACACGACGGACCAGCTGGTCATCATCGACCCGGCCTCGGGACGCGTCGAAGGGGTGGTCGACCTCACGGGGCTGCTCCCCGACACGGAGCGCACGCCGACGACCGACGTGCTGAACGGCATTGCGTGGGATCCGGACACGAAACGCCTCTTCGTCACGGGCAAAAACTGGAGCAAACTCTTTGAAATTGAGATCATCGAACTGAAATAGCGATCACCGACACATGATTCCCGCAGATACGAAAAACGATACGCTGCAGGCGCAGCTCGCCCGCCGCATCCTGCTGCTCGACGGCGGATTCGGCACCATGGTCCAGAGCTACGGCCTCGACGAAGAGGCCTACCGCGGCGAGCGCTTCCGCACGTGGGAGGTGCAGCTCAAGGGTTGCAACGACCTGCTGGTGCTGACGCGTCCCGACGTGGTGCGCGAAATCCACGAAAAATACCTCACGGCCGGTGCCGACATCATCGAGACCGACTCGTTCAACGCCAACGCCGTCTCGCTGGCCGACTACCGCCTCGAAGGGCTGGCCTACGAGATCTCGCGGGCCGCGGCCGAGGTGGCCCGCCGGGCGGCCGACGCCTTCACGGCACGCAACCCGCAGAAACCGCGCTTCGTCGCCGGATCGATCGGTCCGACGAACCGCACGGCCTCGATGTCGGCCGACGTGGCCAACCCCGCGGCCCGCGAGGTGACCTTCCGCCAGCTGGTCGACGCCTACACGGATCAGGCGCGCGGTCTGGTGGACGGCGGCGTTGACGTGCTGCTCGTCGAGACGGTCTTCGACACGCTCAACGCCAAGGCCGCCCTCTACGCCATCGACCGCCTCGGCGAAGAGCTCGGACGGCAGATCCCGGTCATGGTCTCCGGGACGCTCTCCGACGCCAGCGGCCGCACCCTCTCGGGTCAGACCGTCGAGGCCTTCGCCGCCTCGGTCTCGCATGCCCGGCTGCTCTCGATCGGTCTGAACTGCGGTTTCGGAGCCCGGCAGCTGATGCCCTACCTCGAGCGGCTGGCCGCGGTGGCCGAAACCCGCATCTCGGCCCACCCCAATGCCGGACTGCCCAACGTCATGGGCGGCTACGACGAAACCCCGGCGATGTTTGCCGAGGATGTCGGCGAGTACATGCGCCGCGGACTGGTCAACATCGTCGGCGGATGCTGCGGAACCACACCGGCCCACATCTTCGAACTGGCGAAGATCGTCGACCGCTACGCCCCCCGGCCGCTGCCCGAACCGCGCCACGAGACGGTGCTCTCCGGGCTCGAACCGCTGCGCGTGGTCCCCGAGGCCAACTTCATCAACATCGGCGAGCGGACGAACGTCGCCGGATCGGCCCGCTTCGCACGGCTCATCCGCGAGGGCAGCTACGACGAGGCCCTCTCGGTGGCGCGGGCGCAGGTCGAGGCCGGAGCACAGGTCATCGACGTCTGCATGGACGACGGATTGATCGACGGTGTGGAGGCCATGCGCACGTTCCTCAACCTGATGGCCGCGGAGCCTGAGATCGCCCGCGTGCCGGTGATGATCGACTCGTCGAAATGGGAGGTCCTCACAACGGGCCTCGAAGTCGTACAGGGCAAATCGGTGGTCAACTCCATCTCGCTCAAGGAGGGTGAGGCGGAGTTCCTGCGCCGTGCGGCCGAAATCCACCGCTACGGAGCCGCCGCCGTGGTGATGCTCTTCGACGAGCGGGGCCAGGCCGATACCTATGAACGCAAGATCGAGGTGGCCGAACGCGCCTACCGGCTGCTGACCGCGCATGGATTCCCGGCCGAGGACATCATCTTCGACCCCAACATCCTGGCCGTAGCCACGGGCATCCCCGAACACGACGGCTACGCACGGGCCTTCATCGACGCCACGCGCTGGATCAAGGAGCATCTGCCCTGGGCGAAGGTCTCGGGCGGCGTGTCGAACCTCTCGTTCGCTTTCCGCGGCAACAACACCGTGCGCGAGGCGATGCACTCGGCGTTCCTCTACCACGCCATCCGCGCCGGCATGGACATGGGGATCGTCAACCCGCAGATGCTGCGCGTCTACAGCCAGATCGAACCCGAACTGCTCGAACGCGTCGAGGATGTGCTGCTCTGCCGCCGGGCGGATGCCGCCGAACGCCTCACGGAGTATGCCCACCAGGTGCAGCAGACGGCCCGTCAGGAGCCGCAAGAGACCGATGCCTGGCGCAGCGCCCCGCTCGCCGAACGCATCGACTACGCCATGCTCAAGGGGGTGGCCGACCACATCGAGGAGGATGCGCTGGAGGCCTACCGCGAACTGGGAAGCCCGATGGAGGTGATCGACCGCCTGCTGATGCCCGCCATGGAGCAGGTCGGGACACTCTTCGGCGAGGGCAAGATGTTCCTGCCGCAGGTGGTCAAGACGGCCCGCGTGATGAAGCGTGCCGTGGCGGCGCTGACCCCCTACATCGAGCAGGGGAGCGTGACGTCGGCCCACACGGCCGGCAAGGTGCTCATCGCCACGGTCAAGGGCGACGTCCACGACATCGGCAAGAACATCGTCTCGGTGGTGATGGCCTGCAACGGCTACGAAATCCGCGACCTGGGGGTGATGGTCGAGGCGCAGCGCATCGTCGACGAGGCGGTGGCGTGGGGCGCACAGGCCATCTGTCTGAGCGGACTGATCACGCCGTCGCTCGACGAGATGGCCCACGTCTGCCAGGAGCTCGAACGCCGCGGGGTGCGCATCCCGGTCATCATCGGGGGCGCCACAACGTCGGATCTCCACACGGCCGTCAAGATCGCTCCGGTCTACTCCGGTGCGGTCGTCCACTCGCCCAACGCCAGCCGCAACACCCAGATTCTGGCCCGGCTGCTGGGTCCCGACGCCGATACCTATATTAATGAAGTCAAGCAGGCGCAGGCCTCGCTGCGCGAAGAGTACGCACAACGGCTCCGCATGCGGGATCTGATCCCGATCGTCGAGGTGCGCAAGGCCCTGCACGGCAGGCCACCCCACGTGCCGGTCAAACCGCTCCACACGGGGCGGCTGGTCTTCCCCGACTTCGACATCTCGGACGCCGAACCCTTCATCGACTGGAACTTCTTCTTTCCGGCCTGGGGCCTCAAGGGGCGCTACCCCGAGATCCTCGACCACCCCGAAAAGGGTACCGAGGCCCGCAAACTCTTCGACGATGCCCAGGCGCTGCTGGGACGTATCCGCGACGAACACCTGCTGACGCTGCAGGGGGTTGTGGGGATCTTCCCCGCCCGCGCGGAGAAGGACGACATCATCGTCACCGATCCGAAGGGCCGCGAAAAACGGCTGCCGATGCTCCGCAACCAGACGCGCGGCGAGGAGAACCGTTCGCTGGCCGACTGGATCGCCCCGAAGGGCGACTGGATCGGATGCTTCGCCCTGACGGCCGGCATCGGTCTCCGGGAGCTCGAGGAGCGCTTCCGCAAGCAGGGCGACGACTACTCGGCCATCCTCTCGAAGCTGCTGGCCGACCGGCTGACCGAAGCCTTCGCCGAGGCCGTACACACCTTCGTGCGGCGTCAGATGTGGGGCTACGAGACCGAGGGCGGCATCGACCCGCAGCAGATCATCCGCGGCGACTACCGCGGCCGCCGCATGGCCTTCGGCTACCCCGCCTCGCCCGACCACTCGCTCAAACGCGAGGTCTTCGACCTGCTGGGCGTCGAGGCCACCACGGGCATGCGTCTGACCGAAAACTGGATGATCGATCCCGGCGAGGCCCTCTGCGGACTGCTGTTCGCCGACGCCGAATACTTCTCCGTCGGGACGATCGACACCAAACAGCTGCTCGACTACGCCCGCCGCCGCGGCATGGAGGTCGAACAGATCCGAAAACTCATTCCGAACAACCTCTGATCCATGAACGTCGTCGACATCATCCGCGAAGCCGTCGCCTCACAGCGCACCCGCTTCGCCTTCGAACTCCTCCCGCCGCTCAAGGGCGACGGCAGTCAGAAGATCTTCGCCGCCATCGAGCCGCTGATGCCCTACCGCCCGGCTTACATCAACATCACGTTCCACCGCGAGGCAATCAAGGAGACCGTGCGCGAGGACGGCAGCATCGAGTGGCATGTCGTGCGGCGGCGCCCAGGCACGGTCGGCATCTCGGCCGCCATCCAACAGCGATACGGCGTCGAGGTGGTGCCCCACCTGATCTGCGGCGGACTGTCGAAATACGACATCGAGGATACGCTCATCGACATGGACTTCCTTGGACTGCACAACGTGCTGGCCCTGCGCGGCGACAAGTCGCAGAACGAACGCCGCTTCATGCCCCACCCCCAGGGTCATGCCCACGCCATCGACCTCGTGCGGCAGATCGACGGCATGAACCACGGCCGGTTCATCGACGGAGAAGTCGAGGAGTGCCACCATTCGAAATTCTCGATCGGCGTGGCCGGATACCCCGAAGTCCACTTCGAGGCCCGCGACATCACCGCGGACATCGCCCACCTGAAGGCCAAGATCGATGCCGGCGCCGAATATGTCGTCACGCAGCTCTTCTTCGACAACCGCAAGTACTTCGATTTCGTGCGCCGCTGCCGCGAAGCGGGGATCACCGTGCCGATCATCCCCGGACTGAAGCCCCTCTCGACACCGCGCCATCTGGAAGTGCTGCCCGAGACGTTCCACGTCTCGATCCCCGACGAGCTGGCCCGCGAGGTGAAGGCCCATCCCGACCAGGCCCGCGAAATCGGCACCGAATGGGCCATCGCCCAGAGCCGCGAACTGATGGCCGCCGGCGTCCCCGTGCTGCACTACTACACGATGAGCCGCACGACCAACATCCAGAAGATCGTCTCGGCGCTCTTCTGACCGGGATGGGAGGGGCCGTGAAAAAGACACGGGAGCGAGAGATGCAAAAAAGAGAATACAGAACAGCCCGTCCCCGATCCCCGAAAAGAAAATGACGGAGCGCTGCCGGACCTCAACCCACGTCCGACGGCCTCCGATGAGATATTTTCAAGGTTACACAATGGAAAGCAACAAAGAGATAACCCCCGTCGAGTTCCGACGCCATCTGCACGCCCATCCCGAGCTTTCGTTCCAGGAGCACGAAACGGCCCGCTACATCGAAGAACGGCTCGATGCGCTGGGAATCGAACACCGCCGGATCGCCCGGACCGGCGTGCTGGCCACGATCCGCGGGACGAAAGGACCGGACAACAACCGGGCCCTCGTGCTGCGCGCCGACATCGACGCCCTGCCCATCACCGAACAGAACGACTGCCCGTGGCACTCGCAGCACGACGGCGTGATGCACGCCTGCGGCCACGACATGCATGCCGCCATCCTCTACGGCGTGCTGCAGCGCATGGCCGCCCGGCCCGACTTCCGCGGCACCCTCTTCGGACTGTTCCAGCCCGGCGAGGAGTGCAATCCCGGTGGCGCCTCGCTCGTACTGGCCGAAAAACCCTTCGAGGGGTATGACGTGCTGGCCGTGGTGGGCGAACACGTCGATGCGCAGCTCGAGGTGGGATACCTCGGATTCCGCGCCGGAAAGTACATGGCCTCGAGCGACGAACTCCGGCTGCATATCCACGGTACGGGCGGTCACGGCGCCATGCGCCAGCTGCTGCGGGATCCCGTGGCCGCCGGCGCCGAACTGCTCTCGCGCCTGGTGGCCCTCAACGGCGAGGAGTGCGTGCTGTCGATCGGCCGCGTCGAAGCCCTCGGCGCCACGAACATCGTCCCCGACGACGTCTACATGGAGGGCACGCTGCGTACCTTCGACGAACGCCAGCGCAAGATCTTCCACCAGCGAATCGCCAACATCGCCGCCGAAATCGACTCGCGCTACGGCGTCAAGAGCCGCGTGGAGATCAGCCACGGATACCCGTGCGTGGTCAACGACGAACTGCTGGTCAAACTCGCCGTAACGCTCGCCCGACGCGAGAATATCCACATCGAAATGCTCCCGCTGCGGACCACGGCCGAAGACTTCGGATTCTACTGCAAGGAGTACCCCTCGCTTTTCTACCGCCTGGGCGTCGGCGCCCAGGCCGGCCGCTCGCACACCGCCACCTTCCTGCCCGACGAACGGGCCATCGACACCGGCGTCGACTTCATGCACAAGCTGGCGCTCCAGATCCTCGAAAAATAAGACACACGATATGAACAAGAGACAACAAAAGGCCCCGAAAGGCGCCAGACGATCCAGTCGCGAGGAGATCATTCTCCACATGTTCCGCGACTTCCCCAACACCCAGTTCACGCTCAAATACCTCGCCTCGATCTCGGGAGGCGCCTCGAAGGAGGGCCGGCGCGAAACGTTCGAAATCCTCGGGAGGCTCTTCGACGAAGGAATCGTCGAGGAGTGCTCGCGCGAAAAGTACCGCCTCTCGCAGCAGCACCGGCCCCACTACGAAGGTGTGGCCAGCATGACCCAGTCGGGATCGGTCTACGTCGAGGTCGAGGGGCTCGACGAGGACATCTTCGTCAACCCCCGCAACACGGCCAATGCCCTGGACGGCGACCGCGTCGAGGTGGCCGTCATCCACCGCGGCCGCGACGACCGCTTCGAGGGCGAGATCACCCGCATCATCGAACGCTCGCGCAAACCCTATGTCGGCGTGGCCGAGGTGGGCGCCCACCAGATCTTCGTCAAGGCCGATTCGCGCCGCATGCCGATGGACATCTACCTCTCAAAACGCGACTGCCCGGAGGTGCACGACGGCGAAAAGGTCGTCGTGCGCATCGTCGACTGGCAACCCGGCAGCAAGAGCCCCGTCGGCGAACTGGTCGAGCGGCTCGGCATCGCCGGCAACAACGACACCGAAATGCACGCCATCCTGGCCGAATACGAACTCCCGTACCGCTTCGAACCCGAGATCGAAGAGGCCGCCAAGGCCATCGACGGCCGCGTCACGGCCCACGAAATCGCCCGGCGGCGCGACTTCCGCAAGGTGGTGACCTTCACGGTCGACCCGGCCGACGCCAAGGACTTCGACGACGCCCTCTCGGTCCGCAAGGTGCGCGACGGCGTCTGGGAGATCGGCGTCCACATCGCCGACGTCACCCACTACGTCAAGCCCCACTCGGTGATCGATGACGAAGCCGTCGAACGCGGCACGTCGGTCTATCTGGTGGACCGCACCGTGCCGATGCTCCCCGAACGCCTCTCGAACGAACTCTGCTCGCTGCGCCCCAACGAGACAAGCCTCTGCTTCTCGGCCGTCTTCACGATGAACGAGGATCTCGAGATCCTCGACGAGTGGTTCGGCCGCACGGTCATCCACTCCGACCGTCGCTTCACCTACGCCGAGGCCCAGGAGGTGATCGAGACCGGCCGCGGCGACTTCGCCGAGGAGATCCTCACGCTCAACCGCCTGGCCCAGGCCCTGCGCACACGCCGCTTCAAGAACGGCGCCATCTCGTTCGAACGTCAGGAGGTGAAATTCAAACTCGACGAAGACGGCAAACCGCTGGGCGTCTACTTCAAGGAGCAGAAGGAGTCGAACCAGATGATCGAGGAGTTCATGCTGCTGGCCAACCGCCGCGTGGCGGAGTTCTGCGCCCACCGCCGCAACGAAAAGGGTCGGGCCGTGCCCCGCACGATGGTCTTCCGCGTACACGACGCCCCGAGCGAGGAGAAACTCGACCGCTTCCGGCAATTCATCCTCCGCTTCGGCCACGTCTTCAAGGCCTCGAAGGGCCGCGCCGTGGCCAAGGAGATGAACAAGCTGCTCAAGCAGGTCAAGGGCTCGACCGAAGAGAATGCCGTCACGACGATGGCCGTGCGTTCGATGGCCAAGGCCTACTACTCGACCGACAACATCGGCCACTACGGTCTGGCATTCCCCTACTACACGCACTTCACCTCGCCCATCCGCCGCTATCCCGACATGATGGTCCACCGGCTGCTGGCCCACTACCTGGAGGGCGGCAAGTCGGTCGAGAAGGAGCCCGTCGAGGAGCTGTGCGTCCGGGCCTCGGACCGCGAAATCGTCGCCGCCGAGGCCGAACGCGCCTCGATCAAGTACAAGATGGTCGAGTTCATGAAGGAGCACATCGGCGAGGAGTTCGACGGCCACATCTCGGGTCTCACCGAATGGGGCGTCTATGTCGAGCTCGACGACACGCACATCGAGGGCATGTCGTTCCTGCGCGACATCCAGGGCGACTTCTTCCTCTTCGACGAACAGCAGTACGAGATCGTCGGCCGCTCGACCGGCATCCGGCTCACACTCGGCAGCCCGGCCCGCGTGCGCGTCAAACGCGCCGATCTGCAGAAGCGCCAGCTCGATTTCGAACTGTTGCTGCCGGGTCTCCCGACACGCCGGCCGAACGCCTCCGACGACCGCGGAAAGGGGCGCGGAAAACGCTCCGAACCGGGGCGCTCCTCCCGCCGCAAGAACCGATGAAACTCGATCCGCGCACGATGCATCCAAAGGAACCTTCCTCCACCCGGGGAAGGTTCCATTTTTTTGATTTCCGGCCCCAAATACGCTCCAGCGGGCATTTCGACCGGATCGTATCGTTTTCTGACCGGATCGGAATGTTCTCTACAGCCTCGAGAGCGTAACTTTGGAATAGCAAAAACGGAGGCCTGAACCCCCTCTGTCAACCACGGCAACAACCAACCCAAACTACCCATGAAAACGAGATCCTACTACGCGGTATTTCTGTCGATCGTTCTGGCGGCAGGATGCTCCCATCAGGAAACCATGCCTGAACTGACCGACCGGGTCTTCAACATCGCCTCATCCCAATACAAACTGATGGATGAACGGCTGGCTCCGGATTCGCTTCCCAGGACGTTCCTTGCCGACGGAAAGATCGTCAATTCGAACATCCGCTGGTGGTGCAGCGGTTTCTATCCCGGCTCGCTCTGGTACATCTATGAATATACGGGCGACGAAACCGTCAAACAACTCGCCGAGAAAAATACCCTCAAACTCGCTCCCCTTCAATATAAAGGTACGGACCACGACCTGGGGTTCCAGATGAACTGCAGTTTCGGAAACGCCTATCGCCTGACCGGCGACGCAAAATATCTCGAACCGCTGGAACGTTCGGCCCGGATTCTCGCCAGCCGCTTCTCGCCCGTCACGGGCGTTATCCGCAGTTGGGATTTCGTGCGCGAAGGACGCGACTGGAAGTATCCGGTCATCATCGACAACATGATGAACCTCGAACTGCTCAACTACGCCGGCGAACTCTTCGGCAACGACTCGCTGAAGGAGGTGGCCATCAAACATGCCAACACGACCATGTGCAACCACTTCCGCCCCGATTTCACGTGCTATCATCTGGTCGACTATGATCCCGTAGACGGACACGTCCGCAGCAAGGAGACCGTCCAGGGCTTCAGCGACGATTCGGCCTGGGCCCGCGGCCAGGCCTGGGCGCTGTACGGCTACACGATGATGTTCCGCTACAGCGGTCTGGAATGCTACCTCAACCAGGCCGAGAATGTCGCCGAAATGCTCATGAACCGTCTGCCCGAAGACGGCATTCCCTACTGGGATTTCGACTCCGACCGCATCCCCGACGATCTGAAGGATGCTTCGGCCGCCGCCATCATGGCCTCGGCCTTCGTCGACCTGAGTTCGCTGACCAACAAGCCCGAAAACCGCGACAAATACCTCGCCGTGGCCGAAAAGCAACTCCGGACCCTGGCCTCGGACGAATACCTGGCCGCCGTCGGCAAAAACGGAGACTTCCTCCTGAAACACAGCGTCGGATCGCGCCCCGACAACTCGGAAATCGACGTCCCGCTCACCTATGCCGACTACTATTTCCTCGAAGCCTTAATCAAATTCAAAAAAACATGCATCATTCTACCCGATTAACACCCTGAAACTTTCAAATCAACCTTAACCAATCTAAAACTTCACACTATGAAACAAAAACTGACCAAACTGCTGTGTTCGGTATTTTTGTTCGCCATGGCCTTGCCAGCTCTGGCGCAGCAAAATGACACCCACACAATCACCGGAAAGGTCATCGACAACGACGGGGCTGCCGTTGTCGGCGCAGTCGTAATGGTTTCACCAAGAGAAGCCACGACCACCAACACCGAAGGTGTCTACACTCTCGAAGTCAAAAATCCAAAAGCAACGCTTCAGATCTCCTGCATGGGCTACAAATCGGTTTCTGAAGCTATCAACGGACGTAAAGTCATCGACATTACACTCCAGACCGACAATATGATGCTCGAAGATGTCGTTGTGGTCGGTTACGGCGTGCAGAAAAAAGTCAACCTGACCGGTTCGGTATCGTCGATCGATTTTGCGAAGACCTCCGACAGCCGTTCGATCGTCAGCACGTCGGCTGCTTTGGCCGGTCTGGCTCCCGGTATGAACGTGACCCAGAGCTCGGGTCAGCCCGGCTCCGACGGCGCCACGATCCGTATCCGAGGCGACGGTTCGTTCACCTCGAGCGCAAATGGCCCGCTGGTACTGGTCGACGGTATCGAATGGAGCATGGACAATGTCAACCCGAACGACATCGCATCGATCTCCGTACTGAAGGATGCCGCTTCGGCTTCAATCTATGGTACGCGTGCCGCCAACGGTGTGATCTTGATCACCACCAAGAACGGTATGGAGGGCAAACCTCAGATCAGCTATTCGTACAAAGGCATTCTGCAGATGCCCTACAACAAGCTCCACTTCGTATCGGACTATGCCCGTCACATGGAACTCATCAACGAGTCGTGCGACAACATCGGAACCTCGCGCATCTTCTCGCAGTCGAACATCGACCTCTGGCGCGAAAAGGCACTTGATCCCTACGGCGTAAACGAGTATGGCGTACCCAACTACGCAGCCTATCCCAACACCGACTGGTTCGACGAAATCTTCCAGACCGGCTACTCGCAGGAGCACAACCTCTCGATCTCGGGCGGCTCGAAGACGGTTCGCTACCTCATCTCGATGGGTTACCTTGACAACCAGGGTGTCATGGGACGCTTTGGCATCGACTCCTCGACCCAGAAACTCAACTTCCGTACGAACCTCGAGGCCGACGTGACGAAATGGTTCACCGCCGGTGTACGCATCTTCGGACAGCGTCAGAGCTATGGTCTGGCGGCTATCTCCAATGCTTTCAACGCACTCTATCAAACCACTCCGGGTGTCTATCCGGGTGATGTCAACGCCTGGGGACGTCCAGCCTTGAACGCCGAAGAGTCGTCGAACGCCAACAACATCTTCGGCATGATGTACGGCTCGGGCGGTTACAACGTCTCGACGCGTGTCAACGGATCGCTCTACGCCAAGTTCCGCCCCCACAAAGACCTCTCGATCGAAGCAACGATGAACTACTCGCCCACCTTCGGCGAAAGACACTCCTACGGCCGCGAAAACGGGTATTGGGACTACACGACCGATACGCGCTACTCGAGTTCCGACCTGGCCAACTCGTCGGCATCGAACACCACTTCGAGAAACTATTATATCTCGTCGGAAATTCTGGCCCGCTACACCAAAACCATCGGCGAGCATGACTTCAGCATCCTGGCCGGTTACTCCGCCATGGAGTACCGCACATGGGGCTGGGGCGTCAGCAAGAAGGGCGCTACGGATTGGATTCTGAACGACCTGGGCACCTACGAGACCCTCTCCGGATCGTCCAGCACGGCCAAGAACGGCTGGGGTCTGCGCTCCTACTTCGGACGTATCAACTACTCGTTCAAGGACCGCTACCTGTTCGAGGCCAACCTGCGTGCCGACGGTTCGTCGCGCTTCGGTATCAACAATCGCTTCGGTATCTTCCCGTCGTTCTCGGCAGGTTGGAAGATCCACGAAGAGAGCTTCATGGACGGCACCGAAGACTGGCTCTCGAACCTCAAACTGCGCGCTTCGTGGGGCGAGGCCGGTAACAACCAGGGTATCGGCAACTACGCCTGGCAGGCCGTATATGCCACTCAGAACGTCGTAGTCGACGGAAGTGCCACAAAGGGTCTCTACATCTCCTCGCTGAGCAATGCCGACCTCAAATGGGAGACTACCGCAACGACCGACATCGGCCTCGACCTCGGGTTCTTCGACAATCGACTCACAGCTGAAATCGACTATTACCGCAAAAACACCACCGACATCCTCTACACCCCGACCATCTACATGACCATGGGTGAGGTATCGGGTGTACCTTCAAACCTGGGCAGTGTTGTCAACAACGGTATCGAACTGGCTCTGAACTGGAAGAGCCATATCGGCAAGGACTTCTCCTACTATGCCGGCGTGAACTTCTCCTACAACAAGAACCGCGTCACCAAGTTCAAGGGTGATCTGGTCAAGCAGTGGGTCGACGGCGAATACATCAACAACCTCTCCGACGTGACGGCCGGTTACGGCAGCGGCAAGCTCTGCGAAGGCCATGCTCTGGGCGAGCACTATCTGCGTCGCGTATACAACGGTACCGGAGCCGGTTATTCGGGAGGTGCCGTCGACATCAACGCCGGTCCGAAGGACGGTATGATCCGCACCGAAAAGGATTTCCAATGGGTTCAGGCCATGATGGAATCGAGCTATACGTTCAACGGCGTTTCGGCGCTGAGCAAGGACCAGCTCTGGTACGGCGACATGATCTACGCCGACCGTGACGGCGACGGAAACTACGGCGACGAAGACGACCGCGACTTCAACGGCCGTACGAGCACTCCGTCGTACAACCTCGGTCTGAACCTCGGATTCGCATGGAAAGGTCTCGACTTCAACATGACCTGGTCGGGCGCCTTCGACTTCTGGATCATCTACAACGCCCTCTACTACAACGGTACCCAGACCACCAACGGCCACGGTATCAGCGAGCGCGTTGCCAACGACCACTACTTCTTCGATCCCGAAAATCCGACCGACTCGCGGACCAACCTCACGGCCACCTACCCGCGTCTGACCTACGGTACGCCGATGAGCAACCGCATCGACAGCGAATTCTACGAATACAAGGGTGACTACCTCAAACTGAAGAACATCCAGATCGGCTACACGCTGCCGTCGCACATCACCAAGAAGTTCTTCGTCCAGCAGCTTCGCTTCTTCGTTTCGGGAGAGAACCTGCTGACCATCACCGATTATCCCGGCCTCGATCCGGAGAAGGGATCCACGATCGGCTATCCCCTCATGCGTTCAGTAACTTTCGGAGCCCAAATCACATTCTAAAACACCATGAAAAAGATATATAACACCCTCCTCGTCGCAGTTGCCGCCCTGACGGCCACCTCCTGCGTGGATCTGCTCAACACCTCGCCCGAGAACCAGATTGCCAGTGAGAACATGTGGACGACGCCCGAACTTGCCCTGAAGGGCATGAACGGACTCTACGAGACCTTCTACAACCGCAAGCAGAGCAACGGTACCCAGGTGCGTTCGGAGAACCTCGACGGCCTGAACAAGTACGGTATCGAAGCCCTCGGTTTCTGCACCGACTACTACGCCAACAACTACCCGATCTACCTGCTCTACAACCAGGCCAAATCGGCCAATGACTGGCAGATCAACCACGAATGGAAGTTCTGCTACACGATCGTACACGCCGCCAACGATGCCATTGCCAACCTGCAGAAGGCTGGTCTGGATGATGTGACCTACGACCGATATCTGTGCGAAGCCAAGTTCATCCGCGCATGGGCCTACTCGCGTCTGAACAAGTTCTGGCAGGGCGTTCCGGTCTATCTGGAACCCATCTCCAACGAAGAGTGCACGCGCACCCAGGAGACGGCCGACTACGTGTGGCGCGAAGTAGTACTGCCAGACCTGAACGACTGCATCAACAGCGCGAACTTCCCCAACAACACACTGACCGAGAACTACGGTCGTCCGTCGAAAGGCGCCGCCTATGCCCTGCGTGGCATGGCCTACATGTGGCTCAAGGAGTGGCAGAACGCCGCCAATGACTTCAGCCAGGTCAGCAAATGCGGATACGACCTCTGGCAGGGCGAATACGCCGACTTCTTCACTGCCACCAACGAAAAGGACAACGAGATGATCTTCGCCATCCAGTACGACGAGGAATCGGGCTACTGCGACAACATTCAGCAGGCCGTCGGCGCCCGTGACACCTACGGCGGCTGGGACGAAGTGAAACCCGCAGCCGATTTTGTCGACTACTATCAGAATGCCGACGGTTCGAAGTTCGAGTGGAACCAGGTTCCGGGTCTCGAGGACTGGGACAAACTCACGGCCAAGCAGCGTGCCGTCTTCTTCTGCCGCGACGGTCTGAAAAGCAACTCCGCCCTCTCGTCGCAGAAGACCCAGGCCATCAGCGTCTGCGGTCAGGACACTTTCGACAAGTACTACCTCGATGACGGAAATGAAGCCCGCATCAAGGCCGCCTACGAGAACCGTGACCCACGTCTGAAGCAGACGATCCTGACCCCCTACGAGCTCATCGACTGCTATACGCCCAACTACAACAACGACGAAAACATGATCGGCAAGGCTCTCCGCTGGCCACTCTACCAACAGGGAACCGATGGCGGCGACTTCTGGCTCGACAAGCGTACATCGGCCTACTACTGCTATCGCAAATATGTCTACTTCCTGAAGGGCGATCTGATCGACCGTCAGCGCTGCCACACCGACTTCCCGCTGATCCGCTACACGGACGTGCTGCTGCAGTGGGCCGAGGCGCTGATCGAGCTGAACGACTTCTCGACAGCCAAGAATCTGATCGACCAGGTGCGCACACGTGCCCACATGCCGGGCATCCAGATCGGTTCACTCGAGGAGATGCGCGAAGCGGTTCGTTACGAGCGCCGCGTAGAGTTCCCGGTAGAGGCTTTGAACTACTTCGACGAAGTGCGCTGGGGCACCTACAAGGAGACCAAGTTCCAGGGTAAGGACATCCACGGCGGTCAATCGTGGTGGGGTGACGATACGGTCGAATATCCCTGGTACTGGAACGACTGCCTCTGGCCGTGGAGTGTTCCGCAGGGTGAATACCAGCGTAATCCGGCCCTGTCGATACTCCCGGGATGGGTCTATTGATGCGACTAACCGATTCAACACCTGAAAATACCAAACCTTATGAAAAAGTATCTATTGATTACCGTTGCACTCGTTCTGGGATTCTTCGGCGGATCCTGCGGCGACTCTTCGTCAGACTCGGACAGCGGCAGCACAGGAAATGCCCCGACCGTAAAGATCGAAGCAAGCAACATTGCAGACAACAAGGCAACCATCACCGCCTCGCTGACCAGCGGCGATTTCTACGGCGCCAAGGTCATTACCGGCATTCGCATTTCCACGCTGGACTTCGACTATACGCGTGAAATTCAACTCATCAAGTACGTCGAAGCGAATGGTACCGCGATCGACGGACTGCCCTACACTACCGAACTGAGCGGTCTGGTCTTCGAACAGGACTACTTGTGCGCCGTAATCGTCTACGACGGCACGGGCCGCGCCTGCGCCTCGAGCTATGTCACTTTCACGGCCGATGGTGTCCCGGAAGGTATCAGCGACGAGAACTCCGCCGGCAATCTCGAAGACAATCCGCAGCAATAATCTCCTAAATGAATCGAAGTCATGAAAAAATTACTTTATACCTCGGGAATCGTTCTGCTGGCTTTGAGTTCCTGCACAACAGAAGAGCCGGAGATGAACGCCGCCCCGGAAAACGGTAAAAACAGCATCACCTTCGTCGGTGAGACCTTTGCCCCCGGAACCCGCATCGAAATCGGGGACAAGGAGGGATCCACCTATCCCGTTCTGTGGAGCGCAGGCGATAAGATCGGCATCATCTCGCCCGTAGAGACCACCTTCCAGAATGCCAGCGCCACGCTCAATGCCAGTGACGCGGGCAAGAACAGCGGAATCTTCGTACTCGATACGGAGACTCCGGTCGAGACCAAGATGGATCTGATCATCTACTACCCCTACAGCAGTTTCACCTCCTACAGCGAGGGGGCTCTGCACTCGGTTGTCCCGATGGAGCAGAAACAGGCCAGTCCGAACGACAACACGCACGTCGGCAAATACACGCTGGCCTACGCTACCTCGTCGATCGACCCCGCTCTGGCCGAAGAGGGCAAATCCCCGACGGTGAACTTCTCGCTCAAGCATGCAGTTGCCTATGTGAAGTTCGTCGTTTCGAGCTCGGAATTCGCATCATACAAGCTCAACGGCGTCTCGCTGTGGAGCGAAGGTGAGGCCATTGCCGGCGACATCGCCGTCAATCTCTCCACCGGTGAGACCAAGACCGAAACCCCGCGCAACTATGCAACAGTGCTGGTCGAGGAGCCCCAGGCCCTCTCGTCGACCCAGGAGCTGTGGCTGGTCACCCTGCCCGTGGATCTGACGGGCAAGGAGGTCTACGCCTCGATCTCGATGAGTGACGGCACGAAGAACGTCACCATTCCCCGCAAGATCGATGTCAAGCAGCTGAAGGCCAATGCCGTCAATACGATCACGCTGTCGAACGTTAGCATGGCCGACAACACCATTCCGTGGTACGAGCCCGAAGAGACGCGTTACCTGGCTGCCGGTTGGGCCTATGGCGAGGCCAATACCTTCGTCACGACGACGGACGGAGAGGAGATCACCATCGACGTCAAGGCTCGCGGCTACTTCAACGGTTGCGAAGAGCCCAAATACGCCAAGATCATCTTTACGAACAACCTCAACGGCACGAACTACACCCTGGCCATCAACGGCAAGCGCAACAATCCCGAATCGCCGAGTGACTACGCAGAAGACGTGGAAATCAGCAGCGATTACACGCTGACAATCAAGACCTCGAAGGGAAGCTACGAAGGTTGGTTCGGAAAAGTAGGTATCATGAATGCAGAAAAAGAGTATATTTGGGCATTCAACGTATGGTATCTCCCCGGCGGTATCGTAGAGCATACCTACAAGAATGGCGTGGTGATGGATCGCTACATTGGCGACAGCTACGCTCCGGACTATACCAACTGGCACGGTGTGGGTGCCTACTTCCAGTGGGGCCGTCCGTTCGCCTTCTCGTGGGGCAGCACCACCTACAAGGTCAAAACGACCGACGTCACCGACCTGAAGATTTCGGCCAATAACCCGGATTATTTCTACAAGACGGATGGTGCCGAACTCCACAACGGCGACTGGTGGCTGGGGGACTGGCAGGGTGCCCGCACGGATCGTAAGGACGACTTCTGGGGCAATCCCAACACCACGGCTCAGGCCGGATCGCCCGACAAGGGAACCAAATCGATCTTCGACCCGTGTCCGAAGGGCTGGATGGTAGCATCACCGACCATTTACAAGGAGGTAATTGAAGGAAAGGAGAGCGCTTTTGAGACGAATGGATCCGTACAGTCGATGATCTACAAATACGATGGCATCAACAAGGCCTACTGGCATTTCAGCGGTCTGAAATGGGCTTCGTCGGGAGGTAACCCCAACAACAACATGAACGATATTGTCGGTGTTTGGTCGAACTCCTCGTATCACGGATACGACGCCTCGGATCACAACGTCTACCAGATCTACTACCGCACCTCGCAGGGAACGTGGAGCGACGCAGGTGGTCGTGCCGCCGGCATGTCGGTACGTTGCATGAAAGATAATGATAACCGATAGTAACACAAAACTCTCACACGGCTGATGCCACGGGGCTGTCCGACCAAAGGTCAGACAGCCCCGTCATCACCCGGAAACTGCCAAAACGACATTCCTGCACCAGAAAGCAATCACCACTGAATACGAAAACCTTATGAAACTGTTAACAAGAGCAATTTGGATCGTGGCCCTGTTCTGCACGCTGTCGGCCTGCTCGAGCGACGACAAGGCTACCTACACCCCCGGAAGCGGAGGCACCTCACAAGACGGCGGAGATGGAGGTAACACCCCGAGCGGTGTGGGTGACTACTCGCAGCTTACGGCGGCCAATCACCCCCGAATCATCATGACCGAAGACGATGTCACGGCCATTCGCACCAAACTCGACGCAGGAACAGACGCCAATCTGAAGGCCCTGCACGACTGTATCATCACCTATGCCGACAAAGCAGTGACAGCCAAGGATCTCGTCTATCAGCTGGCCGGGAAACGACTGCTCGATGTCTCGACCGAAGCCGCCAACCGGATCATCTCCTGCTCGTACGCCTACCGACTTACGGGCGAAACGAAATACCTCGACAAGGCCAAAAAGGATATTCAGACGGTTTGCGCCTTCAAGGACTGGAACTCGGCCACACACTTCCTCGACGGAGCAGAGATGGCTCATGGCGTAGGTATCGGTTACGACTGGCTCTACAACGAACTGGACGATGCGACCAAGAAAAGCGCCGAAAAAGCCATTCAGGACTATGCGTTCTACTGCGCACTGAACGGCAAGTGGAACCTCAACTTCTACGAATCGGCCACCAACTGGAACCAGGTCTGCAACGGCGGACTGGTCGTAGCGGCAATGGCCATCTACGAGACCTGCACGGATCAGGCCCAGCAGATCATCGACAAGGCTATCGAAAGCAATGCCGCAGCCGTCTCCGAGATGTACGATCCCGACGGCAACTACCCCGAAGGCTACGGCTACTGGGGCTATGGCACCGCCTTCGAGTGCATCATGCTCGCCGCCATGGAGTCCTGCACCGGAACCGACAACGGATTGGCCAGTTCAGACGGATTCAAGAAAACCGGCAAGTGGATTCTCTTCATGGAGGGCATGAACAAGGAGGCCTTCAACTATTGCGACTGCGCTCCGTCGAGTGTCGCCATGCCGGCCCTGTGGTACCTGGCCTACAAGTTCAACGACCAGTCGCTGCTCTACGGCGAGCTGATCAAACTCAACGATGGACGCTACACATCCTCCGATGGTTTGAAATACCTTCCCATGGCCGCCGTTTATGCCAGCAAGTTCGACCTGAACTCCGTCACTCCGCCGACCGACAAACTCTGGAGCGGGAAGGGCATCAATCCGGTGGTGCTGGTCCACAGCGACTGGAGCTTCTCCGACACGGACAAGTTCCTCGGCATGAAGGCCGGACGCGCCAACTACAGCCATGGACACATGGATGTCGGATCGTTCGTCTACGATGCCTACGGCACCCGCTGGTCGGCCGATCTGGGGCTGCAGAGCTACGGAACAATCGAAAACGTCACGCTGCCCGGTTATACCGGCAATTTCGGCAGCTATGATCAGGGGTCGTTCCGCTGGGCCGTCTTCCGCTACAACAACTACAACCACAGCACCATCACGATCAACGATGCCCTGCACAAGGCCAGCGGACGCGCCGAAATCACCGGCGTGATCAACTCCGAGACTTCGCGGGGTGCCACGATCGACATGACCGACATCCTCGACGACGAGTGCGAAAAGGCCACCCGGACCATCACGCTCGACAACGATACGGATCTGATCGTCAAGGACCAGATCAAGGCCTACTACAACAAGGCGGCCGACGTGCGCTGGACGATGGTCACCAAGGCCATGCCGGTCGTGGAATCGAATCGGATCGTGCTGCAGGGAAAGACCAAGAACCTCTACCTGACGGTCACGAGCGAAAAAGGCGTCAAAATCACCCTGAAGACATGGTCGACGGTCGGCGAATCGTACGACGCCAGCAACGCCGGTTATTATGAAGCCGGATTCGAAGCCCGTGTCACCTCGGGACAGACCGACACATTCACCGTAAAACTCTCACCCAACGAATGACGCTCATGATCAACCAACCCCTGAAAACAGCACTTCTGACCCTCATATTGAGCTGCGCCGGATTCTTTACGTCGTTGGCCGCCACCGATCAACCCACGGAAAACGATATGCTGCAGGTCGCATACGAGAAACCCGGAGTGGCCCAGTCGTTCGTTGCCGGCAAGGAGTGGTTCCCGCTGCCCGCCTACGAGGACCGCAAAGCCTGGGACGAACTGCTCGGCAAGGATGCCCGGAAACTCATTAAACAAGGTGAAAGCCTCCTCGATTACGAATGGAAGGTCATCCCCGCAACAGCCTATCTGGCCTTTGAACGCACGGGAGACCGCCGGGCCATGGAAAACCCCGAAGGAGCCAACCGCGGCGCCCTGATCAAACTGATTCTCGCCGAACTCGCCGAAGGCAAGGGCCGTTTCATCGACCAGATTGCCAACGGAGTCTGGCAGGCTTCGCAACAATACTCCTGGGTGCTGTCGGCCCATCAGAGCCATCAGCGGAGCAAGCGTGCACTGCCCGACATGCGCGAACATTTCATCGATCTGGCCTCGGGCCGCTACGGTTCGATCGTATCGATCGCCTATCACTTCTTCCACAAGGAATTCGACAAGCTCGATCCGTCGATCTCGTACGCCGTCGAAGAGGCCGTCAAGCGCAATATCCTCGACCCGTATCTGGATCCGAACGAACTGTGGGCCAACTGGTGGCTGGGGCTGGGACGCCCCAACCCCGCGCTGAACAACTGGACACCGTGGTGCAATTCGGACGTCATGCTGAGCTTCCTGCTCATGGAAAAGGACCAGGAGCGGCTCGACCAGGCCATTGCCCAGTCGGTGAAGTCGATGGACCGATTCTTGAACTACATCCAGAAGGACGGTGCCTGTGAAGAGGGCCCCGGATACTGGGGAGCCGCAGCCGGCAAACTCTACGACTGGCTTCAGATTCTCTACGACGCATCGGACGGCAAGTTCACGGTCTTCGGCAACGACCGCATCCGTCGTATGGGTGAATTCGTATCGCGCGCCTACATCGGCAACCGTTATGTGGTCAACTTCGCCGACGCAAGCGCCGTGCAGGATGTTCCCAACGAACTGATCTGGAACTACGGACACGCCGCCGGCAGCCGGGAAATGACCGATTTCGCCCTCTACTGCATGGCTGACCGCAAGAACAACCGCTTCAAGACCCCCGTCTACCAGAACAACGATGCCTACCGGGCCGTCGAAAACCTGCGGTTCAATCCGCTGATCCGACAGGCCGTCGATTCGCTCAACCAACAGTTGGAAAGCCACTCGATGGAGGAGGTCCTGCAGGCACTGCGCAAGGATATCCCGACGGCGACGTGGTACCCCGAAACCGAAATGTGCTTCATGCGCAATTCCTCACAATGGTATCTCGGCACCAAAGGCGGTTACAACAACGAAAGTCACAACCACAACGACATCGGAACGTGCGTACTCTACATCCGGGATATTCCGGTGCTGGTCGACGCCGGCGTGGGGACCTATACCAAACAGACCTTCAGCAAGGATCGCTACACGATCTGGTCGATGCAGTGCAACTGGCACAATCTGCCGATGATCAACAGCGTGGCACAGCCATTCGGCGGCCAATATCGCGCCCGGGAAACCCAGTGCAACCTGAACCGGGGAACCTTCTCGGTCGAGCTTGCGGGAGCCTATCCCGCAGAGGCAGCCTGCCGAAGCTGGGTGCGCGCCTATCGGCTGACGATGAAGGGCACGCCGACGCTCACGATCTCCGACACCTATGCACTCGAACAACGGACCGCTCCCGACATCGAGCACTTCCTCGTCAAAGGCGAAGTATTCCTGCCGGGCGATCAGATCGAAGGTCGTACGATCGCCGAAGGGGAACTGTTGATCCGCTGCCCGGAGGGAATCACCGTGCGGATGACCTATCCCCGGACACTGAAAGCCTCGGTGGATGTCCAGGAGCTCACGGATCCGAAACTGAGCAAGGTCTGGGGACCGAGTCTGCGACGCATCAATCTGACCTCGGCGCCCGACGCTCCGGTCAAGGGCCGGTACGAATTCCGGCTGAGCGAAGTGACCACGAAATAGAATCCGACAACCGATCCCTATCATGAAAAGCAGCACACTTCTTCTGACGGCAGTTGCGATCGGAGCCCTGTCCCTCCTGTATTCATGCGGCAGATCCGAGGAACAAAAACTGCACGAAGCAGCCATGCAGGAGTATCTCGAACCAATCCGCCCGGGATACGAAGGACGAAATCCCTATTGGAATACCTTTGCCACAAAATTCATCTATGCGCCGGCATTCGGATTCCAAAAGGTCGAAGGAGCCGTAAAATACCGTTTTACGATCTGCGATCTGGGGACAGCCATGACCGAATCGACACGCTATCGCAAGGATGCGCTGACCGAGGATCCCGAACCGCGCTGGATCCTTGCCGAAGGAGAGCCCACGGGACGATTCTGGAGTTTCGAGGCCGATACACCCGAGGCTTCGCTCGCCCCCGTGTGGAACGAGATTCCGGTGGGCAAGGTCCGCGTGCGGGTCGAGGGCCTCGATGCACGGGGTGAGGTCACGGGGGTGGCTGGTGAACGCGAATTCCTGCGCGACTTTTCCTTCCAGCCCCCCTATCCGGGTCCCGTGAGATCCTATCGCGAAGCGGCAAAAATGGCTGCGCTCTATATCCACGAACTGCCGACCATCCAGCATTGGATGACCTCCGACAAGCCCGACATGAGCTACCGTCACAACACCTACGCCTGCAAGATCATCGGTGCAACGATCCAGCTCGAGGTGCTGATTGCGAAACTGCTGCCCCGCCATCGCGACGAGGCTCTGACCATCGCTCGCAACGCCGCCCGCTTTCTGATGGATCAGAGCCAGCCGGCCGATGCACCGCTGGCCTTCTTTCCGCCGACCTACTACTCGAATCTGATCTCCTCGTCGCGCGAAGAGAACCAGGGTAAAACGATGACCATGGAGGCCTGCGTGGCGGGAAACGCCCTGCTCGATCTCTACGACGTCACCGGCGAGCGTATCTATCTCGACCGGGCGCTGGCCATCGCCTCGACCTACGCCCGACTGCAGGCCGAAGACGGCTCCTATCCAATCAAAATGGACTACGAAACCGGCGTGCCGGTCAACAACGGCAAGGCCATGCTCACCGTGCTGATGGAGTATTTCCACCGGCTGGAACGCGATTACGGAGTCACCGACTTCCACTCCCACCTGACCAAGGCTGAAAAGTGGATGAATGATGTCGCCCTCGCATCGTTCGACATGACCGGACAGTTCGAGGACATGACCGTGCTGAACCAGCAGCCTTACCAAAACCTGACCAACTGTGCATCGGCACCTTATGCGTCATGGCTGCTGAAAAAGGAGGCCCGTACGGAACAGGAGATGCGGGATGCCGTCGATCTGATCCGATTCAGCGAAGATCAGTTCGTCTGCTGGGACGTATTGCCCAACGCCGACGGTGTGAAGACAATCTGCACACCCTCGGTCTATGAACAGTACGGCTACCGGGTACCGATCGACAACAGTTCGTGCGTGGTGGCCAACGCTTTGCTGGACCTTTACGAAGCCACCGGCGATAAACTGGCCTATGCCAAGGCCAAGGCACTGATCGACAATCTGACCGTGGTACAAAACGCACTCGACGGACTGATTCCGACGTCGCTCGACGTGCGTGGCGGCGCAAAGAACAAGATCCGTGGATTCTGGACCAACTGTACTTACGCCTCGATCGTCACCCTGCTCAGAATGGCCGAAATCACCGGTGAGGAACTCTGACCGACAGTCTGACATCCGCTCCCCGTTCCAACTGAGGATCGGGGAGCGGATTTACAAAACATGACCCCGATTTTATGATGAGGAAACTCTACATCTCGATTCTAATTCTGTTGCTCGGAATGATCCTGCCGGCCGCAGGGATCAATCCCTATCGTCGCTATGACGTCCGGAGCGGACTTTCCGACAACAGCGTCAAGGATATTTGCCAGGACAGCAAAGGATACATGTGGTTTGCCACGAAAGATGGCTTCAACCGTTTCAACGGATATCGATTCGACGTTTTCGGCTCCTCCCTGACGGGAAATCTGCTCAATATCGACGTCATCTGTCCCCACAACGACAACGAACGTATCTGGCTGGGGTGCACGCATGCCCTCATGCTCTTCAATCCCAAGGATGAAAGTCTGCAACGATTCGAGATGCGCAGCAACGACGGATCAACCATCAACAGCTGCAACAGCCTCTACTACGACCAATCGGGAAATCTCTGGATCGGTACCAACAACGGCCTCTATCGATGGAACGAAACCAACGGAGAACTAAACCATTACAAACTGAAAGGCCCCTGCGGAAAGCCCTGCTACAGCATTCGGATCATCACCGGCAACAACCAGGGAGACGTCTGGGTCGGGACTACCGATGGCCTCTATCGCCTCGGTAATTTGAAAGAGGGCGCCCATTATCACTGGCCCTTGCGCCCAAAACCCGGAAGCCAGATACTGGGCGACAACGAAATCACGGCCATCGTCCAGACCGAACCGGGCAAACTGCTGATCGGAACCCAGAACGGACTGTTGGCCGAACTGGACATCGAAAGCGGAAGGTTCCGCGCATTCCCGGCCGTGGATGCCTCCGGCAAAACCTTCTCCGTCACACGCATCCACACGATCTTCCGCAAATCGGCCCACTTCTACATCGTGGGATCCGACAGCGGCCTTTTCTACTTCAACCGGCTCGACAACACCTGGGCCACATCGAGAGACGATCTGGCCAATGAAAGCGTCTACAAATGCTTCCGCGACCGCGAAGGCGGCATCTGGATCGGAACCTTCTTCTGCGGGGTCAACTACCTGTCGCCCCGTCAGGACGAGATCAAATGGTACTACGACGACGGACGCCCCTCCTCGCTGCAAGGCAATGCCGTCAGCCAGTTCTGCGAAGATGAAAAGGGCAATCTGTGGATTGCCACCGAAAACGGAGGTCTGAACTACTTCGACCCCCGAACCGGAACCTTTACCGACTACTCCTCGAAAAGCCACAACAACCTCCATGCACTCTGCCTCGATGGTGAGGATCTCTGGATCGGCACCTTCTCACGGGGTCTGGACCGCATGAATACCCGTACGGGACGGGTCACCAACTACATGAATATTCCCGAAGATTCGACCTCGCTGAGCAACGACTACGTCTACGTCATCCACAAGGCCGACGACAACCGGCTCTATGTCGGAACCATGAGCGGGCTGTGCATTCTGGACAAACGCACGGGCCGCTTCACCCGCGTGCGGGAACTGACCGACTACTTCGTCTATGACATCACCGAGGACGATCGCGGCAACATCTGGGTGGCATCCCGCGTACACGGTATCTACCGCTACTCGAAACACGACGGAACGTGGACAAACTACCGCCACAATCCGCTCGACCCCTTATCGCCTCCGAGCGACAAGTTCATCCGCGTCTATATCGACACCAACCAGCGCATCTGGTTCTGCGGCGAAAGCGACGGCATCTGCCGCTACGACCCCGAAATCGACGGATTCGAGAATTTCGGGCCGAACGAAGGCCTGCCCAGCAGCGTCTATTACGGCATACTCGATGACGGGGCGGGCAATCTGTGGCTCTCCTCCAATCAGGGAATCATCCGCTACAACCCCGAACTGCGCACCCACATCCGTTATACGACCGAAGACGGATTCCAAAGCAACCAGTTCAACTTCCGGTCGTCATTCAAGGCCGACGACGGAACCTTCTACTTCGGCGGCATCAACGGATTCAACCATTTCTCACCCTTCAACATCTCGGTGAACAAGGTCAAACCCAATGTGGCCATCTCGTCGGTGAGCATGCACGGCACCAACAAGGTCTCCACCAGTTCCGAACAACGGATCATCCCGGACGGACACCTGGAGGTCTCCAGCAAAACCATTTCATTCGATATCAATTTCGAATGCCTGAGCTACGTGGCCCCCGGACAGAACCGGTATGCCTGGAAACTCAACGGACCGAACAACGACTGGGTATACACCGACCAGCATTCGGTTTCGTTCATGAAACTGCCTGCCGGACACTACACCTTCTCGGTCATGGGATGCAACAACGACGGCTACTGGAGCCAGGCCTCGTGCGACCTGGAGATCGGGATCCTGCCCCATCCGTTTCTGAGCCCCATGGCCAAGATCGGCTATCTGCTGCTGGCCCTCGTGCTCATCGTCCTGACCGTCAAGTTCATACTCAAGCGCCAGAGCGAAAAGAAAGAGAAAAAACTCATCGAAGCCAAGATCAACTTCTTTACACAGATCGTCCACGAAATCAAGACACCGGTTTCGCTCATCAAGTCGCCGCTCGAACACGTCATCGAGACCGGCCGCTGGAATACGGACGTGGCGGCCAACCTCAACATCATGAAACGCAACGTCGACCGGTTGCTGGAACTCATCCGCCAACTGCTCGACTTCCGCAAGATCGGTGACGAAGGCTTCCGCCTGCGGTGCAGCGACACGGACATCAGTCTGCTCATCCGGGAGACCGTCGACCGTTTCCGCACGTCGGCCGAAGCCATCACGATCGAAACCGAACTGCCCGCCACTCCGATGATCTTCCACGTCGACAAGGAGGCCCTGACCAAAATTCTGAGCAATCTGCTCGCCAATGCGCTGAAATATGCCCGCCATACGATCCGCGTCACGCTGACCGACCTGTCCGATACGAAGAAGGAGGAGCGGAAATTCCGCCTGTCGGTACGCGACGACGGCCCCGGAATTCCAACCGCAAGCCGCAAAAAGGTCTTCGATGCCTTCTATCAGGAGAACCCCTATTCGGGACAGGGCGTCGGCATCGGTCTGAGCCTGGTAAAACTGCTCGTCGAAAAGCATAACGGTAAAATCGCCATCAACGATGCCGACGCCGCGGGCGGTTGCGAACTCTCGATCGAGATTCCCGACGTACGGGAACCCGGCTCCGCAAAGCAACTCCCGGCAGCGGCTACCGCCAAGGAGGAGGCCACGACCCAGGACGAGGAGGCCCCCGCAACGAAGCAACACTGCATCATGATCGTCGAGGATACGCCCGACATGCTGGAGTTCCTCTACAAGAACTTCGAGGATACGTACGACGTACTCCCGGCCCGGAACGGCCGCGAAGCACTCGACATACTCAAGAAACGTTCGTGCGATCTGATCATCAGCGACATCCTCATGCCCGAAATGGACGGTTACGAACTGCTCGTGCGTGTCCGCAGCGACGAACTGCTCTGTCACATTCCCTTCATTCTGCTCTCGGCGATCGATTCGGTCGACTCGAAGATCAAGGGACTGGAGTCCGGAGCCGACGCCTACATCGAGAAACCCTTCTCGCTGAGCTACATCAAGGCGACGGTCGAGAGTCTGCTCGAGAACCGCGAACGCGCCTTCCGCCACTTCGCCTCGGAGCCGAACCTGCAATACGAAAAGGATACGATCGGCAGCAGCGACCGTGCATGGCTCGACAAACTGACGGGGATCATCTCCGAAAACCTCACCAACGAGGCACTGTCGGTGGATCTGCTCGTCGAGCAGATGGCGCTGAGCCGTTCGAGTCTGCAGCGCAAGCTGAAGGGGCTGACCGGCACCTCGCCCAACGAATACATCCAGCTGGTACGGCTGAAGACTGCGGCCCAACTGCTCCGCAAGGGCGAGCTGCGCATCAACGAAATCTGCTATCTAACCGGTTTCAGCAGCATGTCGTGGTTTGCCAAGTGCTTCTCCAAGCAGTTCGGCATGCGCCCGAAGGACTACATGAAGCAGAACCAGAACGAAGCGGTGCCCGATGAGAAAAACGCACCGGATGCGGATCCGAACTCCGATCCGTCCCACGCATCCGACGCCCCGGCCCCACGCAAAGAGACCCCGACCCGAAAAAACAAAGGACAAACACCTAACAAATAAAACCAATACCATGACCCTTATCACGAACAAAAGGCTGATTGCACCTCTGTGCGGAGCATTGATGCTCGCTCTGGGAGCCTCCTCCTGCGCTCCACAGCCCAACACCCTGACCAAAAAGGAGATTGCCGACGGCTGGCAGCTGCTCTTCGACGGCAAAACGCTCGACCAGTGGAAGGACTACAACGGCGATTCGCTGACGATGCCGTGGCACGTGGTCGACGGATGCATCCAGGCAGCCGGCGACGGAAGCGACCTGACGGGCTATATCGTCACGCGCAAACAGTACGAAAACTTCATCCTCGAATGGGACTGGAAGCTCTCCCACGGCGGTAACAGCGGCATGCTCTACCACGTGGTGGAGGACCCCTACTTCGCCGTGCCCTACGTAACCGGTCCGGAATACCAGCTCATCGACGAGAAGGGTTGGGAAGAGGACAATGCCCCCACCAAACTCGAGGAGTGGCAGCGTCTGGGCGTCGACTACGCCATGCATCTGCCCGACAAGTCCGCCATGCAGGTCCATCCGCAGGGTGAATGGAACTCCTCGCGCATCGTCTTCGACAACGGACACGTCGAACACTGGCTCAACGGCCGCAAGATCCTCGAATTCGAGGCCTGGACCGACGACTGGTTCATCCGCAAACACAGCGGCAAGTGGGAAAACGCACCCGAATACGGCCTGGCCCATCGCGGAGTGATCTGCCTGCAGGATCACGGTTATCCCGCCTCGTTCCGCAATCTGAAGATCAAGGAGCTGCCGCGCAAGGCCGGCCGCGAAATCGACCTCTTCAACGGCGAGGACCTCTCGGGTTGGGAGATCTACGGCACGGAGAAATGGTACGTCGACGCCGACGGCAACCTCGTCTGCGAAAGCGGCCCCGACAAGCAGTACGGCTATCTGGCCACGCGCGAATACTACGACGACTTCGATCTGACGGCCGAATTCCGCCAGCTGTCGAACGGCAATTCGGGGATCTTCTTCCGCTCGTTCGTGGAGCCCGAAGCCCGGATTCACGGCTGGCAGTGCGAGGTGGCACCCCGCAACCAGGGCACGGGCGGCATTTATGAATCCTACGGCCGCGGATGGCTCGCACAGACACCCGCCGACAAGGAGGTGATGCTCAACGAGGGATCGTGGAACACACTGCGGCTGCGCGTCGAGGGCGACCACGTCCAGACGTGGCTCAACGGCGAAAAGATCGTCGACCTGCACGACGCCAAAATCGGTGCCGCCCAGGGCCGCATCGCCCTCCAGATCCACGACGGCGGCGGCATCAAGGTACAATGGCGCAGTCTGAAACTGACGACACTCTGAATATCGAACCACAACCGAAAAACCACTTCATATCATGGGACTCAATCGTAGAGATTTTTTGAAAACGGCGGGTGCCGCGACCCTCTTCACCATCGTTCCCCGCTGGGTGCTGGGAGGCCCGAATCACATCGCCCCGAGCGATCAGCTCACCAAAGGCATTATCGGCGTCGGAGGCATCGGACGCTCGAGCTATCACTTCACCAGCGACGAACGCTGCCGGCTGGTGGCCGTCTGCGACGTCGACCAGAACCATCTGGACAGCGCCGTGGAACTGGGCCGCAAGAAGTTCGGCAAGACCCTGAAGGCCTACCACTTCTACCGCGACCTGATCAACGACCCGAACGTCGACATCGTCCACATCGCCACCCCGCCCCACTGGCACGGCATCATGGCCGTCGAGGCGGCGCGCGCCGGCAAGGATATCTGGTGCGAAAAGCCGATGACGCGCACCATCGGCGAAGGCAAACGCATCATGGAGGCCGTCAAGCAGAACGGCCGCATCTTCCGTCTGAACACGTGGTTCCGCTTCCAGGACACCTTCTACGGACTGGGCACGACCGTCGAACCGCTCAAGAAACTCGTCGACAGCGGCATGCTCGGATGGCCGCTGAAGGTGACCATCTCGGGTGCCACGGGCTTCACGTGGAAATTCTTCTGGGTGGGCAAGGAGAATCTCACCCCGCAGCCCGTTCCTGCGGCGCTGGACTACGATCTGTGGCTGGGTCCGGCCCCCTACAAGCCCTACAACGTACACCGCACGCACCAGACTTTCCGCGGATACTGGGACTATGACGGCGGCGGTCTGGGCGATATGGGCCAGCACTACATGGACCCCGTACAGTACCTGCTGGGCAAGGACAACACCTCGCCGGTAAAGGTCGAGGTGGACGCTCCGCAGCAGCATCCCGATGCCATCGGCATCTGGCGCCGCATCGTCTACACCTACGACGACGGCTGCCAGATCATCCTCGAAGGCGAGGGGTACGAAAGCAAGGGAAAGGTGCCCTACATCGAGGGCCCGAAGGGCAAGGTCTACAAGGGATTCGAGTGTACGATCCCCGACGTGATGAACCGCATCGCCGAGCTGCCCGATCCCGAACCGCAGAATACCGACTTCATCCGCTGCGTCCACACCCGCGAACGCTTCGCCTTGGACGAAATCAAGGGTTACCACAGTGCCACACTGGTGAACATGGCCCTCTGCGCCCTGCGTCTGAACCGCACGCTGAACTTCGACCCGCAGAAGCAGCTCTTCATCGACGACGATGCCGCCAACCGCCTGATCGACCAACCGATGCGCTCTCCCTGGAAAATCTGACCGCCAACCACCCCAAAAAAACGCATACCATGAAGAAACTGATTCTCATACTGTTTGCCGGACTGCTTCTGCCCCTGGTCTCGGGGGCGCAGGAGGTCCGCGATGACCGCCAGCGGACCACGTCGACCATCATTGCCGACGCTCTGGCCCAGCTTCCGGCCGAAACCCCCGACCTCTACAACGAACTGATGAAGGAGCTGGCCGCCACGGGTGCCGCCGGCATCCGCGAAATGGCCGACATGCTCGTGCCCGCAGCGAAGGGCCCCAATGCTACGGTGGAATATGCCCTGAGCGGCGTCGTGCATTACGTCACGGCCAAGGGTCAGGAGGCTGCCCGAGCCGGGATCCGGAAAGGACTGGCCGAGAGCGTGGCCGCCTGCACGGACAAGCCCAATCAGGCCTTTCTGCTCTCGTTGCTGCAACTCTGCTCGACGGCCGAGGATGTGGAGATCTTTGCACGCTACGTCGATGACGCATACCTGGCCGACGCAGCCGTGCGGGGTCTGATCGCCACGCCGGGCAGCGAAGCGATGCTGACCGACCTGATCCGCCGCAGCGACCGTCCCGTCATCCGGCTGGCCGATGCCGCCGCAGCAAAAGGAGTTACGGAGGTCGAGCCGACGCTGCTCGACTGGGCCGCAAAGGCCGACGACGACCCGACGCGCGAAGCCGTCTATCACGCACTGGGTTGCTGCGGAAGCAAGGCCTCGCTCCGAACGCTGGCCAATGCGGCTGCCGCTTCGGATTACGACTTTGCACCGAACGATGCCACGGCCTCCTACCTCCGGCTGCTGAACAGGCTGGCCGAACAGGGCGACACGAAGAGTACGCTCGCAGCGGCCCGAGCTCTCGGCAAGGCCACGGCCCGTGCGAACGTGCGCGCCGCCGCCCTCGAACTGCAACTCAAGTACGATACCGGCAAACGTACCCGGCTGCTGCTGACAGCCCTCAAGGATTCGAACCGCGCGTATCGCGGAGCGGCGCTCGATGCCGCCAACGACTTTGCGGACGAGGCGCTCCAGGCTGCCGTGGTCAAGAAACTTCCATCGCTGGGTGACGAAGCCCGCACGGATGTCATCAACTGGCTGGGAAGCCGCCATGCCGCCTCGCAGATCGGAGCCGTCACGCCGTGGATCGAATCGTCGAACGACGAACTGGCCGCGGCAGCCATCCGCGCAGCCGGCCGAATCGGTGGCGACGAGGCTCTCGAAGCCCTGATCGCAGCCCTCGACGGCAAACACGCCGCCGAAGCCGCCTCCGCTCTGCGGGCCTTCAACGGAAAGGTGAACGACGGCCTGATTGCGGCTCTCGACCGCGACCCGCAGATCCAGATCCAGGCTCTGAAACTGATCGCCGTACGCCGCATCTCGGCCGCCTCGGAACAGGTCTTTGCCCTGCTCGCCTCCGACAACCGCGCGGTTCACGATGCCGCCGTAGAGGCGCTCTCGGGCATCTGCACGATGCAGGAGTTCGGACCGCTGTGCGACCTGCTGGACAAGGCCTCGGGCGATGAGATCGGCAAGTATCAGGCCGCCCTGAAGAATGCCCTCGCCTCGCAGCAGCCCGAAGCCCAATACGCCAAAGTCTCGGAACGCATGGCCTCGGCTCCCGAAAAGACCCGCTACTATCCGCTTCTGGCCCAGTCGGGCGTTCGTGCAGCCATCGACGATCTGCTCGCCGCACAGGACCGCGAGGCCGCATTCCGGGCGCTCCTGACGGTCGAGAATCCCGAAATGGCCAACGTTCTCTACGATCTGGCGCGGCAGAACCCCGCATGGACCGATGCCGCCCTGACGCGTTACACCGACTTCATCGCCGCAGCTGCTGCCGACAAACAGGTCGAGGGCTTCCGCAAGGGACTCGAACTCAACCCCTCGGCCGCCGTCTGCAACAAACTGCTCCGTGCCCTGGCCCGGACCTATTCGCTGCCGGCCGTCAGCATCATCGCCCCCTATCTCGACAATCCGCAAACCGAGGCGGCGGCTGCCGAGGCCGTCAAGACCATCGCGGCCAAGAACCCCGGCATGGGCGGTGAAACGGTGGTGGCCGCACTCGAAAAGGCCCGCGACAGCTACGCCGCACGCGCCAAAAGCGATCCCGATGCCGGTTATGCCGTCGACGAAATCAAGGGACTGCTGGCCCGTTATGCGGCCATTCCGCGTTTCGAACTCCCGGCCGACGAGGCTGCCGAAGGTTTCGAGATCCTCTTCGACGGACTTTCGCTCGAAAAATGGACCGGCAACAAGACCAACTATGTTCCCCAGGAGGGTACGATCTACGTCACGGCTCAGTTCGGCGGCAGCGGCAACCTCTACACCATCAAGGAGTACGGCGACTTCATCCTGCGCTTCGAATTCGCCTTCGACCGCGCCGGCGTCAACAACGGCATCGGTATCCGCACGCCGATGGGCGTCGACGCCGCCTATCACGGCATGGAGATCCAGGTGCTCGACCACGACGCCCCGATCTACAAGAACCTGCGCATCTACCAGCAGCACGGATCGGTCTACGGCATCATCCCCGCCCAGAAACACGTCAAGTTCGGCGAGCTGGGCACGTGGAACACCGAAGAGATCCGCGCCGTGGGTGACCACATCACCGTCACGGTCAACGGCGAGGTGATTCTCGACGGCAACATCCGCCAGGCCTGCAAGGGGCACAACGTCGCCCCCGACGGCTCGAACAAAAACCCCTACACGGTCGACGGCCGCAACCACCCCGGCCTCTTCAACAAACGCGGACACATCGGTCTGCTGGGCCACGGCCCCGGCATCCAGTTCCGAAACATCCGCATCAAGGAACTCTAAATACTCACCGGAAAAGCCCGCATCCGCTTCGGCATGCGGGCCTTTTCCAAATCTCCGTCCATACTACAAGTGTGTCTACAAATCATGGATGAAATCACATTTTCGAACACTCCGGTGACGATCGTTGCCATCGGCGGCGGCAACCGCACGAACAAATACCTCGAATATGCCGTGCGGCACCCCGAACGCCTGCAACTCGTAGGAATTGTCGAACCCAATCCGCTGCGGCGCCATGCCCTGGCCGAGAAGTTCGGACTAAAACCCGAACAATGTTTCGAGGATTACAAGCTCTTCTTCCGTAATCCGCTGAAGGCCGATGCCGTGCTGATCGCCACCCCCGAAAACATCCACTTCGAACCCTGCATGCTCGCCATCGAGGCCGGTTACCACGTGCTGCTCGAGAAACCCATCGCCCGCACCCTCGCCGAATGCCGGGCCATCGCCCGGGCCGCCCGCAACAAGGGGGTCATCGTCGGCGTCTGCCACGTGCTGCGTTACCACCCCTACTTCATCCGGATCAAAGAGATCGTCGATTCGGGCGAACTCGGTCAGATCATCTCGATCAACCACAACGCCGCAGTCGGCATCGACCGCATGACCCACGGATACGTCCGCGGCATGTGGCGCCGCGAGGAGATCACCAACCCGATCCTGATCTCGAAGTGCTGCCACGACATCGATTTCCTGCTGTGGCTCACCTCGTCGCAATGTCGGAAACTCACGTCGTTCGGGTCACTGCGCTGGTACCGCCCCGAGAATGCCCCCGCCGGAAGCTCCGATCGCTGCATCAACTGCCCGATCGAACCCTCGTGCCCCTACTCGGCCGTCGATCTTTACCGCACGCGCCGCGACTGGATCTCGAATTTCGACGTCCCCGAAGGAGCCACCATCGACCAGGTCATCGACCGCGAACTGAGAACCGGTCCCTACGGACGATGTGTCTTTCACTGCGACAACGATGTGGCCGATCATCAGGTCATCGCCATGGAGATGGAAAACGACGTCACGATTTCTTTCACGATGGACACCTTTACGCTCGACGACCAGCGCCAGACCCATATCCGCCTCACACAGGGCGAGATCGACGGCGACGAACGCTCGCTGCGCATCCGTTGGTTCCGCGGCGCCCGCGAGGAGGTGCTCGACTTCTCGTCGCTCATCGGAACGCCCTACCATGCCGGTGCCGACCTCAACCTGATCGAGGATTTCGTCCACACGCTGGCCTGCAAGGAGCACAACTTCCGCACCTCGATCGAACAATCGGTCGAGAGCCACCGGATCTGCTACGAAGCCGAGCGCAGCCGGCTCACGGGCCAGACCATTCGTCTGGACGATTAGCGCCGTTCCGTGCACGGCATGGGACACGGCCTCTGAGAGGCGATCCGCCCCCGCCAGCGTCCCGTCCGAAGACGACATACGGCACCAAAAAAGGAGGCACCCGAAATTCGGGTGCCTCCTTTTTTCCGAACGAGCCTCGTCAGAAGAGGTTCACGCCGTCGAGCGTGGCGATCAGGAAGGTAGCGGCTACCGACAGAATTGCGTACAACTCCGGGAAGGCGGCCAGAATCAGCGTCTTACCCATCACGTCGTGACCGTTTCCGATGGCGGCGATACCGTTGGCGCAGATCTTTGCCTGGTAGATCGACGAAGCCAGGTTGACGATACCCACCAGAATACCGGCACCCAGAATGGCGGCGCCCTGCGTCATCGTGGGGTTCGTCAGACCGCCCTGCACCAGGAAGAAGCAGACGAATCCGTAGAGGCCCTGCGAACCCGGAAGCGCCGAGAGAATCATGTAGCTACCGAATGCGCCGCTGTTCTTCTTCATGGCTCCGACCGACGCCTGGCCGGCGATGGCCGTGCCGATGGACGATGCGATGCCCGCGAGGCCCACCATCAACGCTACGCCGACGTAAGCCATTACCAATGCTGTTGTTGTTTCCATAATGTTTTGAAAGTTGTTGATTATTTGATTATTGTTGTTTATTCGTCACGTGTGTCCATTTTGCGGATGGGGTCGAACGACCGCGTAGCCATCTCGAAGCCGGCGTTCTTGAAGAACTCCACGAAGGTCAGTCGCATCGGGTGGACGAACGACGAGATGGTCGACATGAAGAGGTTGATGCCGTGGCCGATCAGCAGGATCGGGATCATCACCAGCAGCCGCACCACGATGTTCGCCCCCTCGGGAACGAAGCCCTCGGCCAGCGTATTGAAGACCAGGGCCAGTACACCGCCCGAGAGTCCGATGGCGAACAGACGGATGTACGACAGCACATCGCTCAACAGTCCCGTGATGTTGTTGTAGAGGTCCCACAGGCCGGCGCCGACGTTGATGAGCGGATTGCGCCGCGGATTGTTGAGCAGCAGGAGCAGCACGCCACCGACAGCCAGCGCCACGTAGAAGGCCACCGAATCGGAGGCAAAACCCGGAATCGTGATCCCGGCCATGGGCAGGGCCACGGCCAGAGCGCACGACACGAGGATCACAAACCATCCCAACTGTCCGAAGGCGTGCGAGATGCCGAAGCAGCGCGTCGTCGTCCAGATGTTGAGCGCCATGCCGAAGAGGATCTGCACCAGGCCGATCACCAGCGAGATGATGAAGAATCGTCCCTGGAAGTCGAAGAACGGGATCGACGGGAAGTACTCCTTGAGGCTCAGTCCGAAGAACGAGCCGCAGATGCCGCCGAAGACGATCGTCGCCACCGCACACAGCGTGGCAAACCACGCCGCACGCCGCATCATGCCCGGTTCGCGGAACTTGCGCAGCATCACCAGACCCGCCGCCAGCAGAATCAGTCCGTAGCCGGCATCGTTCAGACAGATGCCGAAAAAGAGCATGTAGAACGGCGCGAAATAGGGCGTCAGGTCCAACGTGCCGTACTTGGGTCGCGCATAGAGGTCGCCGATCATCTCGAAGATCCGCGCGAAGCGGTTGTTCTTCAGTTTGACGGGCGTATCGTCCTCGGGCGTGGGATCGCTCTTGATCCACACGACGTTGGGGTACGATTCGAGCAGGGCATCGACCCGGGCCGAAGTCTCAGTCTCGGCCCAGCCCTCGAGCAGGGCCAGCGAACCGTCGGCCTCCTTGCGGGCCGTAGCGACGACCTGTACCCCCTGCAGACGCTCCTTGAGTTCAGCGGCATAGGCTGCCAGCTGCGTCTCGGAGGCTGCCACGCGGGCAAACTCCGCATCCAAAGCCGCGAGTTTCGCCTGCTCGTCGGCCACACGCCGTTCCGCCTCGCGGATATCCATCTGCGGGGTCTTCATCTCCTGGGCGTCGATGGTCACCTCCTCGCCCGGAGCCGCCACCACGACGAACCATACGGTCGAATCCGTGCGTGTAATCTCCGTGAGCGTGTAGTGTTCGGCCCATTGCTCCCGCTGCTTGTCGAACGTGGCGCGCTGCGTCGAGAAATAACGCAGCACGATGCCCTGTTCGGCCAGTTTGGCGGTGCGGTCGACATCGAACGGTCCCCACGGACGCAGTTCGTCGGCGAGCTTTTCGAGCCGGGCGATCTCCGAACGGATCGACGCCGCCTCACGCTGTGCCGCCGCATAGTGTTCGTAAGCCTCGCGCCCCGTGGCAAAGGGTTCGCCCCGCAGGGCGGCATGCGCCGGATCGGCCCGGAACCCCTTGAGGAACTCCGCGGCACGGCCACAACCCTCGATGTCGAGCAGCAGCTGACGGTCCTCCTCCGAGGGTTCCCAACCCGTCGTGGTGATGTCCACCAGCCCGAGTTCGCGCAGCTTCTCAATGAAATCCTCACTCTGTGCCGCATAGAGCACAAAGTCGTATTTCGACATTCTGGCTATCATAACATGGCGCCCTCCCCGGCGGCTTGTTGTTTGTTTTTGACGATCTTCTGGGCCGACTTCGAGAGATTCTCCTCGTCCTCCATGAAGCGTTTGATCTTTCGGATGGCATCCTCGTAGCCCGGAATCTGGACCTTTTCGTAGAGGTTCACCTTCTGTGTGGTCTTGCGTCGGGCGAAGTCCAGCAGCTCCATGCGCCGCGTGTAGACCTCGCATTCGAGGCCCAGCCGCGCCAGCCGCTTGAGGATCTCCACCCCGTCGGCAAACCACGCCGGCGACGAGAAGAGGTCATAGGCCTTCTCCTCGAAGCGAACCCCCTCCAGTTCCGGGATGCGCACCCCCGCAATCTTGCGGACCGTGAGGTCCACGTCCGCGATGCGGAGCAGGTCACTGTCAAACTCTCCCCACAGCGACACCATGTAGTCGTACTCGGCCTTCAGGGCCTCGAGCCGTCGACGGAAGTCGCCTGCGGAGTCCTTCGCCTTCTTCACCTCGGATCGAAGCGCCGACTCCTTGCTTTTGATCGTAGGGAGTGCCTTCTGCCGCATTTTCAGCTGCTTGCCGAGTTCGCCCAGCGAGGTCTTGTTGTATTGGAACTTGATGGCCATGGTGCGTTACGCCTCCTTCCAGTATTTCTTGATCAGCTCCTCCTTGATGGCGACCTCCTCCTTCGAGAAGTACTTCGCGAAGAGCGTCCACGCCGTGTCGAGCATCTCCGTGATGCCGATGTTGACGTCGATGGCCAGCAGTTTCTCCGAGTAGTCGCGGGCGAATTTCAGGGCCCGTTCGTCGTAGTCCGAAAGGTCGAAACCGTTTTCGAGTTTGGTCTTGGCATTGGCCGCGTCGGCATACAGACGCACGCAGGCGTTCATCACCTGCGGATGGTCCTCACGCGTCTTCTTGCCGATCACGAGCTGCTTCAGACGCGACAGCGAACGGAACGGGTCGACGATCACCTTGCCCGTATCCGAGTCGTTGCGCAGGAAGAGCTGACCTTCGGTGATGTAACCCGTGTTGTCGGGCACGGCGTGCGTGATGTCGCCGCCCGAGAGGGTCGTCACGGCGATGATCGTGATCGAACCGCCGTTGGGCAACTGTACGGCCTTCTCGTAGATCTTTGCCAGATCCGAGTAGAGCGATCCGGGCATCGAGTCCTTCGACGGGATCTGGTCCATACGGTTCGAGACGATGGCCAGCGCATCGGCATAGAGCGTCATGTCCGTGAGCAGCACCAGCACCTTCTCGCCCTTGTCGACGGCGAAGTACTCGGCGGCCGTCAGGGCCATGTCCGGCACAAGCAGTCGCTCGACGGGCGGATTCTCCGTCGTGTTGACGAACGACACGATGCGGTCCAGCGCACCGGCGTTCTCGAAGACCGACTTGAAGTAGAGGAAGTCGTCGTTCGTCAGACCCATGCCGCCCAGGATGATCTTGTCGGCCTTGGCGCGCAGGGCCACGTTGGCCATCACGGCGTTGTAGGGCTGGTCCGGGTCGGCGAAGAAGGGGATCTTCTGGCCCGTCACGATCGTGTTGTTGAGGTCGATGCCGGCGATACCCGTGGCGATGAGCTCCGAGGGCTGGATACGCTTGAAGGGGTTGACCGTCGGGCCGCCGATCTCGCGGGCCTCGCCCTCGACGATCTCACCGCCCTCCAGCGGTTCGCCGTAGGCGTTGAAGAAGCGGCCGGCCAGGGCGTCCGAGACCCGCAGCTTGGGCGGTTCGCCGTGGAAGACGACCTCCGAATCGGTCGAGAGGCCCTCGGTGCCGGCGAAAACCTGAAGCGTCACGTTCTCGCCCATAATCTTCACCACCTGGGCCAGTTTGCCGCCCACGGTAGCCAGTTCGTCGTTGCCGACGCCCTGGGCCCGCAGCGTGACCGTCGCCTTGGTGATGTTGTCAATGCGGGTATATATCTTCTGAAATGCGCGTGTTGTCATGGCTTAGTTGTTTTTTTCACTCACGTACTCTTCGATCTGTCGCTTGTAGTTCTCGAACTTCTCCGACTTCCACTCCGAGTAGTTCATCTGACGGAAGAGGTTGATCAGACCCTTGAAGAACTGCGAGCACTGCTCGAAATCGGCAAACGAGAAGTTCTGCCGGCAGATGCCCAGCACCATCTCGTACATCATCTTCTGACGTTCGATCGGGCAGTTGGCGTCGATGGCGTCGAAGGCGTCCTGCTGCAGGATCACGAAGTCGATCAGTTCCGACTTCCAGAAACGCTCGTGATACTCCACCGGCACGCCGTCGTCGCCCAGAATGTTGATCTGGTCGTTGGCCTCCTTGCCGCGCTGCACGAGCGTCTTGCCCGCATAGACCAGGTCGACCCAGTCCTTTTCGATATGCTGGTCGAGGTATTCGCGGATTTCGGGATATTCGAGGTATTTCGAGTAGGACTCCAGCGGGTCGATGGCCGGATAGCGCTTCGAATCGGCACGTCCCTGCGAGAGGGCGTAGAAGCAGCGTGCGGCCTTTTTGGTCGATTCGGTCACCGGCTCCTTGAGGTTACCGCCCGCGGGCGACACCGTACCGAGGAACGTGACGGAACCCGTCTCCCCGTTCGAGAGCTTCACCAGACCGGCGCGCGAGTAGAAGTTCGAGATGATGGCCGAGAGGTCCATCGGGAAGGCGTCCTGACCCGGAAGCTCCTCCAGACGGTTCGACATCTCGCGCAGCGCCTGGGCCCAACGCGATGTCGAATCGGCCATCACCAGCACCTTCAGACCCATCGAACGGTAGTACTCGCCGATGGTCATACCCGTGTAGACCGACGCCTCGCGTGCCGCAACGGGCATGTTCGACGTATTGCAGATGATGATCGTACGCTCCATCAACTTGTGGCCCGTGCGGGGGTCGACCAGTTCGGGGAACTCCTTGAAGATCTCCACCACCTCGTTGGCACGCTCGCCGCACGCCACCATGATGATCACGTCGGCATCGGCCTGTTTCGAGATGGCGTGCTGCAGCACGGTCTTGCCGGCGCCGAACGGCCCGGGGATGAAGCCCGTACCGCCCTCGGCCATCGGGTTGAACGTGTCGATGGCCCGCACGCCCGTCTCCATGACGCGTGACGGACGCGGCTTCTCCGTATAGCAGCGGATGGCCTGCTTGACGGGCCACTTCTGCACCATCGTAATCGCGTGATCATGCCCTTCGGCATCGGTCACCACGGCCACCGTGTCGCGCACCTTGTACTTGCCGGCCGGAGCCACGCTCTTGACCGTATAGCTCTGCGTCATCGTGAAGGGAACCATGATCTTGTGCCGCACCCACTGCTCCCGGACCTCGCCCAGCCACGAAGCGGCCGAGACCTTGTCGCCGGCCTTGGCCAGCGGCGTGAAGTCCCATTCGGCGTCGAAATCCACCGGATCGGTGATCGAGCCGCGGGCGATGAACAGCCCCTCCATCTTTTCGAGGTCGTTCTGCAGACCGTCGTAGTTGCGCGACAGCAGACCCGGCGCGAGGGTCACTTCGAGCATGTGTCCCTCGAACTCCACGCGGTCGCCGATCTTCAGCCCGCGCGTACTGTCAAAAACCTGTACATAGGCCGCATCGCCTATGACCTTGATGACCTCGGCCATCATCTTCGTATCACCCGTCCACACGTGGCAGATCTCGTTCTGGCCCACAGGTCCGTCGGCCTTGACGATCACGATGTTGGAGATGATACCGTTTACACGTCCCGTTGTTTTCATGGTATCGTTTTATTGTTTATTTTCAATGAGTTGCTTACCGTCGAGTTCGGCCATCAGACGGGCGAACATCTCCCGTCCGCGGGCGGCGTCCAGACGCGTCCAGCGCGCCACGATGTTCACCCGCACCAGATACGACAGAATGGCATCGAGATCGAAATAGTCGAACGTGGCCAGTTCCGCGGCCTCCGACCAGCGGATCAGATCCAGCTTGCGCTCCTTTTCGACGAGGTTGGCCTCGTCGTTCATCGCCGCGATCACGGCATCCATCCAGGGCAGTTCGCCCCGCAGACCGAAATCGGCGGCCGAACTGCGCTGCAACTGATCGACGACATCGCCTTCGCCGACGAGCGCCTCCTCGACATTCCGTCCGGCGGCACGCGCGGCCACGGCGGCCGTGACGTTGCGCAGCGTACGGTCGAAACGCGACCATTCGCGCAGGAAACGGCTCCGCGATCCCTCGCAGATCCGGTAGTAGGCTTCAAAAAGCTCCTTCTCGAAACGTTGCGCCGTATCGACCGATTCGGCATCCTCGCCTTCGGGATCGGCATAGGCCCGCACGACGCGTGCCAGTGGCTCGGGCAGCTGCTGCGGCGCCTTCAGCTCCTCGTCGAGCTCTTCACGCGCGAGGTTGCCCAGCGGATTGAAGGCATTGCGTCCGCAGCGCAGCGCAGCGAGATTCTCGCAGTCGTAGTAGCCGTAGAGCATCCGCACCTGGAGGGCATCCCGTCCGCGAACCCCTTCGAGGATCTCGTCGATGATGGCCCGCGCATCGAATCCCTTCGTATCGGCATCGAGCGTATACTCCCGGAGCGATGCAACCAGCGTATAGTATTGGTTTTCGAACATGCCCTACGCCTTGAACAGCAGTTGATAGACCTTATCACGAAGGTACTCGCCCAGCAGGGCCTCCAGATCGGCGTCCGTGAACGAGATGTAGTAGCCGCCCTCCTTGGCGCCCACCTTGAAGCCGCTCTTGACCTCCTTGGACCAGCCCACTTCGATACCGGCATCGAGCAGGGCCCGGGCACTCTTGGCGAAGGCCGCATCGAGTTTTTCGCGGGCCTCTTCGGGGAGCAGCGCCTGCAGCGAGACCTTGCCCGAATCGGTGCCGTTCCAGTTGCGGGCCACGGCGAGGAGCATCTCCTCGAGGAATTTCGGATCGAGCGCTGCGGCCTTGACCCCCTCGGCGGTCGATTTGGCAACGATGGCCGAGGCGATTTCGGACTTGATGGTCGAGAGTGCCTGACGGCCGGCGAGCGAGATTTCGGTCATGGTGTTTTTCTCGACCTCCTCGGCCTTGGCGTGAGCCTTGCGGACGATCTCGTCGGCCTGGGCGCGGGCCTCGTCGAGGATTTTCCGGGCCTGGACCTGGGCATCGGAGATCAGTTTGTCGGCATCGGCACGCCCCTTCTCCAACCCTTCGTCATAGAGTTTGCGGGTCAACTCCTGCAGTTTGTTTTCCATAATGTTATCGTGTTTGATTATTGTTTTTCATTTTTGCCGTACAAATATATAAAAGATTACGAATAAACCGTATTTCCGGGCGACAATTTATCCGGAAATGACAATTTTCCCACACAAATGGAGGGGCTGGACTTTTCCGTCCGGAGATGCGGACAAATAAAAACCCCCGCCCGTTGAAACGGACAGGGGATTTGAACACATGGCCATATGGATCAATCCGTTCTGCGGGCTGCGTCATGACGCAACGCGCGCAACATCTCCAACTTTGCGGCCAGACCGAACAGACGGTCGTTGTCGTACCAGGTTGCGAAGACCCCCTCCTGCGTCGTCTGCAGGGCCTGACGGGCCTGTTCGAGGTACGTGATGGCCCGGTCCAGATCCGCCGCCCGTTCGGCCGCAGACTTGTAGGCCCGCACGAAGTGGTAGAGCGAACGGTTCAACGACGCCATGTAGTGGCACGGCGCCTGGAGATTGTCGCGGAAGAAGCGCCGCGAAGCCTCCGGCAGACGCCCCATCAGTCGGTCGCAACGCTCCGCAACCGTCTCGAACCGCACTGCTGCAGCCTGCGTCCCGGCCAGCAGCGAATCCACCTGATTCTGCCCGTCGATGCGGAACGATCGACCCGGAATGCGCTCGAAACCGATCTCGCAGAGCGGATTGGGCGAAAAGTCCGCAAAACGCCTGCCGATCTGGTCGAAGACCCGCGCGTAGCGCAGATCCTGGAAGAGGAACTGCCGCTCCAATCCCGGGAACTGCGAGGGTTTCTGCTGCCAGTAGGCATAGTAATAGTCGTGGTAGAGCCGGGCCGCCTCGCGGGCATGGCGCGTCCCGTAATACTGCCGGCAGAAAGCCTCCAGGAAACGGTCCGTATCGTAGGCCTCCATGTTCCACATCATCCGCGCGTTGGCCGACAGTTCCATGACGAACTCCCGCAGGTTGCCGGCGTTGACCACCGAGAAGGTCAGCGGACCCTTCGTATTGACGTACCGATAGTTGAACTCCATCTTCCAGGGGCCCTCGGCCGCCGCGAGATGGGCCCCCGTCGAGGTGAACTGCAGATTCATGTAATAGCCCAGCTTGACGTGCTGCGTCGTGTCGAAGGCCACCAGATCATCATACGGGTAATGGTCCCGGCGCCCGGCCACGAACGTCCACAGCATGTTCTCGCCCGTAGGCGGTTTCAGATAGCCCTTGGCCAGCAGATCCGACAGTTCGTCGTAGAAGGTCATCCGCACGAAGGGATCCCGTTCGCCGGTTGCCTGCTTGATCAGTTCGAGCTGGATGCGGATCATGCGGTTGATCACCTCGGCGCGTTCGCGTTCGCCTGCCGGGGCATCGGCAAAGGCCGCCCAGAAGGGCTGGTCACCGACCCCGCGGAAGGCAATCTGCCAAAGATTCTCCTGGTGGTTGCGGCAGACGGTCTCGACACTGTACTGCCAGAACTCGCGCAGAGCCGCCTCGTTGGACAACAACAGCGCCGGCGGCTCCATGCCGCGGACCTTCCGCCAGTAGCCGGCCCAGTTCGCGAGGTTGTTGTTGCAGGCCACGTGGTGGTGCGAGGTCAGCACCAGACCGTACTTGCGCAACAGCGCGGCCTGACGGTTGAGCCGGTAGTCGGGATAGGTCACCGTAGCCTCGAGTTCGACCGTATTGAGTTTCAGGCGCAGCATGGTCTCGAGCCACAGCTCGTCGTTTTCGCGCGAAAGGGCCCGCCACGGCGTGAAGAGATCCGTATCGTTGGGGAACCAGGCCCGGTAGCGCACCTGCGGCGACTTGAAAAAGAGATCGCAGTCGGGCGGGACCGTGATCCGCGAACGACGCTGCGGCTCCCACGACGAGAAATACCACAACGGAGGAACTCCGAGGAGCTGCTCGCTGAAGGTGTAGATGGCATAGATGGCGCCCCGCATGTCCTTTCCGCAAAGGCAGACGCGCCGGTTTTGGGGATCGGCGTAGACGCGATGGGATTCAAAGCCGTCGAGCGGACGCAGCGTCGACGGATCGACGGTCGGCTGCGGGGAGGAGGCATCCACGATCAGCAGGTCGACCATGCGGGGATCATCGGCCGGCGCATCGGGCGTCACCACCTCGGGGCGGCAGCCCGTGACACGTTCGAAATCGCGGCAAAGCGTCTCGGCAGCCAGCCGCACCGGCGCCTCCGCCCCGGCCGACAGCACCAGCCGGAAATGTCCGGGTTTCAAAACCAGCGGTGCTGCGTCGAGATGCAACACGGGCACACACAGGAAAAACAAAAGCGTTAAAGCAATACGAACAATCATCGGATAATATCTTGAAAACGAGGTTTCGAAAAGGTTCGGACCGTCATGCCATCCACAGTATGCCGGCCCGAATTGGGGTCCATCAGTCCAATCATCGGACATACACGCAGATATCATCGAGAATATGCGCCGGACCGTTCGTCATGATGTAGTTGCTGGCCACGGCCGTAACCACCGTACTGGAACCACAGTTGGTCATCAGGTTCAGCCGGTCGATCTTGTTGCGGTCGGAGGCCGCCTGCTGAAGAACCATCGACATTTTGGCCTCTCCGCCCAGCAGAGTCTCCACATAGGTCACATTGTACGTCAGAATCCCATAGGCATGGTACTCTCCCTTGATGATATGAAAGAGAAAGATATCCTTCAGCTCCTGCAACTGTCCGGGATCGGTCTTGGCCGCAGCAACCTTGTCGGCTATGGCCGTCTCGGTCAACAACAGATAGGTATACTTCGTCGTTGTCTGGGTATAATAGTCCGTCATACCGCACAACTCCAGTCCGTCCATCATGCTCGTGAAGAGATCCGGACGACTTTCCATGTATTCCCAACAGGTCTTGTGCTGGTAGATATCGAGCGTACTGCCCGTATATTCGTCATTCCGCTGCAGCGCAAGGTCGCACGAACCCATCGTACAGGCGACGACCAAGGTCATGAATACAGATACAAGCTTTTTCATGATTCGTTGTTTTTCAATATTGAGTCTGTTCCAGATTGGAATTTTGCAACAAATGATCGCGATGGATCGGGAACGGGATTCGGGAATCGGAGCATCCGGCCACCTTCAGGGCATTGCCCGTCCGCACCAGATCGAACCAATATTTGCCCTCACCCAAGAGTTCGAACCGGCGTTCGGACAGAACAGCCTGCGCCGTCTGCTCCTTGTCGAGTGTGCCGGGCAGTGCATCCAGTCCGGCCCGTTCGCGCGTTCGGTTCACACAGGCAATCGCCTCCGCACTGCGATTCTGCTCGTTCAGAGCCTCCGCATACAGCAGCAACAGATCCGAATAGCGGTACATGATCAGATCATTGTCCGAGGCATAATCCTTGATATCCGCATTGTTCAACTCCCAGAACTTCTCCAGTTTGTAGGGAATCGACTGCAGTTCGCCCGTGTCCTCGTCCCGATACTCCTTGCACGTCCCCCGGAAACGGATATCGCGCGCATCAAACTCCGAACGAATCGCTTCGCCCAATACCAACCGCTGTCCATCGGCACAGAGCATGGCCCGCGTGTCATTCTCACGGCCGTCGCCCGTCTTGTCATAACGGACCGCAAAGAATATCTCCAGATCCGTACTTTCATCCCAAACGATCGAACGCCAGGCCAGAATCGAACTCTCATCCTCGGGCCCCGCCGCCTTGAAATCCTTGAATGCGAACTTCGAGGACGGAAGGCCCGTAATCTTCTCTTCCCAGATCCGAACCACCTCCTCATACCGATGCAACCAGGCATAAAGATCCATCTGAATGGCATAAACGGTCGGCAGCGTAATATAAGTCCGATCCAATGCCGTCGATGATCCGATTTCGGGCAGATACGTTTCGGCCGTCTTCAGATCCTCCTCGACATGTGACAGCAACACCTCCTTAGCTTCCCGACTCTTCAGACACGTATTGACATCGAACTCCTCGACCGCATCGAGAAACAACGGGGCGTCTCCCCAGACACGGACAATGTAGAAATAAGCCAGCGCCCGCATGGCATACGCCTCTCCGATGGTCGGAGTGGCAATGGTAGGATCGACACCCGACATGGTCGGAACATATTTGATGATCAGATTGGCTCGATTGACCGTCTCGTAGATATCCGTCCACTTGCAGGCGCTGTTCGTCTCCGGAATGATGTCGTTGATCAGCTCCTCCTGGGCCGAACCGAAATGTTGAAAGGGATCCCAGTTCTCGCCGCGAACCTCACCCCAGCTGAAATAATTGCTCGACATGGCGTTGGCAAACGAAATGTACATGGCAGCCCGCGCCGACTGGATATCCGAATCGGTCTTCCAGAACAGATTGGTACTCAGATTACTGATGGGTTCTTCATCGAGAAAGGCCCCGCACGAGGTCGCCAACAGGCCGAAGAACAAAAGGTATGATCTGAACTTTTTCATAGTCGTCATAGTCGTAGTTTTAGAATCCCAGGTTTATACCGAAACCGAACTCCCGCGTACGGGGATACTTGCCCGTATCGATTCCGAAATCGAGGATCCCCCCTCCGAATTCCGGATCGAAACCCGTGTAATTGGTCCACGTGAGCAGGTTGTTGCCGTAAAAATAGACCGATGCACTCTTCATGCGGATCTTGTCGAGAATCTTCTGCGGCAGCTGATAGGAGAGTTTGAGCGAACTGAGGCGGATGTAGGAGCCATCCTCGATCCAATAGTCCGAAACGCAGTTGCGGTTCCAGTTGTGATCCTTGTCCGGCGTCGGGAAAATGGCATCGTCACCCGGATAAAGCCACATGTTGCGGATCGTATAGGGATCCGGCGTGGTCATGTCATTGGCGAAATTGTTCCGCTTGTAGTTGGTCCAGTTGTAGAGATCGCCACCCAACGAATAGTTGAACGACAGGAAGAGCGATAGCCCCTTCCAGGAGACCGTCGTATTCAATCCTCCGAACACATCCGGCTGTGCACATCCCAGCAGAACCCGGTCATTTTCGTCAATAACCCCCATATTGGGATCATCCGGGTTGTCCAGCCAGTTCACGTCGCCGGCTCCAAGCACGTTTCCATCGCGGGTCTTGCGATTCACATTGCCTTCGTATCGGGCACCATTGAGCATATAATGGGAGAAGACGCCATCGTTGAATACCGGCGTGAGCTGGTTCCAGTTGTCGTCATAGGCATTCGACTCATCATAGGCAAAAACTCCGTCATGACGGAATCCATAGAATTCGCCGATCGGACGACCCGTCTGGACATAAATGGCACTTTCGCTTCCCGTATAGAAAGGCACGTCGTCAGCCAGTTTGGTCACCGTACTCAGGTTATGCGAGATATTGAAATCCACCCCCCAATGCCAGTCCTTTCCACGGACCAGATCGGCATGAAGCGAGAACTCAACACCCCGGTTGCGCATGGCCCCCACATTACGGGTCATGCTGCCATAACCGATCTCCTTGGGGACCTCCACGTCATACAACAGATCCGAGGTATTCTTTTCGTACCAGTCGAATCCGAGTGTGATACGGCTGCCGAGCATCGTAAAGTCGGCTCCGACATTGAACTGTTCGGTCCGTTCCCAACCCAGCTCCGCGTAGGTCAGGTTCGGCGCAAGGCCACCCACACCGTTATAGACCCCGACATTGCCGTATTGCGGCCACGAAGCATAGTTTCCAATGTCTTCATTGCCGGTGACACCATAGCTCAGACGAAGTTTCGCATCGTCCAGAAACGGCTTGGTCCACTGCATGAAACTCTCATCCGAGAAGCGCCAGCCAAGCGAGGCCGAGGGGAAAAAGCCCCAACGGTTGTTTTTGGCGAAACGCGACGACCCGTCGTAACGGATGTTCCCGGCAAAAAGATAACGGCTCTTCCAATTGTAGGTTCCCCGGAAGAAGAACGAAGCCAGCGAATGTCTCTCCTGCTCCGAATAGTTGTCTCCGGCCTTGAATACCGATGCGTTGTTCAACGTCCAGATATAGTCGGTCGAATAATCCTGCCCCCGGACCTGCGCCACCTCGGCGGTCCACGCCTGCGTACTGTTTCCAAGCATCAGAGAGAAGGTGTGATCGCGAATCGTCCGATCGTAGGAGAGGTAATTCTCATTGAGCCAGTTGTAATCCAGCTGGGTCATGTCGTAGCCTTCGGTATGTCCCGTCGTATTGAGCAACTTGCTGGGTTTGAAATAGTAATTGCGCACCGTACTCATGGATCCCGACACGTTGACCCGAAGTTTCAGATACTGATTGAAACGGTATTCGCCATAAAGCAGGGCGGATCCCCGGAACTGCTTTTCGCCATTTCTCTCCAGCATGGCCTGAGCATAGGTGCTGTTTTTTCCGCCGACGTTGTGCATGATTTCGCCCGTCGCATCGAACAGATTCCAGTAGGGAATCCAGTTGTAGATGTTACCGATTACGTCCGATTCGTTGATACCGCTCTGATCCGAATAGGTAAACTGAACGTTATTGCCGATCGTCAATCGTTTCGAAGCCTTGTACGTCGCATTCATACGGGTCGTATAACGCTTGTAGGCACTGTTCACGACAATGCCGTCTTCGTTGTAGAAGCCCCCGCTCAGGTAATAGGTCATCTTTTCCGAGGCACCGCTGACACTCAAATTCACTTCGTCCTTGGCCGACGTGCGGAACAACTGATCATACTGATTTCCATCGCCGTTGAAAAAGGGCTTCAGCGAATCGATCAGTTCATACTTGCTCGTATTTCCGGTCAGACGCAGACGCTGACGGTTGAAGTAGCGAAATTCATCCGGCGATGTCAACGGCAGACGATGGGCAATCTTGCTCCAGCTGCGCGTATATTTCACATCGACGCGCGGTTTGCCGGGGACACCTTTTTTCGTCGTAATGATGATAACGCCATTGGCCGAACGGGACCCGTAGATGGCCGCCGAAGCAGCATCCTTGAGGATCTCGATCGATTGAATGTCATTGGGGTTGATCGCCGAAATATCATCCATCGGCACTTCATCGACGACATAGAGCGGATTGGTTCCGGAGCCGAAGGTCGAAGTTCCGCGAATCCGAATATTGGCACCTTCACCGGGTGCACCCGAATTGGTCGTGATCTGCACACCCGGAGCTGCACCCTGCAAGGCATCGAACAGATTGGTCGGATTGCGTTCCATGATCGTTTTGCTGTCGACCGAGGTAATCGAGCCGGTCAGATCCCGCTTGCGAACAGCGCCATAACCGACCACCACTACATCATCAAGCGTATTGGCCGCCTCTTCGAGCTGCAGATTCAGTTCGGTGCGTCCTTCGAGCGCAACTTCACGGGTCTGATATCCGATATAGGATACGACCAGAACGGCATCGGAAGACAAACGCCGCAATTCAAATTTTCCCGTCAGATCCGTCGTTGCACCGATGGAGGTTCCTTTGGCATAGATCGTAGCCCCGATCAACGGTTGACCGCTCATATCGGTGACAGATCCACTGACGGTTGTCGTTTGTGCCATCAAAGGCAACTGAACAAACATCGAGATCAAACATGCCAGCACAAACCTCCGTAAGCCGGCAAAACGTTCGCCAGGACTTCCCTGTTTGTCGAATTTAATCATGTCGTTTAAGTTTTAGGTTGGTTTCTATGATTCCCCGCAGGGCCTATACAAAATTAAACGACACGACCGCAATCTGGAAGGGCCGGCATCCGGCATACAAAAAAAATATAAATGATTTTATATTGATTATAAGACGATTAACATATCTATTCTCCTTAAGAATATAAATATTTGGGATCCCTTTCAACTCTTATAATCCAATTTTCTGAATATTGGCCTCGAAATTTTTCGGATCGAGTGATTTGTTGCGCATCCGGGTCCGGTAGTTGTAAATCGTATTGAGCGAATAACCCAACGCCCGGGCAATCTGATCCGACTCCGTAATACCCAGCCGAATCAGGGCAAAGATCCGCAAGGTCGAATTCAGGGACTTGCCGACAAACTGGATCTGCTCCCGTTCGGGCAACAGCCGGTTGAACTCCTCGACGAAAGTCGGGAATAACGACAGAAATGTCCGGTCGAACTCCTCGAAAATCCGCTCCTTGCTCTGCCGTCCCTTCAATTCGCGGAGCAAGGGTCGAAGTCCCTCATACTGACCGTGATCCATCTTGTGAGTGGCCCGCACCACAAAATCGTCCAGTTGGCCCGCAATCTCGGCACTGATATCCAGATAGTGCCCCAGATAGCTCTCCTTGATGCGGTTGGCCTCCTGCAACCTGCGGTTCATCGCCTCCAACTGCTGCCGCGACCGCTTCAGCCGCCGAACCTGCAGCCACGTATTCACGGCCGCCACAATCAAGATGACTCCCACGAGCATACTCAGAACAAAACTCAACAGCAGGGCCTGCTGACGCTCCTCATCGATCCGCAGCTGTTCGTTCAGGAAAATCGGCAGCAGCGTACCGATGACATTCATCCGATGCCGCGTTCCGAAGGCCGTCGCATCGTCAAGGGCCATGTTGATGTAGCGCGAAGCATCGTCGACCTCACCCCGGTGGTAGAAGAGAATCGAGGCCAGTCCCCGCAGCGCAACCGATTCGCGCACCGCCTCCCGGCTGTCGTTGATCACCGAAAGCCGGTAGTAATACTCCGCTTCGTCGTTATGACCCGCCTTGCGGGCGATATACGCCAAAGTCGAATAGAAGACCGTCAGCCACTCGGGCGCGTGGCACAACGACAGGGCCTGTTCATAGAGGGCATGCGCCGTCACCAGATCACCACTCTTGAGGGCGATTTTACCCCGCACGTAGGCCGTCAGCATCGGGTCGTGGAGATAGGCCAGACTGGCCGCCAGCGCCTGGTTGCCGAGACGGTTGTACTGCGGGGAGAAGACCGCATCGTTCGTATAATCGGCCAAATCCTGGTACGTCCGTCCCAAACAGATGTAGTAGTTGGCCATCACGCTGTCGGGCAGAATCCGCGGATCAGGATCGATGGTCGTCAACGAATCAACGGCCTCTTTGAAGAATCCGCCCCGCGCCAGGGCATAACCGAAATGCGTCCGGGCATGCGTCCGGTAAGGTTCCGCACCGATCCGGTCGGCCAGACGGCACAATTCGACCGAATAACGGTACGACGAATCGAAGACGAAGAGCATGTATCCGTCGCAAATCGCATTGCAAATCCGGAAGCGGTTCTCCAGCGAGAGAGGCTTTTCGCGATAAAGACGGTGTTTCAAAGCCGAAAGGCGGGCCTCCTTCCGGGCCGCGAACTCCTGCTTGTGCTCTAGGACCTCGCGAAACTCCCGGTTGAGATCCTCTCCGGTCAAAGTCTTCGGAGCGGCCTGCACGGCCCCCGCCCCCCAAAAGATCAGCAGCACAGGGACAGCCATGCGAAGAACCGCCCGTCGCCAGGAGGCTCTCCGCCAGCAGATGGTGCGGCAAACGGCAGAGCCGGCAATGGCCGACGCAACCGGCTCAACCGGCCGGCCCGTACCTCGGGTGTCACGGCAAAGCAATCGCATCATCCACATAGGCTCCGAAAAAGTCTTGCGCCTCGGCTGAGAAATGCGAGGCATCGTCATACTCTTGTTGCAAACGCTCCAGCACGGTTGCATAACGCCCCGGATCGATCCTGTCGTGCAGCGACTGCCAACGCTCGAGATTCTGCCGCACCAGCGACGGCGTACTCCCAAGGCCCTCGAAAAACTCCTCGCGCAGACTCCGTCCCGAGGGCATGCGATGGCTCCACGGCAGCCAGTGGAAGCTCAGCAGCCACATCGGCGGACAGCAGTCCGGATCGTCGAAACACGACCGGTTGGGCTCGAAATACTGGCCCGTAAATCCCGTGCCGTGCGACGTACGGTCGGTACCGATCCCTTCACGGCTCACCTGCCACTCGCGTCCGGCGCGTCCGGCGAAGTTCGCCCGATAGTGCGTCGCCACGTCGAGCGTCAGCCCCAGTCCGTAGGGCGAACTGCTGCGCAGGAAGCACTCCCAGCTGGGCATCATCATCGCTTCGATCACCCGCAGCTCCTCCCCGTCGACCTGCCACGTCGTACGGATCCAGTCGCACGTGATGCGGCTCACCGTCTGGTCGGGGTTCCACGCCAGCCGCCCGAAGGCATACCAGTTGGCCTGGGCGAAGGGATGACCCGTCCAGTTGGCGTCGCTGCCCGTATTGGCCACCCCGGCGATGGCACGAATCCGCTGGGGATAGACCTCGCCCTGCGTAAGGCGGCTCACCGTACATCCGGGCCCCGCACAGCAGGTATCGAAATCCAGCACCCGACGCCACATCGGCAGCAGATAGACCAGCGACGTTGCGTGTCCGGTATACTCCTGGGTGATCTGCAGTTCGAGCATCATCTGCGAACGGGGCATCGCCCCGAACAGCGGCTGCACGGGCTCCGAAGGCTGGAAATCGAGCGGACCGTTCTTCGTCTGCAGGATCACGTTGTCGTCGAACGTCCCGTCGAGCGGCCGGAACTCCAGGTAGGAGCGTTTCATGCGGTCGGGATCGATCGCCGGATTGTAGACGAACGTGCGCCACATGACGATGCCGCCGTAGGGTTTCAGCGCCCGGGCCAGCAGATTGGCCCCGTCGGCGTGCGTACAGCCGTAATCCTGCGGACCGGGCATCCCCTCCGAATTGGCCTTGACGAGAAAGCCCCCGAAATCGGGGATCAGCGCATAAATCTCCGCCGCCTTTTCCCGCCACCAGGCCTGCACCCGCGGATCGCGCGGATCGGCCGTATCGAGATCCCCCACTCCGCCCCAGGCCTTCATCACGTCGGGCGTAGACGACGGCTTCATCGGCGCCGCAAAGTTGGCCGTCAGGTAGACGCGGATGTGATAGCGGCGGAAGAGATCGGCCAGCGCCGCCACCTTCTCCAGATAGTCGTGACGCAGGATCCGCGGATCGGCATTGACGTTGTTGAGCACCACGCCGTTGATGCCGATCGAGGCGTTGGCCCGCGCATACGCCGCATAGCGGGGATAGAGCCGTTCGGGGAGATCGTTCCATTTCCAGAGCGAGCGGCCGGCATAACCGCGTTCGATCGTACCGTCGAGATCGTCCCAGTGGTTGAGCAACCGACGGTCGTACGCTGGCTTCTCCGTCCGGTCGAGCCCATCGAGCGAATCGCCGCACTGCAGCATCCGCAGCAGGTGGAACATGCCGTAGAGCAGTCCGGCATCCGCCGCCGCTTGAATCTGGACGCCGTTGCGGCCGCCGCGGATACGGTAACCCTCCTCGCCCAGGAGCTTCGGATCGCCGTCGAGCGAGAAGCGGATGCCGCTCCGGGCATGCGGATCGACCATCGGGGTGATTTGCAAAAGTCCCTCGATACCGCGGGTCAATTCGGCAACCAGCAGCGAATCATAACGGCTTCCGGCCAGGCGGATCCGCGAGCAGTATGCACCGAGCGCCTCGCAGTCCGCCTCGGCAAGGGGTTCGTAGCCGAGCCACAATTGGGCGCCGGGCGCCGTCTGATCCGGCGCCGAAACGGCTCCCGCAGCCACGATCGAAGATAGAAACAGGAAAAACAGCAGCGAAAGAAGTCTCTTCATAAGGGCAGGGGTCAGGAGTGTCTCACAAAGATAGAAAAATTATAAGGATATTCCATTTTCAGAGCATCTGAAGGTGCTTTCCTCCGCCCGGCAGCCGGTCATACCCCGAAAAAGCATCACCCCTGCCACCTTTCGGGGCAGGGGTGATTCGCAACGGGTTCCGGCTCAATCGACCATCTAACTCTTCATCCGTTTCCACGCTCCGGCCGACTTGCGCTCCGATCGTCTCGTCTCATCGCATCGGACGATCCGCATCCGGACCGTAGACATACTCCACAGGAGACTTCTTGAAACGCAGGATTCGCGTATCCTTCGTGCCGGCGCCGTTGCGGATCATATAGAGATTGGTCATACCGCCGGTTATGTACCAACCCGATCCTTCGGGAGAATAGACCCCGAAGAGAATGTTGTTGTAGTGGTTCGAATGGCGGATACCGTCGGCATTCCACTGCGCACCGGGTCCGTACCAGGTGATTCCCTCGTCGTCGGGGAAATCGGGGCTCCACATCCGAACACTGATCAATTCGTTGAGCGTCAGCGAACCCACCACGACGTCACTGCGCCGCTGCTGGCTCCGCTTGATGGCCGAGTGGCCCTCCCACGGCTCCCTGAGCGTATGCGAACCGCTCCACATCATCCAAATATAGTCCGTGGCATTGAACACCCGGTTGTACTCCGCCATCGAGGGCAGTTCGTAGCCGTCGGGCGACAGCGCATCGGCCGGCAGCTTGTTGATATGGGCCGCGACATCGGTCGTGAAGCCCTCCATGACAGCCTTGCCGTCCTGCTCGATGACCCGCAGCCCCTCGCCGCTGTCACCCTGATAGGCCCAGCCCCAAAGGTCGCGGTACTCCTCGGGCGAACAGCCGGCCAGATATTCGTAGAGGCTCTTGCCGGCCTCGACGGCCGGATCGGCCGACGAAAGGATCTGATCCTCGAAACGACGCGAATTGCCCCGCGCATTGTACTTGCACCACCACACGCCGTGGAACCACGTCACGGGAAGTCCCCAGTTGCGGCGCACGAGCGTATACTCCTCGCGCTGCGAACCGTCGGCGCGGTTGCTCACCACCAGACGGGCCTCCTGACGGCGGCCGTCGGCCGTCGGGTCGTTCGGACGCCAGCCGCCGACCACCCGCAGGGTATTCGCCGCGCCGTCGGCCTCCGAGAGACGGATCCAGGGGTCCTCCCCCTCGTCGAACTCCACCTCGAGGCGTTTGTCGGCCGGCAGCACGAAACGGCCCAGTTCGTTGTCCACGTAACGTTCATAGTCGACCGTATAGGCGGCGTTGTCGAAATCCAGGCCACCCTCCGTCCGCGTGGGGTTGGCCGCCAGCCGCAGCAGGATCCGATCCTCGGGATAGACCTGCTCGAGCCCCTTGCGGCGGAAACGCACCGGAATGTCGACCGCCGGACGGTTCGGCGCAAAGAGCGACTTGCGGATCCGGAAGAGGTTGACGTCGTCGGGACCGATCCCCGTCGAGACCTCCTCGACCGTCAACGGGAACTCCGTCAGCGGGAGCACCTCCAGCTGGCTGTCGCACGCCACGGCCAACAGAATCTCCGTCTCGGTATAGGGCAGCGCAAGGGTTGCGCCGTCGGCCTCGACGCGCACGTCGTCGGGAATCCGCGAGCGGTCTGAATCAACCGTCAGCGGGGTCTCCAGATCGGGTTCGAGCGGTGTCTCGCCGCCATCGCCCCACGCCTCGACCGTCAGTCGGGCCTCGGTGTCGATCACATCCTTGCGCACAGTCACCGTATAAATGCGGTTGCGCAGGATCGGTCGCGGCAGAGCACTCTCCAGCGTCGAGGGCTTGCCGTCGATCACCACCTCAAGGCGCACGCGCAGCGAGGCGTTGTCCTGTTCGCAGAGGTAGGCCACACCGGGCGTATCAACCGCAATCGGCAAGGCCACGGAGGTCTGTACGTCGGCAAGTTCGGTGCCGGCAGGCGTCGCGGCCACCTCCCGCGGCAGCAGATAGCCCGCCGAGGCGGCATCAAGCAGCGTAAAGCCCTCGACCGAGATCTCCCCGGCGACCCGCAGCCGCAGGTCGAGACGGGCCGAGCCGTGGCGAAGCTTCAGCGTCGCGGCCGACGAGCCGGCCGGGAGCGTCGCCAGATCGAGGCAACCGGTCGCGAAACGTGCCGTCGCAGCATCGGCCGCACGGACCGTCGCCTCCATCCAGGCGCTCTCGGAAAGTCCCGGAGCGGGCTCGGCCCCCTCGATCTGCGGGCGGGCATCGGCCACCACGTAGAGCGTTCCGGAGAGACGGTCGAGCTGCAGATCGAAGCCCGTGCCCGAAACCGGAACGGCTTCGTGGATCCGCGTCAGACGTCCCTGTTCGAAAAGGTATGCGCTGACCTGCCCGATCGCATCCTCACCCGCCACCCGATCGGCCGCGTCGGAGGCAAACGACGCCTTCGAGATCCGGACCACTCCGCCCGCAGCGGAGCCTCCCGGAACCGCCTCGGGAGATTCCGTACACGAGGCAAGCCCTCCGACCAGGAGCACAAGGCCCATCGTACGAACCAACAGCTTGTTTTTCAGCGTTTTCATGTAATTACAGGTTTAACGTATACCGGGAATCGGGATGCGGGGTTATCGACGCAGCGGAGTCAGCTCCGTATCGCTGCCCTCCTCCCACTCGTCGAACGTGAGATCGAGATGCACGTCGATGACATCCTTGCGCACGGTCAGCGTATAGATCTTGTTGCGCTCCAGATCGCAGCTCAGACGTTTGGTGAGCGTCTTGGGCTGTCCGTCGATCAGGGCCTCGACAACCACTTCCAGACCGTCGTTCTGCTGCTCATAGGCATAGAGGACGGCGGGCGTATCCTTCGTCAGCGGTTCCGCGATGGTGGCCACGGCATCCTGACGCTCGACTCCCGAGGGCGAAAGCTCCCCCTCAACCGGGAAAAGATAGGCCGACTGAGCGGCATTGCGGAGCGTGATGCCGCTCACCGAAGCCACACCTGCCGTGCGCAGCTGCAGATCGAAGCGCACCAGACCGCGCCGAAGCGTTACGGGAATCTCCGTCTGCGAATTCTGCAGACCGTCGAGTGCGACGCTGCCCGAGAAGAAGCGTGCCGGAGCCGCCTCCTTCATCGCCACGGCGATTTTCCGCCACTCACTTTCGCTGATGCTGCGCTCCTGAAGAGCATCGAGATCGATCAGCCCCTCGGTGTTGGCCACCACGTAAAGCGTACCGGCATGACGGTCCAGCTGCAGGTCGAAACTTCCGCTGCCGGGTGTCTGGGCGTTGTAAACCTTCGTCAGCGCGCCGTCGACGAAGAGGCAGGCCCGCAAATCCTTCACCTCATTCTCTCCCTCCAGAGCCTGTCCCTCTCCTTCGAACGAAGCCAGACGCGTCTTCACCACCGGAACGGCGGCAGGGGTCGTCGGGGTCATCGGGGTCTCGACCCGCTCCGAGCAGGCACTCAATCCCAAAGCCATGGTGGCGGCAAAAGCAAACGTCTTCACAGTCATCATCTTGTTCGTTTTCATGTTCTTTCTGATTAAATGGTTTGTTGTTATCTGTCGTTTGTCAATCGATCAATCATACATATATTCAACGGGCGTCTTCACGCAACGCACCATACGGGTCTTGGTCGTGTTGTTGGCCACGAACTTGATCCAGTTCTGGCCGGGACGGTCGACTGCGGCATACCCCTCCATGACCCAGGTCTTCGAGGCATTGCCGTAGGTGGCCATCAGCAGCGTCATGGGAGCGATGTTGCCCGGCGTGGTGTTCCACTGGTGGCCCAGTCCGCACAGCACCCACACGGCCTCGCCCGAGCGGAATTCGTAGATCGCAATCGTCCCGTACGAATGGCCGAGGAACTCTGCCTCGCGCTCCTGGATGCGCACCGTGATCGGCTCGCCCGAGGCATTGGTGTAGGAGCGTTCGCCCACTCCGCCGATGTTGTAGTTTTCGTTGCGCGTGAAGAAGGCATAGTCGTCATAGTCGGGGATCCGGTAGCCGTAGGGGGCCATTGTCGCCGGATCCAACGTACCGAAGTTCTGCGTCGTGGAGACCATTCCCTCGTGGTAGAAGGCCGTGCCGTCGTGACGCAGCGGAAGCCCCTGCGGATTGTTCGCCTGATACTGGTCGCCCAGCAGCGCAAGCAGTTCGTCGTCCGGACAGGCGATCAGATGGTCGGCCAGCGCATCGTCCGCCGCGGGATCGGCCGCTATGGGCACCTGATCCTCGAAGCTCTTCACGTCGCCCCGCAGGTTGTACTTGCACCACCACTCGCCGCCGATGCGCACGACGGGGAGGCCCCAGTTGCGGCGTCGCACGGTGTAGCGTTCGGGGTGTCCGCCCGCGGCATCGGTGACAACCAGGAAGCCCTCCTGCTCGCGGCCGTCGGCCGTCGGATCGTTCGGTTTCCAGCCTCCGAGCAGGCGGTATGCATCGCCGTCCGACACCAGATCCATCCAGCGCGACTCGCCGTCGCCGAACTCCAGGCGGAGGTTCATCCCTTCCGGGAGGGTAATGCGGGCCAGTTCGCCCTCGAGGTAGCGACCGAAATCGCACACGCCGTCGTCGTCGAGCGCCAGAAGCCCCTCGATCCGGACCGGATTGGCCTCGAAGGCCAGCACCACGCGTCCCGACGAGACACCTCCGTGCGAAAGGGTCAGTCCGACATAACCGGTCGTCGTACCCGGCACACGCAGCGGGCTGCTCACCTCGACGGCCGCCACGGTCTCCAGCCCGCGGGTCAGGCTCTGCGGCGTGACACTCACGCCACGCACCTCGCCGTCGACGGTCAGCGCCGCTCCGGCTCCGCCGCGCAGCACCACCCGCAGGCGGCTGGGCGTATGGGGAATGTAGACCGTATCACGAGCCTCGTTGACCCGCACGTCGTCGGGGAGATCCGAGGCTTCGAGGTCGACCAGCCCCTCGAGAACCGGCCGCGATTCGGTCCCGACACCCTCATTCCAGCTTCCGGATGTCACCGAGACACCGGCCTCGGCGCCCCGTCCGTAAACCTCCAGCGTATAGACCGTATTGCGGAGGATCGTCGCCGGGAGCGTGTTGTGCAGGCGGTGCCACCCTCCCGCAAAGCGGGCCACGATCTCGACCTCCAGCCCGTCGTTGGGCTGTTCACACAGGTAGAGCAGCGGTTCGCGGCCGTTGACCAGCGGTTCCGCATCGTACGTGCGCAGGAAGGTCTCCCGCGCGGCCGAGGCCGGCGATGCCGGCGTGGCGGAGGGTTCGACATAACCCCGGTCGGCAATCCGGCGGATCGTCACCGAGTGCACCTCGACGCCGGCATCGCACGACCGCAGGTCGATCCGTGCCACGCTGCGGTGCAGCGTCACGGCACGGGCCCCGGCCGCCGACCCGCCCGCGAGGTCCAGCGACCCGCTCATGGTCAGTCCCTGACGGGTCATCTCGCCGATCGAAGCCTCAAGGCTGCGATACGTCTCCAGCGACGAGACGTCGGGCGTCAGAGCGGCAAAGGCCTCGATCGAGGCGGCATTCACCGCCAGACGAAGTTCGCCGTGCGGGGCGGCCGACGGAAAGGTGTAGAGCCCGTCGCCCGCCGCAACCCCCGGAATCACCTCGCGCAGGATCCCCTCCTCGAACCGATAGGCCGTCACGGAACGGATCTCCGCCTCGGAATCGGTGCCGGAAGCCGTGCCCGATCCGTCGGCCGCCGCGGCCGTCAGCCGCAGGGTCAGCGGAGCCCCCTGAGGTTGCGGAGCCGCGCTCTCGTCGCGCGAACACCCCGCCGCAAGTTGTGCCAGCACAGCCGCCAGCAGGACAAGATATCGTATGTTCATGGCCGAATCAGTATAAAGTCGGATTTTTACTGCTGTTCAGATATGAGGACGAATTGATCGGCATTTCGTCCAGGTTGTTGACATAAAAATGGTTCATCAGCTCCTGCGCCCAGGGTCCGTAGGTGAACGAGCTGCTGTGGTTGTATCCCATGACGTGCCCCAGCTCGTGGAACATGATCTCGCAGGAATAGGTGTTGAAGTAGTGCTGCAGCCAGGCCTGCTGATAGACCCCGTAGGAGGAGCCGCCGCCCAGACCCACAATGCCGTTTCCGGGATAGACCAGCCCGACGTTCAGATTGCGGCTCTGACGCATCTGGCTCAAGACCTTCTCGGGGGTCACCTTGTCGTTGACACCGCCGTTTCCGTAGAGGCGGTCCTGGTTCTCGCGCAGGATCACCTCGTGTTCCGGCATGTCGATCATGTAGGTGAAGTTCAGGAAGAAGGCCACCGCTTCGCGGCAATGCACCGGGCGGATACCCATCCAGTTGCCCGACGGACCGCCGTCCGGACGGTCCGGATCACCATTGAAAAGGCTGAAGGCGATGGTCCAGCCGTGGAGGATCTGACGCAGCTTCTTCCAATAGGGATCCTCGGATTCGATCGTGAATTCGACCCCCTCGAAATCGGCCGCCTCCAGCTGCGGAATCTCCACCCAGCGGCCCGAGGCCGATCGGCACACCGTCGGACGCAGGGTCTGCGGCAACCGCTCGTAGAAGTCCGCAAAGGGCGGAATGCTGTCGAACCACGCCAGGTCGAGATACTCGTCGTCGACGCGCGGAATGCGTGCCCGAACCAGCACCCCCGAGAGGGCCCGCGGCGAATAGAACCGCGCATGGAGTTCGCCCGCATCGGTCACCGCGATCTGAAGCGGTGCCGCCGTATTGAAGCGCCGCTGGGCGGGATCCGTGTAGACGGTCTTCGATTCGCCGTCCTGGAGGATCAGCCCGTGCGCCCCCTCGTCGTAGGCCCGCTGCGTAAGGAACATCGTCCCCGACGAATTGTCCGGATGGACCACCGGCGTGTGAATCTGCCCGATGCGGTTGGCTTCGAGTCGCTCGAGTTCGAAGCCGAAGAGCCGCCGGACCTGACCGCCCCGATAGGTGCGCGTCACCAGTTCGATCTCACCCCGCAGCGGATGCCCCTCGACCGTAGGCAGGAAGCAGTAGCTCGCCACGGAATCGAGATCGGTCTCGAAAGCCAGCTCGTCGCTCCGGCCCGTGAACGCTCCGCCGCCGGTCATTCCCGTGCGGAAACGGGCGCCGCCGAGCGTGGCCCGCAGCGACACCAGCGCCGTGCGGATATAGGGATTCGCGTAGGTAAAGTCGAAGTCGGCGCGTCCGATGATGCGCTGCTGGGAGGTCTGCGTGCCGGTCACCACGGAGGAGACCTCCCCTGCGGCCGAGGTCGTCACCCGCACCGTGAAAGGTGTCTGCGAATAGAAGTATTCGGCGACGAGCGGCTTGCCGAGATCCTCGGGGAAGCTCACCCACTCTTCATCGACGTGTCCGATCGGATGGACCTCCACGCCGTCCTGCTCCCAGTCGCCGCGGATGCCCAGCACCAGCAGACGGTAGTCGCCCTCGCGCAGCCCTTCGATGCGCAGCACCGAACTCTGCGGATCGTACAACCCCTTCAGATTCGGGACCGTGCTGCCCGAAGCATCGTCGACCACGCGGAACTCCACCCGGTCGTAGTTCGTCCGCAGCCCGGCCGACCGAAGCGCCGGCCGATCCTCGTAGTCTGCCGCATCGAGGCGGAAAACCGCCTCGTCCGACTCCTTGACCGGCGTCGCCGGCACCCGCTCGTCGCGCTCGCACGCAACCAGCAGCAGGCAACTCCACAAAACAACGGAAAGAATTCTGCTCATTTGGCGTTTTTATTTGTATCTTTGTACGGTCTGAAAACGTTTCGGCGCGAAACCTGCTCCCGGACATCGGCCGGATGCCTGTTCCCTCCGGAACGGGTGCAAAAGTAGAGCAACGAAACAACCTTTCGCGTAACAAATGTTACGACGAATCCGCAACTGCAAAATTCGATCCTCGATGGAGTGTGAAATCTATGACATGCCTCTTTTCCGGGGAGGCGACCGTTCCGTACTGGAAGCGGCTCTGCAACGCTCACCCGGACGTTACGCCTCCTTCCGCAAGGGAGACTTCATCGCCATGCAGAACAATGCGTGCCGTTCGCTGCTGCTGCTCTGCGAGGGAAGCGTCTATGCCCAGATGACCAGCAGCGAAGGTCGGGAACTCACCCTCGACACCCTCTCGGCCCCCGATACGCTCGCCTCGGCCTTCCTCTTCGGCACCGAAAACCGCTACCCGGTCTCGATCATCGCCAATGCCGACTGCCGGCTCTGGATCATCGACCGCGAATGCCTGCGCCAGATCCTCGAACAGGACCGCACCGTGATGAACAACTTCCTGACGATCATCTCCGACCACAGTCTCTTCCTGAGCCGCCGGATCAACGAATTCGCCCTGCAGAGCCTCTCGTCGCGCATCATGGGCTATCTGAAGGACAACCACACGATCCGCAACCTGCAGGAGGTGGCCTTCATTCTGGGGGTGGCACGCCCGTCGCTCTCGCGCATGATCGCCCAGATGGTCGACCAGGGCGTCGTCCGCAAAACCCCCGACGGATACATCCTCGGCTGACCCTGCCGCCACTCCGAGCCACCTCCGGGCCACAGATCGGGCTCCCGGGCCTTCACCGGGCCATTGCCAGCACCGTTTCTCCGCCCCGCCAGCGGATTCCGGCCCCATCAACCGCCATTCCCGTTCCGCTACCGGACCACAACCGACCTGCGCCGCGCTCCAACACACAACGACGCCCCAACACACGACGACGCCCCGGCCTGCAAGGACCGGGGCGTCGTTTTCGCATCCGCCGTTCGCGGACTACTGGTGCTGGGGGCGCAGCAGATCCTGCACCACCTTCACCGGCGAGAAGGTCGTGATGGGCACATCGACGAAGACCGTGTTCCAACGCGCCATCGCACCGTTCCACAATCCGGGCAGCTCCTGGGCACGCAGTTCGCGGCCGCCGCTCGACTTCGACGAGATGAAGCCCGTCGAGGGGTCGGTGTACTGCCGCAGATCGAACTTTCCGCCCTTCGAGGTTTTCACGCCGCAGACCAGATCCACCGGATTGAAGTGCGTGGCGGCCTTCATCAACGGCTGATCGTCGGGACCGATCTGGCTCGACTCGGCAATCTGCAGCGACTCCGTGCCGTCGGGATTCCCCACCCAGAAGGGGCCTCCGCCCGGCTCGCCCTCGTTGCGGACCATGCCGCAAACGCGGATCGGGCGGTCCAGCACCGCACGCAGCAGCGCCGAATCGTAGTCCGCAGGCAGCTTCACGCACAGCCGCCGCTCGATGAACTCCGCAATCGGAGTCAGCTCGCAGCCGCCGACCTCCAGCGCCCGGAGATACTCGAAGGCCTGCTCCTGCAGTTCGAGCAGCACGCCGGCCAATACCTTTTTATAACGGATCGTATCGCCGCGGCGGGCATCGGTCGTCACGTTGTCGATGTTCTTGATGAAGATCACGTCGGCATCGATCTCGTTCAGGTTCTCGATCAGTGCACCGTGGCCCGCCGGACGGAACAGCAGCCGGCCGTCCTCCTGGCGGAAGGGCGTATTGTCGGGGTTCACGGCAATGGTGTCCGTCGAGGGTTTCTGCACCGAGAACGAGATGTCGTACCGGATGCCGAAGCACTTCTCGTAGAGGGGCACTTTTCGGGCGAGCAGCTCCTTGAATCCCTCCATGTGTTCGGGCGAGACGGTGAAGTGGATCCGCGCCACACCGTTCGACGAGGCGTAGGCCGCCCCCTCGACCAGATGCTCCTCGACGGCCTTGCGCGCCCCCTCTGGATAGGCGTGGAACGTCACCAGACCTTTGGGTTTATGGCCGTAGTTCAGGCCGTCGTTGACGATGGCGTTGACCGTCGCACGATCGTCGGCCCCCTCGGGCAGCACCGCCTTCAGCTCGGGCCAGAAGGCGAACCGCTCGAGGTTCGACAACAAGGTATCGATGCCCGGGGTGCGTTTGCCCTCGTTGACGAAGGCGAACAGCTCCTTGAACATCCGCGTGGCGGCCCCCGAGGCCGGAACAAACTTCACCACACCCAATCCCGCAGCCGCCTTCTCGTAACGCGACGCGGCGGCATCGGCCTGCGCCGCGTCGAGCATCAGAATGCCGTCACCGGGCGAGGCGGCACGTACGACGTTCAACCACGGAAATCCGCGGCGGAAATTCTCCAGTTGGGCTTCGACCCGGGCCACGGTCAGACCGTGGTCGGCAATTTGCTGTAAATCCTGTTCGGTAAACATATCTATCGGTTAAGGGTTTTGTGCAATAAAGTTACGCAAATTATTCGTAACTTTGCGCATCATGATCCGAGAATTTCACCACATTTCGCTGCGCGACCGCAACAGTTTCGGTGTCGAGCAGCAGGCTACGCGGCTCGTCGAGTTCGAAACGGCGGACGATCTGCGCGACGTCTTCGCCCACGGAGTACCTCCCCGCTGGATGGTCCTCTCGGGCGGCAACAACATCCTCTTCACGCAGGACTACGACGGACTGCTCCTGACACCCGTCTCCCGGCAGATCTCGATCCTGCACGACGGGGAAACTGCGGTGCGCATCCGCGTCGAAGCGGGCGTCGAATGGGACGATCTGGTCGCCTGGGCCGTGGGGCACGATCTGTGGGGGCTGGAAAACCTCTCGCTCATCCCCGGCAAGGCCGGCGCCGCCCCCGTGCAGAACATCGGAGCCTACGGAGCCGAAGCCGCCGATACGATCCGCCGTGTGGAGATGTTCTGCACGGAGACCTCGACGATGCTCACGCTCGACACCGCCCACTGCGGCTTCGGATACCGCGAAAGCGTCTTCAAACACGCCCTCAAGGGGCGCGTCATCATCACGGCCGTCGAACTGGAGCTCTCGCGAACGCCCCGTCCCCGGCTTGCCTACGGCGATGTCGAACGCGAGGTCGAGGCCCGCGGCGGCGCCACGCTCGCCAACATCCGCGATGCCATCTGCGCCATCCGCCGCTCGAAGCTCCCCGACCCGGCCGTGCTGGGCAACGCCGGCAGCTTCTTCAAAAACCCCGTCGTCGAGGCCCCGGTGGCCGAAGCCCTGCTGGCCCGCTACCCTGAGATGCCCCACTATCCGGCTCCGGACGGACGGGTCAAACTGGCCGCCGGATGGCTCATCGACCGCGCCGGAATGAAGGGCCATCGCGAAGGGGCGGTCGGCGTCCACGAACGTCAGGCCCTGGTGCTGGTCAACTACGGCGGCGCCACGGGCGGCGAGGTCATCGCCTTCGCCCGCAAGGTCCAGCAGCGGGTCCTCGACCGATTCGGCATCGCCATCGACACGGAAGTCAACATCTTGTAAGGAGGATACGAGCCATGACACTGATCGAAGCCTTTCAACACTACATCGACGAGAACCACCTCGCCACACACGACGACCGCATCCTGCTGACCGTCTCGGGCGGCGTGGATTCGATGGTCATGCTTTCCCTCTTCGTGCGCTGCGGCTACACGGTGGGGGTCGCCCACTGCAACTTCCAGCTGCGCGGCGCCGAAAGCGACGAGGACGAGGTGCTCGTGCGCGACGAAGCCGCCCGCTACGGCGTGCCGTGCTACAACCGCCGCTTCGAAACCGCCGCCGAAATGGAACGTACCGGCGAATCGATGGAGATGGCGGCCCGCCGGCTGCGTTACGCCTGGTTCGACGAGCTGAGCCGCCAGGAGGGTTACACCGTGGTGGCCATCGCCCACCACGCCGACGACTCGATCGAAACCTTCTTCATCAACCTGCTGCGCGGTACCGGCCTGCGCGGCCTGACGGGCATCTCCACCCAGGTCGGCAAGGTCATCCGGCCGCTGCTCTTCGCCTCGCGCCGCGAGATCCTCGAGTATGCCGCCGCCAACCACATCCCCTACCGCGAGGATTCGTCGAACCGTTCGACCAAATACCTGCGCAACAAGATCCGCCTGGGGCTGATCCCCCGCATCCGCGAAATCAACCCCAAGTTCACCAGTCTGATGTGCCGCAACCTGGCCCGCCTGACCGACGCGCAGCTCTTCATCAACCACGGCATCGAACGCATCCGCGAAATCGCCGTCACGTCGGAAAACGGCATCGACACGATCCATCTCGACCGCATCGATCCGGCCTTCCCGCGGGAGTTCGTCATCTACGAACTGCTCAGTTCGGCCTACGGATTCAAGGGTGACGTGACCGATTCGCTGTGCCACGCCCTGGAGCAGGGTGCCACCGGACGCCGTTTCTACGCCCGCGACCACGTGGCCACGATCGATCGCGGACGGATTCTCGTCTCGCCGATCGCCCCCGACGACGAGTGTCTGGTGAGCGTCCCGAAGGGCGCGCAGCGCAGCTACTGCGGGAACTCGGTCCTCTACTTCGAATACTGCGACATCGATACGATCAAGAACTTCGGGGTCCCGGAACAGATCGCCCAGGTCGACGCCGACCGGCTGCAGTTCCCCCTCACGCTGCGACGCTGGCGCGAGGGCGACTGGTTCATCCCCTTCGGCATGACGGGCCGCAAGAAGGTCAGCGACTTCCTGATCGACGCCAAGGTCTCGCTGCCCGAAAAACAGCGGCAGTTCGTGCTGCTGTCGGGCGACGACATCGTCTGGCTCGTCGGACGGCGCATCGACGACCGCTACCGCCTGACCTCCACGACCGAAAACGTACTGCGCATCACCAAAGAGATCGTCTGACATGGCCAAGGGTACGCTGAAATTCAAGGATTCGGTTGCCGCCTTCGACCGGATCATGAGCGACATCGCCGCGCGTCGTTTCGCGGGCATCTACCTGTTGATGGGCGAGGAGAGCTACTTCATCGATCAGATCGCCGACCGGCTGGCCGCGACGATTCTCGACGAGGCGGCACGCACCTTCAATCAGATTACGGTCTACGGCCGCGATTCGGATGCGGGGCAGATCGTCAACCTCTGCCGCCAGATGCCGATGATGGGCCAGTACGAGGTGGTCATCGTCAAGGAGGCCCAGCAGCTCAAGGGGATCGACCGCCTCTCGCTCTACACCCAGAAACCCTCGCCGACGACCATCCTCGTCATCTGCCACAAGGAGAAGAACGTCGACAAGCGTTCGGCCTTCTACAAGGGGTGTGCGGCCAACGGCGTGGTGCTGGAGTCGGTGCGGCCGCGCGACTACGAGATCGCCTCGTGGCTGCAGCAGTTCATCCGCCGCCGCGGCCTGGAGATCGATGCCAAGGCCCTCTCGATGCTCACCGACCATCTGGGCACCGACATCTCGAAGATTGCCAACGAATTGCAGAAACTCACCGTCTCACTGCCCGAGGGTACCAAACGCATTTCGGACCGCGACATCGAGGCCAATATCGGCATCTCGAAGGATTTCAACAACTTCGAGCTGTGCAAGGCCGTCGTCACGCGCGACATGAACCGGGCGCTGATGATCGCCGACCACTTCGCCCGCAATCCGAAGGAGAATCCGCTGCTGCTGACCGTCATGGCACTGTTCAACCAGTTCCGCGACCTGTTCATCGTCAACTACCTGCGCTGGCTGACGCGCCACCGCAACAAGCCCTTCCCGTCGGATCAGGAACTGATGTCCATCCTGCGCAAAAACAACACCTTCATCCTGGGCGAAATCAAGCAGAATGCCTCGCTGTGGGACAACCGCAAGGTCTTCCAGGTGCTGGGGCTGCTGCGCGAATACGACGCCAAGAGCAAGGGCATGGCCTCGGGCGGCGCCTCGGACGGCGAACTGCTGCGCGAACTGCTGCTGAAAATCTTCCTGCTGTGACGGACCTCTACCTCTATCAGACGGTGCACGTGGCCCGCGGCCGGGCACGACGTGTCGGGGAGCATGCGGCGCTGCTCGATGCCGCTTCGCGTCGGTGGTACGGACGCCCCTATCGCCCGGACATTCTGGCGCTGACGGCCCGCATCGAGGCACTCGCCGTCGCGGAGCACTATCCGACAGGAGTTTCGTGTTTCATCCGCATCGAACTGCCCGCCGACGGCTCGGAGCGGCTCGTTGCGGGCGGCGTATCGCTTTACGACGGCCCGGCCTACCGGAGCCTGCGCCCGGCGGCGGTATCCCTGCACTACGAAGTGCCGTTCGGCGAAGGTCCGACGTCGGCCCACGAGGCGGCCACGCTGCTGGCCCGCCAGGCAGCCCGGCAAGCCGGCGCCGACACGGCGGTCCGCTGCGACGGCAACGGTCTCTTCCACGAAGCCGAGGGCGCTCCGCTCTTCGCCGTCACGGGCCACACGATTCTGGAGGCTCCGGGAGCAGAGTGCGTCGAACGGACGATGGTCCGGCAGGCGGTGGCGGCCTCGGGGCTGACGCTTCGGGAGGAGGACTTCGGGCGTCCCGACCTGAAGCACCTCGATGAACTCTTCTTCGTGGATCACCGCGGCATCACCTCGCTCTCGTCCTGCGACGGCATGCCGCTGATGGCGCTCCTTGCCGAACGGATCGCCGCCGCCCTGAAATAGTCCAAGGGGCCAAAAAGAGAAGCCGGGACCACAGGAAAACCACCCCGGGCCGCGGGGAAACCCGAGGAGATGGAGAACCCGGGACAGCAGGAAAAACCGAAGGGAGGGGGGGGGCAGGCGAAGATGCCGAAATTCGGCCCATACGATGGCGATTCGCGGCATTTCCACGAAAAATGGAAATCGTTCAAGACATTGCGGTCCTATCTTGCGGGTTGAAACCAACCCGTTATCCATGAAAAAATACCTGATCATCTATGCGCTGCTGGTGACGGGCGCCCTGTTGTTCACACTCCGCCACTACCGCAGCCAAACGCGCCGCCTCGTCCAGAACCAGGAGGCCCTCACCTCGGATCTCACCCGTTACCGGACCCGGGCCGGCCAGGAGGCCGCCACGGCACAAGTTCTGCGGCTGCGCTGCGCGGAGTTCGAACGGCTGCGCGAGGCCGATGCCGAAGAGATCCGCCGCCTCGGAATCCGCCTCCGACGGCTGGAGGCCACGTCCAAGACCGCCACCGCCACCCAGCTCGAAATCCGGGTCCCGATCCGCGATTCGCTCGTCATCCGCCGCGATACCGACGGAGTGCCTCCTCCCACGGACAGGGTACATCCCGAAGACCGGCCCGACACCGCCCGACGGTCGGGCGCCGCCGGGAACCCGCTCGAATCACAGCCCGACACGACGCAACCACGCGGTGTCTCAGCCAAGGAACCTCTCGCGACACGACACAGTGTGACGAAACGGCCCGGCTCCGCAGCCGGAGTACAGATCGACACGCTGCGCAGTTTCCGCTGGGAGGATCCCTGGACCGTGGTCGAGGGAAGGCTCCGCAACGACTCCGTCACATGCCGCATCCGCAGCGTCGACACCCTGCGACAGATCGTCCACCGCATTCCCCGCCGCTTCCTCTTCATCCGCTGGGGCACCAAGGCCCTGCGGCAGGAGATCGTCAGCTCGAACCCCCATACGCGGATCGTCTACGCCGAATACATCCGCCTGGAACGCTGACCCGAACCCACCCCCGAATCAACCATTCCACACAGACGAAACGCCGTTCCGCTGCGGAATCCGCGAATAAAACCCCGAAAACGTTCGGGGTTTGCGTTTTTTTTCTACCTTTGCCGAATATGGAACGCATCGCTATCTTTCCGGGGTCGTTCGACCCCTTCACCCGCGGCCATGCCGCTCTGGTCGACGAGGCCCTCAATCTCTTCGACCGCGTGGTGATCGGCATCGGCAACAACACCTCGAAATGCGGTCTGCTGAGCGTCGAGAACCGCAAACGCCTGATCGACGACGTCTACCGCGGCGAACCCCGCGTCGAGGCCCGGATCTACACCGGTCTGACCGGCGAATTCGCCGAAGAGACCGGCGCCTGCGCCATCATCCGCGGCGTACGCAACACCACCGACTTCGAGTACGAACGCACGATGGAGGCCACCAACCACCGCATCTACCCGGCACTGACCACCGTGATGCTCTTCACGCCGGCCCCCGTCGCCGACATCTCCTCGTCGACGGTCCGCGAAGTCCTCTCGTTCGGTCGCAACGTCGAGGAGTTCCTCCCCCACGGAATCGATATCAACCAATATCTCTGACAACTATGATGGAATTTACGGCCGAAATGATCGCCGGCTTTCTGGGCGGCGAGGTCGTCGGCGACAAAAACGCCGCAGTACATACCGTCTCCTCGATCGAGGCGGGAAAAGCCGGCTCGCTGGCCTATCTGACCAATCCCAAATACGAACCCTGGCTCTACACCACCCAGGCCTCGATCGTCCTGGTCGACCGTACGTTCGAGCCCTCGCAGCCCGTCGCCACGACCCTGGTCAAGGTGGATAATGCCGCGGCCTGCGTCGTGAAGCTGCTCGCCATGTACAACGCCGCCAAACCCCGCCGCAAGGGCATCAGCCCCCGCGCCTCGATCGCCGAAAAGGCCTCGGTCGGCGAGGAGTCCTACGTCGGCGACTTCGCCGTCATCGAGGAGGACGCCCGCATCGGCCGCGAATGTCAGATCTACCCCCAGGTCTACATCGGACCCGGCGTCACGATCGGCGACCGCACGACGCTCTACCCCGGCGTGAAGATCTACGAGGGATGCTCGGTGGGTGCCGACTGCATCCTCCACGCCGGTGCCGTCATCGGCGCCGACGGCTTCGGATTCATGCCCAATGCCGAGGGAGGTTTCGACAAGATCCCCCAGCTGGGCAACGTCATCATCGAAGACAACGTCGAGATCGGCGCCAATACCTGCATCGACCGCGCCAAAACCGATTCGACGATCATCCGCCGCGGCGTGAAGCTCGACAACCTGATCCAGATCGGCCACAACGTCGAGATCGGCGAAAATACCGTATCGTCGGCCCAGACCGGCATCGCCGGCACGTCGAAGGTCGGCCACAACTGCTTCCTGGCCGGTCAGGTCGGAATCGCCGACCATGTCACCGTCGGCAACTTCGTGAAGGTCGGCTCGAAGAGCGGCATCGACAAGCATGTCCCCGACGGCGAAATCCGCCTCGGATACCCGGCTCTGCCCGGCATGCAGTATCATCGTTCGTCGGCCGTCTTCAAGAACCTGCCGGAACTCGCACGGCGCGTCAACGAACTCGAAAAACAACTCAAGGAACTCAACGAACTCAAAAACAGTCAACAATGAAAAAAATCCTCATTTTCGCAGCCTGCACGGCCCTGCTGGCAAGCTGCGGCAGCAAGAACCAATATGTGATCGAGGGCAAGGTCGAAGGCTCGAATGCCATGGTTTACCTCTTCGACCAGCAGGACAACATCCTCGACTCGGCCGCCGTCAAGGAGGGTGTCTTCCGCTTCAAGGGAACGGCCGAAGAGCCGCAGATGGCTCTTCTGCGCGACGCCCGTGACGAGAGCGCCACGTTCGTAGCCCTGCTGCTGCTCGAGCCCGGTACGATCCAGGTCAACGATGATCCCGAGAACCCGATGCGCAAACGCGTGACCGGTACCCCGGCCAACGACGCCAGCACGCTCTACAACGATACGGCCTACCAGCTCATCACGGAGTTCCGCGACAGTTCGACCACCGAGGAGCGCCGTGCCGCCATCGAAAAGGAGTATGCCGATCTGGCTCACGTGGCCGTGGAGCAGAACCGCAACAACATCTTCGGCGCCATGCTGCTGGCCGACCAGATGAGCTACGAACTCTCGGGACAGGAGCTCCTCGACCAGATCGCCCAGTTCTCGCCCGAGATGCAGAAGACGAAGGTCCTCACCGACCTCAAGGCCCACGCGGAGACCAAACTCAAGACCGATGTGGGTCAGCCGTTCATCGACGTCGTGGCTGCGGATGCCGACGGCAAGGAGATCACGCTCAAATCGGTGGTCGAGAACCCCGCCAACAAATACGTGCTGCTCGACTTCTGGGCTTCGTGGTGCGGCCCCTGCATGGGTGAGGTTCCCCACCTGAAGCAGACCTACGACGAATTCCACAAGAAGGGTTTCGAGATCTTCGGCTACTCGTACGACAGCGACCGCGACAGCTGGCTCCGCGCCATCGACAACAATCAGATGAACTGGATCCAGGTCAGCTCGCTGAACGGGTTCGACAACCAGTCGGCCAAGGATTACGCCATCCAGGGCATCCCGTCGAACTTCCTGATCGACAGCGAGGGCAAGATCGTCGCCAAGAATCTGCGCGGCGAGGATCTCTACAACAAGATCGCCGAACTGCTCAAGTGATCGCATCGTCACATCGGCGCCCCTGCGGATCCGGATCGCCGGCCGCGGGGGCGTTTTCGTTCCACACCGGTCCGCTCGCATGGCGCAGGCCGCAGATACCGAAATCGACAAGACAATGAAACCGCAGGAGAGATTCCGCATCATGGGCATCGACCCCGGCACGAACTACATGGGTTACGGCGTGCTGGAGATCGAGGGACGCACGGTCCGATCGGTCGTGTTGGGGGCAATCGATCTGCACCGCCTCACGGATCCCTACGCCAAGCTGCGCTACATCTTCGAACGGGTCGGGAAGCTGATCGACGAATATGCACCGCGGGAGGTGGCGCTCGAATCGCCGTTTTTCGGCGAGAACGTGCAGTCGATGCTCAAACTGGGACGGGCGCAGGGCGTCGCCATGGCCGCTGCATTGAGCCGCGAACTGCAGGTCTACGAATACGCCCCGATGCGGATCAAGCAGGCCATCACGGGTCGGGGTTCAGCCACCAAGGAGCAGGTGGCGGCCATCGTCTGCCGGCTGCTGACCATCGACCAGCCTCCGCGTCGGCTCGATGCCACGGACGGCATGGCGGTCGCCCTGTGCCACTATTTCGCCAGTGCAAGCCCGCTGAACGAGGTGCTGGGCGACGAACGAGTCAAGGGGCTTGGAGGCGGCAAAAAGGCGGCCTCGAAGGGTGGATCGCAAAGTTGGGAACAATTTCTGAAAAAACATCCCGACCGAGAGATCAAATGACATTCCGCCCCCTTAAAGAGCCGCAACGGGTACCGGAAAAAGCGCTTCACACAATCGTCTGACAATCTGCAAACAAGAATATCAACGGATAAAAAAGATTGAATTTGTAAAATTTTTTCAGCAAAATATTTGCACGGTTCGGAAATTTGCCCTACATTTGCACTCGCAATCAAGGAAAGGCGCCGTAGCTTAATTGAATAGAGCATCTGACTACGGATCAGAAGGTTACAGGTTTGAGTCCTGTCGGCGTCACTCTCAAAATCAACCACTTACAGCAATGTGAGTGGTTTTTTTGTGTGCTGTTTCGGGCGGTTTTCACGGGCTTTTTACCCAGTTGTGTAAACCAGTGTGTAAACCGAAAAAACCGATGAACACCACCATCGAAGCGGTTCTCTACACCTCCAAGACTTTATCCAACGGCCAGCACCCCATCCTGTTACGGCTGACCAAGAATCGGAAACGGAAGTACATCAGCCTCCATATCTCCCTCCCGCAGGAGCAATGGGATGCCGAAAAGTGTAAACCACGCCGCAACTGCCCCGACCGAGAGCGGATCGAGGCCCTCATCCAGCAAAAGACGCAGGAGCTCCAGCATCAAGTCATGGACTTCAAGACGAGCGACAAGGAGTACACGTTGAGCACGCTGATCGCAAAGGCATCCCGCAAGGTCGTACGCCAAACCGTCGGTGATTATCTGAACGGTTACATCGACCGTCTGCTGGCCGTGAACCGTGTCGGAAACGCCAAGACCTTTCAGGAACTCCGCACCTCTCTGACCCGATTCTGTCATTCGCTGGACTTCTACTTTCTCGACATCAACACCGAATGGCTGAAACGCTACGAACAATGGTTACGGGTAGAGCGTCACTATTCGGACAACTCCATCGGCATCCGCTTTCGTTCGTTGCGCGCACTCTACAACAGTGCCGTTACCGACGGGCTCATCATGAAGACGGACTACCCTTTCGATACGTTCAAGGTAAGCCGATTCAAGGAGGCCACAGCCAAACGATCGCTCACAAAGGAGGAGATTCGGCGGATCATGGATTGCGAGGTGCGGATGCTGACCAAGTACCCCAAACCGTTCCTGCAACTGGCCAAAGACCTGTTCCTGTTCAGCTATCTGTCGTGCGGCATCAATCTGACCGACATCCTGCATATCCGCTATGCCGACATCGTGGACGGACGCTTGGTCTTCAACCGCCAGAAAACGGGCAAACTCCTCTCGTTCCATCTACAGCCCGAGGCTCTTGCCATTCTTGACAAGTACCGTCAGCCAAACGCTCATCCGCAGGATTACATCTTTCCCGTGCTGAAACGAACCGTCCACGTCACGGCCCAGCAACAATACGGACGGGTGCAACGGACGAACAAACGGGTCAACCGTTACCTGAAGCTCATCGGTGAACACTTGCACCTACCCATCCCGCTGACAACCTACGTAGCCCGCCACAGCTTTGCCACCGTGTTGAAAAGATCGGGAGTTTCGACCTCCATCATTTCGGAATCGCTCGGACACAGTTCGGAAAAGACCACGCAAATCTACCTCGATTCATTCGAGAACTCGCAAATCGACGAGGCCATGCGGCATCTGCTGTAAGAATCGGGAGGTCGGCGGCCACATTGGTAACCGACCTCCTTTCTTCCGATGACAAGTTGCGTTCCCATTACCCGAGGTATTTTTCCAGTGTGTCATAGGTCGCTTGTTCCCGCGAAACATCCTCTTCCGTCTTGGGGTTCATGATCTCTTTCACCTGCTCCTCCGTCAGACTTCTCAACTTCTCTTCCATCTGGCTGCTGAACAGCATGGGATCCGCCGCATGGTTGAACTTCTTAATCAGGAAGGTGATCAGATACTTTTTCGCCAGGAACGCATTCGGAATCCGTTCCGACGCCGCCTCATACCACTTGACGCTTCGGTGGAACCATCCTGCATCTCCAAAGGCCCGCGGCAGTACTTTGCTCTTGACACTGGCTACAAGGTCTTTCGGTTTGAGGGAGTTGGCACCCGTACACCAGAGTGAGATGGTCGCCAGCGGGAAGCCCTTCGTCTGCAACTCCACGGCAAAGTCAAAGACCTCATTCTTTTCTCCGAGAGCCATTGCTGGAGCCGCCATATAATCGGTTCCCTTCCACGAGGTCGTACAGATGTTCATCTCGGCAATCAGGGCCGCAATCTCCATCTCGGCATTCAGCGCCTCACAAATCACGAGGTCATCCAAGTTCTTGCCCAAGTTCATCCATGCGACCACTCGGTGCTGTCCATCCACCACGGCATAGTACTGTTCTGTCTGCTTGTCGGGGATGTCGTTTCCCTGCAGGTCGACCAGATGGCCGCTCATCAGGTAGACATCCTCACCCTTCACGACGGTGATGGGCGACAGCTGCCCATGCTCCTGCATCGATTTCTCCTTGGCCTTCACGGTCTTGGCATTGGTCGGGCGGTTACCCTTTACAAATGCGAACTGACGATTCTGGTTGTCCGAGGTGATAATCAGCTTTTTCATGGCTATAAATTACTCCGTCCTTTACGGAGGGGCGTTGGTTATGCTGCTGGCCTTGCCCGAGGGGTTGCAGGTCGGTTGGACCATCCTTCCGACGGATACAAAGCTCGGCAAAATTCCACCTCTCTTTAGGGAGTAAAATACGACCCGACTTACTCTCCCTCTTCCTGGGACAGGATCAGTCCGCCCGTATAAACCCGAGGCTCCAGTTGGTTGAAGTCTGTCTTTCCGTACTGTTTCAGGACGCCTTTCAGCGAGGAGCTGTCGACCGTGAAGGATTCATTAACGGTCAATCGGCAGAAATAGATGATGCGGGAGACAAGGAGCAGTTTGCTGTACGATACGACCTCTCCCCGTTTGGCACGCAACTCGGGTAATTGGAGCAGATCGAACAGCTCCTTGAACAACCGATACATCAACACCTGCTGTTGAGCCGTGGAGAGCGATTCCGTATAGTTCCTGTATCGAGGATCAATCGTCAGGATTTTTTGTCGGGGCGGTTCTGGATATTGCGCCAGCTCCTGCTGGACGAAACGACGCAGGCAGTCCAGAATCAACGGACTGTTGGTTTCGTAGCGCTCACTTTTGCGCAACTCCCGATCCTCCGAAAGGTAGAGAACCGTTTTCGGATGCTGTTGCAGGAAATCGTTGAGTTCCGTCAGAACCTCATAATCCGTCTTGCGGACATCAGCGGCATTCAGGCAGAACGAGGTCGTAATGTCGTAGATGAAGAGCAGTGCATACCAGAACTTTTCGGCATCCAGTCCGTACCCCTCCAGTGTAGCCATGATGTCGTCGTTATCCCTGAAGGCTTCATAGGTGAAGGGAGCTTTCACCAAGCCTTTGTTCAGACGGGAAAGGAATCGGAGGCTCCAGTCACTCGGACAAGGGCCCTCTCCGTCCCAGCCTACATTGATTCGGTCGGCCAGTCGGTTGGCATACTCCATGACTTCATCATTCCAGTTTTGAGGGATCGTACAGTTCATAGTCAGTTCGGGGTTTCAGTTACTCAAAAATAGCGAAAGTCTACCAAAATATCAATCATACAACTAATCGGGAAAACAGCCGAAAATATTATCAAATAATTTGATTCATTGTAAAATATTTTATATATTTGTACAACTTTTCTACGAAAGACAACCACCATTCAAATAGGGATAATTTTTGTTAAGGCAGATTCGTCTGCCTTTTCTTTGCGCTGTCTTTCCACATTTTTTGAGTGTGAAATAAAAGTCTCCTTTATAAATATAGATTCAAGATTAAAAAAGATGGAAGAATATACAGATATTTCTAATTATTAAATATATAAGCATATGAACACAAATCAAAACTGAACGATTGAAGCTCCCGAAGGAGCAACTTATCTGTCGGACTTTCTGACAGAGATTCCTAATAACTGTCTCTTCAACAAGAGACAAACAGGGTGCGGTGCTACTGAACTGGCCATCCGTAATCCGATTCCTACAATTATAGCCATGCCTTACGTGGCACTGGTCAAGAACAAAACCATCTACCGACAAGACAACGTTTCCGTGCTAGGCGTTTACGAAGGGATCGAGGAACAGGATGTTATGGAATACGCGCAAAGCCACTCTCCCTTAAAGATCGCCGTTACATACGATTCGCTACCACGAACCATCAGGGCATTACAGGCTGCAGGTCTCGATCCTTATAACGACCTTTTCCTGCTGGTTGATGAATGACATGTCTTATTCAACTCCTACTCGTTCCGTCATACAGCCATCAAGAATCTATTGGCGGAGTCTGGAAAATTCGCCAGTGTCACTTACATGACCGCTACTCCGATTGAACGGGAGTATGTTTTGGAAGAGCTGAAGCATCTGCCCATATGCGAAATTAGCTGACCTCATCTGACAGAGATCCATGTGCGTTCCCGTCAAACATCCAAGCCTGCACAATATATCGTTAAAGAGTGCCGCAAGGTATTGGATGGTGGCTTGCCTTACAATCTACACATCTTTGTAAACAGCGTAGAGTTCATCGCAAGGGTGATAGATATGGCTAAACTCACCCCCGACCAAGTGAAAGTGGTTTGCTCCACAAGCGGGGATAATAGCGAGAACAACCAGCGCAAGTTAGGCAAGGACTATCCCATTGATCAGCCGTCAGACCCCGTGAAGAAGATAAACTTTTACACCTCGACCTGTTTTGAAGGATGTGATCTGTATGATGAAAACGGGGGTTACTTTCATCGTCAGCGATGGCAACAAGGCTCATACCTTATTGGACATCTCAACCCTGTTTACTCAAATTTGCGGGCGGGTACGCGATTCCAAATACAAAAGGGAGATTATCCATGTCTTCTCAACGACCAAATACAGCCGAGAGGTAACATTGAATGAATATGTGGCCGCCACTCAAAAGACATTGAAGGAAGCCGTACAGTATGCCCAAGAGATCAATGCGTTGAGCGACAAAACTCGGGTAAAGACCTTGTCTAAGATCAAATATATCAACGAGCAATATGTAAGGATTGAGGACAACAAGCTGGTCGTGGATAAGAATCTGGCCAATATGGACATCGTAAACTTCAAGATATGCCGCCATATTTACAGAACCTATGTAAACCTTTCCAGCGAACTGAAACGAAACGGATACTTCATTACACAGCACTCATTCAGCGAGATTATCGAGAAGCTGGAGGATAAAAACAATGCGCGGGTTACATTCAAGGAGTTGTTTGAAGAATACCATCGACTGAAAACGTCCCAGCCTTTTTTCTCATTGGTAAGCCATGAAGAACTGTGTGCCCAGATTGCTGTCAAATATCCTTTGGTAAAGCAGGCTTATGAGGTGTTGGGAACAGCCAAAATACAGGCGTTGAAATATCATGTAGGCAACATCCGCAGGGAGTTAACGAAACAGTGTTCTGTTCCTGTCGAACGCAAGATTGTCAAGATGATAAATGAGACATTTGCCAAGCAGGCATCCATCGCAAAGAGCAAGGTCAAAACTGAACTGCAAAAGATATACGACAGTTTGGGTATTCAACAAACTGCAAAAGCGACCGATCTTGCCAAATGATACGAGGTGAAAACGACATCACCGAAAATCAATGGCAAAACAACGGCATGTATAGTTATCGTAAGAGATAGAATGGTTACAAAATAATATGATCAAGGGTTATCCATCTGCCTACGAATCAAATTAAGATTTACCTGAAGTTGCATGAGGTTTTCATGCTGAACTTCCAAACTCTTAATAACTGAAAGTATTGTGGGCTTGGACGGATTTTGTGAAACCAGTTTTTCCAAGACCTCATCTGTTAGATTTGTCTTGAAGGTTGATTTCATTTCTTCAAGACAAGTCTCATAGGTAAATCCAGAAACCATTTTACACTTGCCTGCACTATATTGCACAATCAGCCTTTCTAAATCATCTTGAATTTGTAAAGATAGTCTTTGAGTAGCCTTAAACTGAATGATTAAATGTTCCAACTCTTCTTTGGGCTTTGAGAAAAATTGCATTCTGATTGTCCACAAAGTAAGTAATACACAAACAAAACCTATGATTATATCAATAGTGCTTGCACAATCCATAAAATGAAAGCTATCTATACCAATGCAAAGATACTCATTAAAACGCAATATATTCCGTACGCTCCTAAACCTTGTAAAACACCTCTCTCCCTATTCGGACTGTAAAACGGATTTCGAGAGAGTGTGTTTTTACTGGTTATGGCAATAATTTTTCTGAATGAATATAACGATAAGGAGCTGTGCGATTTCTGTAAGGCCAAAGGGGTGGCAGCATCCAGACGAAACAAGGTGGCATTATCGGTTCTGCTTACCAAGTACAATGCCGTTGGCGTTCCGAATACGGAGCCGATAAGTCTGACCTGCCAACTCAACAAGCGTTGCAAACAGCTTCCCGAGAAGGTTTCCATCCCCTATTTATAAAGGTGCTTGATATGCAGGAACAGTATCGGGAGGTGGTGGAGAAGAGCAGACGGATTTCAAAAGTTTTTTTCAGGTTTTACAATAAAAACATCATTTTAAGCGTAGCACAAAGAATATCAATAATTCAGTTTGCAACTACTTTATTATATTTGCAAAATAAAAGTTCGGATTATATGAAACCCATTATAAAATATAGAGGAGGAAAATCTAAGGAAATTCCCCTGCTCGTCCCTTACATTCCTAAATTTTCAGGAAGATATATAGAACCTTTCTTAGGGGGAGGGGCTATGTATTTTTATCTGGAACCCTCTAATGCCATTGTTAATGACATTAACAATAAATTAATGACCTTTTACAAAGGCGTTCAACAAAATTACCTGGAACTAAAAAGAGAACTATCAGAAATCGAAAAAATATATACTATTAACCGATCAGCCTTTGAAGTTCTCAAAAAGAAACATCCAGAAGAAAGAGTTACGGATGGGAATGAAACTCTTTATTATTTTCTAAGAGATATGTACAACGATTTAATTCCGCCGTCTTATTCATCTGCGGCTCTTTATTACTTTATCAATAAAACAGCCTATAGCGGAATGATAAGATATAACTCTAAAGGTGAATATAATGTCCCTTATGGTAGATACAGGAATTTTAATACAGGGCTGATTACAGACGCTCATCATAAGTTATTGGCTAATACAAAAATATTTACAGGTGATTATTCTCATATATTTGAGATGGCTAATAAAAATGATTTTATATTCTTAGATCCTCCTTATGATTGTATATTTTCCGACTATGGGAATGACGAATACAAAGAAGGATTTAATGAAGCCAATCATAGAAAATTAGCGGCTGATTTCTTTAATTTGAAATGTAAGGCTCTTATGGTAATTGGAGCAACTCCTCTTACCAGAAAATTATATGGCAATAATATTATAGCGGAATACGGTAAAAGTTATTCTGTAAATATACGAAATAGGTTTCAGGCTGAGGCAACTCATATAATAATAACGAATTATGGCAATCCTCAGGAGTCATCCAATTAATGGGAAGACACTTTTCTTTACGACGTCCCCGAGAACTCCTTTTAAAGTATTACCAGAAATAAAACTTTTGGTAAATAATATGAACGGAGAAGTGTGGGACTCTAATACACAAAGAAGATTTTATCAATTACTGGTTGATAATGATTTTTTTGAGGGAACCGAATCAAAAAATCCTGCGTTATCTGCCAGAGATAGAATTAATCGAATTCCCAAAGCATTAGGTTTAATTACGCTACCTATAATTGGCTATTCTGATGCAGGAAAGGAGTTTGTAGAATCTGAAAATAACAAGGAGGAGATATTACTTCGTCAATTGCTGAAATTTCAACTGCCTTCACCATACCACCCTTTAGGGAGATCGGCTACCGATTACAATGTAAAACCATATTTAGAGATATTAAGGCTAATTTATGATCTGGACGGTTTGGCTTTTGACGAGCTTCAAATATTTGGGATGCAACTGGTTAATTATACTAGATATGAGGAAATAGTAGCTAAAATTAAGAATTTCAGAGTCCAAAAGGACGCTTATAAAGGTAAATACAAGGAATTTAAGCAACAAATATTTTATAACGAAGCCAGAAAAATTTATTCAAAAGAGATCGTTGCAGGAGACATAAATACCAGGGAAAGTAAAACCACGACAATTGAAGATTTCTTGAGCAAAAAAATAAGAAATCTTAGAGATTATTCTGATGCTGCAGTCAGACATCTGAGAACAACAGGTATAATAAATGCCACAGCTATAGGGAAGACATTGTCAATCGCTCCAGAAAGAAGAAAAGATGTGGAGTATATTCTAAAAACTGTTTCCAGAGAGCCTGTTTTTATTTCAGATTTAACCTCCTATCAAGAATATCTATTTAATCCCAATCTTCCGATCCTTCTTACGGATGATAGAGCCAATATCCTGGAGAAATTATCTGATGAATTTAAAATAACACCAGATATTAATCTCAATTTAAACCAACTAAAGGATCTGTTAAATAGGAGGATCGAGGAGAGACGCTCACAGCGAATTGCTGCAAAGGTAAAAGATATAAAGGATTACAAATTATATGAAGATATTGAGAATGTCTTTAATTCCATAAATAATTACTATGAACCATCATTATTTCTTGAATGGAACGCATGGAGAGCCATGACAATGTTAAATGGTGGTAATATTAAAGCAAATTTAAAGTTTGATGATGAGGGTAATCCGATGAATACAGCCTTAGGTAATATGGCTGACATAGTATGTGATTATGGCGACTTTGACATAACTGTAGAGGTTACTATGGCCAAGGGGGCCCTACAGTTCAAGATGGAAGGAGAGCCTGTTCCCAGACATATCGGGCAATTAAAGAAAAAGACGAATAAAACTACATATTGTTTTTTCATTGCACCAACCATAAATCCAGCTACTATTGCTCATTTTTATACGTTATATATCTCTAATATTGACATGTACGGAGGCAAGTGCTGCATAATACCCCTAACCATAAATACATTTAGAAAAATGCTAAAGGCGGCTGTAGATGCACCACATAGGCCGAATCCGTCTGATCTAAAGAAACTTTTTGATGTCTCTAAAAGATATGTTAAAGAGTGTATTAGTAATGATAAAACAGAAAATGATTGGTATAGTAGGATTACAGAGACAGCTACTAATTGGTTATCTGCATAATCGATCAATAGGTTAAATTATTACTCTAACATACCACAAAGATTAGACGACTTCATACACTCCGTAAAACACTCCTTCTCTCGTTCGAATTGGAAAACGAATGTCAGGAGGAGTGTTTTTTACTGATTTTGGCAATAATTTTCCTGCTGTAAGGCCAAAGGTTTGGCAGCGCCCAAGCGAAACAAGGTGGCATTATCTGTACTGCTTACAAAGTACAATGCCGCAGGTGTTCCGAGTACGGAGCCAATAAGCCTGACCTACCAGCTCAACAAGCGTTGCAAACAGCTACCCGAGAAGGTTTCCATTCCTTACTTTATAAAGGTGCTCGATATGCAGGAACAGTATCAGGAGGTGATGGAGAAGAACAAACAGAGTAAAGAGAAGTTTGGAGGGTTTGAGTTTTAGAAATGTGATTCTCAAATAGAAGCCGACCTAATAAAAAAGCATTAACTTTGCAAAACAAATTTAAAACTGAAATGGGAAGAGGAATCGGCTCTGTATTGGCTGGCATATTAATATTAGCATTATTATACTATGCTGCTATTATCGTATTTATTATCGTAGCAGTTTATGCAATAGTTCGCGGAGGCTATCGCCTTTTTCTTTCAATTTATTTCTCATCTAAAAAGTTCGCAAGATTGAAAGGCGCTATTGAGGACAATATCCAAGATTGCAACAATCTGAACCTCCATATTGAAGAGTTAAAACATTCATATAACAAATACTATAGACATCAATTAGACGCTGGAGTATCAACCTTTGTTGATGAAAGTTCTTGGGATTATCAAAGAACAGAATTAAGCAAGTATACAGAAGCTAATAATACCTATAATTGTTCAAGGCAAGTTTGTTCCAATGCAAGAGCGCAACCATTCAAATACATATGTAAGTATTTTAATATTGTTTGCAACGAAGAAAGTCTGGCATTTTATGAAGATCTGACAAATCAATTTGCAGCTGTTGAGCAAGGTAAAGAATCCTACATTGCAGAGCGAGATGCCTTAATGGCATCCATACAAACAGAAGTTCCTAGCCTTATCATGCGATTCAGTAAGCAACGACTTTACGATGAACTGGGAATTCAACCATTCAAATTCTACGATCAATATTATCCATCTTACAAATTCTTATATATCAGTTCTGGCGGTAATAGTTCATTGGAATGCGTGGTTGATTTTGATGTCCCTACTTTAGAAAAGTTTACCCGCTACATAGTATCTGCCATTGAAAAGAAAAAATCTATTATTTATCAAAGACAATTGATGACAACGAGTTTAAGAGAGCAGATAAAACAGCGAGATGGATACAAATGTGTTTGTTGCGGGACCTCATTAAAGGATGAACCCCATTTGCTGCTAGAAATAGACCACATCATTCCAGTCTCAAAGGGAGGGAAAACGGTTCCAGAGAATTTACAAACACTATGTTGGCGTTGCAATAGAGGTAAAAGCAACAAAATAGACTTTCTTCCAGACAATAAAAAGCATTGACTTGTCAAGCCTCCTCTACTCGCTAAGGATTAGATATTGACATATTCTATACGCTATAACACCCCGTAAAACACCCCTCCCCCTGTTCGGTTTGAAAAACGAATTTCGGGGAGGGATTTTTTGTGGTAGATTATCGGGAATTTTTCCAGACTAACAACAAAAGCAACAGACAGATGATGAGTGTATTTATTTATTCATCATCTAACTTGTAGCTTTATGCAATTACGTCCATCCATGCGCCGTGCAGCCAAAATGAGGCTGGCACTGGCTGGAGCTTCGGGGTCGGGAAAAACCTACTCCTCGCTCCTCATCGCTTACGGCATGACCTCCGACTGGTCCCGTATTGCCGTCATCGATTCCGAGAACGGTTCGGCCGATCTCTATGCCCATCTGGGCAATTATCAGGTTCTCACCTTGCCTGACTACTCTCCCGAGACCTACATCGAGGCCATCGGTATTTGTGAACAGGCGGGTGCCGAGGTGATCGTCATCGACAGCATCTCCCATTGCTGGGATTACCTGCTCGATTTCCACGCCAACCTGCAAGGCAACTCCTTTGCCAACTGGGCCAAGGTCACACCCCGTCAGAATGCCTTCATCCAACGCATTCTCAACTCCTCGTGCCACATCATCTGCACCATGCGCTCCAAGCAGGATTATGTCCTCTCGGACAAGAACGGCAAGATGGTGCCCGAGAAGGTGGGCTTGAAGGCCGTGCAGCGTGATAACGTGGACTATGAGTTCACCGCCGTGCTGGACATCGCCATGAATCACAAGGCCACCATCTCCAAAGACAGAACGGGGCTTTTTACAGGTCGTCCCGAGTTCACGATAACACCTGCCGTGGGGCAAGCCATCCTCAAATGGTGCAACATGACGCAGACCACGCAATCGAATCCTTCCACGCAAAACCTCCACAGCCATGCTTCCAGCCTTTCAGCCTGAACCCGAATTTGCCGCAGGGTTAAATCTTCCCGTGGAGGAGGCAACCATCGTAGAGGAGCGTCCCGCAACGTCGATTGTATCGCTGGGAACCGCACCACGTACCCGTCACTTTATCGAGGCCAACACCAAGCCTGTCGATGTGGCCCACCTGAAGAACGATTGTGTCGTTCCCGTATTCAGCAAGGACAACGAGGTGACGATCTCCCATCAGAGTTTTATCGAGACCGTTTGGAATGCGGCCCATCGGTTGTTTCCACAGGAGACCATCGACACGCCCGATATTGTCGTTTCGCATATCATCAAGGGGCGGATTCCCGAGGCCATTCACAAGCCCGTGAACCAGCTCTTGGAGACGGACAAGACCATCTATTACGAACGCATGGCCTTCTGCTTTGAGATTCCCTCGATTTATGAGGAGGTGGCAGGCTATCGACTCAATCTCTCAATTGGAGGAGTAAGGGCCTATAACCACGAGAACCTCTATTCGAAAAAGACGGTCGAGAAGTTCAAGGTCTTCATCGGCTTCAAGAACCTTGTCTGCTGCAACCTGTGTGTCTCGACCGACGGATTCAAGCGGGAATTGCGGGTGATGAGTGTGCAGGATCTGTTTGAGGCTTCGTTGCAGTTGTTCCAGCGATACGATGCTGAACGGCACATTCGGCAGATGGCAGCGCTGCAACGTCAATCGCTCAGTGAACACCAGTTCGCCCAGTTGATTGGCAAGGCACGTTTGTATCAATACCTGCCCACCGCCGAGAAACGGCAGCTTCCAGCCATGGAGTTTACCGACTGCCACATCAATGCCGTGGCAAAGGCTTACTACACGGACGAGAACTTTTCCCGAGGAAACAATCCCGAGATTGACCTGTGGAAGGTCTACAATCTCTTTACGGGAGCCAACAAGTCCAGCTACATCGACACCTTCCTTGACAGGTCGCTGAATGCAACGGAGCTGATTACAGGAATCAGCCGTGCCTTGGAGGGAGATACCGAATACAGCTGGTTTGTGGAGTAACGCTTTACAGAGACGAATACCCTTGCTGTCTTATGACGGCAGGGGTATTTCCTTATGCTCCAAAACAAAGCGTACTAATATATAGCAAGATGGCTATATTATTCACAATCTACACATTACGATTTATTGCAAAATCTGCAACATACGGTTCGGAAATTTATGCTGACATAAAGTCGGAATCCGTGGTTTTGAAGGTTCTGAAAAGTAACGTTTTAGAGTTTATGCAAGCGTAAAGTCCATTTTTAACTGCAACAGCTCCGAGAAATCGGGAAGATGTTTTACTTTTCAGTTTGTTTGCCTATCTTTGTGGGACATACGAACAAACACGGAAAGTGTAGCTCATTCCTTTAGAGTGAACGTAGGAAATTCAATCTGAAGAGGGAATTGGCGAACATCTTGCCGCGTCATATCCATTCGTGGGTATAGGCGTGGGGCTGTTGCTTATTTTATCTTCAAGGTTTCCTACGACCTACTCTAATGAAATAAGTTTTCAGCACCACGCTTTCTGTTTTTATAAATCAAACATGATGAATCGTCGTGCAGGTGCTGGGACGACAAACCTAAACTTATTGCAACCATGAAAAAGCTGTTTTTTACCGCATCCTTCATTGGTCTTTGCGGCGGATGTCTCCTCACGCTAAATAGCTGTGATCTGTTACCAGCGAACAAGGAGAAAAAAGAAAAAGCCAGGATTGAACAAATGAGAACAGAATATAATCGGAAAATAGCAGAAAGAGACAGAAAATGGTTGGATCAAAATGAAGCAACAGCCAGAAATTTTGCAAAAGATTTCGCTCGAGATAAGGGATATACTATTCAATCAATGACCTTGGAAACAAGAGAAGCCTCCGATGTTGGAGCCAGCGGTATGAGATTCGTGGAATATGATAAACCAATTCCAACCGAAATACAATCGGCATGTTATAATTATAACATTGTCACGGGAGATATCAGTGATAATGGAGGCTTAATCCATATTCTGGTACGAGTTAAATACACCCAATATGAAAGTCCCCATTGGACAGTTGATTCTTTCCAAGCGTTCCGTAACTAATACTTGCTATGAAACAGTTAATCTGCAATATATTTGAAGCTGTATGTACAGGAATGTTGGTAGCGGGTTCTGTAGCCGTAATGTTATTCGTGGTAAGTTTTATCACAAAGCAATTTTATTTAATAGAGCCCCCTATAATTAAATATGTCTTATACGGGATCAGCAGCGTGACATTTCTTATAGATTTCATTTATTTACAGATAGAAGACCGCAGAATATCAAAAAAGCAAATTATAGCTTTTCCTTCTCGACTATGAAAAAAATACTATTATTAGCTCATTTGTTGCTTATGTGCAATTGGGTTGGAGCTCAAAATATAGATGGATTCGTTTTAGGGGAAAGTAGATTAGCAACCATCAGTCACATACCAATGGGATTCAAATATGTAACAACAGATAATCCCAATAAGCTGCAATATGAGAAGATATCCAATGCATATGATGGTTTTAGCGGAACGTCCTATCAGCTATCATTCAAGGAAAATAAGCTATGTAATATCACGAAACATCTATCCGATGTATATAGAGACGATATGCATAAAACACCAGAACAATGGTTTGCGGATATATATATAGTCTATATGGAAAGATTTGGCAATCCAACCATGCAATATGAAGGTACTTCCTTTTGGTACTGCTATTGGACTCTACCCGATTCTCAATTATCTTTTAAGTTTTCTTGGACGATCAGACAAAAAGAAGAACAAGAGGCTGGTGTCTTGTTTGGCCCCTTGAAAACACGAACATATTATTATCTCAACATAACAATAGAATGGAAAACCAAAGAATCGCTCCAATCATTAGATGGTTTATGATTATAATACAAAAATATTAAAGCAAAATAGAAGGCATGCATTACTATGAACAGGCTCTGCAAAAGGACATATTTGAGCCTCTTAGTGGAAGTTGTTCTTTTAATACCTATCTGCTCAATTCACTTATTGTTTAACCAGCACTGTTTTGTAAGATTGTGTAAACCAATGTGTAAACCGATCGAAACAGCCGCACAGAAAACGAGCAAACTCCAGATGGGTAAATCCTCGGAACTATCTGTCAGTCAAACTACATTTGCACTCGCAATCAAGGAAAGGCGCCGTAGCTTAATTGAATAGAGCATCTGACTACGGATCAGAAGGTTACAGGTTTGAGTCCTGTCGGCGTCACAAGGAAGGAGAGTCTGAAAAGATTCTCCTTCTTGCATTTACCGGAATCCGCTTGCAAATCCCGAGACTCTTCCCGGCTCCGATTTCAAATTAGTCCGCTCAACGAAATCGAAAAGTTGTTTAAACCGACGTTTAAACCGGAATCGATCATACCCGTCCACACCAGAGCCCGATTGCTGACGACTGCCGCATCACCCGAAGCAACTTGCAAAAGATCGTCCTCAGCTCCGTGCAACTCGACAAGCCCACTACCCATAGATCCCCGGAATGTCAATTTCAACCGTTCAGAATCCACACCGACGCCTCTTCCAGCCGCATGATCCAGCCCACGCGGCCAAAATCCGAAAACAAAATTTCGCAGATCGAAAGGAGGGGGGGGGAAATCCGCAGACAGAATCAAAAGCAATAAAAAAGCGGACAACTCTTACGAATTGTCCGCTGTGGTAGCGGGAGAAGGACTCGAACCTCCGACCTTCGGGTTATGAGCCCGACGAGCTGCCAACTGCTCCATCCCGCGATATATCTTTCGATCTTGCGACGATCCTGTCGATCTCGCCCGATCCCTCTTTATCGCCTTTGCGTGTGCAAAGATAAGTCAAAAAAATCGTTTCTCCAAATCATTTTTTCAGCCGAACCGTCCCGAGGTCCGGAAACGACCGTCAATCAGGAGTTTGCACACAAAAATTATTTGATCGAAGCGGCAACGATCTCCGAAAGGTCACGCACCTGGCTTCGCGTTCCGCGTCCGATGGCCTTCTTGCAGAGCGGACAGGCCGTGACAATCACCTCGGCACCCGTGGCCTCCAACTCCGCCGCCACCGAACGGGCAATCTGCAGCTGCTGACCGTCCGAAATGGCCGTATTGGCTACCGACGAACCGCAACACAGTGCATTTTCCCGCGTAGAGGCCGGCTCCAGCAGTTCGCCTACGGCCTCGATCACGGCCCGGGGTTCGTCGTAGATGCCGCTGCCGCGTCCCAATTCGCAGGGGTCGTGGTACGTAAAGCGCGTCGAGCCGTGCTCAAGCGTCAGACGGCCGGCACGGATCAGCCGCAGGATGTACTCCGAATGATGGAGCACCTCGATGCCCGGCAGATCGTAATCCTCGCGGAAGACCTTCAGACAGATCGGACACGAGGTAACGAGCGTCGTGATGCCGTGTTTGCGGAAGAGATCGGCGTTGTATTTCATCATCTTGCGGGCCGAATCGGTCTCGCCGGCCAGCTTCAGCGGACGTCCGCAGCAGACCCCGCCCTCGCGGTCGGCCCACCAGACCTCCTCGCCCGCCGCCTCGAAGATCGCCGTCATGGCCGAGAGCGTCCGCGGCGTCAACAAGGTCATGCAACCTGCGAAGTACCCCACACGGCCCTGCCCCGACGAACGATCCAGATCCTTGAAATAGCCATAGCGGCGTTCGTCGGGAACGTTACGCATCCGGTCGCGCGAATTGAGACGCAGCGTGTTGAGGTCGATGTCGACGGGGCACCGTTCGGCACAGCGCCCGCACATCAGGCAGTTGTCGGCCACCTGCAGCCGCAGGTGGTTATATCGGCGGTCGCGCAGGAAATAGACTGACTGCACGTCGTTGATTCCCAGTACGCTCTGCAGCTGACACGGATCGATGCAGATGCCGCACCGCGAGCAGGCCTCGACCTGGAAGTTGTCGTACGACGACTCCTTTTCGCCCGAACGGATTCCGTAGCGGCGCAGGAAGATGAGCGGAATCTCGGTAAAGATGTGCATATAGCGCGAGAAGGGCAGCGCCACGAAGAAGATACCCAGACACGAGGAGTAGAACCACCAGGCGGCGGACTCCATCGTCAGCAGCGGCATGATGCCGATGTGGTCGGCCATCCATCCGCCGAGGCCGCCCGTGAGGAATCCCCCTCCGCCGTAGATGGCGCACGTGGTGCTTTCGGCCACCAGGCGGGCCGGGAAGATGAACCACAGCGCCGAGAGGGCTATGCGGTCGCCGAGAACGTGTTTCGTCGTGCGTTTCAGCCCCATGGCGCGCGAGTAGAAGCGCTTGCCCCAGGCCAGCGCCACGCCCGAGAGGACGAAGAGCAGCAGCAGATCCATCAGCTGATCGAACACAGGCTTGTGGGCGAGCCCCGTGGCGAAGTACTTGAAGAAGACGTGTCCCTGCAGGGGAACGTATCGGAAACCGAGGTAGGCGATCGTCTCGATCCACCCCACGGCGATGAGCAGGAACCATCCGAAGGCCAGCGACATGTGCATGTATCCCAGCAGCGGATTGACCCGGAAGATGCGCCGGTGGAGCAGCGATTCGCTGATGACCTCGCCGACGGCCTGCAGCGTGCGCCGCGTGGGCAGGCCGCGCAGCAGACGCATCTTGTCGCGTCGCGGCAGCAGCCAGAGCCATTTCCCCCACTTCCACGCCAGGGTGAGGAACATCACCGCAGCGCCGAGGATGAACGGCAGACAGAAGGGTGCGTAGAAAGTCATCGTCAGAAATCTCCCAGTTTACGTTTTATGAGCATCACCACCCCGCGCGTATTGATCCCCCGCGGGCAGACCAGGCGGCACTTGCCGCACAGCATGCATTTGTTCATCTCCTCGTAGGCGCCCTGGTACTCGCCGCGGCGGACGAGCGTATGAACGCGCCGGAAGTTGAACGACGTGAGGTTGCCGGCCGTACAGATGGCCGTGCAGGCGCCGCAGCCGATGCAGGTCTGCAGTTCGGGCATCTCGCGCAGGATCTCGTCGCTTTTGCGCAGGTTGTTGCGGTCCAGGTCGATGACCCGGGGCTTCGAGATCGTATATCCGAAATTGATCGCTGCCATCGCTATGCCTCCACGTATCGCACCGCGGCATCGGCCGCAGCGGTTGCTTCGTTCAACGATTCGCCGATGGTCTTCGGCGCGGTGACGGTTCCGGCGTAGAAGATGCCGCCGACATTGCTGGCGACATTGCCCAGGAAAAGATCCCGCGGCGCCATGAAGCCGCTCCGGGCACGCTGCAGGCCGGCGCCGTCGGCCAGCCGGGCGTTGTCGTCGTTGGCGCGCATGCCGATGAGCAGCACCAGCATGTCGACGCTCATGCGCAGCGGACGTCCCGTGAGCGTATCCTCGGCCTTGATCTGCACACGTCCCTCCAGCGTGGGGCTCGCCTCCGAGATGCGGCCGCGCACGAAATGGATGTTGTACGACTGCTGCGCCTCGCGGTAGAGCTCCTCGTAGCCGGGTCCGAACATGCGGATGTCCATGTAGAAGTTGAAGACGTCGGCCTCGGGGAAGAGGCGCTTCATCTCGATGGCCTGCTTGACGCCCGTCACGCAGCAGACCTTCGAGCAGTGCTGCTGGCAGACCTTCTCGTCGCGCGAACCGACGCAGTGCAGGAAGGCGATGCGGCGCGGAGCCGAGCCGTCGGCCTTGGTCACGCGGCCCTCGTTGAACATGCGCTCGAGGTCGGCCGACGTGAAGACGTTGTCGTAGATGCCGTAGCCGTACTCCTCCTTGATCGAGGCGTCGAAGAGCGTCGAGCCCGAGGCCAGCACCACCGAATCGCACGTCAGCCGGCGGCCGTCGGCGAGCGTAACGCCGCGCGGCTCCAGGCCGACAACCTCGGTGGAGGTCATCACCTCGATGCCGCGTTCATTGACCCTCCGCCGCAGATCGGTCAGCACCTGCTCGGCCGGTGTGAACGTGGGGAACAGCACGTGCCAGCCCCTCAATTTACCGCCCAGTTCGGGCTCCTTCTCGACGATCACGGGTTCGATGCCCTGCTCCGCGAGGCGCAGGGCCGTCTGCATGCCCGCTACGCCGCCGCCAATGACGATGATGCGTTTCTTCATTACTCTCTGATGTCGTATATCGTGTCCGTCGGGCAGCAGTTGACCACCGCCGACGCGGGTTTGCCGATGTATTTGCCGTTGCGGCCCAGATACTTGGCCGCCGGGTCGTATTCGATGCCCATCTTGTCCAGCAACGGTTCGACGTCGACCTGGTGCATCTGGATGCCCAGCGCCCAGGGGTCGTAGCCCAGTACCAGTCCGGCCATCTCCTCGTAGGTGAGTACCGGGATGCCGTGGCCGTTCTGGCCGTAGGTCGTCCCCTCCATCTCGGCGATGGCATACTGCCACTTGTCGAGGAACATGGCGCACCCCGGGCAGTTGGCCACGATGAAATCGGGCTTGTAGGGGGCCATGCTTTCGAGCTTCTTGTGCGAGTTGGCGATCGAATAGCCGCGGTTGGCCTGGACCAGGTAGTTGCGGAAACCGAATCCGCAGCAGTGGCGACGCTCGGGATAGTCGACCACCTCGCCGCCCCACGATTCGATCATGCCGGCCAGCACGTAGGGGAATTCCGACCCGCCGATTCCGGATTTGGGGAAGATCTTGGCGTAGTGGCAGCCGATGTGCTCGACCACACGCAGCGGTTCGCCCGTCACGGCATTGACCAGGCGGTGTTTGGCCCGCGCGGCGATCTCATCGCGGAAGTGGAACATCACGTCCGACGTATGGGCGACGTTGGCCGGTTTGCGGAATTCGCGTCCCGTGGCCTTGAAGAGGTTTTCGCGGGTCTTCTCCTCGGTTTCGGGGAATTCGTGCCACGTGGCGAGGATCTCGGTGTAGATGCCGAACGAGGTGATGCACGAGGTGACGAAGTTCTCGTAGCCGGCCTCGTTCATCAGCGAGAACTGACGCGCCACCACCGTCATGATGGTCTCCAGCGGCACGATGTCCGAATGGTAGCCGATTCCGGTGCAGGACGAGTGCTTCGGGTCGTCCAGCAGATCCTTGCCCAGATCGTTCGTCAGAATATCGATAAAGGCCTTTTCGCTGCCCGGAAAGAAGTTCTGCCGGATGCAGCTGCGGGCGTAATAATAGCGGTCGTCGGCGATCTCCTTCTGATACTCCTGCCAGCTTCTGCGTTTCATCGTCATGAGTGAATTTGCTGCTAATAATGCTCGTTGCTGTTGTTGGTGAAGACGTCCATCATGTACTGCTGATCGGCGCCCTCCTCGTAGCCCATTTCGCGGGCCTTGCGGTCGGAGTGTTTCTCGATGGTCTCGAACATCTCGCTGCCGCCGCTGACTTCGAAGATGCGGTTGATCTCGGCGAGCGACTCCTCGTCCAGCCGGCGCAGGGCTCCGGCGCCGTGGCGCATGTAGACGGGCGAAAACTGCCCGTAGACCTCCTTGTCGTGGTCGTAGATCCACTGCCAGACGGTGCCCTGTTCGGGATGGAGTTCGGGTTTGACCAGCCGCGGGACGATGCAGTAGCCCGTGCGGAGGATGTTCTCGCCGATGATGCGTTTGAGGGCGAGTTGCTGACGGCCCTTTTCGCTCTCGACGAAGAAGCCGAGCTTCTGCGACAGCGTGCGCAGGGCCTGGATGACGTAGCCCGGCGTATTGCCCCGCGGGCAGCGTGGCCGGCACGACATGCACTCGCCGCAATACCAGATCGTATCGCTCTTCAGCAGAGCCTCGATGGCCTCGTCGTCACGCGACTGGACAATCGAGACGATCTGCCGCGGGTCGTAGTTGTAGAACTCGGCCGCGGGGCATACGCCCGTGCAGACGCCGCAGTTCATGCAGGCGTTCAACCCCTCGCGCATGCGCACGTCTTCCATCAGCATGTCGAAATACTTTCCCATACCTTATCGTACAAAAAAACCTTTGCAGTGCAAAGGTAGGGATTCCGCGCCGGCTGCGCGGTGGTATAAATGCGTAATTTTCGCTCCGGGACGGAGAAGCCGCGGGGACGGGAATGCCGCGGGGTCGGGAATGCCGCAAGGTCGGGAAAGCCGCAAGGTCGGGAAAGCCGCAAGGTCCGGGAGGGACGAGGAAGCTGCGGGGACGGGGAAAGCCGCAAGGTCCGGGACGGGAAGCCGTGAGAGCCCGGGACGGGAAGCCGTGAGAGCCGGCCGAGCGCATGCCGGTTTTCCGAACCTGACGCCAAACAGCCGTCTCCAATCAGCCGTCTCCAAACAACTGCCTCCAAACAGCCGCCCCCAATCAGCCGCCCCCAATCAGCCGCCCCCAATCAGAAACCGACCCCAATGTCGGCCGTCACCGCCGCGCGGCCGCCTGCCTCAACGACGCTCCCAGCGTTCGAAGGCAAAGGGCCAGGGATAATCCTTGCCGCAGGCAAAGGTCTCGGAGCCGGCCAGCCGCCATTCGTCCTCGTTCCAGTTTGGGAAACGCGTATCGCCTTCGTAATTGCGGAAAACCCGCGTCAGATAGAGTCTTTCGGCCCGCGGCAACGCCTGGGCATAGATCTCTCCGCCGCCGATGACGAACAGCTCCTCGTCGGGGCCGAACAGCGCAAGGGCCTCGTCGAGCGAATGAACCACCCGACAGCCCGGGATCTCGATCGACTGACGCGTGATGACGACATTGGTCCGGTTCGGCAGCGGACGCCCGATCGACTCGTAGGTCTTGCGCCCCATCAGGACGGGATGGCCCGTCGTGAGGGCCTTGAAGTGTTTCAAATCCTCCGAGATGTGCCACAGGAGGGAGTTTCTGTCGCCGATGACGCCGTTTTCCGCAACGGCCACGATGATGGAGAGCATGTCTGTGCGTACCTTTAGTTATAAATACGATCCTTGCGAAGGGTTCAGAACGACATCGGAGCCTTGATCGCCGGCCAGGGGTCGTAGCCCTCGAGGGTGAAATCCTCGTACCGGAAGTCGAAGATCGACCCGACGTCGGGATTCAGCCGCATCGTCGGCAGCGGACGCGGTTCGCGACGCAGTTGTTCGGCGGCCTGCTCCAGATGGTTCAGATAGAGGTGCGTGTCGCCCAGCGTATGGATGAACTCCCCGGGGCGCAGTCCGCACGTCCGGGCCATCATCATCGTGAGCAGCGCATAGGAGGCGATGTTGAACGGCACGCCGAGGAACGTGTCGGCGCTCCGCTGGTAGAGCTGGCACGAAAGCCGCCCCCGGGCGACGTAGAACTGGAACAGCACGTGACACGGCGGCAGGGCCATCTGTTCGATCTCCGCGACGTTCCACGCCGAGACGACAATGCGCCGCGACTCGGGATTCGTGCGGATCAGCTCCTGGGCCCGGGCGATCTGGTCCACCACCCCGCCGTCGGGCCGCGGCCACGAACGCCACTGATAGCCGTAGACGTGGTTCAGATCGCCGAAGCGGTAGCCCTCGATGGGCGACTCCTCGCCCGCCGCCTCAAGGAAAGCCTCGCGGTCGAGCGGCAGCACACCGTTCTTCACACAGAGTTCGTTGTAGTAGCGGAAGGCGTCGTTGTCCCAGATATGGACCCCGTTGCGAACCAGGTAGGCGATGTTGGTATCCCCCTTCAGGAACCACAGCAGTTCGTGGATCACCCCCTTCAGAAAGACCCGCTTGGTGGTCAGCAGCGGGAAGCCGGCCTCCAGATCGAAGCGCATCTGATGGCCGAAGACCCCTTTGGTTCCGGTTCCGGTGCGGTCGCCGCGCACGATCCCTTCGTCCAGGATCCGGTGCAGCAGATCGAGGTATTGTTTCATGATTCGAGCATTTTCAGTGTGAGTTCGCCCCCTTCGTCCAGCACGGCGTAGGAGGGGTTCTTCTCCCACCCGCCGAGGTTCACCACATGCAGCCCCCCTTCGCGGAAATCCCGCGCGAAGTGCATGTGACCGAAGACAAAGTGGTCTACGCGGTGCGTGGCGGCATACTGCCGGGCATATTCGATCAGCGGTTCGGTGAGCCGTTCGTCGAAGCCCTGTCCGCGGCCTGTCAGCCGGGCCCGCTCGTCGGCATCGTTGTGTTTCTGACGCGACTTGCCGCTCCACCAGTGGCCGAACTTCAGCGCCAGATCGGGGTGCAGCCCCCACGAAAAGAGATACTTGAGCGTCCGCGAACGAAACGTGCGGTTCAGGAGTTTGAGGATCGGCTGTCCGTCGATGTTCATGTTGTCGCCGTGGGCCACGAAGACCTGCCTTCCGGCGAGTGTCAGCAGTTGCGGCGAGGTAAAGATCTCCACGCCGCATTCACGCGCGAGGTAGTCGCCGACCCACATGTCGTGGTTGCCCGTGAAGAAGACCACGCGGATGCCGCGGTCGGTCAGTTCGGCCAGCTTGCCGAGCGTGCGCACGAAGCCTTTGGGCACCACCCGCCGGTATTCGAACCAGAAATCGAAGATGTCGCCTACCAGAAAGATCGCCTCGGCATCGCGTCCGGCGCGGTCGAGCCACTCGACAAAACGATGTTCCAGCGCCCTGGCCACGTGACGGTCGCCCGCGCCCAGATGGATATCGGACGCGAAATAGATCATAATCCGGTCAGTTCGGCCAGTTTCTTCTCCAGCTCCTTGCCGTAGATGTCACGGGCGACGATCGAGCCGTTCTTGTCGATCAGGAAGTTGGTCGGGAGTTTCTGGACGTTGTAGAGGCCCAGGGCGGCCGAGCCGCGTCCGCGCAGATCGCTTACCGAGATCCAGGGCAGCTGCTGCTCCTGTACGGCCGTGATCCACAGCGGCTTCGACGTATCGATGGCCACCTGGTAGACCTCGAAGCCCACCGGAGCCTCGGCATACTTGCGATAGATCTCCTTCAGATCGGCATTGAGCTGGTTGCTCGAGCCCAGTTCGGCGGACCAGAAGTCGAGCAGGATCACCTTCCCGGCCAGTGACGAGAGGCGGATCTTCTTGCCGTAGATGTCCATCAGTTCCAGATCGGGGTACTTCGATTCGGTGATGCGTGACGAAAGGTTCAGCCGGGCATCCATCCGGGTAATCTCGGCCAGCAGCGTCTGCAGATAGGGCGATTCGGGATAGCTCTTCTCGAGGGCTTCGGCCACCGTACGGTAGTAGACCACGTCGCTGTCGCCGTTGAACAGATAGGCATCGCCCGGCAGCCGCTGGTAGAGGGCATAGACGGCGGCCAGCGAGGATTTGTTTTCGATGATGAAGCGCAGCTGTTCGCGGCGGATGCGGTAGTATTCGGCCGTATATTCCGAAGCGAGCTCCTTGCGTTGTGCCTCGCTCAGGTCGGGCTCGGCGAAACGGGCGGCCAGCAGATCGAGTTGCTGGGCCCCCTCCACGAACGCCTGGTAGAACTGCCGCAGCAGATCCGATTCGACAGAGCCTTCGACCGTGTAGTTGCGCACGACGCTGCCCACGGACGAGACCGTCACCCGGTCGCCGCCGGCCAGCAGCAACGGGATGCGTTCGCCGTCGTAGATCAGGTTGTAGAGAACGGGGGTCGGAGCGACCTCCTTGAGCCGGAACTCATATCCGCCGTCTTCGGCCAGCGTCGCCGAATCGATGATTGCCGGCGAGAGCGGGGCCAGTTGTTCGAGATAGACCTTCGAGGCGTCGTTTCCGACGAAACGGCCCGAAATCTTCACTTTCGACGACTGGCAGCCGCACAACAGCACGCCTGCCAGAACCGTTCCGAAAAACGTTTGTGTATTCATGAATGAACTTTTTCGCGGTTTAATGGAAGTAAAGATAACTATTTTTCCGCAAATCCGTACCGCTTACTTCGAAGAATTGCGATGCGCGCCGTTATTTTTCACGAAACCGCGGTGAGCCTGCTGGCCGCGGTTTTTTTGCTGACGCTGCTGTGCGTGGGGCTGACGATGCTGCTGGGGGCCCTTCTGGGGACGTGCCGAAAAGGGCTGTTTATAGTCGCTTCGGAGATTATTCAGGGCCTCTTCATCGAGTTGGATGTTTCCTCCGGACATGCGTTTGATGTCACGAACGATCACCTCGTTGTTGGGGTGTTCCTGGTTGTATTCGTAGCTTTTCGTGCGCATGTACCGGGCCAGGTTGTCGACCGTCGAGGCTACGGCGCGCGGATCGCGGACCGAGGTCAGACTGCCGATCATGCGCTCGACATACTTGCCGTAGTGCTTGTAGGCGATACGGCTCTGGGTGTAGGCCATGTGGCGGGGCGAAACGGTCAGCTCCTCGCGCGAGGGACGGGGATAGGGCGAATCGACATCCAGCTGAAAATCAGACATAATGAAGAGGTGATCCCAGAGTTTGTGCGTGAAGTCCGCCGTATCGCGCAGCAGCGGGTTGAGGTTGCCCATCACGGCGATGACGGCGCGGGCCTGACGGTTGCGTTCGTGACGGTCCTCGATCTCCATGAGCGAATCGATCATCTCCTGGATGTGGCGCCCGTATTCGGGCAGATACAACTTGCGTCGCGTGTAGTTATAGTTCTTTTTCATAGTGCGGTGTGCGGTTCGACAATCTGTTTCAAAACGTCCGCCGGGGTGTCCGGGCGGGTTTCCGCGATGAACCGATTCAAGAGATCTACGACCGGAAATCCGAACCCGGGGTTGCGGCGTCGGGATTGGTTTTACGCCGCAGAAAGCCCTACCTTTGGGGACGGAAGCCGTGCAAAACAGAGGCTGATCCGGAGCATATCTTCGGCAAATGTACTAAAATTTCAGAAAAAACAAGCTATGGCAAAGGTTTTAATACTGGACCGATCAAAAAGCGTGCGAAACGTTTTGCGGGAGCGGTTGGAATACGAAGGATTTTCGGCCGAGGCGGCCGAGGACGAGGCGACGGCCACCTCGCTGTGCGGGAAGATTCCCTTCGATGTGATCATCTCCGACACGGCCTTTGCGCTTCCCGATACGGGGGTGCCGGTCATTGCGCTGTCGTCCGATCCGTCGATCGACACGGCGGTGGCGGCCGTGCGCAACGGAGCGCGGGATTTTCTGACCAAACCCGTCGACATGAACCGCCTGCTGCAGTCGATCCACCGGACGATCGACCAGCCGGAGACCGTCCCGGCGCCACCCTCCGCCGCACCCCACCGCAGCCGCCGGGCCCATGCCGTGCAGGCCGAGCAGATCATCGGGCGTTCGCCCGAGATCGAACACGTCCGCGAACTGATCGACAAGGTGGCGCCGTGCGAGGCGCGGGTGCTCATCACCGGAGAGAACGGCACGGGCAAGGAGCTCGTGGCGCGATGGCTGCATGCGAAGAGCCGGCGGGCCGGGGCACCGTTCGTCGAGGTGAACTGCGCGGCCATCCCCTCGGAGCTGATCGAGAGCGAGCTGTTCGGCCACGAACGCGGGGCCTTCACCTCGGCCGTCAAGCAGCGCAAGGGCAAGTTCGAGCAGGCCGACGGCGGCACGCTCTTCATGGACGAGATCGGCGACATGTCGCTGGCGGCACAGGCCAAGGTGCTGCGGGCGCTGCAGGAGAGCCGTATCAGCCGCGTGGGCGGCGACAAGGAGATCGAGGTCGACGTACGCGTCATTGCCGCCACGAACAAGGATCTGCGCGAGGAGATCCGCCAGGGGCACTTCCGCGAGGATCTCTACCACCGCCTGGCGGTGATCGTCGTCCGGGTTCCGGCCCTCCGGGAGCACCCCGAGGATATCCCGACGCTGGTCGACCACTTCATCCGCACGCTGGCCGACGAATACGGCAAGCCGCCCAAGCCGATCGATGCGGAGGCGGTGACGCTGCTGCGCGGGATGCCGTGGACGGGCAACATCCGCGAACTGCGCAACGTGGTCGAGCGGCTGCTGATTCTCTCGGGCGATCGCATCACGGCCGACGACGTACGCCTTTATTGCCAATAGCGCCTTCCCCGCCACCCCGAGGGCCGCGCTACAACAGCGCAATCAGCTGATCGGGACGGTCGACCAACTGGCAGGCGCCCGCTGCCTGGAGCTCCTCCCGGTCGCGGAATCCCCACGTCACGCCGGCCGAGCGCACTCCGGCGGCACGCGCCGTCTGCATGTCGACCCCCGAATCGCCGACATAGAGCACCCTCTCCTTCGGCGTACGGGCCCGGGCCAGGATCTCGTCGACGACCGCCGGATCGGGCTTCAGCGGCACGTCGGGACGCTGTCCGAAGACCGCCACGAACTCCACCCCGGGGAAGAACCGCGCGATGAGCTTCTCGGTTCCGGCCTGGAACTTGTTCGAGGCCACGGCCATCCGCACGCCGCGACGCGTGAGTTCCTGCAACAGCTCCGGAATCCCGGCATAGGGTTTCGTATGGCAGTCGATGTGGTCGATGTAGTATTTCACGAAGTCGGCCCGGGCCGCCGCCACGTTTTCGGGCGTGCGCAGCACCTCGGGCAGGGCCCGTTCGACCAGACGCAGGATGCCGTTTCCGACAAAGTGGCAATACTCCTCGTAGGAGTGCTGCGGAAGCCCGCGCAGGGCCAGCATGGCATTGCAGGCGACGGCCAGATCGCCGATCGTGTCGAGCAGCGTGCCGTCGAGATCGAAGATGACAAGTTCGGTATTCATTGCTGTTTTTTGATCTTCCAGCCGATGGCCGCCACCAGCAGCGACATCAACGGCGATACGATGTTGAATATGCAGTAGGGCATGTAGACGAAGGTCGAGACGCCGAGGACCGTGGCCTGCGTCATGCCGCACGAGTTCCAGGGGATCAGCACCGAGCAGACCGTGGCCGAATCCTCGACCGAACGGCTCAGCAGCCGCGGTTCGAGCCCTCGTTCGGCGTAGAGTTCGCGGAACAGGCGCCCCGAGAGGATGATCGAGATGTACTGGTCGGCGGTGCAGAGGTTGAAGAAGATGCCGGCGCCGACGGTCGAGGCCACGGCCGAGAAGGTCCGCCGCACCCAGCGCAGGAAGATCTCCGTGAGCGAGCGCAGCATGCCGCTGCCGGTCATCACCCCGCCGAAACACATCGCACAGATGATCAGCCACACGGTGTTGAGCATGCCGGCCATGCCGCGCGTGGCGACCAGTTCGTCGAGTTGGGGCGTCCCGGTGGGGATGGCCGTCGGTCCGTAGCAGGTCGACAGCACGCCGCGGAAGGCGGTCATGGCATCGAGCTCCGTGCCGCCGCCGACCTGCATCACCAGATGGGGCTGTGCCACCAGCATCGCCACGCAGGCAAAGACCACCGCACAGAACAGCGTCACGATGGCCGGCAGTTTGCGGGCGATGAGGATGCCCGTGGCCAGCGGCACCAGCAGCAGCCAGGGCGAGATGTGGAACGTCGCATCGAGCGTCTCGGCATAGAGTTCGGCATGGGTGGCGGCGCCGTGGTCGAGCGTCAGTCCGGCCACGGTGAAGGTCGTCAGGGCAATGAGCATCGACGGCACGGTCGTATAGAGCATGTAGCGGATGTGGGTGAAGACGTCGACACCGACGGTCGACGAAGCCAGCACCGTCGTATCGGAGAGCAGCGAGAGTTTGTCGCCGAAGTAGGCTCCCGAAATGATCGCGCCGGCAACCCACCCTTCGGGGAATCCCATCGCCCGGCCGATTCCCATCAGCGCCACGCCGATGGTGGCGATGGTGGTCCACGAGCTGCCGGTCATCAGCGAGACGATCGCACAGATGGCGCACGAGGCCACGAGGAAAAAGGCCGGATGAAGAATCTTCAGTCCGTAGTAGATCAGCGTGGGGACCACGCCGGAGATCATCCACGTGCCGGCGATGGCGCCGATCAGCAGCAGGATCAGGATGGCCGAAGCCGAGGCGCGGATGTTTTCGATGATGGCCTCCTCGAGGCGGGCCCAGCGGCAGCGGTAGATGCCGATCGAGAGCATCACGCAGACCGACGTGGCGGAGAGCAGGGCGATCTGGCTTCCGCCGTCGATGGCCGCGCCGCCGAAGGCGCGGATCACCACGTAGAGCAGCAGCGTCAGGACCACCAGCGGGATGGCCGACACCCACGGCGAGGGGAGTTTTGCGGTATTTTCCTTCATTTGTTCGAGCATGTTCGAGGGGCAAAAGTACGAAAAATTGGCGGTTTCGCAGCAGACCGTCGTCCCGGGACGGGGAACTTTTTTCGCAACGGGCTCCGTTCCTGCAGGATAGCGGTCGGCCGGCCGATGGCAAAACCCGCCGCAAACAGCCGTCCGCAACACCCCCGACACGGTTTTTTCGCCCGAAATGGCGGAATTCTGCAAAAAAGCACTACCTTTGATTCCGACAGCCTGACCGAACCACACACCGAACCTCGCCATGAAGACCCTGCGCAGCGTATTCCGATTCTACGTCGACGGATTCCGGGAGATGACTCTCGGACGCACGCTCTGGGCCATCATTCTGATCAAACTCTTCGTGATGTTCGTCATCCTGCGGCTGCTCTTCTTCCCCGACCTGCTGGCCGGGAAAGACCCGCAGGAACGCGCCGACTATGTACTCGAAAACCTGATCCCCGAAAACTGATACCATGATTACCGACTACCTCTCGACCGTCGACTGGTCACGGGCCCAATTCGCCATGACGGCCATCTACCACTGGCTGTTCGTTCCGCTGACCCTCGGTCTGGGGGTCCTCGTCGCCCTGATGGAGACCCTCTACGTACGCACCGGAGACGAATTCTGGCGCCGCACGACCAAGTTCTGGATGCGCCTGTTCGGCGTGAATTTCGCCATCGGCGTGGCCACGGGGCTGATCCTCGAATTCGAATTCGGAACCAACTGGTCCAACTACTCCCACTTCGTGGGCGACATCTTCGGCGCCCCGCTGGCCATCGAGGGCATCTTCGCCTTCTTCCTCGAGGCGACCTTCGTGGCCGTGATGTTCTTCGGCTGGAACAAGGTCTCCCGCGGATTCCACCTCACGGCCACGTGGCTCACGGCCATCGGCGCCAACCTCTCGGCCTGGTGGATTCTGGTGGCCAACGCCTGGATGCAGCACCCCGTGGGCTGCGACTTCAACCTCGAAACGGTGCGTAACGAGATGACCTCCTTCTCGGAGGTGGCCCTCTCGCCCGTGGCCGTCAACAAGTTCTTCCACACGGTCACCTCGTCGTTCACGCTGGCGGCGCTGTTCGTCGTGGGGGTGAGCGCCTGGTACCTGCTGCGCGGGCGCGAAAAGCGCATGGCCTCGAAGAGCATCGCCCTGGCCTCGGTCTTCGGATTCGTCTTCGCCCTCGCCACGGCCTACACGGGCGACCGTTCGGGAGCCATCGCCGCCCAAACGCAACCCATGAAGCTGGCCGCCATGGAGGCCCTCTACGACGGCGGAGAGGGAGCTCCGCTCACGGTCGTCGGCGTGCTGCGCCCCGAGGCCGAACGAAGCTCGAACGACGATGCCTTCCACTTCAGGATCGATATCCCGAAACTGCTCTCGGTGATGAGCTTCCGCGACGCCGGGGCCTACGTCCCGGGCATCAACGACCTGCTCGCGGGCAATGCCGAACGGGGCATTCTGTCGGCCGAAGAGAAGATGCGCCGCGGACGTGCCGCCATCGACGAACTGGAGCGCTACCGCACGGCCCGCAATGCGGGCGATACGGCCACGATGGAGGCTGTCAGCCGGCTCTTCGACCGCTCGACCCCCGAGGGCGAGGCCTTCCTGCGCGACTACTTCGCCTATTTCGGATACGGATACATCGACCGTCCGGAGCAGCTCGTACCCAATGTGCCGCTGCTCTTCTATTCGTTCCGCGTGATGGTCGGCGCCGGATGCTTCTTCATCCTGCTGCTGGCCGTCGTCTGGTGGCTGAACCGCCGCGACCGTCTGGCATCGAAACGCTGGCTGCTGTGGGTGGCCGTCTGGACGATTCCGCTGGCCTACCTCGCCTCGCAGGCCGGATGGATCGTCGCCGAGGTGGGCCGCCAGCCCTGGGCCATTCAGGAGATGATGCCCGTAGGCATCGCCGCCTCGAAGATCCCCAGCGGCTCGGTCACCACGACCTTCTTCCTCTTCCTGGCACTCTTCACGGCGCTGCTCATCGCCGAACTGAGCATTCTTTTCCGTCAAATCGCCCTCGGGCCCAAAAACGACTGATCCATGGATACGCTGTCGCTGCTTCAACACTACTGGTGGTTTCTGATTGCGCTGCTGGGCGCGCTGCTCGTCTTCCTGATGTTCGTCCAGGGCGGCCAGGCCCTGCTCTATGACCTGGGACGCACGGAGGAGGAACGCAACCTGATAGCCCACTCGCTGGGCCGCAAGTGGGAGCTGACCTTCACGACGCTGGTCACCTTCGGCGGGGCCTTCTTCGCCTCGTTCCCGCTCTTCTACTCGACGTCGTTCGGCGGGGCAACCTACGTCTGGATGGCCATCCTGTTCTGCTTCGTCCTGCAGGCCGTGGCCTACGAATACCGCCGCAAACCGGCCAACGTCTTCGGCGAAAAGACCTTCAACATCTTCCTGATGATCAACGGCATCCTCGGTCCGCTGCTGATCGGCACGGCCGTCGGCACGCTCTTCACCGGTGCGGAGTTCACCGTCGACCGGCTGAACCTGGCCGGCGAAGGAGGCGCCGCCGTGATCTCGCAATGGACCTCGCCGTGGCACGGGCTGGAGGCCGTCGCCAACTGGCGCAACGTGCTGCTGGGCGTCTGCATCACACTGCTGGCACTGACCCTCGCCGCACAGTATCTGATGAACGACATCGCCGACGAAACCCTCCGCCAGCGTGCCGCCCGCCGCATGCGCCAGGTCTCGGTGGCCTTCGTCATCCTCTTCGTCGTGTGGCTCGTGGCGCTGCTGCTCGCCGACGGTGCCACGGCCGACGCCGCAGGGGTGATCGTCCTCGAGCCCTACAAATACCTCCACAACCTGCTGGTGCTGCCCTACGTGGCGGTGACGCTGATTGTCGGCGTGGTGGCCGTGCTGTGGAGCATCCGTCTGGGTTGGAACGGCAGCCGCCGCGCCATCTGGTTCGGCGGAGCGGGGAGCATCCTCGCGGTGCTGTCGCTGCTGCTGCTCGCCGGCTGGAACCAGACGGCCTACTACCCCTCGCTGAGCGATCTGCAGTCGTCGCTCACCATCGCCAACTCATCGTCGAGTCTCTTTACGCTGCGCGTCATGGCCTGGGTATCGCTCTTCATCCCCGTCGTAGTGGCCTACGTCTGGTACGTCTGGCGGGCCCTGAACCGCCGGCCGCTCACCCGCGAGGAGCTGCACGAAGGCGGTCCCCAGTATTGACCCGCCCCGACACGCACCGTCCAGCCCGGCACAACCCATTCGGCACGGCGCAACCCATTCGGCACGGCGCAACCCATTCGGCACGGCACAACCCATCCGGCCCGGCATACCCCCGACAACCTGATAAGAAAAGAGCGGTGGCAGAAGCCATCGCTCTTTTCTTTTCCACGGGTCTGCGGCGATTGCCGGGCGTTTCGCGTATATTCGAACGCCGACTCGCCCCGGATCCGGACTATTTCTTCGCCTCCGAAGGATCGCCCCCGAAGGGATACTGATGTTCGTGTACGTCGTCGAAACGCATGCCCTTCTCGTAGGTCTTCATCGCACGGCGCGACATGCCCATCGACGAGAAACCGCCGTCGTGGTAGAGGTTCTGCATCGTCACCTTGCGCGTGTAATCCGAAAAGAGCGTCAGCACGTAATCGGCGCAATCCTCGGCCGTGGCGTTGCCCAGCGGCGACATGCTCTCGGCAAAGGCCATCAGATCGCCCAGTCCGAGCACGCCGCTGCCTGCGGTGGTCTGCGTCGGCGACTGCGAGACGGTGTTGATGCGCACATGCTTCTCACGGCCGTAGATGTAGCCGAAACTGCGGGCGATCGATTCGAGCAGCGCCTTGGCATCGGCCATGTCGTTGTAGCCGTACAGCGTACGCTGGGCGGCGATGTACGACAGCGCCACGATCGAACCCCACTCGTTGATGGCGTCCTTCTTGCGGGCCACCTGGATGGCCTTGTGGAACGAGATGGCCGAGATATCGAGTGTTTTGGAGAGGTAGTCGTAGTCCAGATCGTCGTACGTACGGCCCTTGCGGACGTTGGGCGACATACCGATCGAGTGGAGCATGAAGTCGAACTTGCCGCCGAAATGCTCCATGGTTTTGTCGATCAGGTTTTCGAGGTCGGCAACGCTGGTGGCGTCGGCCGGAACGACGATCGTATGACATTTTTCAGCCAGCTGGCTGATGGTTCCCATGCGGATCGAGACGGCTGTATTGGTGAGGACAATCTCGGCTCCCTCCTCCACGGCACGTTCCGCCACTTTCCAGGCAATGGATTGCTCGTTCAGGGCTCCGAAGATAAGACCCTTCTTTCCTTTCAGTAAGTTTCCCATCGTATGTTTTGGTTTAAAAATTCGGGCAAATATAACAATTTTTTTTCAATCAAGCGGTTGCAGCCCAATTCTTGGGGTTCGGGCCGTCTGAGGGAACGCGCCTGCCAACGCGTCGGGACACCCTGCGCAGACGTTCTCCGAATACGAAAAAGGGCCGGCAACTTGCGTGCCGACCCTTTTCAGATCTCTGTTTCGAAAGCGGATTGAAATTGAAGATACTGGGGCCGCAACGAGGTCCTGCCATCCGCCGGTCGGATTATCCGGCCACTCGCAGTCTTCCGGCCCCGTGTACCGCCGGCCTGATCATCCTCCGCCCCGCAGCTCCTCCGGCCCCTTGTTCACCGGTCTGATCATCCTCCGCCCCGCAGCTCCTCCGGCCTCCGGATTATTTGACGACGATCAGATCCACACCGGCCTCTTCGAGCGCCGAAGCCATCTGTTCCGAAACCTCGGCATCAGTCACGATCACGTCGACATCCTCCAGCGAACCGATGCGTCCGAAACCGCGCTGTCCGAATTTCGACGCATCGGCCAGCACGATCGTACGCGAGGCCGAAGCCATCATCCGACGGGTCAGCTGTGCCTCCTCGATCGTCGAGGTGGTGATGCCGTGTTCGAGGTCGATACCGTCGACCCCGAAGAAGAGTTTCGAACAGATGCAGTCGTCCAGCCCCCGCGCGGCCTCGGTACCCAGTACAGAAAGCGACTTCTTGTGGATCGTACCACCCAGCTGTACCACATCGACGTTCTCAACCTCGTTGAGCAGCACCCCCAACCGCAGGAACGGCGTGACGATGTTCAGATGATGCCACGCCCGCATGCGGATCTCCTCGGCGAAGGCATAGATCGTCGACCCCGAGGCCACGATCACCGAATCGTTGTCGTCGAGCAGCTCCACGGCACGGCGGGCGATGGCCCGTTTGGCGTCACGGTTGATGTTGTCCTTGACATGCACGTCGAGGTCGGCCACATGGGGGTTGGCCGGGCGGGCACTGCCATGAACCTTGTAGAGCAGGCCTTTGCTCTCGAGGATCTTCACATCCTTGCGGATGGTGACCTTCGTTACGCCCAGTTCGTTGGCGATATCGGTGATTCGCACGAATCCGTGTTCGTTCAGCGAATCGAGAATGTATTTGTGTCGTTCGGCAATGCTCAACATGGCAGTCTGCGTTCAATCGGGTTCGACAAAGTCCCCTCTGTCAAGGGCAAAGATAGGTAAAAATCCGGTCTTTCCAAAAACGGAACCGCACGACCGGATCGGGTTGGCCCGGGACGGCGGGAACGGTGGTCCTCCGCCGTCCCGCTTGACCGGAATCAATGCTTCGCAGCGGCCGGATCATCGTATCCGTCGGCCCGGGCACCCCACATGAGCAGGAAGACCGCCATGCCGATCAGCGCCATCGCGAGGATTCCGACATAGGCCCAGTTCCAGCCGTAATGCTGGGCAACGTACCCCAGACCGACGCCCGAGACCAACGTCGAGGCGTAGCCGAACAGACCGGTCAGGCCGTTGGCCGTAGCGGCAGCCTTTTTGGTGGCCTGGTTGGCCGCGGCGATGCCGATCAGGGCCTGGGGTCCGTAGATGCAGAAGCCGGCGGCGCACAGCGTGGCGAACAGCAGTCCGATCGGCGCATCGGCCGGCAGCCGCCAGAAGAGAAAGACAAACAGTGCGGCTCCGGCCATGCAGAAGACACACGTCCGATGGGCACGTCCCTTCAGCCAGCGGTCCGTAGCCCATCCGGCGAATAACATGCCGAGGATGCCGGCGATCTCGAACATCGCCACCAGCCAGCCGGCATGAGCCATGCTGACCCCCTTCGACTGGCTCAGGAGCGAAGGCCCCCAGTCCAGCACCGAGAAGCGGACGACATAGACGAAGAAATTAGCCACACCGAGGATCCAGATCAACGGATTGCGGAAGACATGCTTCATCAGGAAGGCCTTGTGCTCAGCGCCCTTTGCCTCGGCGGCTGCAGTCTCCTCGTGCAGCTCAGTGCCCTCGAGTTCGGGCAGCCCCACCGACGAGGGGGTATCACGCAGGAAGACCACCAGACCGATGGCCCCGGCAAACGAGATGGCCGAAGGGATCCAGAAGCACCAGCGCCAGGCTCCCGAATGGGCCGCGAAATTCATCACCGTGGCCATGGCGGCCGGGTCCGACGGATCGGCCCCCAGATGACCGGCAATACGGGCCACGGCCTCGGGATCGGCCGAGAGATTCTGTCCCAGATGGCCCATGATGTAGCCGCAGAGAATCACGACCAGTCCGGCGCCGATCGAGTGTGAGGTATTCCAGATGGACATCTTCGTGGCCAGCTCCGTGGGTGGGATCCAGTGCGTGAGCAGCCGCGCGCAGGGCGGAAATCCGGCCCCCTGCAGCAGACCGTTGACCATCCACATGATGCCCATGAAGAGGATCATCGTATTGGTGAAGCGGTCGCCGGTCTGTTCGCCGGTGATCCACGTGGAGATATCCTCGCCGAATCCGAAGGCGAAGTTGGCCACGGCGCAGAGTGCCAGACCGATGGCCATGTACCAGCGGGCGTTCATGCGGTCGGCCAGGATGCCGTTCACGAACCGCGACAGACCATAGATGATACCGTTGAGCGTCAGAAAGATACCCAGACTGACCTTCGAGATGCCCAGGTCGGCCTCCAGTCCGGGCATGGCCAGCGAAAAGTTCTTGCGGACGAAATAGAAGAGCGCGTAGCCGATCATCGTGGCGATGATCGTGCGCATTTGCCATTGTTTGAAACGTTTGTTCTGTTCGGGGGTCATCGTACTACGAATTACATCAGACAACAAAGATAGACCGTTCGGATGACAAAATGGTTACAAAACGGCTAAAACAGGTCCGTCCTCTTTATTGGCGGGGAATACTCCAGATGCAACCGGGAGCGAACAGGCGGTCGAGCCACTCCTCGAACCATCCGCAGCGGACCGCCACGTCGACCACCGAATAGCGGCTGCGCATGTAGGGAATCCGCCGGAAGGCCTCGCGGAAACGCTGGCGCGACACGCCGATCTGTTCAGGTTCATACGGGGCACCGACCAGTTGCAGGCGCTGCCGCACCTCGCCGAAGGGGATAATCTGGCGGCTGATACGCTCGCGCAGCTGAGGCCAGGCCCTCTTCAGACGCGTCAGTTCTTCGCGCAGACCCTCGCCCGCCACATATTTGTCGCGCGTCTCCTTCAGGGCGCGGGTCACCAGATCGGCATTCTCCTCGAAGAGGCTGCGGATCGTCGTCTCGGTTTCAGCCCACGTGGGCCACGCCGCCACGCAGCGTTCGACATCGAGCGTTTCGACCGGCGCTTCGAGCAGCATCTCGAAGAGAGCCGTCGTGGCGAGGGTTCCGATGCCGACCTTGAAGCCGTGCGACACCGACGCACCGTTATAGCGCAGATGCTCCATGTCCCAAAGGTGGCTGAACTGATGCTCGGCCCCCGAAGCGGGACGGCTCGACTGCACGGCCTGCATGGCGAATCCGCTCAGAATCAACCCCTCGGCCAGCTGCCCGGTTTTCGCGACGTCTCCGGCATGCACCCCTGCGGGATCGGACAACGCCTCCTGCAGATCGTCCTGCACGAGCGCGAAGGCAAACGGATCGATCGGATCCGCTCCTACGGCATCGGCCAGCATCCAGTCGGCGCCGGCCGGGATCTTGGCGATCAGATCGGCGTAGCCCGATGCCGAGAGAGCGGCCGGGGCCGCAGCGGCAATCGACGGATCGAAGAGCATACCGAGCGGAGCCGGGCAATCGAACGTACGCTTGTTGCCATCCTTGGTGATCGAGGCGCCGTAAGCCGTATAACCATCCATCGAGGCAGCCGTTCCGACGATCATGTAGCGGCGATGGTTGTGGTGCGACGAGAGTTTGGTCAGGTCGTTGATGACGCCCGATCCGACCGCCACGGGAATAGCATCCGTACGCGAGAGCCGTGCGTCGAGTTCCTCGATGAAACGCCATTCGGCATAGAGTCCCGGATCGGTAAAGAGATGGGGATCGTCCTGCGGAATGCCGGCCTGTTCGAGGGTGCGGTGAACCTCCTCGCCGGCCACACGCCACGTGTTGGGGTCCGCCACGACGACGGCCCGGCAACCCGGGAACAATTGCGTGAAGAGTTCGGCCACACGGGGAAGGGTTCCGACCCCGAACACCACGGCCCGGGTATCGGTCGTACGTTTCAAAGCGCTTTCGATCTTATCCATACGAGTTGATTTTGGTTACCTATTATATAAAGACGATTTCGATCATCCGAACCGGCATCCGCAGCGAATGACAGGAAGGCGGCCGAATCGATCCGGACTTGACAAAAGTAAAGACAAATTTTCTTTTATGCAAATAAAAAGAAGAAATAAGATATAAAAAGATAGAATAAGAAACATAAAAACGCTTCATTCAAACCGTATCGAAAATAAAACAGCAAAATGGGACCGAGCGCGGGGCGAATACAACACACACTTAATCAACCAAATAGCCCATAAAGCAGCACAAGATAAGGCCATGAAACCAAATTTTAACAACAAAAAAAGTTGTCAAAAAGGAAATTAAAGCATAAATTTGAAAACCCAAAACGCAGAATTTCACGTCGTCCCCACCGGACGAAGCAACAGCAAAAGCCCCGAATTCCTGCACGAAAGGGTCATAACCGCAAAAAGAACGAACCCTCAAATTCAAAGAGACATGAACAAACTGCTGCTTCCGCTCCTCGGAACAATCGCCCTGCTGGGCGCCTCGTGTTCGGAGACTCCGGCACCCGCCGGCACCCCCTGCCACATCGACATCCAGAGCCGCACCGATCTGCACGCCTGGTTCCGCTATTCGCCGACCCGTCCGATCGTCATCAGCGGACATCGCGGAGGCATGATCTCGGGTTATCCCGAAAACTGCATCGAATCGTTCGAGAAGACACTCACAATCATGCCGTCGTTCTTCGAGATCGACCCGCGGCTGACCCGCGACAGCGTGATCGTCCTGATGCACGACGCCACGATCGACCGCACGACCGACGGCAGCGGCCCCGTCTCGGACTACACCTGGGAAGAGCTGCAGCGTTTCCGGCTGAAGGATCGCGACGGCAAGCTCACCGACTTCCGCATCCCGACACTCGAGGAGGCGATCCGCTGGAGCCAGGGCAAAACGATCCTCAACCTCGACATCAAGGACGTACCGCTGGAGTTCATGTCGCAATTCATCAACCGTCTCGACCCGGCCAACGTCATGTATACGGTCCACAATGCCCGACAGGCCCGGATGCTGCTTGACCGCGATCCCGAAGCGATGTTCTCGGCCTGGTGCAAGAACCTCTCCGAATACCGCGCCTATCGTGAGGCACAGATCCCCGCTTCGCAGATGATGGCCTACGTCGGCACGATGATGTACGCCGACCAGCAGCCGCTCTACGACTCGCTCCACCGCCAGGGCATCATGTGCATGATCTCCGTAGCCCCGACCCACGACCGCCGTGCCACCGAAACCCAGAAGCAGGAGGGTTATATCCTCGAAATCGCCTCGGGATGCGACGTCATCGAGACCGACTATCCCTATCTGTTCGAGGGGCTGAATCTCGAACGCCGATAACCGGCCGAAAGACGCACCGAACCGCACACCTACCGGAAAAACCAACAAGACAAGATGAGCAGCTTTGACCGCTACCGCTCCATCTGGGAGCACAAAGAGCTGATGCGGCGTCTGGCCGGCATTCGACACGTCGCCCTCGACATGGACGGCACGATTTACATGGGATCGGAGCTCTTTGCCTGGACGCCCGCCTTCCTGACCCGACTGCGGCAACTCGGAATCGGCCATTCGTTTCTGACGAACAACCCCTCGAAATCGATCGCCGACTACCTGCAGAAACTGCAAGCATTGGGGATCCAGGCCTCCCGCGAAGAGATGTATACCACGACGCTGGCCACGATCGACTACCTGCGAAGCCACTATCCGGCGGTCCGACGGCTCTTTCTGCTCGGCACTCCGTCGATGATTTCGGAGTTCGAGGCGGCAGGTTATGTCTCGACGACCGATTCGGCCGAAGACCGACCCGATGCCGTGGTCGTCGCCTTCGACATGACGCTTTCATACGGGCGACTGTGTCGTGCAGCCTGGTGGATCCGACAGGGGCTGCCCTACCTGGCGACCAACCCCGACCGGGTCTGCCCGACCAATCTGCCGACGGTGCTGGTCGACTGCGGATCGATCTGCGCGGCCCTCGAACACGCCACGGGCCGCAAACCCGACATCACGCTCGGGAAACCCGATCCGAACATGCTCTCGGGCATTCTGCAACGCCATGGACTCCGGGCCGACGAGACCATCATGGCAGGCGACCGCATCTATACCGACATCGAGATGGCCCACAACGCCGGAGCCCTGGGTGTACTGGTTCTTTCGGGCGAAACGACACTCGAGGTGGCCGACCGGGCTCCGCGCCAGCCCGAGTTGATCGTCGATCACATCGGAACGCTGGGCGAACTGCTTGCCGAAGCCCGGAAGGAATCACTCCCCGAACCCCTCGCCTGATCCACGTCCGCCACACAGCAACGGAGCGACATCCATACAACCGACCGTCGCATCCGTACAACCGGACGCCAGTCCGGCTTGTTCCGGATCGATATCCGTATCTTACGACGCAAACATTGACTCTTCACACAAGAACCCCCTCCTTTCGTCTGAGACACGAAGGAGGGGGCACCTTTTTTCCGGGACGTCTGCGCCAAACGACATCCGGTTCAGCCCGTCCGCCGGACCTCATCCGGACAGCATACACCGCGCCGGCCACGCAAAATACTCCTACAACAACAGATTGCGCACCGAACGGCGAACCACCAGCGTAGGAGGCAGATGCAGGCGCGAAGCCTCCGTTCCCGGTTCGCGAATCGCCCGGATCAACAGTTTGATGGCCAGCGAACCGATCTCGTCGGTGGGCTGCGCGATGCAGGTGATGGCCGGATCGAGGTAATTGAACAGCATGTTGTCGTCGAACGAGATGACGGAAATATCATCCGGGATACGCAACCCCGACTCCTGCACGGCCTTCACCACGCCGAGCAAAATAAGGTTGCTCAAGGCAAAAATAGCCGTCGGACGCTCCCCCGCCCCCGAAAGAGCCAGTTTGGTCTCCAGGTAGCCGTTCTGTACCGAGAAATCCTCGCCCCGCACCGCCACCCGCTCACCCAGTCCGCGGGCACGCATCGTATCCATAAATCCCCGCACACGATCGCGCACGGGCATCGAATGCGGCGTGCCCTGAATGCAGACGATCCGGCGATGACCGTTCTCGAGCAGGTATTCGGTCGCCATCACCGCCCCGCGATAGTTGTCCGTGGTTACATACGACAACGATTGCACTTCGGGCAGATAACGGTCGACCAGCACCAGCGGCATTCCGTCGCGCTGAATCCCCGCAAAAAGTTCGGCATTGCTGCTGCAGGGCACGGCGACAATGCCGTCGACGCTCCGAGCCAACAGAGCGGAAAGTCCATCCTGCTCGTTGCGGTCGTCCTCCTGTGTGTCGGAGACGATCACCTTGTAATTGTAGTTGCGCGCCTCACGGATCATAACTCCGGCAACATGAGCGAAAAACGAGTTCTCGATGTCGGGAATCAGCAGCCCGATCGTATCGGTGCGATTGGTCCGGAGCCCCTTGGCCAGCAGGCTGGGCGTATAGTTGCAACGCCGGACCTCCTCCATGACGCGGTCGACGGTAGGCTGACTGATGCGATACTTGGCCGCATTGCCGCTCAGGACCCGCGAAACGGTCGAGACCGAGCATCCGGCACGTTCGGCGACACTGACGAGACTTTCTTTTTTCATTTTCTTTATTTTCTGTTCGCTCGTTACAAATATATGAAAATATCAAGAAAGTAAACAAAAAACAAGCAATTTATTTTGGATGTTTCCAAAAAGTAATTACATTTGCGCAAACGAAGGGCGCAAACGACGCGAAAAAATCAGGATTAGAAAGCGGACCCCACGTATCAGCGCGCGAAAACAAAGGATCGGTCCGCCTCGAAATCCGGAAACGTTCGGCGCAAATCGGGAAAAACGCCCCTCGCCAACCCTTGAGAAGCTACCGCACACCGAATACCAACCCTACTACCTTTTAACGATGAGCAAAATTCTGATCATAGGGAGCAGCAACATCGATCTGATCGCCTGCGTCAAACACCTTCCCGCCCCCGGCGAGACCGTCGGCGAGGCCCGCTTCATGCAGTCCAACGGCGGCAAGGGCGCCAATCAGGCCGTAGCCGCAGCCCGACTGGGCGGCGACGTGACCTTCGTATCGTGTCTGGGCGACGACGCCAATGCCGCCTCGCTCCGCCAGCAGTTCTCCAACGACGGCATCGACACCCGCGCCCTCCTCACCGCCTCGCACACCCCGACCGGCACGGCACTGATCTACGTCGCCGAGGACGGCGAAAACTGCATCGCCGTAGCCCCGGGAGCCAACCGGCTGCTGGGTCCCGAGGCCATCGACGCCCTCACGGACCGCATCGCCGAGGCCGATTACCTGCTTCTGCAGCTCGAAATCCCCATGGAGAGCGTCGCACGGGCCATCGAAAAGGCCGCGGAAGTCGGCACCCGGGTAATTCTCAATCCGGCCCCGGCCCACCCGATCGCCGACGAGCTGCTGCGCAAGATCTATCTGATCACCCCCAACCGCAGCGAAAGCGAGATCCTGACGGGCTGCCAGGTCCGCACGCCGCAGGAGGCCTCCGAAGCCGCCGCCCGGCTGTTGGAAAAGGGGGTTGAGAACGTCATTATCACACTGGGATGTCACGGCGCCCTGATCCGCACGCCACACGCCGAGACAATCGTTCCGGCCTGCAAGGTGACGGCCGTCGATACGACCGCCGCCGGCGACGTCTTCAACGGAGCGCTGGTCGTAGCCCTGGCCGAGGGGATGACGCTGGTCGAGGGAGCCCGCTTCGCCGCCCGCTGTTCGGCCGTCTCGGTCACCCGGCCCGGAGCCCAGACCTCGATCCCCTGGCGCAGCGAAATCGATGCGCGCTGACCGCCCCCGACATCCCGACCGCATCGCACCCAAACCCGAATCAAACCTCAAAAACTTCTGATCGCATGTTTGTCGTACACAGTTATCCCCTGGCCGTACTCTTCTGCTTCATCACGATGCTCTGCTGGGGCTCGTGGGGAAACACCCAAAAACTCGCCGGCAAGACCTGGCGCTACGAACTCTTCTACTGGGACTACGTCATCGGCATGGTCCTCTTCGCCGCCCTGCTGGGTCTGACCATGGGCAGCTTCGGGACCGAAGGCCGCCCCTTCCTGACGGACCTCGCGCAGGCCGAATGGCGCGGCATCGGGAGCGTCATCCTCGGGGGCGTGATCTTCAACGCCTCGAACATCCTGCTCTCGGCATCGGTCTCGCTGGCCGGATTGTCGGTGGCCTTCCCGCTGGGCGTGGGACTGGCCCTGGTTCTCGGCGTCATCATCAACTACATCGGCGCCCCGAAAGGTGATCCCGTCATTCTGTTTCTGGGCGTGGCGCTGATCGTCGTGGCCATCGTCTGCAACGGCATCGCCTCGGGACGCATGCGCCAAGGCGGCGAATCCGCCTCGCAAAACCGCAAGGGAATCCTGCTGGCCGTCGTTGCCGGCGTGCTGATGTCGTTCTTCTACCGCTTCGTGGCCGCCGCCATGGACCTCGAGAACTTCACATCGCCCACCCCCGGTATGCTGACCCCCTATTCGGCCATCTTCGTCTTCTCGATCGGCGTTCTGCTGAGCAACCTGCTCTTCAACACCTACGCCATGCGCCGGCCCTTCGTCGGCAAACCGGTTGCCTACCGCGACTACTTCCGCGGTTCGCTGGCGACCCATCTGGTCGGCATGCTCGGCGGCGCCATCTGGTGTCTCGGCACGGCCTTCAGCTACATCGCCGCCGGCAAGGCCGGAGCCGCCGTCTCCTACGCCCTCGGGCAGGGCGCTCCGATGATTGCCGCCGTGTGGGGCGTCTTCATCTGGAAGGAGTTCCGCGGTGCCGACCGCAAGACCTCGGCCCTGCTGATCGTCATGTTCCTCTTCTTCATCGCCGGCCTCGGCTCGATCGTCGTCTCCGGCAGCAACTGACCCCCATCGCCATGAAAACCATCCCGACACTCACCGCCCTGCTGCTCCTCGGCGCCACGGCCTGCGCCTCCGGGCCCGACGACCGGACGACGGAACCCATCCGCCTGATCGTCGAGACCGACATGGGCAACGACATCGACGACGCACTGGCCTTCGATCTGATCTACAAGGCCATGGACGAAGGCCGGATCGATCTGCTGGCCATCGGCAACCACAAGCTGAGCCCCACGGCCACCGACTACATCGACATCCTCAACACGTGGTACGGATACCCCGACATCCCGCTGGCCCGCTCGACCACACCGGTGCGCAACGAGGAGGCTCCGGACTATACGGCCGCCGTCTGCGCAATGACCGATTCGACGGACGCACCGGCCTTCGCCCGCAGCAAGCGTCCGCAGCAGATCGAGCAGCCCGTCGTCCTCTACCGCCGCATCCTGGCCGCACAACCCGACCATTCGGTGACGGTGCTGTCGCTGGGTTTCGCCACCGAACTGGCCAAACTGCTCGACAGCCCGGCCGATTCGCTCTCCCGGCTCACGGGGCGCGAACTGGTCGCCCGCAAGGTCCGCCTGCTCTCGATCATGGCCGGCAGCTACGGCGAAAAACAACGCGCCGAATACAACGTGGTCAACGATACGGCGGCCATGCGCAAACTCTTCGCCGAATGGGAGACCCCGATCGTGCAGAACCCCTTCGAGCTTGGCAAACGGATCATGTACCCCGGCTCGGCCATCGAGAACGACTTCGGCTGGGCACCGCTCCATCCCGTGGTCGAGGGCTACCGCAACTACCACACGATGCCCTACGACCGTGCCACGTGGGATCTGCTGTCGGTGGTATGGCTGCTCCGGCCCGACCTCTTCACGCCAAGTCCGCGGGGACGCATTGCCGTCGACGAACGGGGATTCACCCGCTTTACCCCCGATCCGCAGGGCAACGCCCGCTATCTGACCGCTACCGACGAACAGGCCGCCCAACTGCGCGAATACATCATCCGCACGACCACCCGGGCGCCGAAACGCTATCTGAACCGACACTAACACATCAAACAACCCGAATATGAACCATTCTGACAACCGATCCGCCATCCGCCGGTCCGGCAAGGCAGGCTTTCTGGCGCTGCTTCTGCTGCTGGTGTCGGGACAGCTTCTCGCCCAGAGCAGGAGCATCTCCGGAATCGTGAAATCCCAGCAGGGCGAGCCGCTCGTCGGCGTCACCGTCCTCATCGAAGGAACCACCCAGGGCACGTCGACCGATGCCGACGGCGTCTTCACCCTCACGGTCTCACCCGAAAACACGCTGCTCTTCTCCTACGTCGGCTACCGGAGCGAACGCATCCAGGTCGGCACCCGTACGCGGCTGGAGGTGCAGCTCAATGAGGACCAGAATCTGATGGACGACGTGATCGTCGTCGGCTACGGCACCCAGAAGAAACGCGACGTGGTGGGGGCCATCGAGCAGATCCGGGGCGAGGAGCTCACCTCGCGGCCCAATCCGAACGTCGTGCGCTCGATGCAGGGCCAGATACCGGGCCTGACGCTCGAATTCCGCGACGGCAAGCCCAGCCACGGCGCCACGCTGGCCATCCGCGGTGCGACGAACAGCATCGGTTCGGGCGGTTCGGCGCTGGTGATGGTCGACGGCGTCGAAGGCGATCTCACGACGGTCAACCCCGAGGACATCGCCTCGATCACCGTGCTGAAGGATGCCTCGTCGTGCGCCATCTACGGTGCGCGCGGATCGTTCGGCGTGATCCTCATCACGACCAAGAACGCCGAAGCGGGCCAGTTCACCGTCAAGTACGACGGCGCCGTATCGTTCCATTCGCGCACGGTCGAGCCCAAGCTGGTGACCAACAGCGTCGAATGGATGGAGCAGTTCCTCGAATCGTACGTCAACTGCTACGGCTACAAACCCTCGAGCATCAACAACCTCTTCCCCTACAACGACGCCTGGTACGAGGAGCTGAAGCGTCGTGCCGCGGATCCCTCGGCCGAACCGTGGCGCGTCAACGACCAGGGCCGCTACGAATACTTCGGAAACACGGACTGGGATGACCTGATGTACCGCGACGTGGCCCTCTCGCACCAGCACAACGTGACGATGACCGGCGGCAGCGACCGCATCCAGTTCCTCCTCTCGGGCCGCTACTTCCATCAGGACGGCATCTACAATTCGGACAGCGACTGGTACTGGCAGGCCAACGGCCGCGCGAAGATCACGGCCCGCATCAAGGACTGGTGGACGGTCGAGAACAGTCTGGACTTCGTGCGCCGCAAGTACAAGCAGCCGATGGCCTACAGCGGCAAGATGTCGTTCCAGCGCCAGATGGAGCATCAGGGCTACCCGATGACCCTGCCGTTCAACCCCGACGGCAGCTACACCGACGCAGCCGTCTGCATCGGTTACGCCGCCTTCCAGACGGGACTCTCCTACCAGGAGAACCTGAAGTTCGACATGACCGAGACACTCGTCAACACGTTCCACATCATCCCCGAGGTGCTGGACTTCCAGGTCGACTTCTCCTACGTCTTCAACAACTCGCAGCGCAACCGCAAGGAGAACATCTACGAATACGGTCTGGGGCCCGAAATCACCGGTTCGCGCGCCGAAACCGACTCCTACGAGGAGCAGCACTACAACTTCGACTACTGGAAGAACAACGGCTTCGCCACCTTCACGCCCCGCCTGGGCGAGAACCACTCGCTGAAGGTCATGGCCGGCTACAACGTCGAATGGAAGAGCTACCGCGGAACCTCGGTCTACCGCCGGGGGCTGATCCGCGACGACAAACCCAACTTCTCGCTCATGAACGGCGACTACTACGAGGTGCGTGACACGGGCAGCTACATCTGGAGTTACGTCGGCTTCTTCGGGCGCGTCAACTACAACTACAAGGACCGCTACCTGGCCGAGGTGAGCGCCCGCTACGACGGATCGTCGAAATTCCCGACCAACCAGCGCTGGGGATTCTTCCCCTCGGCATCGGTCGGCTGGCGCATCTCCGAGGAGGCCTTCATGGCCGGCACGCGCGACTGGCTCGACAACCTGAAGATCCGCGTCTCGGCCGGCACGCTCGGCAACGGAAGCGTCTCGCCCTACGCCTATCTGCAGACGATGTCCATCGCCCAGTCGTCAATTCTGGTCAACGGCGGCAAGGTGGCCCAGACGCTGGCTCCGAACCCGATTCCAGACGGTCTGACCTGGGAACGCGCCACGACCTACGACGTGGGACTGGACATCGACCTGCTGGACAACCGGCTGAACTTCGTGGGCGACTACTACCGCCGCCTGACCACCGACATGTACACCGTCGGGCGGACGCTGCCGGCCGTCTTCGGCAAGGACTCGCCCAAGGGCAACTACGCCGACATGAAGACCGAAGGCTGGGAACTGAGCCTCGGCTGGCGCGACGCCTTCCAGCTCGGCGGCCGCGAATTCTCCTACGGCATCAAGGCGATGGTCTGGGACAGCCGCAGCTTCATCACCCGCTACAACAACGCCACCCGCATGCTGACCGACTACTACGAGGGCATGGAGATCGGTGAAATCTGGGGCTTCAAGGTGGCCGGGCTCTTCGAGAGCGACGAAGAGGCCGCCTCGTGGCCCGATCAGAGCTCGTTCTTCCGCATCAACCGCAACGGCAACCAGTTCCAGGCCGGCGACATCAAGTTCGTCGATCTGGACGGCAGCGGCGCCATCGACTACGGCAAGAATACGGCCGACGATCCGGGCGACATGCGCGTGATCGGCAACTCGACGCCGCGTTACTCCTACGGTCTGAACCTCAACGCCAGCTACTGCGGCGTGGGCATCAGCCTCTTCTTCCAGGGCGTGGGCAAGCGCGACTGGTATCCGGGCATCAATACCGGATACTTCTGGGGCAAGTACAACCGTCCCTACTCGTTCATGCTCGAGGCCCACACGGGCGACAACATCTGGACCGAGGAGAACCGCAACACCAACGCCCTGTGGCCCCGCATGACGGGTTACCTGACGACCGATGCCCAGGGCGTGCTGAGCAAGGCGGCCAACGACCGCTTCCTGGTCGACGCCTCGTACTGCCGTTTGAAAAACATCACCATCGACTACACCTTCCCGAAGCGGATGCTCAAAAAGATCGGTCTGCAGGGGTTGCGCGTCTATGTCACGGGCGAGAACCTCTTCACCTGGTCGCCGATCACCAAATGGACCGACAACTTCGACCCGGAGGTCATCCAGGCCGGCGACACGGACTTCAACAGCGCCAACAGCTACGCGAACGGCGACCAGGCCGACGGTTACAGCTACCCGATGCTGAAGTCGGTCACCGTGGGCGTCAACATCACCTTCTAAACAGACTTCGACCATGAAAAAACAGATCAGCATACTTCTCGCCGCCACGGCCGTGGCATTCAGTTCGTGCGAGAACTTTCTGGAGCAGGACTCGCCGAGCACGATACTGGCCAGCACCTACTTCACCAACGAGAGCAGTCTGGAGACCTACGCCAACGGACTGCTGAACGCCTACACACCCTCCTACACGACGCTCACCTACGGCGATCAGGACGCCGACTGCGTGGCCCGCACCAACCAGTCGAACTTCTTCACCGGATCGTGGAGCCCCAACGAGCAGGACGGCTGGGATACCGGCGACTGGAAAATGCTCTACGACGTGAACTACTTCCTCAAGCACATGGGCGAGGCCGACGTCGACGAAAAGACCCTGCTGCACTATCAGGGCGTGGCCCGCTTCTGGCGCGCATGGTTCTACTACGCGAAGGTCCGCACCTTCGGCGGCGTGCCCTGGTACGACGAACCGATCGATGCCGAAGACCAGGAGGCCCTCTACAAGGGGCGCGATTCGCGGGAGTACGTCATGCACCGCGTCCTCGAGGATCTCGACTTCGCGGCCAGCAACTGCTCCACCGAATCGAAATACGTCAACTGCGGCGTCATCAACGGCTACATCGCCCAGGCCTTCAAGGCCCGCGTCTGCCTCTTCGAGGGAACCTACCGCAAGTATCACACGACCAACCCCGAGACACAGGCCCCCTGGAGCACGGAATACGAGCAGGCGGAGGACTTCCTGCGGGCGGCCGTCACGGCCTGCGAGGCGCTGATGAACAACAGCCCCTACCAGCTGGTCGACAACCCGGCGAACGTCGCCACGCAGTACCACACGCTCTTCAACCAGGAGAAGATCGACTACACGGAGATCCTCTGGGCCCGCGAGTATTCGGCATCGCTGCCGCTGCTGCACGAGACGACCTGGAAGTTCAACTCCTCGACCAACGGCAACTGCTGGTCGATGGACAAGGAGTTCCTCAACACCTACCTGCTGCTCGACGGATCGCGCTACACCGACCAGCCCGACTACGCCACGAAGAGCTACGTCGACGAACTCTCGGGACGCGACTACCGCCTGCAGCAGACCATCATCACCCCGGCCTACCGCAAGAAACAGAACGGCGTCGAGGCGGAGTACACCCCCAACTTCAGCATCACCCGCACGGGCTACCAGGTCATCAAGTGGAACATCGACGACGATGCCTACGAGCTGAGTGCGCAGAGCTACAATTCGCTTCCGATCTTCCGTTTTGCGGAGGTGCTGCTCAACTACGCCGAGGCGAAGGCCGAGCTGGGTGAATTCGGACAGACGGAGTGGGCGGCCACAATCGCCCGGCTGCGGGCCCGCGCGGGAGTTGCAACCGACGCTCCGCAGACGGCCGATCCCTACCTGATCAGCTACTTCGACAACTCGGTCAGCGACAAGTGGATCCTCGAGATCCGCCGCGAACGGGGCATCGAACTCTTCATGGAGAACCTCCGCTACGACGACCTGATGCGTTGGAAACTGGGCCAGCTGATCGAACGTCCGTGGACGGGCATCTACGCTCCGCTGGGACGCAAGCAGCCCCTCAACGCCGCCGGCACGAAGTTCATCTGCGTGATGCAGGACCGCGAAGGCACCGAGATCGGCACCGAATACATCGTTCTGGCGCAGAATCCGAGCCTTTCGCTCCAGAACAACCAGCTGGTCTTCGAGCCGATCAAGCGGGTCTGGAACGACCGCATGTACCTGCGGCCGATTCCGCAGGCGGCCCGCGACGTCAACGGCAATCTGGCCCAGAACCCCGAGTGGTAAAACCGACAATCGACATAAAACCCTAACACCCTAACACCATGAAACGATCATTCGCAGTATGGGCCCTGCTGCTTCTGGCCGCAGGCTGCTCCAAAGACGAAACCGAGGGCGGCGGTTCGCCGTCCGAAACAACCGCCTTCACGCTTGAGATGACCAGTTCGAACGTGATCTCCGAGAGCTGGGGAACCCGTTCGGCCGTCTCCGAAGGCATCGTCTCGTTCACCGCCGGCGAGAGTGTCGGCATCGTGGGCGACAACCTCGCCTATGCCGAATACGCCACCGCGGCGGCCGGCACCTCGACGACCCTCACCCCGAAAGGCAGCGCCACCCCGGCCTGGGGCCAGACTGCCGCAACCTTCAACTATTACGCCGTGATGCCCTACTCGCCCTACGCCGACGGAGCCTTCGAGGTCTCGATTCCCGCCGTGCAGAAGGTGGTCAACGGCGTCAACACCACTCCGGTCATCGCCTTCGGCTCGGGCAGCTGCTCCTACGACGGGACCACCGCTCCGCAGAGCATCCCGCTGACGATGAAACCCTACAGCGCGGTCATGGAGCTGATCCTTCCCGGCACGGGCCAGCATGTCCGGAGCCTCGACATCGCCCCCGTCACGGAGAGTGATCTGACGGGCGGCTTCTCGGCCGAACTGACCATCTCGACCGACGGAAGTTCGACGACGAAGAGCGCCGGCAAGAGCCTGCACCTCGACTTCTCGGGCGACGAGGGCGACTTTCTGGCCCTGACCTCGAGCCAGAAGATCCTCATCCCGATGGGCGACTTCCAGCTCGCGGCGGGCGACGGCCTGCGCCTGACCTTCACCATGGAGGACGGCGCCACGAAAAACCGCACGATCTGCGCCGGCGAAGCCTTCAACTCCTGGACCGAACTCGAGGGCGTGAAGTACTACCAGCACATGACCCTGCAGCTCACCTCGCTCGAGCAGATGGAGAGCATCCTCTACGAGACGTTCGGCAACGAGGGCAACTCCTCGCCGCTCGAATCGACCGGCGCCGGAAGCCTCTATCAGCTGGCCAAATACTACACGGGATACCAGCCGACGGGCGTCGGTTCGAAGAGCGTGGCCTACTGGTCGGGCATGCGCGTGGATCTGCGCCAGAACGCCTTCCGCACCGACGATTCGCAGCCCGACGACAGCTACATGTACTTCGGCAACACGAACAACAACGTCGTCGGCGGATCGGGAACGATCACCGACATCGCCGGCTACACCGCCTGTGCCGACGTCAACGGGCGTCTGAGCTTCTACCTCTGCAACGTCAACATCGGCAAGGGGTGCGAAAAGGCCCAGCTGAGTTTCGACGTCAAGACCTCGGGTCACACCAACGTCGTGGCCAGCTGCGGCGAGCAACCCTTCTACGACGCGCTGAAGAACCTCATCCGGGTGGAATACACGCTCGACTACGGCAAAACGTGGCAGGATATGACCAACCTGAGCGGCACGTCGACTTCGTCGGAGATCTGGCGCTACTCGACCGAAACGATCGACCTGTCGGGCTACAACGACGAATTCATCACCTTCCGCATCCGGGCCACGATGAAGCAGACGCTCAACATCGACAACCTTTCGGTCGAGACCATCGGCGGCACGCCGACCGAAAACACGGCCCCCTCGGTTGTCGAAGTCTACCGCCAGACCCCGACGACGGCCTATCTCGTCTGCCGTCCGGCCGCCTCGACGAAGATGACCGCGGCCGACATGCAGAGCGTCGTCCCCTACGTGGGCAACGCCAACCAGTCGCTGAACGCCTGGCCGGATTTCGAGGTCCGCAACATCGACGAAACCTACCAGGTCTTCGAGATCCTGCTCCGGGGGCTCGAAACCTACGGCAACGAACTCCACGTGGCGCTGAACTGGAACGGTCAGACCGGCGGCCGGAAATCCTTCTACGAATCCTTCTCGAACGAGATCTTCAGCGTCAACTTCGACCGCTTCACCAACGGCGCGAACCCCGTGAAGTCGATCGAACTGGGCTGGCAGCTCAGCGGCAGCATCTCGACCTTCGCCTCGCCGAACGGCTCCGGATCGAAGGATTACGACACCAAGTACAGCCGCCAGTTCGACACCCATAACCCGGCCCGCCGTCAGGAGGTCTTCGCCTCCTACAAGACCGCTCCCGAGGGCGGTATCATGGCCGGAGGCACGGTTCACCGCGGCACGAACAACATGGAAGCCTGGTTCCGCAACACGGAGGGCATCACCACCAGTCCCGACGTCACGACCGACGGCGCCATCTCGGCCGGCAAGTTCTTCAAATACGACTGCGAGATGGACGGCTGGACCGGCCAGCTGATCTACGAACTCGAGGGCTACATCCAGCTCGGCACCGGCTCGACGAAGGGCTGGGACGAGGCCGTGGAGAGCAACCGCACGTTCCTCTGCACACCGAAGATCGGCACGGCTGCCATTCCGGAGGGTTCGACCGCCGCCGTCGAATTCTCGTTCGAGGTGGCCAAATACGACAGTTCGTCGGTCAACGAGGTGGAGGTGATCCGCATCGAGGGCGACACGAAGAGTTCGCTCGGCCGCTTCCCGAACGGCAGCTACGGAGCCTTCAAGAAGAATACGGTGATGATCCCCGACGCCACGAGCGAGACCCGACTGCTCATCGGCGCCCCGTCGGGAACGACCTCCGGCGGCCGCTTCTTTGTCGACAACATCACCCTGCGCAAATAGGACGCACTCACCCGGAATCCGCGCTGGAAGGGTACCCCGTTCGGACGGGGTACCCTTTGCGGCGGAATGATCCGGCCTCCGGACCCGGTCCGCGGTCCATGTACGATTCATTCAAAAACACAGATTATGTCTACACGAAACAACCTTCTCACATTCAGCGCCCTGCTCGCGGCAATCCTGCTGTCGTGCGTGTCGTGCAAGGGCGACGAACCCACGGACGAGCCCACCGTTCCTCCCGTTCAGCACACCGTCGAATCGCTCGTTCTTTCGGTCGAACAACTGCGGCTGATCCAGGGAAGCCGGGCCACGATCACCGTGACGGCCGTGCGGTACGACGACGGCACGACCGGCACGATCGATCCCGGCGAGGTAAGCTGGGAATCCGACGATCCGCAGATCGCGTCGGTCACGCAGTCGGGCGAGGTGACGGGGCTCCAGGCGGGCGAAACCCGCATCACGGCCCGCGCGGCCGAAATCACGGCCTCGGTCCCGGTGACGGTCAAGGCCGGTGAAAGCACCACGGGGCTCGACGCGCCGTTCTCGGCCTCGAACATCTACTCCATGGGGCAGTATCTGACCAGCAACACGGTGATCCAGGGCTTCGACATCGTCGACGACGGCACGATCTACTACATGCAGATCGCCGGCAACTACGCCCATCGGCTGTCGGTCATCCCGGCATCGCCGAATGCCTCGGGCTTTGAAAACGTCTACAGCGAGAGCATGTCGCTGGACTACTTCGGCCACGGCACGAACTATGCCATCGAACAGGCCGACGACGGTCTCTACATCTGGACGGGCTGCTACGCCTCGAAGAATGCGAGCGGCCAGTACTGGAACAGCCAGACCATCGCCCGGGTGAAGTTCGAGGCCGGGAAGCGGGTCACCCCGAAGGAGTGCACCACGCAGTTCTACATGGGGCCGTTCAAGGAGCTGCATCCGGCCATCGACGTGGAGAACGACGTGCTGGCGATCAACTACCCGACGTCGCACCCCACCGAACCGCGCCGGTTCCGGATGTATCGTCTGAGCGAGGCCATGGCCCTGCCGATGTCGGCCGTGACGCTTCAGTCGCTGACCTACGGCGGCGGTGCGGCGGACGATCCGCAGGTGACCGAATCCCCGAAGATCTACGCCCGGGATCTGCGGAAGCTGACCCCGCTGGGCGAGTTCGGCATCCCGAACCAATCGCTGGCCGAGACGCCCGACGACGTCTCCTACTACGCCTGGCAGGGTTTCGAGGTCAACGACGGGCTGATCTACTACTTCGAGGGCGAGGGCAAGAACGACGGAACCCCTTCGGCGGCCTACGTGACGATCTACGATTTTGCGGGCAATGTGGTCGAGCGCCGCACGGCCGTCACGGCCGCCTCGGATCTGCAGACGCTGGCCTCGCTGGGGATCACCGCCTCGGGATACATGGAGGCCGAAGGGATCAAGGTCCGCAACGGGAAACTCTACCTGGGATTCGCCTCGCGGGATTCGAAAACCGACGGTTCGAAATACCGGGCCAACGTCTTCGAATACGCCCGCGTCGAATAAGGAGGAGGGCACGCACCGACGATCAGACGGGGAGGGGCATGCGGCGTGTGCGCAACCGATTTCACCCGTCCGATCGGCAACAACCTCCGGCATGCGATCGGTAACAGGATTGTTTCCCGCCGGATTTCAGGCGCAAACGCATACCGACCCGGAGTGAAGAGCGGGTCGATCCAGATTCCGGACCCGAATCGTCCCCTATCGAGACACTCCACGCGGCGGTATCCGGCGACATCCGCCCCATCCTCTACACGATGAAAGGCCCCAAATGGAGACGGCAATCACACCACAGTGCGATTGCCGTCTTCTCATAATCGATTATTCCTCAAGAGCCAATCACTCAGAGACCTTGACCGTTACCGATGCCGTACTCCGTTTGGCCGGATAATTGTCCGGAGAATTTCCCCGGTCCTCGGAATAGTCGATACCGGAATGCTGCTTGTTCCCGACATTCGTTGCAAGGGCCGTTATGGTAAATTCACCAGCCTCCGTATATACGTACTCATAAACCTGGGAGATGCCGCTCGTCGAATAGACCGAACCCAGATTGACTCCGGTATTCCAGGGTTCATATTCATTGGTTCCCATCTCCAGGAAGGAGATGTAGACATCGCCCTGGAAACCCGTATAGTTCACATAATCGGCCTCTTTTACGGGAAGTCCGGTATCCGGGTCCAGTTCGCAGTTATAGGTCTCCTGAACGCCGTCTCCATCCAGGTCATACTTCCAGGGAGAATCCGCGGCTCCCTCCTGTGCGCACCGATAGGTCGAATACAGATCGATCTGACGGATCACCAGTTTTTCTCCGCAATCGAGGAACGGTTTTAAATAAGAGTCATTATTATACAGGTCAGCCAGCTGATAGAAGCCTTCGGTCGGGCGGCCCGACAACGGATCATTGGTCTGGGTAACGGCCCAATAGCGATCCGAAACCTGTGCACACCGCTCGTATTGATACCCGGCAGGGGTTCCGTTGTAATCTTCGAGCTGTTCCGTGTGCAGACCGAAGTAGGCCGGGACCTTGATATTATTGGCATATTTCCGCACGGCCTTGTCCTCGTCACAAGCGACATACCGCGATTCGATGATCGAAAAACCCGGTTGATTCTCCAATCCTCCGAAAAGATGGATATCCGGCTTGATCCGGAATCCCGACGGTATTCGTCGATCCGTCACCGTGAATTTCAACTGATTGGTACCCGGATAACTCATCAGCATCAAGGCCTCGGGGAAATCATCCTTTTCATACCGGACGAGCTGGACATTCTCAACAGCCCCGAAGAATTCAAAATCACGATAGACCTCATCCATCGTATTATAGTCCTTGAAGTACTTGTAATACAAGGTCTTCTCTCCATTCTTCGCGTACGACACCCGGTAGCAGGTATCGCTGAAGGACTCCCAGTCATGATCCATTATGGCCTTGATCCGCGACCGTTCAAAACGATGTCCTTCATCTCCCGTATACAACGAAACATACTGTCCATTGGATTGTACCGTAATCCTTACCACATCCCCTACCGAGGGATTGGCCGGTTCCACGGAAATTGTAACCGAGGGTGCGGAGATATCATCCCCGTATTTCTGGCAAGACGGCAGAAACAACACACCCGCCGAAATAATCAACCCTGAAATGATCTTTTTCATGATTATCAACTTTTATTCGACATTCTTAAAATTGGTATGGCTGCAAAATGCCTCTGCTAAAAATAACCGGGATTTTGCGGCATTTCGGGGTAGAAGGTCAGTTCCGTATAGGGTATTGGCATCAATACCTTGTATATCAGTTCGTCATTGAACATGTGCCACATGTATTCATTCCGCGCGGGGTCTCCGTAAAACGCCTCCCCCTGAAGCGGATCGTGATAACGGCAGATATCGTTCATATCCTCCATCAAAACGTCCGGATAACGGGCAAGATCCAGCCATCCGCAGTCATCCTCCATGGCAAGCTCCCTCAACCGTTCATAGAGCAGCTCCTTGATGGCATGGTCCTGAGTGATGGTTTCGGGGATGGCCAGAACAGAGCCCGGAATATAGGTATAGGCCGCATCCCCCTGATTGACGAACATGTCCCGGGTCGTACTCTGATTGCAGGCACGGTCTCTCAACACATTGATGGAGCGAATTCCTTCCACCACGGAGCCGGACATGATCTGTGCCTCGGCCTTCAGAAGATACACTTCGGCCAGTCGGAGAATCGGATAATCAACACCTCCGTAGGAGATATCGAACGTCGAGGAGAGTTCCGACGGGTTGGGATTCCGGAACTTGCCCATCTTCCACCAGTTACATTTCCACAGACCGGGAGCATCCAGTCCGTTCTTCTGCGAGGTCCACCACTCCAGTTCGTGGGTTTCAAGGGTCCTGGCCATCACCTTTTTCTGATCACTCGTGTAATCTTGTACACGACCCGGCTCGATATAGAACTCCGGACCGAGAAAACGTCCGGCCGGTTCAAACACCCAAAGGCCGTTGGGATCTCCGTCGGCAGAACCCGTCACCCAACCCTTGACCGAAGACCACATGCGTCTCGTCGAATCTCCGGTCAATGTATATTTCTGATTGATTTCATACAGATTTATCAAATCATTCGGAGTTGTTCCCGGTTTCGGAGAGACATCGTTGAATCGGTCCACCTGGCCATAGTCCAGACAAACATCCTTGAGCGAATAATCATGATCCCACATGGGAATGTCATAAAGCAGCGTCAGCCAGGATGTCAGATCCTTGCCGCCCGGAGCACCGTTCTTGCCGGGGCCCGGAAACCCGATGGGAATCATGTTGCCGGTTCCCTTGCCCTCGAAAGCGACGGCACTGAGAATCATTTCATCGGTCTGTTTGGTGAACACCGCGGGATAATAGTCCTCCAGCTTATAACTGCCATACTCTCCGGAGATGATATCATCCGCCATCTCGATCGCATCGGCATACAACTGGGAAATCTCATACTGGCTCGATGCCGTCTCGTTGATTTTGTCTCCGATTCTCTCCGCACGCCGCAAATAAGAAGCGTGGAAAACCTTCACCTTCACGGTCAAAGCGGCCACGGCGCCCTGCGTCACGCGTCCATAACCAATTCCGGAGGTATTCTTTTCACAATGCGTCAAGGCAAAGTCCAGCTCTTCATACAGGAATTTGAACATCTCCTCTCGGGTCGCCCGGGGAACATATTCGGGAGTCGGTCCCGTCGGCTTGAGGATAAGAGGAACGCCTCCGAAATACCGGTAGAGATTGAAATAGGCATACGCCCGCAGAAAACGGGTCTCGGCCTCCAGTCGATCGGCCGGCTGGATGGATGAGTCGAAATTGTCAAACCCCGAACTGGAATAGGTCGAGTTCAGGTTGTCCCGGTGCAATTCCATATTTTCCAGGATGGCATTGGCCTGGGCGATAAAGCTATAATGCGTCGACCAGATGCTGCGCGGCGTACTCGACTGATTGTTCAGATCGAACGGGCCGACATTGATTATGGACGGCATGTCGAACCGTGCGCTTCCGTTCAATCCATTGTCATTATTACCAAGTCTGGCATACAGGATGGCAACATTGCGCAGTGCGCCGTCGTAAGTCTCATATACGGTCTCTACCGGAAGCTCCGTCTTGGGCATCTGGTTGAAAAAGTCCTCGCATGAAGTCAAAAATGCAAAGGATGCAAGCATTGCCCAAAAACCAGGCTGCAGCTTCTTGTATATTGATTTCATATTCCGTATCATAACTCAATCAAAACTTAAAATTCAACGTGAAGGTATGGGTCCTTGCGTAGGGATACGACGAAATATCCACACCGGAAAGGATTCTGTTGTCGATGGAACTTCCGCTGCTGACTTCAGGATCATATCCGGAATAGTTCGTCAGGCAAAATACGTTGTTCACCGAATAGGTGAGCGAGAGATCCCGGATTCTCCACTTGTTCAACAGCGAAGAGGGAAGATGGAACGTGACCGCAAGATTGTTCATCTTGAAGAAGGAGCCGTCCTCCACCATCTCCGAGGTGCTTGCCGCCCACATGTAGCCCGACCAGTCCATGGCTCCAGGGCCGGTAAAGGTCCCCGAGGTGTTGTTTGCAAACCATTCATTTTTATAGTAGGAAGCGACCTTGTTGCGGATGTCTCCATGATTCATCAGTTCATAGAAATTGCCGTTGATGATGTCATTCCCGTATGACCAGGAGAAATCCATCGCCACATCAATGAACCGCCACGAGAAGAAGGTATTGAAACCTCCGATAAACTTCGGATTCACACATCCGATCACCGTTCGGTCCTCGATGGTGATCTGGCCGTCGCCGTTTACATCGACAAAGGAGGGGAATCCGTAGGGAGCCTCCCGCTCGGTCGCATACCACCAGCTTGAATCGGTACTTCCCACGCCGTTATTGTCCAGATACCAGTTGCTGCGGATTCCCTCCATCTGCAGGCCGTAAAACAGGCCCAACGGAAGCCCCTCCTTGATAAGGACATTCTCCGAACTGGAGGCCGAACCCACGTCCCGACTCTCGAGCATCATGTCATCATTGCCGAGGCTGAGCACCTTGGAGACATTGGAACTGAAATTGACAGAGGCCGTCCACAGAATATCCTTCGTCTCCAGAATCCGTCCTCCGAGACTGACCTCAAAGCCCCTGTTCCGTACCGAACCCACGTTCCTTGTTACCGTCTCATATCCCGAAAGCATCGGAAGGTGCTGATTCAGCAGCATATCCCAGGTCGTCTTGGTATAGAGGTCCATGGTAAAGTTAAGCCGGCCGCCAAACATGTCGAGATCGATACCGCCATTGAACTCCTCGGTTGTTTCCCAGCCCACGTAGGGATTCACCATCCGGTTCAGATACAGAGACGGGATATTGGTCGTGCCGAACACCCCGTAACGGTCTCCGGACTCCAGCGTATTCACGTATCCATACGAGGAGATCTGATCATTGCCGACCTGTCCATAACTCAAACGAAGTTTCAGATTGGAAACGTTGCGGGACAGCCATCCGGAGTTCTTGAAGAAGGACTCTTCCGAGACTCTCCACGCAAAGGCCCCCGACGGGAAGAAGCCCCAGCGGTTGGAGGGCGCGAACTTGGATGAGGCGTCGGCTCGGAGCGAAGCCTTGAAAAGATACTTGTCGGCATAGGAATAATTGGCCATCAGCACACCCGACATCATGGCCACCTTCTCATACTCCACCGTGGGAGGCGTAACGTGAGAACCGCTTTCCGCGGCATAGATGCCGTGCCAGCCAAGATCCGTATTGAAATGGGTGAAATCCTGACTGTACAAGTTATACTCATTGGTATTGACCTCATAAACGGCATTGACACTGACCCGGTGTTTGCCGTTAAAGGTCTTGTTGAAGCCGACCTGCCCCATTCCGCGCAATGTCAGTCCGGATTCGGTTCCGTACGTAGCCTTTCCGCCATTGTCGTATCCGGCCTGTATCGTTTCGGGGATGAAATGCTTCGTCTCGGATTTTGGGATTCGTATGCCGAAGCTGCCCTTCACAAACCAGTTCTCGTGAAGATTCCAGACCAGCTCCGCCTGCCCCGAGAGATTGTCATTGATCTTTTGATAATCGATATCCGTCAGTTTGCGCCACGGATTATCCATTTTCCCCGTATAGTACAGGTTGTCGTCTATATCCTGGAAGGTCCACTCCCTGGGAATCAGCGGCGAGAAGGTCTGGATCTCATTGAACAGATTGTCTTCAATCCAGAAAGCGCCCGTGCGGATACCCCTGTCAAATGCAAGATTGGTATTGAGGCTCAGGTTTTTCAGGATCTTGAACGTCGTATTGGTCTGGAAATAGAACTTGTTGAAGCCGGTATTGATGGCAATACCATCCTCATTCGTATAGGAGAATGTCGTGGCATTCTGGATCTTATCGGTACCTCCCCGGTAGGAGACCTCATAATTCTGTTTTACGGCATTGCGCAGACAGAAATCCGGATAAAACTGGAATCGTCCCGGATCCGTTTCCCATATCCGGTTTTTATACTCTTCATAGAAATCGGTATTCTCCCAATGCTGATTCATGACCTGCGAACGCATGTATGCCCGCATATAGTCTTCAGCGCCAAGCATCTCTATCTCATTGGCGATTGAACTGACACCCACGGAAGCCTTGAACGAAACCTCACTCATGCCCTCAGATCCTTTCTTGGTGGTAATCAGCACGACGCCATTTGCGCCCTGGGCACCATAGATGGCCGTGGAAGAGACATCCTTCAGGATGGATATACTCTCAATCGCATCCGGCGAGATCGTGGAGAGCGGACTGTCATACGGATTGTCGGAAATCGGATATGGGAAACCGTCCACCACATACAAGGGGGCGCTGCCGGCCGTAATGGAGCTGGCTCCGCGAATCTTCACCGTTATACCGCCACCCGGCGCGCCGTCGTTGTTCATCACCTGCACGCCGGCGAATTTTCCTTTCAGGGCCTGTTCCGTACTGAACGGATTCGTTTTCATCAGATTGTCGGACGAAATGCTGGCCACCGAACCGGTCAGATCCACCTTCCGCTGACTCTGATAACCGGTCACGACAACCTCATCGAGCGCCAGATTGTCCGACGTCATCACCACATCGACAACAGAGCGGCTTCCGACCGTTTTTTCCAGGGACTTCATGCCGATCATGGTAAAAACGAGAACGTCTTTGTCCGAGACCTTTCTCAGTTCATATTGCCCCTTGACATCCGTCGTCGTTCCGTCAAACGACCCTTTCACAATCACGGCAACTCCCGCCAAGGGAGCTCCGGATTCATCACAGACTGTTCCGGATACACTGCGTCCATCGTTACTCTGCGCAAAACATACCGATGCACCCGAAACCACAAATAAAAACACAAGCAGATACCTGTACAGATCCTTGCCTTTCTTTTTGCATTGGGTTGAAATACTTAGCATAATACGGTTAATTTAGGTTAATAGTAAGTACATATTTTCAAGTACCACAGGGGAACATACTCATTCTCAATGCTGTATAATGACGCACCCCGGCACTTCAGCCGTCGGTGGAGGCGGTCGCTTCGGCGAGCAGCGGTCACTCTCACCGACATCGGAATGCGCAGGGACCGACTTGAGACCACCCATTGACATCCTATCTTTCACCATTATTCGAGAATTATTTCTCCGACACCAAACTTTCCTCCACCCGATTCCACCTGAAGCCGGATGGCGTCACAAGAAAAGACCGCAGCGGGATGGACGACATTGAGCTTGTCCGGTTCGACACCATAGCTATCGGTCACATAAAGCGCCAAAGGCTTCCAGGATCCATCCTTGCGATACTCCATCCTCCATTTGGCGGGAAGCCGGCAGTCTCCACAAGTCATCCAATAGATACCGATGGAGGACAAGCTCACTTCGGTATCGAACGTAAGGACCAGACTCTCCTCTCCCTGCGAACGGGATGACACCCAGAATCCGGAAGCAGCATCCGTCGAAGACGCCGGAATCTCTCCGTCGACGATACACTCCATGTCGGGATTGCCGACGTTATAGTCGGGTCCGATTGTCCGGATAGATGCAGAAAGGGCATCGGATGAATTCTCAGACTGACGCGACAATCCGCAATCGGCATCGTGCATCCACACCATCATGGTTTCATCGTCACCCCGGTTGCACCAGGCATAATACGGCACCATCACGATATCCGTATCATCGACTCCGGAGGTTGCCACTCTTCTGCCGGGAACCGATATGAAAGGAATGCCGTCCATGATACCGCCCCGGAACTTCGAGACCTCACCAGGAGCTTCGTGCCTGTTTACGGCCAGATTCTGAACCCGACAACCGTTATCGACCTCCTCCGCACAATAGACAAGAGGCCCCCGGACAACGGCCACAGCCCCCCGGTCATCCTCGACCCGGCTGTCGCAGGTGACATACGCAGCCTCGAACGGCAAGATCAGTTCGACTTCATCTCCGGAGGTCCATTTCCGGTCCACCACGGCAAATCCCCGATCCATTCGATAGTCCACCGGCTCACCGTTCACCCGAATCTCCGGAGCCCCATCTTTTCGGGAGTCCGTATAGCGATACAGGCCCCCCGGAACGAATTCGGACGAACCCGCCCATGTCGGAATCCGCATCTTGAGTTTGAAACAGGAGGGGGTTTCCGGCCGGAGAACGACCTTCACATTCCCCCCAAACGGATAGTCGGAGGTCTCCTCCACCCCTACATCACCCCCTTGAGCGGGATCGTAGTCCGGCTGTCGCCATACAGGGTCAGATAGATCTCATCATCCGAACAGGCATACATATATCCCGCAACCTGAAGGATCAACCTTGAAATATTGGGAGGACAGCAGGCACAATTGAACCATTCGGCCCGTCCGCCCGTTCCATGATTGAATTTGCGACGGCCGTCCGCCTCCAGCGGATTGACATAGAAGAAGCGGTTTCCGCCAAGGCTTATCCCGGCCAATGCATTGTTGAACAGGGACAATTCAGCGATATCCAGATATTGGGCATCCTTCTCGGCAAGAAACATTCCATAATTGAAGAAGACATTGGCGACGGCTGCACAGGTTTCATTGTAGGCGATCTTGTTGGGCAGATAATACTCCGGGCCAAAACCTTCGATTCCTTCGGTCGCGCCAAGTCCTCCCGTGATGTGCATCCGCGTACTCACGAGATTGTTCCAGATGGATTTCAGAGCCTGTTCATAATCGTGTCGACCCGTCAGGGCATCGACCTGAGCCATTGCCGTATACAGATAAGCGGCTCGCACGGCATGGCCCACGGGTTTTCGCTGCTCTCTCACCGGGAGATGCTGCTGCGCATAGGATGGAGACATAACGCCTTCGCCGTCAGGAACATATGTAACACCTCTTATATCAAGGAACCGTTTGGCCATATCCAGATACTTGCTGTTTCCCGTCACCCGGTAGAGTTTGCACAAGGCCAGTTCAATCTCTTCGTGCCCCGGAGCCTGATTGACCGGCTTGCCCCCATTGTAAGCCGGATCCCCCTCAAAAAACACGCGGTTGACATGATCCGCATTCTTGATGGCCACATCCAGCAGGTTTCTCTTCCCGGTTGCCTGATAATAGGCTACCGCCGCCTCATAAAGATGCCCCACGTTATACAGTTCATGGCTATGAACCACCCATGAATAGGGACGATCCCCCATCTCATCGACATTGGGATTCCCGCAGATATGCGAGATGTACAGATATCCATCCGGAAGCTGGGAGGCCGCAATCAGATGTATGGTCGAATCCATGAACTTCTCCAGTTCGGGATTCCGCTCCTGCATCAAGGAGTAGGCAACACCTTCCATGACCTTGTACAGGTCGGAACTGATAAAGCGATGCGGCTCGGGAAGTTCCGTCGACCGCCCGGCCAGATAGTCCGCACACCGCCGAAACCGTTCAACCGCAGGAGCGCTCTGCTCCACGGAAAACGGGACGGTGACGTCAAGTTCAGTTCTCATTCTCTCTTCCCAGAAACCTCCGGTCAGCTCCACACGATCGAACGGGACAGGATTCACCGCCTGCCGATCCGAATAACAAGAGGACGACATGCACAGAATCGCCCACAACACAAATAGTTTCCTCATTGGCATCAGTTTCTCTTTTTTATTTCAAGGTTAAAACAATCCTGACCACATCCGACATTCACGTCGGTCCATTCGGAATCAACCCGGAAGCTCCCGGCATTCCGACCGTCAATGCGGATCTCATACCCGCCGGCCGGCAGATTCCGGAAGGAGATCTTCTGAGAATCGCACGTCCCCCGTTTCTCCAGATTCAAAACCATCCGATCGAGATTCTCCGCAAAAATCTGATCCCTGGAATCGTCCATCCCGTTATTGTACAGCCTCATTTCGAAACCTCCGGCCTCGGGAATTGCCAGATACCTCCCGGCTCCATCGTATGGTCTTATCCGATAGGCTTTGTCCTCCGCCGTCAGGTCTCCACCATAACATATCGTTCCGAAAACCGGATCATTGACAACATAGATTCCGGCACCGTGTACACCCCCCGTAAAACCATGATCGATCTCTCCGTCATATCTCCAGGGGCCTCGCCCCGTATCAAGATACCGCATATAAGGATGGGAATGCTGAAAGATACAGAATGCCCAACCGGCCGCTCCATCCCGCTCCTTTCCCGGATACCAGTAGCCATAATTCGAAGCTTCATTCCCGACATTCATGAGCGCCCAGGAGGACAATATGGAGTTGTATCCATATCTCACATACTTGTAAGGCTCATCCGAAAATCTGACGGCATAGTCGAGCAATGCAACACCCCCCATCTGCGACATGTAGTCGAGAGCCGCCCCGTTGCCGGTCCAGGCCGTACCGCAGCGGCTGTACCCCGGCTCATAGATACCTCGCAGGGCAAGATTGGCTTCCAACTGCATCTGCATGAAATCCCGCTCCGCGGACTCATCGAACGCCGTATACGAATACCACCTTCTCCGGTTCTTGTCATACCAGAACTGCTCCCGGGGAACCATCTCGGTCTCCAAGGCATATTCGCCGATGTAATAGGAAGATTCGAAGGCCGTCCTGTCTACAAACATTTCCGACCCGAAGGGCCATTCATCTTCATAAATCATATAGGTCACCTTCTTTTCCCACTCCCGGCGCAGCCGATCGGCCTCCTTTTGCCGGCCCCGGTCCTGAAGGGCATCGATCAGATCAAGAATATATCGTTCATGGAAATTCCCCTGCTTGTAGGCCCAGTCACACCATCCGTGGAATGCCCACTGCTCCCCCATGAGAATATTGTAAGGCACCTCGAAGAAGGCCATTGCCGTATGGTAGGCCCGGTCCAGATAACCGTCAGCATCCAGATAATTCACCCACTGCGGATTGTTCTCCGCAATTCTGAACAGATTGTAATATATGGCGATGTGCGTCGTATAGTCAAACGTCCGCCACATCCGCCCCTTCCCGGAGCCGCCGGCATCGTAATCACCATCCATTCCCGACCGGTTCCTGTACCAGTTTTCACTCCCGTAGATCCCGTAAGGATACGGGTACTCCTCCCCGGTTCGCTGCAACTTTCCCCAGACAAAGTTCTTTTCGTAATATTCGAGTGAGGCGATCTCGAGCGAATCGGGATACAGCACGTTCTTCTCACTCACAAAAACCGGTTTGCTGTTCGATGGGTCATCGGAACCCCCGACCATAAAATCCTCCCTCAGATCCTGAAGATAATCCGGCGACAGAAGTTCGCCGCGCTCCATGTCGTACAGACTGTAGAGGCCATCATACCACTTGGAGGCATCCCGGTGCTGCTGTTTCGTGGTGATGAAGGCAGCCCTCTTGCAGATCAGCTCCCGGAGCGGTCGGGTGACAAAAAAATCGAGATAACAGGTCTTTCCGTCTCCATAGCTCACCGTCAGCCGGTTCTCTCCCAGCCGGTCGAATTCGACGTTCCAGAGTTCGTACTCCCCCTTGTCCGCCCCCCTGGTCAGGACGGTGGATTCGGGATACTCGGCCGTAATCCCGGCGATATTGTGTCTGGTTCTCACCGCAAAAGCCGCCTTGACACCCTCCGGAACCACCATCCCGGGGACAAATTCGAAAAGCAAACCTCCGTTCTCACAGATGGATTCCGCCACGGCCTCTCGCCCGTCCGCCTTGAACAACCGGAATGCATATCTCACCTTCTCATACGGCCGCAGCATCCGGGTCGTCGAGGGTTGACGCCAGGTATCCTTTTCCCGGTCCACGGAGGTGGAGGAATGGATAAAAAACCAATTATCATCCGTCACATACTCGAGCGAGGTTCCATCCTCGGGAAGCATGACGACATGCTCTCCGTACCCGTCCAGCGGAGCCCAATAGAACCAGGAAGCATCGCGGTTCACCGACACATGACGGTTGAAATTATCCCTGGGAGCCACCGCCTCGTCCACGCCACAGACCGGCAGCCAAAACGACAGATCCAGAATCTCCGTCGGTCTGTTCCGTCTGTTGAAGAGGACAAATTCCCAGGTAAACTCTTCGCCGCGAAGAAAAAAGTTCTGGTACAGCCTCAACCCGGACTCCAGCTGCCAGAAAAGCCGGGCGGAATCCCCGTTGTTGAACAAAACCCGGGCCGGAACGTTTCGCGTGTCACACTCCCGGATGGCCGCTCCGGACCTGTATTTGATGACGGCCGGGCCCAGCGACGCTCCGCAGTCGATCAGATTTCGCGGCCGCCCGTCCACCTCCATTTCGAGTCTGGAAATGCCGTCCGACGATGAAGAGATCTCCAGCGGTGCCGCTGCAAACCCCACCCCAGGAATCCATCCGCAACAGATTATCAAACCGTAAAACAATATCCGCTTCATATCATTCATTAAAGTCTATTGCAAATTTAGACGCTTAAACGGCATATCCGGTTCCTGATATTCATATCTTGTAAACAGATAAACCAAATCTTCAAATTTGAACAATAGTTCACGTTTTTGAATATTCCTGCACGCGCACAATTGTTCAAATTACGTATATTTGACAAAGAGATAACCCTTAGAAGTGAAAACAAAGCCCATTTCCCGCTCCATCTTATCCATGGCCATCTCCGTATCTGCATTTATATTCAACGGGATGGAAGGCCTCTGCGCCGACAGAATTCAGTCTCTGCCCCCTACAAAAGCGCAGAATTTCAGCCAGATCGAGCACAATTCGGAGCTTTCGAACATGTCCGTAATGGATATCGTACAAGATGCAAGGGGCTTCCTGTGGATAGCGACGCTCAAAGGTCTCAACCGATACGACGGAAATTCCATCACACAATACTACGAAACTCCGGGCGGCATACCGTCCAACGATATCACCTCGCTGCTTTCCGTCGGCAACAACCTGTGGATAGGGACCGGCAAAGGATTGTCCGTCTACGATTCCGAAACGGACAAATTCACGCATATCGACTCGCTGGACACCGGAGGAATTCACGGGATCAGCCCAATCGGAGAAGAAAGTATCGTTTTCGGATCCGAACTCGGATTATACCTCCTCAACACCCGGACAAGGGTTTCCGAAAAGGTCGACGACTGCAATATCTATAAACTGACAGCCGACAAGTATGGCACCATTTGGGCCATAACCGGCTCCAACGTGAAGACCTACTCCGCCAGCGGGAAGGAAAAGATGATCGTATACGACCAGTCATCGTCCAGCGACAAAATATCCCCATCGGAGATCTATTCGGATTCCCAGGGCACGATCTGGTTGGGAACCATGAATGACGGGATTTATAAATACGACAAAGAGGCGGCCTCCTTCATCCCCTACGAAATCCCCGGTTATACCAAAAAGGAGATCAAATACGTCCGATGCATGAACGAGGATCTGCTCGGGAACCTCTGGATCGGAACTGAAAACGGGCTGTTCATCCACGACATGAATTCCGGAACCTGCAAGCACTATACCAAAGAGAAGAAATCCTCGGTATTCAGCAGCATAAACGACAATGCCCTTTACACCATCTTTCTAAGCAGGGAGGGGATCATGTGGATCGGAACATTCTTCGGAGGCGTGAACTGCTCCAACACCATCAATTCGCACTTCAAGGAGATAACCGACGAAAACGGAGAACGTTTTCTCGACGGAGCGGCCGTCAGCCACATATTCTGTGATTCCAGAAAAAGGCTGTGGTTCGCCACCGAAAACGAAGGCGTATATGTGCATGACCTGAAAACTCGTCAAACCCGGGCCCTGAATACTCAAACCCGGCCCGGGCTGAAAGGAAACAACACCCATGCCATCGCCGAAGATCCGTATGGAAATATCTGGATCGGTAATTTTGTAGACGGATTGCACCGCTTTTCACTCGATCTGGATCAAAGCCCGGATCTTTTCCAGGCCGGAGGGCAAAAATATGCTCTCCCGGAAAACTCGATATACAGCTTGCTGGCCGACAACAAGGACTCGCTGTTTATCGGGCTGGAATACGGCCTGGCCACATACAACTACCACACCGGACGATTTCGCAGCCTGGAGCATGACGTCCTGAACAGCGAAAGGATCGATGACATCCACAGAGATCGCGATGGCAATGTCTGGCTGGCAACTCATTTCAACGGTATCTTCAGATACGACTCCCTGAATCGGATCCGGCACTATTCAAAGAGGAGTCACAAAAACATGTCAAGCGATCTGATATTCTGCTGTTTCGAGGATTCGGCCGGAGACATGTGGTTCGGGACGAATAACGGAGGCCTGCTGAAATACGATAAAACAAACCAGGATTTTCTATCTTTCGGCGCTCGGGATGCCCTGAAGCAACGGAACGTCTATTTCATTGAAGAGGATTCGTTCGGCAACCTGTGGTTGAGCACCGACAGAGGCATTTTCTCGTTCGACCCCTCAAGCGGCACATTCAACAACTACAAACTGAAAAACAGCCCTGTCTCAAACCAGTTCAATTACAATGCGGGATACAAGAATCCCGTTCAGGGAATGATCTATCTCGGGAGTATCAACGGGGCATGCTGCTTCCAGCCCGAAGAGATCATCATGGATAAAACGGAGAATTTCCCGAAAATCATCTTTTCCGATTTTAAAATACACAACAACAGCATCGTCCCCGGAGAAGACGCCCCCCTGAAGCAGGCCATCGACTACACCTCGGACATTGTACTCCGGCACAACGAAAATTCCGTATCCTTCGAATTCAAGTACATCGACTTCGGAATCTTCATGCCCAATTCATTCGTATGCGAATACAGGCTCGACAACGAGGATGCGGAATGGATCACGGCGGGGAATCCCCAGATCTGCAATTACAGCAAACTGGCTCCGGGGAAATATACGTTCAAGACCCGCGTGGTCGACAACGACGGCAACACACTGGAGGCCAGAACCATCAGATTCAGAATAAAGCCCCACATTCTGCTGAGTCCGGGTTTCTATCTGATCTATACGCTCTTGGGGCTGGCCATGCTGTTTCTCATTCTCAAAATATACCGGAATCGCATGAACGACAAGCTGGCTCTGCAGATCGAACAGATCGAGAAGCAGAATCTGGAAACGATCAACAGACACCGGATCAATTTCTTCACATACATTTCCCACGAATTCAAGTCACCGCTCACCATTCTCCTGGCCATTCTGGAAGATATTGAAAAAAGCGGGAATGAAAGAAGGATCAGCTCGCAGGAGACTGAAATTATCACGCACAATACGAGAAGACTCATTTTCCTCATAAATCAACTGATGGAGTTCCGATCCATCGAAACCAACCATGAAAAGATGAACTACATCAAGGGAGACATCATTAATTTCTGCAACAAGATTTTCGAGATGTTCATCCCGTTGTTCCGGCAGAATGGGCTGCGCCATGAATTCCGCTCATCCCACCCGACCTTCATAACGACCTTTGACAACGACAAAATCGAAAAGATCATAAGCAATCTCTTGAGCAATGCCGTAAAGCACTCGATTCCAATGGAGAATGAGGTTTCGGTCTCCTTCAACGTTCTCATCGACGAAGAGAGGCAAACCCTGACCTTCTCCTGCCACAACAAGGGATCATACATCTCCAAAGAGCAGCGAGAAACCATCCTGCAACCGTTCTTCAAGACGGAGGCCACGAAGGCATACAGCTACAACAACGGAATCGGACTCGCCCTGGTCAAGGAGCTTGTCGACCTGTTGAAGGGCGAAATCGTGATCGACAGCGACATGGAGAAAGGAACAACTTTCACCGTCACCATGCCTTTCGTATCAGAGATTGCAGAAATTGAGGTCTCTCCCATCGAATCGGTCAATACGAAAAACACCAGCGAGATAATCGGGAACACGATATACGACGTAAAGAATCTGATACAGATCCAAAACGAAAATGGATCGGGATCCACGTCGGACAATCAGAGGACATACACGATTCTTATCGTAGACGATGATGTCGAGATGGGACAGATGTTGAAATCCAGACTGAAAGGGGGTTATCACATCAAACGGGCCAACAACGGCCTCGAAGCTCTTGAAATCGTAAAAGACACAGATATAGACATGATAATCTGCGACATCTTCATGCCGGGAATGAACGGATTCGAAGTCTGTCTGAGAATAAAGGGCAACGCGAAGACAAAACACATTCCGGTCATCCTCATGACATCTGAAGATTCGAAGGAGAGTGAAATAAAAGGGCTTCAAATGGGAGCGGACGAGTACCTGCGGAAACCGTTCTCCATAGAGGAGCTCAACCTGAGAATCACCAACCTGCTGAATTCCAAAAGATCCATTAAAGAGTACTACAACAGCATATCCCACAACATAGAGACAGGCGGCAACTCATCCAACAAGGACGAGAACTTCATCAACCAACTCACCAACTTGATTGTTGAAAACATGACGGACAGCAGTCTCAATGTCGATTTTCTGGCGGACAACATGAACATCAGCCGGACAAAACTGTATATGCGGTTAAAAGGCATCACGGGAATGAGTGCGACAGAATTCATCAACAAGGTCAAGATCGACATCGCCATGGAGAAGCTCATGAATGACGAATCGTCCATTAACGAGATTGCCTGGAGATCAGGATACAATTCGCCCAATTATTTTTCCAGAATATTCAGAAAATATGCAGGATGTTCGCCCTCTGAATTTTTGAAAAACCGGAGAAAAAATTGACATTCCGCCAAGAACAGGACAAAGAAGGAGATCGCACTCATCCCGCGGTCGCGAGCCAACAAATCAATGTCCAACATCGGCCATCACAGCTCTTCGCCCATCAGCGGCCAAATAAAGGTTCATATCCTTTCTGCCGCGGCATTTTCGGTAGGCTTTTCCGTTTGCCGGGTTCCAGGCGTGCGGCTCGATGAAGCGCTTGATCGAGGCGTCAGCGCGTTCACCGTTGATTGTCAGACGCATAAACACGGAAGCTTCGCCTCGCTTGTTGATCTTGTCCCGCCGAATGTAAAACAACAGTCCGCATGTCGTCCCTTCCATAAGGACACCGAATAGGCCACAGGTAACCTGCTTTTCGATGCTTTTTTTCTGCATTTCGACCCAAATAAAAATCCCCGTAAATTCAAGATTTACAGGGATTTGCTATTATTTTCAGTATTATCTCAGCGGAAAGTGAGGGATTCGAACCCCCGGAACCTTGCAGTTCAACGGTTTTCAAGACCGCCGCGATCGACCACTCCGCCAACTTTCCGTCGACAAAAGTAGCACCCTTTTTCCATTCCGCCAAATCTTTGATCCGAAAATCGCACGGCCGCATCCCTCAGAACCTCAAAAAATTCGCCCCAGCTTTTGCATTCAATAAAATTTGCCTATCTTTGTCAACAAGTTAGGTTATTTCCTTTACGCTTACGCTTACGTCATGAACAAAGCCCAGTTGGTCGAAGCCGTCGCTCTCGACGCAAACCTCACGAAAATCGAAGCCCGCAAGGCGGTCGACGCCCTGATACGGGTCACCGTCCAGTCGCTCCGCGAAGGCGAACGGCTCACGATTACGGGCCTCGGAACGTTCAGTGTACAACAGAAAGCCGAACGCGTGGGGCGTAATCCCCGCACGGGCGCTCCCGTGAAGATCCCTCCCCGCAAGGTCATCAAATTCCGCCCCACGGTCGACATCGAATAACCCGACCTGCAAAAATCAGTTTATTCCAGTCATGCCAAAAATCGCACTTCGGGCCGTCGAGATGCCGGCCTCCCCGATACGAAAACTGGTGCCGCTGGCCGACGCCGCACGTGCCCGGGGTATCAAAATCTATCACCTGAACATCGGTCAGCCCGACCTGCCGACCCCGCAGATCGGACTCGATGCCCTGAAACACATCGACCGCAAGGTCCTCGAATACAGCCCCAGCGACGGCTACCGCTCGCTGCGCGAAAAACTGGTCTCCTACTACGACCAGTACCAGATCAAACTCTCGCCCGAGGAGATCATCGTCACCACGGGCGGTTCCGAAGCGGTGCTCTTCGCCTTCATGTCGTGCCTCAATCCGGGCGACGAGATCATCGTCCCCGAACCGGCCTATGCCAACTACATGGCCTTCGCCATCTCGGCCGGCGCCGTGATCCGCCCCGTCGTCTCGTCGATCGAGAACGGATTCGCCCTGCCCCCCATCGAGGAGTTCGAGAAACTGATCAACGAACGCACGCGCGGCATCCTGATCTGCAACCCCAACAACCCGACCGGTTACCTCTACACCCGCCGCGAGATGAACCGCATCCGCGACATCGTCAAGAAATACGACCTGTTCCTCTTCTCGGACGAGGTCTACCGCGAATTCATCTACACGGGGTCGCCCTACATCTCGGCCTGCCATCTGGAAGGCATCGAACAGAATGTCGTGCTGATCGACTCGGTGTCGAAACGCTACTCGGAGTGCGGCATCCGCATCGGCGCGCTGATCACGAAGAACCGCCAGCTGCGCGACGCGGTGATGAAGTTCTGCCAGGCCCGCCTCTCGCCGCCGCTCATCGGTCAGATCATCGCCGAAGCCTCGATCGATGCCCCGCGGTCGTACAGCACCGAGGTCTACGAAGAGTACATCGAGCGACGCAAGTGCCTGATCGACGGACTGAACCGCATTCCGGGCGTCTATTCGCCCATCCCGATGGGCGCCTTCTACACGGTGGCGCGCCTGCCGGTCGACGACAGCGACCGGTTCTGCGCTTGGTGCCTCGAACACTTCGAATACGAGGGCGAAACGGTAATGTTGGCTCCGGCATCGGGTTTCTACTCCGATCCGGGCTGCGGCCGTAACGAGGTGCGCATCGCCTACGTTCTGAAGAAGGAGGATCTGGAGCGGGCGCTCTTTATCCTGAGCAAGGCTCTCGACGCCTACAACAGCCGGTCGCAGGAGTAGGCTACGAACGCCGCAACGTCCCGCGGAACAAAGCCCCCAACGGATCCGGCGGGAGTCCGCCCGAAGATCCGGATCGCCCCGGAACAGCGGACGGGAAATCCTCCGAACAATCTTCTCCCCATGAATCGGCCTCCACCCGGAGGTCGATTTTTTTCGTGCAAAACAACCGGAGAACCGCAACCGGCCAATTCGGCCAAACTTCTACCATATAGTCCAATTTTTGCGAATTTCAGACCAGAAAGTTTGGCCCTCGGAGATAGTTTTTCTACATTTGCCCCCGATTTTGCGTGTCGGGAGACACGCCAGGTACAAACCAAACCAATATGTTATGAAAAAACTTCTTCTTGTTTTGGCCTGTGCAGCCGCCGTTGCGGGCGCCCGCGCCGAAGGTTATCAGGTCAACAACATGTCGGCCAAACAGACCGGTATGGGTCACGTGGGTACGGCCATGAAGCTCAATTCGGAATCGATCTACTTCAACCCCGCCGCCACGGCCTTCCAGAAGAGCCGGTTCAACATCTCGGCCGGATTCACGGGCATCCTCTCCGACGTAAGCTACCGTCCGCTCCCGACCAAAGAAAACAACTACCAGAGCGGCCCGGCCGAAAAGTCGGACAACAAACTCTCGACACCGCTGCACGTCTATTTCAACTACAAACCCACCGAACGGCTGGCCGTCGGCGTGGGATTCTATACGCCCGACGGTTCGTCGATGAACTGGGGCGGCAACTGGTCGGGTTCGCATCTGATCCAGGAGATCAATCTGGCGGCCTACACCGTACAGCCGACCGTCTCGTACAAGATCTGTGACCGTCTCTCGATCGGTGCCGGACTGATGATCACGTGGGGCAACTTCGACCTGTCGCGCTCGCTGCTCTCGAAGACCACCCGCCAGGGGATCATCTCCGGGATGATCGACCCGAACATCACCAAGGCCCAGGAGGGCATCGCCCAACTGGAGGGGGTCATCGCCCAACTCCCCGACGGAGCCGACAAGACGGCCTACCAGCAGCAGCTCGCCCAGGCGCAGGGGGCCCTCCAACTGCTCCAGAACGGCAAGGGATACCTCGAAAGCACGATGGATCAGTCGATCGTGGCGGCACGCCTCGAGGGATCGGCCGACGTGGCCGTGGGCGTGAATGCCGGCATTCTGTGGGACATCACCGACCAGTGGTCCGTGGCGATGAGCTACCGCTCGCGCATGAACATGAAGGTCGGAAGCGGCCGCGCCACGATGAACATCGCTCCGGAGGCCGCCGCCATGATCCAGCAGCTGGGCCAGTTGAGCCCCGGCACGGAATTGATCCCGGCCCTGGACAAGGGGACGTTCCGCACCGAACTGCCGCTGCCGACGACGGTGACGTGGGGCGTGTCGTTCCGTCCGACGCCGAAGTGGGAACTGGCCGTCGATCTGCAATGGGTCGGCTGGTCGGCCTACAAGGATCTGAACGTGTCGTTCAACGAGAAGGAGCTCGGCATCAAGGACATCTACTCGGTGAAGAACTACTCCAACACGCTTGCGTTCCGCTTCGGCGGTCAGTATCGCGCCACGAACTTCCTGACGGCCCGCATGGGTATGTACGTCGACGAGAGCCCCGTGAGCAGCGATTACCTCAATCCCGAGACGCCGTCAATGACCAAGGTGGCCTATACGGCCGGTCTGAGCCTGCGTCCGACGCGCTTCATGTCGGTCGATCTGGCCTACTGCTACGTCTCGTCGGCCGACCCCGAACGGACGGGCTCCTACCCCGTCTACGGCTACACGAGCGGCGCACTCGAGGAGGTCTTCTCGGGCAACTACCGCCTCCATGCCCATGTCTTCTCGGTCGGTGTGGGATTCAGTTTCTGAAAACGAAAAAAATTGTTACCTTTGTGGCGCACTTCCCGGGAGGTGCGCCACCATTTTTACCGGGCTCCATAGTTCAAGGGATAGAACGAGGGTTTCCTAAACCCTAAATTCGCGTTCGAGTCGCGGTGGAGCTACCACGGAGAGGATCGAAAGATTCTCTCTTTTTTTGGAATTTTACGTATCTTTGCCGGGCAAGAAAACGATGAATCATGGAATCGCTCAAAGAACTCTATAAAATCGGCAACGGCCCCTCGAGCAGCCACACGATGGGCCCCAAACGGGCCGCCGAACGCTTCGTGGACCGCTGCCGCGACGTCGATGCCTACCGCGTCACCCTCTACGGATCGCTGGCCGCCACGGGCAAGGGCCACCTCACGGACGTGGCCATCTGCTCGGTACTCAATCCGGTCGCCTCGACCGAGATCGTCTGGCGCCCCGACATCGTCCTCCCGTTCCACCCCAACGGCATGCTCTTCGAGGGGTTGAAAGAGGGCCAGGTGGTCGATTCGTGGACCATCTACAGCATCGGCGGCGGCGCGCTGGCCAACGAAACCTCACGGCTCGAAGTTCCCAAAAGCATCTATCCGCTGACGACCATCTCCGAGATCAAGGCCTGGTGCTACCGCGAAGGCAAAACCTACTGGGAGTATGTCAACGACTGCGAGGGCCCCGAAATCTGGGATTATCTCGATACGATCTGGACCTCGATGTGCGAAACCATCCGCCGCGGACTGAACAACGACGGCGTGCTGCCCGGCGGACTGAAGGTGGCCCGCAAGGCCGCCACCTATTTCGTCAAGTCGAAGAGCTATGCCGATTCGCTTTCGTCACGGGCCAAGATCTACGCCTATGCGCTGGCCACCTCCGAGGAGAATGCCTCGGGCGGTGTGGTGGTGACGGCACCGACGTGCGGATCGAGCGGTGTGGTGCCGGCCGTGCTCTACCATCTGGCCACCTCGCGCGACTTCCTGCGCGTCCGCATCCTGCGGGCGCTGGCCACGGCCGGGTTGTTCGGCAACGTCGCCAAGACCAATTCATCGATCTCGGGTGCCGAGGTCGGCTGTCAGGGTGAGGTCGGCGTGGCGTGTGCCATGGCGGCGGCCGCAGCCTGCCAGCTCTTCGGCGGAACCCCCTCGCAGATCGAGTATGCCGCCGAGATGGGGCTCGAACACCATCTCGGACTGACGTGCGATCCGGTCTGCGGACTGGTGCAGGTGCCCTGCATCGAACGCAATGCCATTGCGGCGGCCCGCGCGCTGGATGCCAACATCTACGCCACGCTCTCCGACGGCACGCATCTGGTCTCCTACGACAAGGTGGTCAAGGTGATGGCCGAAACGGGTCACGACCTGCCGAGCCTCTACCGCGAGACCTCCGAAGGCGGTCTGGCCCGCAACTACGACCGAAAATAGGAACCGGAAGTCTACCTCCCGTTCGAAAAGCCGTCTCCTCGTGGCGACGGCTTTTTCATGCAGGCCCTGTATCAGGACTATCGGGTCCTGCATAAGGATTGTTTTCCGGTTTCCGGACCAGCAACGAAGGTGAGTTGAGATTCCCCACTCCTGGTTGAGGCTTCCGCCTCGGTTCAGCTCCTCATCCAGCATTTTGAATCACCTGCCCCACACACCACACTCACGAAAAAGCCTCCTCCCCGCTTGGGGAGGAGGCTTTTTTCCATTCGGTTGGATCCGAGAGGTCCGTGGCACCCGAAGTGATGCCCGGATCGGGACCCGTATGCGACTACTGGGCCTGCTGCTTGAGCGTCTCCAGATCGGCCTTGGCTCCGACGACGAGATCCTCGTATTCGCGAAGTCCCGTACCACCCGGAATCAGGTGTCCGCAGATGACGTTCTCCTTCAGGTTCTCCAGCGGGTCGACCTTGGCCTGGATGGCGGCCTCGTTGAGGACCTTGGTCGTCTCCTGGAACGATGCCGCGGAGATGAAGCTCGAGGTCTGCAGCGCGGCGCGGGTGATACCCTGCAGCACCTGCGTCGAGGTGGCCGGTACGATGTCACGCACCTGAACCGGACGCAGATCACGACGCTTGAGGCTCGAATTCTCGTCACGCAGCTTGCGCAGCGAGACGATCTGACCGGGTTGCAGGGCCGTCGAATCGCCGGCATCCGTGACAACCACCTTGTCGTAGAGTTCGTCGTTCACGTCCATGAACTCCCACTTGTCGACCACCTGATCCTCGAAGAAGCGCGTATCGCCCGGATCCTCGATCTTGACCTTCGACATCATCTGACGTACGATAACCTCGAAGTGTTTGTCGTTGATCTTCACACCCTGCATGCGGTAGACCTCCTGCACCTCGTTGACGATGTACTCCTGTACCTTCGTCGGACCGAGGATGTTGAGGATGTCGCTCGGCGTGATGGCGCCGTCCGACAGCGGGCTGCCCGCCTTGACGTAGTCGTTCTCCTGCACGATGATCTGACGCGACAGCGGCACCAGATAACGTTTCACATCGCCCTGTTTCGAGGTGATGATGATCTCGCGGTTACCGCGCTTGATCTTGCCGAACGATACCTCGCCGTCGATCTCCGAAACGATGGCGGGATTCGACGGGTTGCGGGCCTCGAAGAGCTCCGTAACACGCGGAAGACCACCGGTGATATCGCCGCCCGACTTGCCCACGGCACGCGGGATCTTGATCAGAATATCGCCGGCCTTGATCTTGGCGTTGTCCTTGATGACGATGTGGGCCGAAACGGGCAGGTTGTACTGCTTGACCTCCTCGCCCTCCTTGTTCTGGATCTTGATGACGGGGTTCTTCGTCTTGTCCTTCGACTCGATGACCACCTTCTCCGAGAGGCCCGTCTGTTCGTCGCGTTCGTCGCGGTAGGTGACGCCCTCGATGATATTCTCGTAGACGGCGCGACCCTCGTATTCCGAGATGATCACGGCGTTGTAGGGATCCCACTCGCAGATCAGATCGCCCTTCTTGACCTCGGCGCCGTCCTCCATGTAGAGCGTGGCACCGTAGGGCAGGTTGTGCGTATAGAGGACGATTTCGGTCTTCGGGTCGACGATGCGGAACTCCGACTGGCGCGAGATGACGATATTGATCGGTTCGCCGGCAGCGTTCTTGCCCTTGACCGTACGCAGTTCGTCGATCTCCAGACGACCCTCGTACTTCGAGATGACGTTGGTCTCGACGGCCGTGCCTCCGGCCACACCACCGACGTGGAACGTACGCAGCGTCAGCTGGGTACCCGGCTCGCCGATCGACTGGGCGGCGATCACGCCGACCACCTCGCCCTTCTGGACCATGCGGGCCGTAGCCAGGTTGCGGCCGTAGCACTTGGCGCACACGCCGCGGCGCGACTCGCAGGTCAGCACCGAACGGATCTCGACCGATTCGAGCGGCGACTTTTCGATGGCCTCGGCAATGGGTTCGGTGATCTCCTCACCGGCCTTGCAGAGCACCTCGCCCGTCAGCGGGTGAATCACGTCGTTCAGGGCCACACGACCCAGAATGCGGTCATAGAGCGTCTGTACGACGTCGTCGTTGCGCTTGATGGCCGTAGCCGTCAGACCGCGCAGCGTACCGCAGTCCTCTTCGTTGATGATCACGTCCTGAGCCACATCGACCAGACGACGCGTCAGATAACCGGCATCGGCCGTCTTCAGGGCCGTATCGGCCAGACCCTTACGGGCACCGTGCGTCGAGATGAAGTACTCCAGCACCGAAAGTCCCTCCTTGAAGTTCGAGAGGATCGGGTTCTCGATGACCTGCTGGCCACCCTCGACACCCGACTTCTGCGGCTTGGCCATCAGACCACGCATACCGCTCAGCTGACGGATCTGCTCCTTCGAACCACGGGCTCCCGAGTCGAGCATCATGTAGACCGGGTTGAAACCGTCGTCGTCCTTGACCAGCGTATCGATCACGGCCTTCGTCAGCTTGGTGTTGATGTTGGTCCACACGTCGATGATCTGGTTGTAACGCTCGTTGTTGGTGATCAGACCCATGTTGTAGTCGTCCATGATGGCATCGGCGCGCTCGTAACCCTCCTGGACGAGTTTCTCCTTCTCTTCGGGGATGATCACGGCATCGAGGTTGAACGACAGACCGCCCTGGAAGGCCATCTTGTAACCCATGTCCTTGATGTCGTCGAGGAAGTTGGCCACCTTGTCGGCACCGGCCTTCTTCATCACCACGGCGATGATGTCACGCAGCGAACGCTTCGTGAGAACTTCGTTGATATATCCGACCTCCTTCGGAACGACCTGGTTGAAGAGGATACGTCCGATGGTGGTCTCCTTCAGCACGCGGACCGGATTGCCCTGCTCGTCCAGATCGTCGACCAGACACTTGACGATGGCATGCAGATCGGCGCGCTTCTCGTTGTAGGCGATGATGGCCTCTTCGGGGCCGTAGAAGACCTGACCCTCACCCTTGACACCCTTGCGGGGTTTGGTGATGTAGTACAGACCGAGGACCATGTCCTGCGACGGCACCGTAATCGGGGCCCCATTGGCGGGGTTGAGCACGTTGTGCGAACCCAACATCAGCAGCTGGGCCTCGAGGATGGCGGCATTGCCCAGCGGCAGGTGGACGGCCATCTGGTCACCGTCGAAGTCGGCGTTGAAGGCCGTACAGGCCAGCGGGTGCAGCTGCATGGCCTTGCCCTCGATCAGTTTGGGCTGGAAGGCCTGGATACCCAGACGGTGCAGCGTCGGGGCGCGGTTCATCAGCACGGGGTGACCCTTGATGACATTCTCCAGAATGCCCCAGATGACGGGATCCTTGCGGTCGATGATCTTCTTGGCCGACTTGACCGTCTTGACGATGCCGCGCTCGATGAGCTTGCGGATCACGAACGGCTTGTACAGCTCGGCGGCCATGTCCTTCGGAATACCCATCTCGTGCATCTTCAGCTCGGGGCCGACGACGATCACCGAACGGGCCGAATAGTCGACACGCTTACCCAGCAGGTTCTGACGGAAACGTCCCTGCTTGCCCTTGAGCGAATCGGAGAGCGACTTGAGCGGGCGGTTCGATTCGTTCTTCACGGCATTCGACTTGCGCGAGTTGTCGAACAGCGAATCGACGGCCTCCTGCAGCATGCGCTTCTCGTTGCGCAGAATCACCTCCGGGGCCTTGATCTCGATCAGACGCTTCAGACGGTTGTTGCGGATGATGACGCGGCGGTAGAGGTCATTGAGGTCCGACGTGGCGAAGCGGCCGCCGTCCAGCGGAACCAGCGGGCGCAGTTCGGGCGGGATGACCGGGATGACGCTCAGCACCATCCATTCGGGTTTGTTCTTGCCCTGCGAGGCGCGGAACGACTCGATGACGTTCAGACACTTCAGGGCTTCGGACTTACGCTGCTGCGAGGTCTCGGTCGAGGCCTTGTGGCGCAGGGCGTACGACATCGAGTCGAGATCGACCTGCTTGAGCAGCGTGTAGATGGCCTCGGCACCCATCTGGGCGACGAACTTGTTGGGGTCCGAATCGTCCAGCGCCTGGTTGCCCTTCGGCAGGGCGGCCAGTACGTCGAGGTACTCCTTCTCCGAAAGGGTCGCAAGACGCTCGATACCCTGCTCCGAAGCGGCTCCCGGGTTGATCACCACGTAACGTTCGTAGTAGATGATCGCCTCGAGTTTCTTCGACGGAATGCCCAGCAGATAGCCGATCTTCGACGGCAGCGAGCGGAAATACCAGATGTGAACCACCGGCACCACGAGCGAGATGTGACCCATCCGCTCACGACGTACCTTCTTTTCGGTGACCTCGACGCCGCAGCGGTCGCAGACGATGCCCTTGTAGCGGATGCGCTTGTACTTACCGCAGTGGCACTCGTAGTCCTTGACCGGGCCGAAGATCCGTTCGCAGAACAGACCGTCGCGTTCGGGCTTGTAGGTACGGTAGTTAATGGTTTCGGGCTTCAGCACCTCGCCGCTCGACTGGGCCAGGATCTCCTCCGGGGAGGCCAGGCCGATCGAGATACGGCTGTAACCATTATTCGGTTTATTGTCTTTGGTAATTGACATATCTGTTTTCGTTTATCTTGTCCTCTTAAACAAACCTTACTCGAGTTTCACCGACAGGGCCAGACCGCGCAACTCGTGCAGCAGGACGTTCATGGCCTCCGGGATACCGGGTTTGGGCAGGTTCTCGCCCTTGACGATGGCCTCGTAAGCCTTGGCGCGGCCCATGACGTCGTCGGACTTGATGGTCAGGATCTCCTGCAGGATATTGGCGGCGCCGAATCCCTCCAGGGCCCAGACCTCCATCTCTCCGAAACGCTGGCCACCGAACTGGGCCTTACCGCCCAGCGGCTGCTGCGTGATGAGCGAGTACGGACCGATCGAACGGGCGTGCATCTTGTCGTCGATCATGTGGCCCAGCTTGAGCATGTAGGTCACACCCACCGTAGCCGGCTGGTCGAAACGTTCGCCCGTACCGCCGTCGTAGAGGTACGTACGGCCGCTGTGCGGCAGACCTGCCTTGGCCGTGTAGTCGTTGATCTGGTCGAGCGAGGCACCGTCGAAGATCGGCGTGGCGAATTTCACGCCCAGTTCGCGGCCGGCCCAGCCCAGAACGGCCTCGTAGATCTGTCCGAGGTTCATTCGCGAAGGCACACCCAGCGGGTTCAGACAGATGTCGACGATCGTACCGTCCTCGAGGAACGGCATGTCCTCGTCGCGGACGATCTTGGCCACGATACCCTTGTTACCGTGACGTCCGGCCATCTTGTCACCCACCTTCAGCTTACGCTTCTTGGCGATGTAGACCTTGGCCATCTGGATGACGCCCGTCTGCGGGAGTTCGTCGCCGTTCGTATAGTTGTACTTCTCGCGCTTGATGGCGGCATCGGCCTTCTTCCACTCGATCGTATAGTTGTTGACCGTAGCCTCGATCAGACCGTCGACATGCGCGTCGCCGGTCCAGTTGCACGTGCCGAGGTTCAGATAGCCCATCTCCACGCCGGTCTTCTCGTCGGTGGTCTTGCGGGCGATCTCCTCGAGCATCTTCTGCGAGAACTTCGTGCCGGCCGGATAGAGCTCCACGCCGAAGTAGTCCGTAATACCCGTGGTGGTCTTGCCCTGGAGCAGTGTCCAGAGCTTGCCGACCAGGCGCTTCGTCAGCTCCGAGATCTCGGCGGCGAACTTCTCGTCGAGTTTGTCGAGCTGGGCCTTTTCGGCGCTCTTGCTCCGCTTGCCCTCCTTGTTGGCGCGGCTGTAGAGCTTCGTGTCGATGACCACGCCGTGCAGCGACGGCTGGGCCTTCAGCGAAGCATCCTTCACGTCGCCGGCCTTGTCGCCGAAGATGGCGCGCAGCAGCTTCTCCTCGGGCGAAGGATCGCTCTCGCCCTTCGGGGTGATCTTGCCGATGAGGATGTCTCCCGGGTGGATATTGGCACCCACGCGGACGATACCGTTGGCATCGAGGTCCTTGGTGGCGTCCTCCGAGACGTTCGGAATATCCGACGTGAGCTCCTCGACGCCGCGCTTCGTGTCGCGCACCTCCATGATGTACTCGTCGACGTGCACCGACGTGAAGATGTCCTCACGCTGGATACGCTCCGAGATCACGATGGCATCCTCGAAGTTGTAACCCTTCCAGGGCATGTAGGCCACCTTCAGGTTGCGGCCCAGAGCCAGCTCGCCGTTCTGCGTCGAGTAGCCCTCGGTGATGATCTGACCTTTGGTCACGTGATCGCCCGTGAGGACCGTCGGGCGCAGCGTCACCGACGTATTCTGGTTCGTGCGGCGGTAACGCGGCAGCGTGTAGGTCGTGATTTCCGGGGCGAACGAGGCGAGGATTTCGTCCTCCGTACGCTCGTACTTGATCTGGATCTTCGTGGCATCGGCGAAGACCACCTCGCCGTCGCCTTCGGCCACAATCTGGATGCGGCTGTCGGAGATCATGTCCTTCTCGATACCCGTGCCGACGATCGGGGCTTCGCACGTCACCAGGGGCACGGCCTGGCGCATCATGTTCGAACCCATCAGCGCACGGTTGGCGTCGTCGTGCTCCAGGAAGGGGATCAGACTGGCGGCAATCGAGGCGATCTGGTTCGGCGCAACGTCCATGAGGTTGACCTCGCTGGCCGTCACCACGGGGAAATCGGCACCCTCACGCGCCTTGACACGGTCGGGCTCCAGGAACGAGCCGTCGTCGCCGAGCGGCACGTTCGACTGTGCGACGATCTTGCCCTCCTCCTCTTCGGCCGAGTAGTAGCGGATGTGCGAATTGTCCAGGTCGACCTTTCCGTTCTCGACCGTGCGGTAGGGGGTCTCGATGAATCCCATGGGCGAGATCTTCGCGTAGACGCACAGCGACGAGATCAGACCGATGTTCGGGCCTTCCGGCGACTCAATCGGGCAGAGACGTCCGTAGTGGGTATAGTGCACGTCGCGGACCTCGAAGCCGGCGCGGTCACGCGACAGACCGCCGGGGCCCAGGGCCGACAGACGGCGCTTGTGGGTGATTTCGGCCAGCGGGTTGATCTGGTCCATGAACTGCGACAGCTGCGAGGTGCCGAAGAAGGAGTTGATCACCGACGAGAGCGTCTTGGCGTTGATCAGTTCGACGGGCGTGAAGACCTCGTTGTCGCGTACGTTCATGCGTTCGCGGATGGTCCGGGCCATGCGCACGAAACCCACCGAGAACTGGTTCGACAGCTGCTCACCGACCGTACGCACGCGACGGTTCGACAGGTGGTCGATATCGTCGACGTCAGCCTTGGAGTTGATCAGCTGGATGAGGTATTTGATGATGGCGATGATGTCCTCGCGCGTCAGCGTACGGATGGCCGGATCGATGTCCAGACCCAGCTTCTTGTTGATGCGGTAGCGGCCCACGTCGCCCAGGTCGTAACGCTTGTCCGAGAAGAAGAGCTTCTCGATGACATCGCGGGCAGTGGCCTCATCGGGCGGCTCCGAAGCGCGCAACTGCCTGTATATGTAAACCACAGCCTCCTTTTCGGAGTTGCAGGGGTCTTTCTGAAGGGTGTTGTAGATGATCGAGAAGTCGATACCCGACTGGTTCTCCTTGTGCAGGAGGATAGTCTTGGCACCGCTTTCGATGATCTGGTCGATGTGCTCCTCCTCGAGGACGGTTTCGCGGTCGACGATGACGTTGTTACGCTCGATCGAGACCACCTCGCCGGTATCCTCGTCGACGAAGTCCTCGACCCACGTCGACAGCACACGCGCAGCCAGTTTGCGGCCCACGGCCTTCTTCAAGTTGGCCTTGGTGACCTTCACCTCGTCGGCCAGGTCGAAGATCTCGAGGATCTGCTGGTCGGCCTCGTAGCCGATGGCGCGCAGCAGCGTGGTGACGGGCAGCTTCTTCTTGCGGTCGATGTAGGCATACATGACGTTGTTGATGTCCGTAGCGAACTCGATCCACGAACCCTTGAAGGGGATGATACGGGCCGAATAGAGTTTCGTACCGTTGGTGTGCATGCTCTGACCGAAGAAGACGCCGGGCGAACGGTGCAGCTGCGACACGATGACACGCTCCGCGCCGTTGATGACGAACGTACCGCGTTCGGTCATGTAGGGAATCGTACCGAAATAGACGTCCTGGACCACGACCCCGAAATCCTCGTGTTCATCGTCCGTGCAGTAAAGTTTCAGTTTTGCCTTGAGGGGCACGCTGTATGTGAGTCCGCGCTCGAGACACTCTTCGATCGAGTAGCGGGGCGGGTCGATATAGTAGTCGATAAACTCCAGAACGAAGTTGTTCCGGGTATCCGTAATGGGGAAATTTTCCTGAAAGACCTTGTAAAGTCCCTCGTTCTTACGGTTTTCGGCCGTGGTGTCCATCTGGAAAAAGTCCCGGAATGATTTAAGCTGTACCTCCAGCAGATCCGGATACGGGACCCGGTTCTTGACCGTGGAAAAGCTAATTCTCTGTTGTGTTTTTGCTGCGGACATCGTAAAATCCAAATTAGTTGAATTGTAATGGGTTACGCTCCCCAAAATGTGCGGGTATTATCCCGGCAATGCTCCCGCAAGAAGGCAATCCGCGCCCCGGGAGCATTCATCCGCCAAAGACTGGACACAGCTCCTGCTCGGCACTTCCAGCCTTTAGACCAAGAAAAGGCATAGAGCCTACACCGTGGTAAGCCCTATACCTGTTCGTGTTTTATCGCGGCTTAAGCAGCAATGCGATTGCTACTTCAGCTCAACTTCAGCACCTGCCTCCTCGAGCTGGCCCTTGATCTGCTCAGCCTCTTCCTTGGAAACACCCTCCTTAACGGCCTTCGGAGCACCGTCTACGAGAGCCTTGGCATCGCCCAGCGAGAGACCTGCGATATCCTTCACAGCCTTGATAACCTGCAGTTTGGCCTGGCCGGCGTTCTTCAGGATCACGTCGAACGTCGATTTCTCGGCAGCAGCGGCCTCACCAGCACCTGCAGCGGGAGCTGCAACGGCAACAGCGGCAGCAGCCGGCTCAATGCCATACTCCTCCTTGAGGATCTGAGCGAGTTCGTTTACCTCGGTAACCTTCAGGTTTACCAGTTCTTCAGCGAGTTTCTTTACGTCTGCCATAATTGTAAGCTTATTAATTTGTTTTTGATTCTTGTTTGTGAATTAGTTGTTTCTCGATTCGAGCGTCTTCACGAGGCCCGCAATCTTTTGGCCTGCATTAGCCTGCAGAGCCGAAATAACATTCTTGGCCGGGGACTGCAGCAGTGCAACGATATCTGCGATGAGTTCCTCCTTGCTCTTGATGTTGCAGAGGGCGTCCAGCTTGTCGTCGCCGATGTAGACGCATCCCTCGGCGAAAGCGGCCTTCAGGACGGGCTTTTCGGACTTCTTGCGGAACTCCTTGATCACCACCGCCGGGGCCTTGGCCACGTTGGTGAACATGATCGAGGTGGGACCCTCCAGAACCTTTACCAGATCAGCGTCGGCCTTCTCCACCTTCTCGAGGGCTTTGCCCAGAAGCGTGTTCTTGACGACCACCAGCTTCACATCGCTTTCGAAGCACTTGCGGCGCAGGGCAGCGGTCTGCTCGGCGTTGAGCGACTCGATGTCGGCGATGTAGAAGTGAGGATAAGCCTGGAGCTGCTCGGCGAGGCTGTTAATTACAACCAGTTTTTCTTCCTTAGTCATCTCTGTTATCCTCCTACTTATTTGGTTTCTACTGATTTGGCATCAATCTGCACGCCGGGGCTCATCGTGGTCGAGAGATAGATACTCTTCACATAAGAACCTTTGGCAGCGGCCGGTTTGAGTTTGATGATCGTATTGAGCACCTCCTTGGCGTTTTCTACGATCTGCTCGGCCGTGAACGAGACCTTGCCTACCGTGGTGTGGATGATACCGAACTTGTCGACCTTGAAGTCGATCTTACCGGCCTTCACCTCGCCGACGGCTTTTCCGACCTCCATCGTAACCGTACCGGTCTTGGGGTTCGGCATCAGACCGCGGGGACCCAGAATACGGCCCAGCGCTCCGACCTTGCCCATCACGTTGGGAGTACAGATGATCACGTCAACGTCGGTCCAACCGCCCTTGATCTTGTCGACATACTCGTCCAGACCCACGAAATCGGCACCGGCGGCCTTGGCCTCAGCCTCCTTTTCGGGGGAGCAGAGTACCAGCACGCGAACGGTCTTTCCCGTACCGTGAGGCAGCGTCACCACGCCGCGGACCATCTGATTGGCCTTGCGGGGGTCGACGCCCAGACGGACATCGATATCCACGGAAGCGTCGAATTTCGTGAACGTAATTTCCTTCAGAAGAGCGGCAGCCTCCGGAAGTTTGTAGGCCTTACCGGCCTCCACCTTTGCGTAGGCGATCTTTTGATTTTTTGTCAACTTACTCATCTTCTTCTGTCATTACAAGTTAGGAAATTCTCCGACGACACTGATACCCATACTGCGAGCGGTACCGGCGACCATGCGCATAGCCGATTCCAGCGTAAAGCAGTTCATATCGGCCATCTTGTCCTGAGCGATCTCACGGATCTGATCCCAGGTGACCTGTCCAACCTTGTTACGGTTAGGCTGAGCGGAACCGCTCTTGATTTTGGCTGCTTCCTTGAGCTGGATCGCTACGGGCGGCTGTTTTACAACGAACTCGAAGGACTTGTCGCTGTAAACGGTGATGATGACCGGAAGAACCTTACCCGCCTTGTCCTGCGTACGAGCGTTGAATTGCTTGCAGAAGTCCATGATATTGACTCCCTTGGAACCCAACGCGGGACCAACCGGGGGCGAAGGATTGGCGGCACCACCTTTGATCTGCAATTTAATAAATGCAGCAACCTCTTTTGCCATAGTTTTCCTTGGTTAATTATTCTTTTTCGACTTGTGTGAAACCCAACTCCATAGGAGTTTTGCGCCCGAATATCTTCACCGATACCGTGAGTTTCTTGCGCTCGTTGTCGACTGCCTCGATAGTACCTTGGAAGCTCGAGAAAGGACCGTCCGTAACCTTTACGGTCTCGCCGACAAAGAATGGTATTTCGTTTTCCTCCTCCATGGCGTTCATTTCGTCGACGCGGCCGAGGATCCGGGCGACCTCCTGTGGACGGAGAGGCGTCGCGATCATCTTCCGGCTGTCCTCCTTGGTATCGCCCAGGAAACCCAGCACATTGGGAGTATTACGAATCAGAATGGGAATTTGCCCTACGAAGGCTGCCTCCACCAACACGTAACCCGGGTAAGAAACCTTCTCCTTGGAGACCTTCTTACCGTTGCGGATCGTGTAGACTTTCTCGGTGGGGATCAGCACCTGGGAGATGTAGTCTTCGAGATGGTTGTGGCGTACTTCGGCCTCGATGTACTCCTTGACCTTTGCCTCCTTGCCGCCGATGGCACGGACTACATACCACTGTTTCTTAATCTCGCTCATTGCTAACTACAGACTATTAACGACCAAGATTACCCAGGGTCTTGTAGATGACGGCCATCAGGTTCTCGAACGTCAGGTCCATGGCCAATACGACGATGGCGAAGATGACCGAAGCCACCATCACGACGATCGTAGAGCTCTGGAGCTGCGGGAACGTGGGCCACGTCACCTTGTTGACAAGCTCGTTGTAGGACTCTTTAAAGTAGTTGAACATAACTTTACTGTTTACTTTGGCAGGAGCAGAGAGATTCGAACTCCCATCAACGGTTTTGGAGACCGCTATTCTACCCTTGAACTATGCTCCTAAAAAGAGGCGGTGCGGAACACCGCCTCGGAATCTGTTCCGGTCCGGATTACTTGAGAACCTTCAGGATCTGACCGGCACCTACCGTACGGCCACCCTCGCGGATTGCGAAACGCAGACCCTCGTTCAGGGCTACCGGGTAGATCAGCTTCACGGTGATGGTCACGTGGTCACCGGGCATTACCATGTCGACACCGGCGGGCAGGTGAACTTCACCCGTTACGTCCATCGTACGCAGATAGAACTGGGGACGATAGTTGTTGTGGAACGGCGTGTGGCGGCCACCCTCCTCTTTCTTCAGGATGTAGACCTCAGCCTCGAACTCGGTGTGCGGGGTGATCGAACCGGGTTTGGCAACGACCATACCACGCTTAACCTCCTTCTTGTCGATACCGCGGAGCAGCAGACCTACGTTGTCACCGGCCTCACCTTCGTCGAGCAGCTTGCGGAACATCTCGACGCCCGTGCAGGTCGAAGTCAGGGTCTTCTCCTCCAGACCGATGATCTCGACGGGATCACCCACGTGGATGACGCCGGTCTCGATACGGCCCGTTACAACGGTACCACGACCCGTGATCGAGAATACGTCCTCGATAGGCATCAGGAAGGGCTTCTCGTTGTCACGCTGCGGCAGCGGAATGTAGTTGTCTACGGCATCCATGAGCTCCATGATCTTCTCCTCCCATTTGGGCTCTCCGTTCAGAGCGCCGAGGGCCGAACCACGGATTACGGGGGCGTTGTCGCCATCGTAGTCGTACTTCGAAAGCAGGTCACGAACCTCCATTTCGACCAGGTCGAGCATCTCGGGGTCGTCTACCATGTCGCACTTGTTCAAGAAGACAACGATCTTCGGCACGTTCACCTGACGGGCGAGCAGCACGTGCTCGTTGGTCTGGGGCATCGGACCGTCGGTAGCGGCAACAACCAGGATGGCACCGTCCATCTGAGCGGCACCCGTTACCATGTTCTTCACATAGTCGGCGTGTCCCGGGCAGTCCACGTGAGCGTAGTGACGCTTTGCGGTCTGGTACTCAACGTGTGCGGTGTTGATCGTGATACCGCGCTCTTTCTCCTCCGGAGCGTTGTCGATGGAGTCGAACGAGCGAAGCTCCGAAAGACCCTGCTTTGCCAGAACGGTCGTGATAGCGGCCGTAAGGGTCGTCTTACCGTGGTCAACGTGACCGATGGTACCGATGTTCACGTGCGGTTTCGACCGGTCGAATTTTTCTTTTGCCATAGTATTAAGTATTTTAAAGTATTGTTAAAAATTACTTCAAGTTTTAAAATTCATCCTATTCCGCAGAACAAGCGGGCAACACAAATCTCCGGTTCCCGGACCGGAGTCTCTGCATCACACGCTGTTTTGCGTTGGAGCGGAAGACGAGGCTCAAACTCGCGACCCTCAGCTTGGAAGGCTGATGCTCTATCAACTGAGCTACTTCCGCAAAAATGTCCCGTATCGGAGTGAATTCCTCTTTGCAGTCGGACGAGGCTCCAATCGGTTTTCTGATGTGGGAAGTGATGGATTCGAACCACCGAAGGCGTACGCCAGCAGATTTACAGTCTGCCCCATTTGGCCACTCTGGTAACTTCCCAAGTTTTGTCGCTCACGCCGTGAGAGACCGGGCCGTCGATTTGCCGGTTCCCGATCAGCCGCCGGGCAGGCTCCTCGAAATCGGCATCCGAGCCGATGGAGGGATTCGAACCCACGACCAGCTGATTACAAATCAGCTGCTCTGGCCAACTGAGCTACATCGGCAAATTCCACCGTTTTGGATTGCAAAGGTAGTCATAAAAAATTTACCAACCAAATATTTCGATGATAAATTTTCTACTTTTTCACTCTTCTCAAAGAACGGCGCCCGATCGTCTGGACTTCAGGGGCGAAATCGGGTGCAAAGATAGGAAAAGTTTTGGATAACGCAACAGGTTCTGCAAAAAATATCGTCTCCGACAGTCAACTCTCCCCCTCAATCGGACGTCAGACAATCTCGACACCACATCGACCGGGGCTCACAGCCTCCGGAAAACCATCTCATCTTCAGCATTGTTCCCGACACGGCTCAGGCCCTCGAGGCTCCACACTCTCCCGATCCGGACCCCACACCCGGAAATTCACGTCTGCCCGGCCGGGACACAACTCCGAAACTACTGCCCCCGGCACGGTTCCCCGAGCCCGATGTCCCGCAGGTGCACACACCGGGCCGACAGGCCCTTCAGACAGTCCCGCGGTCCGGAGAGCGCTCCGCCCTGCCGTCACTTTTTCCGCACCGAGGAGATCAGCTGAGCGGGAGTGGCCTGCAGGTAATTCTTGCAGAAGCGGCTGAATTGCGTATAGTGGCGAAAACCGTACTTGTTCATCAGCACCTTGGTGCTGTCTTCGCCATCGCGGATGTCGGAATAGATCTTCAGTGCCTTCTGACGCATCATCCAATGATAGACGCTGTCGTTGAAATGCTCGGCGAAACGCCGCTTGAAGACCGAAAGGCTCATTCCGGCCAGCGACGCGAGCTCCGTAACGCCCTGCGCCTTCTCGTAGTTGCTGCAGACAAAGGCGCGGAAATTATCACGCGGCTGCACCATCGACTGGAAGAAATAGGCATGTTCGGTCGGGGTGTAGAGCACCTTGATCATCATGAACAGCTCGGTGGTCTTCATGCGGTGATAACGGTTGCAGTCGACCAGTTGCGGAATGGCGAAGATCGAAACGAGCAATTGCTCGATAGCGGGATGGATCGACAGAATGGGTGCGGATTCGGAGGGGATCGTCGAATCGAAGGGTGTGATCCGGTCGAAGATATCCTGCTCGCAGAATTCGACGCGATGGATCAGCGACAGAACGACGATGCGCGTTTCGACATCCTGAGCCGTGACGACGAACTGCTCGTTGCGGCCCAGACAGACGCACTGTTTCGAGGTGACAAGGCGGATCGTATCGGCGCCGTGCTCCAGGCGGAGCGATCCGGAGAGGACGAAGACGATGCGCACGATCCGATCGGCGGGGAAGGTCACGCCCTCGCCCGCGGCGAATGCAAGCTGGGAGAATCGGCAGTACGAAGAGTCGCCGATGCGCCTGAACGGCGCCGGAAAGGTAGGACAACTACTACAATCCGCAGAACAACTCTCCTTCAGATCCGGCTCCACAAACTGCGGTTGGGGTTGGAAATCCATACACGAGTGAAGTTTTCACAAAGTTACAAAAAAAGTCCGGAAAAGCAAACAAAAAGACTTTCGCCACCATCAAAAAGGCTCCTCTCCGTAAGGAGAAGAGCCTTGGGGCAAGAGATGGAAAGCGCGCTTCCTCGATTCTATTTATAGCTTATGATCAGCACTTTGGACGATTCCCAAAAACGGGCCGGGTCCGTAATGAGCAGTTTCTCGACCACCTTGTCGGCACCGGTCACCAGTTCGTAAGCATCCTCGGGATGCGCCGAGACGACGGTCACCCTCTTCTGGCCCAGCGGAATTTCGGTCAGCAGGCGCGAATCGGCTGCCGTAAAGCTGTCGAGATTGGCCGTCGAACCGACGGTCAGCGTCCGTCCGATGAATCCCTGCTTGTTGATGATCTGGGCATCGAGCAGCTCCTTCTCCGAGCCGACGATATAATAGACCGTATGGAGTTGGTTCTGGAGTTCGACCTTTTCGTCACTGAGACTTTCGACCCGGGCTTCGCTCTGGGCGACCTCTTCGGTGAGGGTTGCGACCTCGATTCCCTTTTGCGCGAGTTCATCGCGGAGTTGTTCGACTTCGGATTTCTTCTCGGCGAGCTGGCCGTTCAGGTCGGCAATCATCTTTTCGAGGCCTTCGATCCGCAGGTTGGCCTTGCGCAGCTGGGCGGCGGTCCGCTGCAGCGAGGCGATCTTGGCGCGGTTTTCCTGCAACAGACGGTCGATGGCAGCAATATCGTTGTTGATCTCCTCAATCGGGCGTCTTGCGCCCTCGTTGGTTCCGGCAACGGTAATCAGGTTTTCACGCGACTTGATCAGGGCCAGGTTTTCCGAGATGGCATTGATGTCGGCGAAGACCAGATTGATGAGCGAATCCTTTTCACCGACCACGACCGAAAGCGAGTCGCGCTGGTTTTCGGCCTGCAGAGCCACCTGACGGCTGACACAGGAGGTAAAGGCACCCGCGACAAAGAGCGCGGCGGCGATCATCATTTTGAATCCGTTTTTCATGACACACACTAAATTAAGAGTTCACACTATTCATGTTTGCCTTCGGCAGCAAATATAGGAATAAAACGATAATCGTGTAGCAAAAATCGACAATACCGGGCAAAAAAAAGGCGGGCCGCATTCCAGGAATGCGACCCGTCGGAGGTAAATGCCGATGCGACGATTTACTTGGCGTTTTTCTTATCGTAGCGTTTTGCGTAGCGGCTCATAAACTTATCGACGCGACCGGCGGTGTCAACCAACTTCATCTTGCCCGTATAGAACGGGTGGGAGGTGTTGGAGATTTCCATCTTATACACGGGATAGGTTTCGCCGTTCACTTCAATGGTCTCTTTTGTCGAAACGGCGGACCGGCACAAAAACACGTGGTCGTTGGACATGTCCTTGAACGCCACTAAACGATAATTTTCCGGATGAATACCCTTTTTCATTTCGCTGTTTTTGTTAAATGATTAATGCTTAAGCGGGACAAAGGTACGAATTTATTTGCAACAAACAAGAGCCGGGCCGATTTTTTTCGTCCCGACGGGGAATCCGATGTTGCGGAATACGGATTGTTTTTCTATCTTTGCCCTCGCAAACGGGCACGAAGGTGCCGAAAGGGCCCATAGCTCAGTCGGTCAGAGCAGCGGACTCATAATCCGAAGGTCGTGGGATCATGCCCCTCTGGGCCCACCTGCCGCGCGGGTTGCCGGACGACAAGCCATCCGCCGGGACCGAAAAAAGGACTGCCATTCGGGCAGTCCTTTTTTTGATGTCGCGAACGTCCGGTCAGGACCATACGGTCCGCGCCGACACATCCGGATCAACCCTTTTTGGCGGCATCGTCGCGGCGGATCTCAGTACGGCGGATCTTGCCGCTGATGGTCTTGGGCAGCGCATCGACGAACTCGATCACGCGCGGATACTTGTAGGGAGCCGTCACACGTTTGACATGATCCTGCAACTCCTTGATCAACGCGGCGCCGGCGCGTTCGCGCCACTCGGCCGCCAGGACGATCGTCGCCTTGACCACCTGTCCGCGAATCTCGTCCGGAACGCCCGTGATGGCACACTCCACGACGGCCGGATGGGTCATCAGCGCACTCTCGACCTCGAAGGGGCCGATCCGGTATCCGGAGCTCTTGATGACGTCGTCGGCCCGGCCCACAAACCAGTAGTAACCGTCCTCGTCGCGCCAGGCCACGTCGCCCGTATAGTAGACGCCGTCGTGCCAGACTTCGCGCGTACGCTCCCCGTTGCGATAGTACTCCTTGAAGAGACCGATGGGTTTCCCGCCGTCGGTGCGGATGACGATCTGCCCCTGTTCGCCATCCTCGGCCGAGCGGCCGTCGGGCGTCAGCAGATCGATCCGGTACTGGGGATTGGGCACGCCCATGCTGCCGGGTTTGGGCTCCATCCAGGGGAAGGTGCCGAGCGTCAGCGTCGTTTCGGTCTGCCCGAATCCCTCCATCAGCCGGATGCCGGTCTGCGCCAGGAAGGTGTCGTAGACCGAACCGTTGAGCGCCTCGCCGGCCGTCGTGCAGTACTCGAGCGACGAGAGGTCGAAACGCGACAGATCCTCGCGGATCAGGAAGCGGTAGATCGTCGGAGGGGCGCAGAGCGAGGTGATGCGGTACTGTTCGATCTTGTGCAGGATGTCGGCCGGCGTAAACTTCTCGTGGTCGTAGACGAAGAGCGTCGCCCCGGCAAACCACTGTCCGTAGAGTTTGCCCCAGGCAGCTTTGGCCCAGCCCGTATCGGCGATGGTCAGATGGAGGCTTCCCTCGTGGAGATTGTGCCAGTAGCGGGCCGTGACGATGTGACCGAGCGGATAGGTGAAGTCGTGAGCCACCATCTTCGGTTCGCCGGTGGTTCCCGAGGTGAAGTACATGAGCATGATGTCGTCGTTGCGGTTCGGGTGTTCGGGCCGCACGAAGGGGGCGGCCTGTTCGATGCCGCGGTGGAAGTCGAGGAAGCCCTCGGGCACCTCGGGACCGACGCTGATGAGGGCCTGCACCGTGGGGCTGTCGGGCATGGCCGCGGCGACGTGGTCGGTAATGACGCGTTCGCCGGCCACGACGATCGCCTTGATCGAGGCCGTATTGCAGCGATAGACGACATCCTTGCGGGTGAGCAGGTGGGTGGCCGGGATCACCACGGCCCCCAGTTTGTGGAGCGCCAGCACCGAGAACCAGAATTCGTAGCGGCGCTTGAGAATCAGCATCACGGGGTCGCCCTTCCCGATGCCGAGGCTCTGGAAATAGGCGGCCGTGCGGTCGCTTTCGCGCTTCATGTCGGCGAACGTAAAGCGGGCCACGTGATCCTTGTCGTCGGTCCAGACCATGGCCAGCTGATCGGGCTGCTCGGCAGCGTAGCAGTCGACGACGTCGTAAGCGAAATTGAACGGCTCGGGCACCCGGATACGGAGGTGCTGTCGGAACTCCTCCTGCGAGGAGAAGTCGGTCCGGGCCAGATAACGATCTACCAGATTCATACCTCTTATAATATAATGGCCAGGAAACGGACCGTTTTACCATTCAGCGCCTTCATGCCGTGGGGCAGCGAGGAGTCGAAATAGAGGCTGTCGCCGGGGTCGAGTTCGATCTGCCGGCCGTCGAGCTCGATCAGCAGACGCCCCTCCAGCACGTAGTTCATCTCCTGCCCGGGGTGGGTATTGAGGTGCATCGGGGCGTCGTCGGGCGCAGGTTCGACGGTCACGATGAAGGGATCGATGCGCCGGTCGCGGAATCCGGCGGCCAGCGCCTCGTAGCGGTAGGCCTTGCGGCGTTCGACGGCAACGCCCTTGCCGGCGCGGGTGATGAAATAGGCGTTCATGCGGGGCTCCTCGCCGAACATCAGCACGTCGAGCGGGATGCCGTAACGGCGGGAGATCGTCTGCAGGAGATTGACCGAGATGTCGGACCGGCCGCTTTCGAGCGCCCGGTACTCGTCGAGGGAGATGTGGCAGCAGTCGGCCAGCTCCTGTTCCGACAATTCGAGGACTTCGCGCAGCCCGCGCAGACGGGTTGCGATCGAGAGAATGGGGTCGTCACACATGGCGTTTCGTTTTTTGGGTGGGAACCGCCGCCCTAACCACGCGGCGATTTCCGGTAAAGATACGAAAAATTTTTCAAAACTACCAATCTGTCGGTAAAAAACGCCGGCAGAGCAGATCCCGCCGCTGCCCGACAACCGTCCGACAACGAGTTCGGAACACCCTTGCAACACAAAAAACGCCCCTGGAATTTGGTTTTTCCATTTCGAAACGCTATATTTGCATCCAACGAGTTCAACCATGATGCAGTTCATCCATATCCATCATCATCACCACCACTTCGACCAAGGGGCGGCGATCGTGTATGGAGCATGAACGGCAGACTGAACCAGGGATCCGGAAACGGAGCCGGACAGACCGGAAAACGATACATGAAGCTCACCCCTCGACGGGTGGGCTTTTTTATTGGCCCATGCGGGGGGGGGCGAAAAATGACAATCAAACACACACCCGACATGTTGAGAATAGCAATCCAGGCCAAGGGCCGACTGAACGAACAAAGCACAAGCCTGCTGGCCGAAGCGGGCATCCAGGTAGCCGAAAGCAAACGCAAACTGATCTCCCGTGCGGAGGGATTCCCGCTGGAGGTGCTCTACCTGCGCGACGACGACATACCGCAGGCCGTGACGATGGGCGTAGCGGATCTGGGGATCGTGGGGCTGAACGAGGTGGCCGAGAAGGGCTTCCGCGTCGACCAGCTCATGGATCTCGGATTCGGCGGCTGCCGTCTCTCGCTGGCCGTGCCGAAGGGCACGGCCTACGACGGCCCCGACTTCTTCCGCGGCAAACGCATCGCCACCTCCTACCCCAACATCCTCACGCGCTACTTCGCCGAGCGGGGCATCGAGGCCGAAATCCACCGCATCGAGGGTTCGGTCGAGATTGCGCCGGCGGTCGGCATGTCGGACGCCATCTTCGACATCGTCTCGTCGGGCGGCACACTCATCTCCAACGGACTGGTGGAGGTCGAGAAGGTGCTCTTCTCGGAGGCGGTGCTGATTGCCAACCCGGATCTGGACCCGGCAAAACGCCGCGAATGCGAGCAGCTGACCTTCCGCTTCAACTCGATTCTGGAGAGCCGCGGCATGAAGTACGTGCTGATGAACCTGCCTCAGGAGCGGCTGCAGGAGGCGATCCGCATCCTGCCGGGGATGCGCAGTCCAACGGTGCTGCCGCTGGCGCAGGAGGGGTGGTGCTCGATCCACGCCGTCATCGCGCAGGAGCAGCTCTGGGAGCGCATCGAACGCCTGAAGGAGATCGGCGCCGAGGGCATTCTGGTCCTGGCTCTCGAAAACATGATCCGATAAACCGACCCCGAAAAACGCAGAAATCATGCAGATGCTGAAGATATACGACAATCCGCCCCGCAGTGAGTGGGGCCGGCTGAGCGAACGCTGCACGCGCAGCGAAGAGGAGATCACCGAACAGGTGGCCGCCATCCTGGCGGAGGTGCGCACGGGCGGCGACCGGGCCCTGCGCGAGATTACGCAACGCATCGAAGGGTACCGTCCCGAACGGTTCGAGATTCCGGCCGAGGAGCTGGAGGCCGCCGCGCGTGCGCTTCCCGAAGCGATGAAGGAGGCACTCCGCACGGCCAAGTCCCAGATCGAGGCCTTCCACCGCGCCCAGCTGCCCGCCGAGGTCCGCGTCGAGACCCTGCCCGGCGTGCGATGCCTGCAGCGGGCGGTGGCGATCGACCGCGTGGGACTCTACATTCCGGGGGGCAAGGCGCCGCTCTTCTCGACGGTGCTGATGCTGGCCGTACCGGCGCGGGTGGCGGGCTGCCGCGAGGTGATCCTCTGCACCCCGGCACGTGCCGACGGGAGCATCGCCCCCGAAATCGCCTGTGCCGCACGGCTCTGCGGCGTCGACCGGGTCTTCGCCGTGGGCGGTGCCCAGGCCATTGCCGCCATGGCCTACGGCACGGAGAGCATCCCGCGCGTGGAGAAGATCTTCGGCCCCGGAAACCGCTACGTAACGAAGGCCAAACAGCTGACCGGCGCCCGTGACGTGGCGATCGACCTCCCGGCCGGGCCGTCGGAGGTGCTGGTGCTGGCCGACGAGGGGGCTTCGCCCGCCTTCGCGGCTGCCGACCTGCTCTCGCAGGCCGAACACGGCGGCGACAGCCAGGCGGTGCTGGTCTGCCAGACGGCGGACTTCGCCCGGGCCGTACAACGGGCCGTCGAGAAGCAGCTGTCGCAGCGCCGCCGCGGAGCGATCATCCACGAAGCGCTGCAGCAGAGCCGGATCATCGTGCTGACGGAGCGTGCCGACCGCATCGCCTTCTCGAACACCTACGCCCCGGAGCACCTGATTCTGTCGATGCGCGATCCGTGGGAGGCGGCCTCGCAGATCACCGCCGCCGGCAGCGTCTTCATCGGGCCGTGGTCGCCCGAGAGCGCCGGCGACTACGCCTCGGGGACGAACCACACGCTTCCGACCGGAGGCTGGGCCCGTTCGTACAGCGGTGTGAACACCGACTCGTTCCTGCGCAAGATCACCTTCCAGGAGCTGACGCGCGAGGGGCTTGCCCGCCTGGCCCCGACCATCGAGACAATGGCCCTCGGCGAGGGGCTCGACGCCCATGCCGCCGCCGTGCGCATCCGGCTCGAGAGCCCCGAAACACAAGACGAAACCTCCCCGCTGCAAAATCCGAAGCAATCATGAGACCCCTTGAAGAGCTGATCCGCCCGAACATCCGGGCCCTGCAACCCTACTCGACGGCGCGCGACGAATACGCCGGCGGTGCAATCTCGACGTGGCTCGATGCCAACGAGAACCCCTACGACAACGGTGTGAACCGCTACCCGGATCCGCACCAGCGCGAACTGAAACGCCTCGTCGCCCGGCTGAAGGGGGTGCGCGAGGGGCAGATCTTTCTGGGCAACGGCAGCGACGAGGCGATCGACCTGGCCTACCGGATCTTCTGCACGCCGGGGCGCGACAACGCCGTCTCGATCGCCCCGACCTACGGCATGTACCGCGTGGCGGCCGACACGAACGACATCGAAATGCGCGAAGTGGCGCTCGATGCGGATTACGCCCTGCGGCCCGATGCCCTGCTCGCCGCCGCGGACGAACGCACGAAACTGCTGTGGCTCTGCTCGCCGAACAACCCCACGGGCAACCGGTTCCCGACCGTGGAGATCGAACGACTGCTGCGGACCTTCCCGGGAATGGTCGTCCTGGATGAGGCCTACATCGACTTCGCCTCGGAGCCGGGGTTTCTGGGGCGTCTCGACGAATTTCCGAACCTCATCATCCTGCAGACGCTCTCCAAGGCGTGGGGCATGGCCGGACTGCGCCTCGGTATGGCCTTTGCCGCAGAGCCCGTGGCCGAGCTCTTCGCCCGGGTGAAATACCCCTACAACATCAACGGCCCGACGCAGGCGGAGGTGATCCGCCGGCTGGCCCGGCCGGTCGACGCCCAGGTCGCGGAGCTGCGCCGCGAACGGGAACGCACGGCCCGTGCGCTGGCCGAATGCCGGGCCATCGAGCGGGTCTACCCCTCCGACGCCAACTTCCTGCTGGTACGCACCCCGGCTCCCGATGCACTCTACGAGGCGCTGATCAAGGCGGGAGTCATCGTCCGCAACCGTTCGCGCGTGCGGGGTTGCGCGGGGTGTCTGCGCATCACCGTCGGCCGTCCCGAGGAGAACGACCTCCTGTTACGAACCGTCCAAAATTTCCACCCATGAAAAAAGCCCTCTTCATCGACCGCGACGGCACGATCCTCGCGGAACCCGCCGACGAACAGATCGACAGCCTCGAGAAAATGGAGTTTATCCCCGGGGTGATTTCGGCGCTCAAGGCCCTTTCGGCGCTCGATTTCGAGTTGGTCCTGGCCTCGAACCAGGACGGACTGGGAACCCCCGCCTTTCCGGAGGAGACGTTCCTTCCGCCCCACGAAAAGATGCTCGCGACGCTGCGCGGCGAAGGCGTCATCTTCGACGACCAGCTCATCGACCGCACCTTCGAGCACGACAACGCCCCGACGCGCAAACCCCGCACGGGGATGTTCGCCCGCTACCTGGACGGGTCGTACGACCTGGCTGCAAGCTACGTCATCGGCGACCGCGTGACGGATCTCCAACTGGCCCGCAACCTCGGTGCACGCGGCATTCTGCTCCGTCCGTCGGACGAAGGCCGCCGGATGGTGGCCGAGGCGGGACTGGAGGCCGTCTGCGCTCTGGTGACCGATTCGTGGGCCGAAGCGGCCGAGTTTATCCGCCGTCCGGAACGGTGTGTCGACCTGCGGCGCCAGACGCGCGAGACGCAGATCCGCGTACGGCTGGACCTCGACGGCCGCGGCGACTTCAACGACCGCATCTCGACCGGACTGCGCTTTCTGGACCACATGCTCTCGCAGATCGCCCACCACGGCGGCGTATCGCTGGCCGTCGAGGCGCAGGGCGATCTGGACATCGACGAGCACCACACCATGGAGGATGTGGCCCTGACGCTGGGCGAGGCCATCGACCGGGCGCTGGGCTCGAAGGCCGGAATCGCCCGTTACGGATTCGCCCTGCCGATGGACGACAGCTGCGCGCTGGTGCTCCTCGACTTCGGCGGCCGGATCGACTTCGAATGGGAGGTCGCGTTCCGCCGCGAACGGATCGGCGACGTCCCGACCGAGATGTTCCGCCACTTCTTCCAGTCGCTCTGCTGCGCCGCACGCTGCAACCTGCGGATCGCGGCCCGCGGCGAGAACGACCACCACAAGGCCGAAGCCATCTTCAAGGCCTTTGCCCGGGCCCTGCGGATGGCCGTCATGCGGCAAGGTTTCGGATACGACATACCCAGCAGCAAAGGAGTCCTATGATAGCCGTCGTCGATTATGCCACGGGCAACCTGCGATCGGTTGCCAATGCCCTGCGGCGGGCCGGTGCGGAGTTCACGCTCACGGCCGATGCCGCGCTGCTGCGCCGGGCCGAACGGGTGATCCTCCCGGGTGTGGGCGAAGCGTCGAGTGCCATGGCCCGGCTCCGCGAGCGGGGGCTGGACGAAGTGCTGCCGACGCTGACCTGCCCCGTGCTGGGAATCTGCATCGGGATGCAGCTGCTGTGCCTTTCGAGCGAGGAGGGCGATGCCGAATGTCTGGGGCTCTTCCCCACGCGGGTCCGACGCCTGCCCTCCGATGCCGAATCGGGGGCTGGAACCGAGGCTGGAATCCGGGCTGTCGAGGAGATCGGCGGCTCCCCTTCGGCCGGGTGCCTTCTCGCCGCCGAGACCTTTCCCGCAGTGGGCGGTCTTCTCGCCGGAGGGCCTCTTCCCGCAGGCGGCGGAGGTCTGGCCGGAGAGTCCCCGACACACCTCCGGCTGAAGATTCCCCACGTCGGTTGGGACACGATCGAGGAATTGCGCTCGCCGCTCTTCGAGGGGGTTCCCGAACAGAGCTACGTCTACTACGTCCACTCCTACGCGGCGGACCCCTGTCCGGCGACGATCGCCACGACCGACTACGGCCGCCGCTTCAGTGCAGCCCTCCAACGCGACAACTTCTTCGGCACCCAGTTCCACCCCGAGAAGAGCGGCGCGGTAGGGGCCCGGATCCTGCAGAATTTCCTCAACCTGTAACAAACCCACCGCCCGGAAGCGCCGTAAAACTCCGCAGCCCAACCCGCCGGAAATCCGTCGCACAATCCGGGCCCAACCCCGACAAACAACCGACTTTTACCCATGAAAATCACCATCATACCCGCCACGGACCTCATCGAAGGCCACTGCGTGCGCCTCACACAGGGCGACTACGCGCGACAGACGATCTACTACCGGGATCCGCTCGAGGCGGCGCTGCGCTTCGAGGGGGCCGGCATCCGCCGCCTGCATCTGGTCGATCTCGACGGTGCGAAGGCCTCCGAGCCGTGCAACCTACGCACGCTGGAGCGCATCGCCACCCGCACGTCGCTCGAGATACAGTACGGCGGCGGCATCAAGAGCCGCGAGGCGTTGCACAGCGTCTTCGACGCCGGAGCCCGACGTGCCATCTGCGGCAGCATCGCCGTCAGCCGCCCGGAACTCTTCGCCGCCTGGCTGACGGAGTTCGGACCCGAACGGCTGATCCTCGGCGCCGACATCCGCGACGGCCGGGTCGCCGTGAAGGGGTGGCTCGAAACCTCCCCGACAACGGCCGACGCATTGATCCGCCAATTCCTGCCCCACGGCCTCGAACAGGTCATCTGCACCGACATCTCGCGCGACGGCATGCTCTGCGGCCCCTCGGCCGAACTCTACGCCGATCTGCAACGACAGTTCCCCACGGTCGAAATCACCGTCAGCGGCGGCATCTCGTCGATGGACGACATCCGCCGCCTCGACCGACAGCAACTGCGGAGCGTCATCGTCGGAAAGGCGCTCTACGAAGGACGTATCACCCTCCAGGAACTCGAACGATGCTTGCAAAACGAATAATACCCTGTCTGGACATCCGCGACGGTCAGACCGTCAAGGGCATCCACTTCGAGGGGCTGCGCCGGGTCGGCGACCCCGTGGAACTGGGCGCCAAATACGCCGCGCAGGGGGCCGACGAACTGGTCTACCTCGACATCAGCGCCACGCAGCAGGGGCGCCGCACCTTCACCGACCTGGTCACGCGCATCGCCGCGCGCATCGACATTCCGTTCACCGTCGGCGGCGGGATCTCGTCGGTCGAGGATGCCGGACGGCTGCTCGAGGCCGGCGCCGACAAGGTGACGGTCAACAGCGCCGCCGTGCGCAACCCCGCGCTGATCGACGCCATTGCCGCCCGCTACGGTTCGCAGTTCGTCGTGGCGGCGATCGACGCCCGGCTCGTCGACGGACGCCGCGTGGTCACGACCCACGGCGGCACCCGCCCCACCGACCGCGAACTCTTCACCTGGGCACACGAATGCGTCGAGCGCGGCGCCGGCGAGATTCTCTTCACCTCGATGGACCACGACGGCACGAAGAACGGCTATCCGTGCGAGGTCTTTGCGCGGCTGGCCGAGCTGCCCGTGCCGATCATCGCCTCGGGAGGCGCCGGCACGGTGGCCCACATCGCCGAGGTCCTCACCCGCGGAGGCGCCGACGCCGCACTGGCCGCCAGCATCTTCCACTACGACGAGATCCCCATCCCGACGCTCAAGCGCGAACTCCACCGTGCCGGCATTCCGGTCCGGCTCTGAACCCGGCAACCCCGGCGACAAAAGAAAGCAAAACTCAAAAATTCATCCATACCATGAAGATTCAAGCCATTCCGTTTACGGACCTCAACCTCGAAAAACTCCCCGGCGGGCTGGTTCCCGCCATCATCCAGGACGACCGCACGCTGCAGGTGCTGATGCTGGGCTACATGAACCGCGAAGCCTACGAGAAGAGTCTCGCCGAGGGTCGCGTCACCTTCTACAGCCGCACGCGGCAATGCCTCTGGACCAAGGGCGAAACCAGCGGTCACTGGCTGGAGATCGTCTCCGTGGCCGCGGACTGCGACGCCGACACGCTGCTGGTGCGGGTCATCCCCCACGGCCCGACCTGCCACACGGGATCGAAAACCTGCTTCGGGGCGGCCATCCCCGAGAGCGAAGGGTTCATCCGCTACCTGCAGAGCATCATCCAGGGCCGCCACGCCGAGATGCCCGAAGGCTCCTACACCTCGAAGCTCTTCACGCGCGGCGTGAACAAGATTGCCCAGAAGGTCGGCGAGGAGGCCGTCGAGACGGTCATCGAGGCCGTGGCCCGCAACCGCGACGCCATGATCTACGAAGCCTCGGATCTCATCTACCACCTGCTCGTGCTGCTCGAGGCCACCGGTTGTTCGATCGCCGATCTCGAGCGCGAACTGGCCCGCCGCCACTCCTGACCTTCCGGACGGCCTTCCGATCCCCGCCCGAAAGGTGATTTTTCGATCCGCAGGCTGCCGGAATCGCAAATTTTCCCTATCTTTGCAGGAAAACGGCGGCAGAAACGATACGTCGCCCGCGAAGGAATCAATCACCAAAAAATCGATACGTCACTATGGAATTCGAAGGAACCGTCTACAAAATACTGCCGGTCACGAAGGGCACTTCGGCCCGCGGTGAATGGCAGCGTCAGGATGTGGTTTTCGAGATGAACGAAGGTTCGTTCACCCGCAAGATCTGCGTCACGTTCTTCAACAAGCCCGACGATGTGGCCCGCCTGAAGGAGGGTGCCGCCTACAACGTCTCGGTCAACATCGAGTCGCGCGAGTACAACGGGCGCTGGTACACCGACGTCCGCGCCTGGCGCATTCAGCCCAAGCAGGAGGCAGCTCCGGCTCCGGCACCCGAGATGCCGCCCATCGTCGAGGAGCCCGCATACGCCTCGACTCCCTCGCAGGAGGTTGACGATCTGCCCTTCTGATCGGTCTCCGACCCATTGAAGGCCCCGTTGCCGGGAAAGATCCGCCCGAAAAAGCAGGGAGGGGATCGGGAATCCGACACGGCCTAAGGCCCCCGACCGCAGAGAGCCGGTCGTCCTCAAGAGCCGGAATCCGTCGGGAACCCGACACAATCAAGAGGTTCCCCGACCGCAGGGAGCCGGTCGTCCTCAAGACCCGGATCCGCCAAAATCCCATCCGTCCGACGGAAGAGGCGCCCGACGACAAACGAAAAATCCCGGAATGCCGCGGCATTCCGGGATTTTCGTATTTGCTGTTCAGCGTCGGCTTACTTGGCGGGCTCGACGGCGGGAGTCTCGGCCGTAGCCGTCGAATCGGCGGGAGCCGGCTCCACATAGGGCGTTACGTCGATCAGTTCGACCTCGAACTCCAGAGCCTCGTTGGGACCGATGTCACGACCGGCGCCACGCGGACCGTAAGCCAGGTCGGAGGGGATCCAGAGCGTAATCGTACCGCCCTTGCCCACGAGCTGCATGCCCTCGGTCCATCCGGGGATCACGCGATTGAGCGGGAATTCGACGGGTTCGTCCTTGTCGTAGCTGTCGGGGCGCTGCTTCTTGAGCATCTCCTGCTGCTCCTTCGGGCGGTTGGCAAACTTCGACGTATCGAAGACCTTGCCCTCACGCGTGCGGCCCGTGTAATGGACCTTCACCACGTCGCGCGGATCCTTGGCCATGACCGTCGTATCACCCATTTTGGTCACCTTGTAGAGCAGACCCGACTCGGTCTTCTTCACGCCCGACTTCTTCTCGATCTTCTCCAGCCAGGCCTTCGAAGCGGCGGCATTCTCGGCCGGACGCTTTACCATGAAATAGTACTGCAGATACTGGTTGACGGCATCCTCGTCCATCTTGGCATTCTTGTCGCGGACGTTCTGCATGGCCTCGCAAACCCATACCAGCTGAATCGGCATGCCGCTCTGGGCGATGTTGAAGCCGATGTCGTTACCGAAGGCATAGGAGAGATCCGTCCGCTCCTCTTCGGTTTCGAACATCTCGGGATCGGCAGCCGGATACTCGACCTTCGTCGAATCGCCGCCGGCCAGACGCACGCTGTCGGCCTGGGCACGCTTCTTGGCGATGGCCTGGGCACGTTCGCCGCGCTTCGACATGAAGTATTCGCGCAGCATGTTCAGCGACTCGTCATGCGGCTGCGAGGCCTTGCCGAGCGCTCCCTCGCGGATACCCTGATCCACGGCCTTGAAGTCGAACGGAATGTCCTTCATCTCATAGCTGATTCCGTAGCCGATGTTGGCACCCAGGGCGTACGACAACGAGTCGAACTCCGAGAGGCTGCCCATCTGAACTCCGGTTTTGTTGCCTCCGCAGGAGGCAAGCATGGCTGCACCCGCAAGTGCTGCGGCAAAAAAGAGTTTTTTCATGGTTGTTTTTGAGTATGTTAGATGTTTGCTTTTTTCGTACGCGCAAAGATAGTAAAATATTGTATAAACCCTTGATTTTATTTCGGCAAATTACCGGCGGCGGAACCGATTCGAGTATTTGTCCAGATCGAGCAGTTCGATTTCGTAGTAGAGCGTGGTGTTGGGGGCGATTCCGAGTTTCTTGTCGCCATCGGCGCCGTAGGTCACCGACGAGGGCATCCAGGCATTGATGCGGCCGCCCACGCCGATGAGCTTGAGACTCTCCTGCACGCCCCGGTTGAGGTCGCGCATGACAGAACGCACCGTATCGCCGCGCTCGTACGAGGAGGTGATCTGCTGCCCGTCGGCCGTGCGGATCAACCACCGCAGCGCCACGCTGTCGCGCTCCGACAGCGGGATGCGCTCCTGATCGCCGACCTCCTCGACCGTATAGGTCACGCCCGACGACGTACGTGCATACGAGCGGTTCGACTTGGCGATATCCGCCAGGAACTGCTCCTCGTAGGCGCGGGCCTTCTCCGGGAGGGTATAGTTCACATAGCTCAGGTAGAAGGTCTCGGCCTCGTCGAATGTCAGGCGGGTCTGCCCCTCGAAGGCATCGCGCAGCCCCTCGCACACGGCCTCGACGTTGAGCGTCGAATCCATGCGCAGCAGATTCTGTCCCACGTTCATGCCGATCACGTAGGCCACCGAATCGACGTCGTTCTTGAGTTTCACGCCCCCGCCGCCCGACTTTTTCGAGCACGAGGCCCCCAGCAGGGCCACCGCCGGGAGAATCAGCCACAGGTTTTTCATCGTATTATCCATTTTTTTGTCGTTTCGAGAAGAGGAGGATCAGCAGCGAGCCCACGACGGCTGCGGCGACCGAACCCATGAGGATCGAGATCTTGCCGCGATCGATGAGCGCCGGATCGTCGAAGGCCAGCGAATCCACGAAGATGGCCATCGTGAAGCCGATGCCGCCCAGACAGGCCACCGCCAGCAGCATCCTCCACGAGGTTCCCTCGGGGCGTTCGGCCAGTCCCAGACGCACGGCCCCCCAGCTCGCGAGGAAGATACCCAGCGGTTTGCCCGCGAGCAGTCCGAAGAAGACGCCCATGCCGACGGATCCCGCCTCGGCCGAGCGGTGGAAGATGTCGAGATACTCCGCCGACGAGATCTCCACACCGGCATTGGCCAGGGCGAAGACCGGCATCACCACGAAGGCGACATAGGGAGCCAGCGCATGTTCGAGCCGGTAGCTCATGCCGACCGAGCGGGTTGTCAGGTCGTGGATGCGGCGCAGGTAGAAGCGCTGCTCCTCGTTGGGGAAATCCTCGTGCGTGGCGGCCCGCAGCACCCGGGCGTTGAGCCAGCGCATCTTGTGGGCGAAGTACTCACGGCTGTAACGCGGCTGCATGGGGATCAGCAGCGCCATGGCCACGCCCGAGATCGTCGAATGCACGCCCGAATAGTAGAAGAGACCCCACACCACAATGGCCGGGATCAGATAGGCGAAGATGCGTTTCTCGCCCAGCCGGTTCATCAGATAGACGCCGGCCATGATGAGCAGGGCCAGGATCAGACATGTCAGCTCGACATGCCCGCCGTAGAAGAGTGCGATGACCAGCACGGCGCCCAGATCGTCGGCCACGGCCAGTGCCGTGAGGAAGATCTTGAGCGAGGCGGGGACCCGGTCGCCCAGCATCGACAGCACGCCGATGGCGAAGGCGATATCCGTGGCCGTGGGGATTCCCCAACCGTTGACGGCCGCCGTACCGTGGTTGAAAGCCAGGAAGATGAGCGCCGGGGCCAGCATGCCGCCCGCGGCCGCCACCACCGGAAGAATCGCCCGGCGGAAGCTCGACAGCTGGCCGCAGACCACCTCACGCTTGATCTCCAGCCCCACGGCGAAGAAGAAGATGACCATCAGACCGTCGTTGACGAACTTCTCGACGGTCATTCCGCGCGGGAAGAGCCAGTTGATCACGCCGTCCGGCGAACGGACCAGCAGCGAAAGGTCGGTCTCGAGCAGGTGGTGGTAGTAGACCTTCGTGGCCGGGAGGTTGGCCAGCAGCATGGCCACGACCACGCAGACCAGCAGCACCGCCCCGCCGGCCCAGGGGGCTTCGAGAATCAGTTGTCCGCGCAGGCTCATCAGGTGTCGCCGGCGGACCCAGCGGAACATCGAAAAGAGTCTCATCGTCTTATTTCCGGCTTTCGGGATCGTTTGAATGAAGGGTCAGCGAACAGAGTTTCCACAGCATGCGGGCACCGGTGATGGCATCGATGCGCCCCTCGGGCGAGGGGCATACCTCCACCAGGTCGAAGCCGATGATCCGGCGGCCCGACGCAACCAGCGTGCGGAGCAGCCAGACGGCCTCGTTGAAGCTCATCCCGCCGCAGACGGGCGTACCCGTATGGGGACAGTTGTCGAAACTCAGGCCGTCGATGTCGAAGCTCACATAGACCTCGTCGGGCAGTTCCGCAACGATGCGGCGGCACTGTTCGTCCCACGTCTCGCCGCGGAAGCGTGCGCCGGCCAGCTCCAGATCCTCGAACGAGACCACACGCTCGTCCGCTGCGGCCAGTGCCGCCTCGCCGGCGCTGAAGTCGCGCACGGCAACCTGCACCAGGCGGCGCACCGACGCCACGTCGCGCAGGACGTTGTACATGATCGAAGCGTGGGAGTATTCGAATCCTTCGTAGGCGCAGCGCAGATCGCGGTGGGCATCGACGTGCAGGATTCCGAACGCCTTGTGGCGGGCCCCCAGCGCACGGATCAGTCCGTAGGGGGTCGAATGGTCGCCGCCGACCAGCCCCACCAGCCGGCCCCGGTCGAGCCACTGCGCGGCCTGCGCCTCGATGTTGGCATTCATGGCCCGACACCCCTCGTTCACGCGGCGGATCTTGCGCACGACATAGTCGTCGTCGATGCTGCCGCCCCCTTCGAGGTGGTCGATCACGCGTTCGGCATCGCTGCGCAGCCGCTGCGACTGCTCCTGGATCGAATAGTCGATGTCGGCCGTGGCGATTCCCCGGCGCCAGGCTCCGGGAGCGAGCGGTTCGTGGAAGTCGAGCTGCGTGGAGGCCTCGATGACGGCATCCGGCGCATAGGCCGTGCCTGCGCCGTAGGAGACCGTCACGTCCCACGGTGCCGAGATCAGCACCAGAGCCGCATTCTCGGGTTCGAACGGAAGTCCGAAATAGGTCCCGGTGGCGACGCCTACGCCGTCCGGATCGAAGGTTTTCTGTTCCATAGCCTGTTTTTGAATCACAAAGGTATGAATTTTTACCTATATTTAACGTCCCAGCGGGAGCATCCGTGCAAAAAACAGCACGCAAACCCGTTTTTTCACTATCTTTGCGCGCCCGCAGGAAGATCGACGGATCTTTATTCTGCGGCCTCACGAATCTCATGAAGATCATTGCCGATCAAGCCATTCCCTTTCTGAAGGGTGTTCTGGAGCCCTTCGCCGAAGTTTGCTACCGCCCCGGGCGGGAGTTCACGCCCGAGGAGGTCCGCACGGCCGACGCTCTGATCATCCGCACGCGGACACACTGCGACAGCCGCCTGCTCGAAGGTTCCCGCGTCGGGATGATCGCCACGGCCACCATCGGGTTCGACCATATCGACCGGGCGTGGTGCGCCGCCCACGGCATCGAGGTGGCGACGGCCGCCGGATGCAACGCCCGCGGCGTGCTGCAATGGGTGGCCGCCGTGCTGACAACGCTCGCACGCCGCGAAGGATGGCACCCCGAGGAGCGGACGCTCGGCATCATCGGCGTGGGACACGTCGGCTCGCTGGTCAAAAGCTATGCCGAAGCGTGGGGATTCCGGGTTCTGTGCTGCGACCCGCCGCGCGAAGAGCGCGAACACATCGGATTCCTTCCGCTCGAGGAGGTGGCCCGCCAGGCCGATCTGCTCACCTTCCACACGCCGCTCGACGATACGACCCGCCACATGGCTTCGCAGCCGCTTTTCGACCGGATGAAGCCCGGGGCCGTCCTCATCAACTCCTCGCGCGGCGAGGTGGTCGACGGCGAGGCGCTTCGCCGCAGCCGTCAGCGATGGGTTCTCGACGTCTGGGAGCACGAACCGGCGCTCGACCCCGAACTGCTCAAACGCGCCCTGCTCGCCACCCCCCACATCGCCGGATACTCCCAGCAGGGCAAGGCCAACGCCACGGCCATGGCCGTAGCCGCCGTAAGCCGCCGCTTCCAGCTCCCGCTCGAGGGGTGGTATCCGCCCGAAGTCGAACGTTCGGCCCCCCGTCCGATCAGCTGGCCGGAGCTCTGCCGCACCATGCCGCAGCACTACGACATCGAGGCCGAAAGCTCCCGTCTGAAGCACCATCCCGACACGTTCGAGGCCCTGCGCGACAACTATGCCTATCGGCATGAGTATTTTTGACTTAACGACCCGTTCAGCGTATTCGTTTTTTCATTACCTTTGCCCGCGATATGTACCGTAAGTTCATAAAACCCCTGCTGTTCTCGCTCTCCATCGAGCGGGCTCACCGGGTCGTCATTCTGTTCCTGCGCATCGTCGGGCTGATCCCCGGAGGACGCTGGCTGCTGCACAAGTGCTACGCCGTGGAAAACCCCTCGCTCGAACGCGAAGTCTTCGGCCTGCACTTTCCGAACCCCGTGGGGCTCGCCGCCGGATTCGACCGCAACGGCGAAGCCTGCCGCGAACTGGGCGCCCTGGGATTCGGATTCGTCGAGATCGGGACCGTGACGCCGCAGCCCCAGTCCGGCAATCCGCGGCCGCGGGTCTTCCGTCTGCCCAAGGACCATGCCATCGTTCAGCGCATCGGCCTGGCCAACCGCGGCCTGGCCGTCACCATCCGCCACCTGCGCCGCCCGCACGAAGGCGTAATCATCGGCTGCAACATCGGCAAAAATACCGCCACACCCCCCGAACAGGCTCCGGCCGACTACCTGAAGGTCTTCCGAAACCTCTACCAGTATGCGGACTACTTCACCGTCAACATCAACTGCGACAACGCCTGCCGCGAAGGAACGGCCTACACGCGCGATCACATTCTGAAGATTCTCGAACCGCTGTTCGACTTCCGCCGCGGCCAGAACCAGTATCGCCCGATCATGCTCAAGGTCTCGCCCGACATGCCCGACGAGGTGATCGACCGCGTAACGGACATCCTGCTCGAAACACCCCTCGACGGCATCGTCGCCACGAACGGCACCAACCGCCGCGACGGATTGCAGACCAGCCGGCTGTCGCTCGAGAAGATCGGCAGCGGCCGCATCAGCGGAGCCCCGCTCACCCGTCGCGCCGTCGAGATCGTCCGCCGCATCCATACGCGTTCGGGCGGCACCTACCCGATTATCGGCGTGGGCGGACTGATGACCCCCGACGACGTGCGGGCCATGCTCGAGGCCGGCGCCGACCTCGTCCAGCTCTACACGGGCTACATCTACGATGGGCCGGGCCTTGTGGGCGACATCTGCCGGGCACTGATCACCGACGAAGTGCAGCGCCTGCAAGAAGCCGCAAAAGCCGTTGCAGAACCAACCGCCGCAAAAACAACCGAAGCCGCCGCGGAGAAGGCCGCAGAACCGACCGCTGTCTCCGCCGAAACACCGGCCACCGCCGAGGATCCGACCTCCAGACCGACTGCAGAACCGGCTGCCGCCGAGGAGGCTGCAACCACCCCCGAACCATCCGAACCATCCGATTCCGGACTTCCGGCGACGGACCCCGGTGCGGAGACGACATCCGCCCGGCCGGAACCCGCTCCGCACAAGCCCGGCGAACAGGCATAAATCCATGAAAGCATCGATCATTACCATCGGCGATGAGATTCTCATCGGCCAGATCGTGGACACCAATTCGGTATCCATTGCCAAACACCTCAATTCGGCGGGCATCGTCGTCCGCGAAAAGATCTCGATCGGCGACGACCGTGAACAGATCCAGCAGTGCGTGACGCGTGCGATGGAGAACTTCGAGGTGACGATCATCACCGGCGGCCTCGGCCCCACGAAGGACGACATCACCAAAAAGACCCTCGCCGAACTCTTCCACAGCGGCATGCACTACGACCCGACCGTGGCCGGCCACGTCGAACGGATGCTCACGGCCCGCGGCATCGACTTCAACGAACTCAACCGCTCGCAGGCGATGGTCCCCGACTGCTGCACGGTGCTCTTCAACGTCCACGGCACGGCCCCCGGCATGTGGTTCGAACACGACGGCCATGTGGTGGTTTCGCTGCCCGGCGTACCGTTCGAAATGGAGCACCTGATGCAGGACGAGGTCATGCCCCGGCTCAAGGCCCACTTCTCGCTGCGGCAGATCGTCCACCGCACGATGATCACCGCCGGGCTGGCCGAATCGATGCTCGCCAAACGCATCGAAAGCTGGGAAAACGCCCTCCCGCCCTATCTCAAGCTGGCCTATCTGCCCAACCCGGGTGCCGTACGGCTGCGGCTGTCGGCCTACGAGGTCGAGGGCGAAAGCGTCGCCCGCGAAATCGACCGTCAGTTCGAGAAGCTGCGCCAGCTGATCCCCCACAACGTCATCGGCTTCGAGACGGCCTCGATGCAGGAGCTCGTCCACGAAATCCTCACGCGGCGCGGTCTGACCCTGGCCACGGCCGAGAGCTGCACGGGCGGAACCATCGCCTCGCGCTTCACGGCCATGCCGGGCGCCTCGGCCTACTTCCTCTGCGGAGTGGTCTCCTACAGCAACGAGGCCAAGGCCGACGTGCTGGGCGTCAACCCCGACGACATCGCCCGCTACGGCGCCGTAAGCGAGCAGGTGGCCCGCCAGATGGCCGAAGGCGCCCGCCGCATCGCCCACGCCGACTACGCCGTGGCGACGACCGGCATCGCCGGCCCGACGGGCGGATCGGCCGAAAAACCCGTCGGTACGGTCTGGATCGCCGTGGCAACCCCGTGCGGCACCACCGCCGTGGTGAAACAGTGCGGCACCGACCGCGGCCAGGTCATCGACCGCGCCAGCGCCTTCGCCATCTCGCTGCTGCGCGACGCCCTGGACGACGGATCCGCCGAGGCTTAAACCCCGAAAACCACCCGCGGAACCGAAAAAAAGTCAAGGCTTTTTGCGTTTTGACGAAAAGGTTGTATATTTGCAAGCCCGAAAAGGGTCTTAACAAAATTTTAGAAACATGAAAGTTTGCGAAATCACAGGCAAGGTGGCCGTCGTGGGCAACAACGTCTCGCACTCCCACCACAAGACCAAACGCAAATTCAGCCCCAATCTGAAAACCAAGCGTTTCTGGTCCGAGCAGGAAGGCCGCTGGATCACCCTGAAGGTATCCGCCGCCGGCATGAAAACCATCAACAAGAAAGGGCTTGCAGTAGCCATGCGTGAGGCTGCCGCTCCCAAAAGCGTCTACTAAAAACCACTGTAATCCATGGCAAAGAAAGGCAACCGAGTGCAGGTCATCCTCGAATGCACCGAGCAGAAAGAGAGCGGCGTTGCGGGAATGTCCCGTTACATCACCACCAAAAACAAGAAAAACACGCCCGAACGTCTCGAACGCAAAAAGTACAACCCGTTCCTCAAGCGTGTAACGTTACACCGTGAAATCAAATAGTTAGAACAGCTCTATGGCAAAGAAAGTAGTCGCAACACTGAAAACCGGTACCGGCAAGCAGTTCACCAAGTGCATCAAAATGGTCAAGTCCGAAAAGACGGGAGCCTACATGTTCAAGGAGGGTGTGATCGCCAACGACCAGGTGAAGGATTTCTTCGAAGGCAAGAAATAACGTATTTTAAGAGCCGGACTCTTAAATACAAAGGGCATCTTCTGCGAAGGTGCCCTTTGTGTTTGTGTGGAGAAAGGCGAAGAGGGGGAGGGCAACCCGACCGGGATCCGGGAAGCGAACGATTCGGGATTCGGAGTTTCCGTTTGGCGGTCTCGGCAAAAAAGCCTATCTTTAACACAATTATCCGAAGCAGCAAACAACATGGACATCAAGACCATCGCTTTTCTGAACTGGCGATACCCGGGAGGGGGCGGTGAAACGGTAACCCACCACCTGGGACACTTCTTTCTGAAACACGGCTATCGGATTGTGGTCTACGGCGACCAACTCTACGAGGAGCTTATCACCCGAGAGGACAGGCAAGCCTTTTCGATCCACGCCGTACCCCATCTGCCCGGCACCGAAACGGTCGACAAACAGGCTTTCTGCGAATCGCTCAAGGACGAGAAGGTCGACTGTCTGATCGTTCAGGGCATCACCAACGCTCCGTTCGAGGAGATCCGCCGCCAGGTGGGCTGCAAGATGATCTTCTGCCTGCACAGCATCCCGCTGTGGGAGGTCTACGCCATCCGCAACAAACGGGTGAGGGATCTGCAGCGCAAGGATCTCGGCTTCCGGCTGGAGTTCCTGCTGATCCGTCGTCCGCTCAACCGGTTTACCGACAAGCCCAAACGGCGAACGCTGAAGACCTATGCCGGCATTCTCCCCTACGTCGACCGGATGATCATGCTCTGTCCCGAATACCGCCAGCAGATGGAACAGCTGCTGCGGGACTATCTCGGGCCGAAAGGCGATGTTCCGGCCTCACGTTTTCTGTCGATTTCGAATCCGCTGCTTCCCCCCGAAGAACCGGTGCACACACCCAAGGAGAAGATCGTCCTCTATGTCGGGCGGCTGTGCTACGAGGACAAACGCGTAGACCGGCTGATCCGCATCTGGCACCACATCGAGCAAACGGTTCCCGACTGGAAACTGCAGATCCTCGGCCAGGGCGCCGAAAAGGCCAGGCTGGAGGAGATGACCCGGCGGCTGCAGCTCCGACGCGTCGAGTTTCTGGGACACCAGACCGACGTGGCACCCTACTACCGGCGAGCCACGTTCGTCTGCCTGACCTCCAACTTCGAAGGGCTCCCGATGTCGCTGCTCGAAGGGCAACAATACGGCGTGATCCCCGTCTCGTTCGACTCCTTTGCCTCGATTCACAGCATCACCTGCCATGGCAAGGCCGGCATCGAGGTTCCGGCCTTCAACGAACGGCAGTATGCCCGGCGGCTGAAGGAGGCCATGCTCGACGAAGAGGCCCAGGCCCGGATGCGCGAGCAGTGTTACCGGCAGTCGGCAAACTACGATCTGGAGCGGATCGGGGCAGCCTGGCTCCGGCTCTTCGCGGAACTGGACTGACCCCCCGACAAGACGCCTCATGGAAAAGATCGCATTCGTCATCATCCGTTACGGCCGCGACGTGAACGGCGGAGCCGAAGCCCACTGCCGGATGCTGGCCCGGCGTCTGGCCGCGGACTACCGCGTCGAGGTGCTGACCACGACCCTGCGGGTGTTCGACGACCGCCAGCAGGATTTCCCCGAAGGGGTGAGCGTCGAGGAGGGCATCACCGTGCGCCGCTTCACGCCGCAGCCGATCGACGGCCAACGGCACGAGGCGCTTTACCGCCGGAGCAAACTCACGCGGCGGATCCGCCGGTGGCTCGACCGGGTGGGGCTGCTCGGCATCGTCTCGACCCTGCACCCGCGCTGGAGCCTCGGCCGCGAAGCCGAGCGCCGCGCCATCGAATCCCAGCCAGGCCACACGCCCCGGATGATGACCTTCATCCGCGAACACGGTACCGAATACCGCGCCCTGTTCTTCATGAACTACTACTTCAGCCAGACGATCCTCGGCGCCACCATCCATCCCGAGCGGAGCATCCTCATTCCGCTGGCCCACCCCAACCACTCGCTCTATTACGGCATCGAGGCGGAGATGTTCACCCGCGTCCGCCACATCGCCTTCAACACACGGGCCGAGGAGCGGATGTGCCGTCGGATCTTCGGACGGGCAATGGCCCCGAGCAGTATCGTGGGCTGCGGCATCGAGCCGGTCGAACCGGCCGACTGGACGACGGTCCGGGCCCGTTACGGACTGCCGGAAAGCTACGTCCTCTATCTGGGGCGCGTGACGCGGTCGAAAATCGGGCGTCTGATTCCGGAGTTCCTGCGCTACAAACAGCGCTACAGCGGCACGGCCCGCCTGGTGATGGTCGGAGGCATCGACGCCGGGATCGAACGCCCGGCCGGCGACGAGATCCTCATGACCGGCTTTGTCGACGATGCCGAAAAGAGCGCCATCGTGCGTCATGCCACGCTGATGATCAACCCCTCGGCGCAGGAGAGCCTCTCGCTGCTGATGCTCGAGGCGCTGCAGAACCGCATTCCCGTGCTGGTCAACGGCCGGAGCGAGGTGATGAAGGATCACTGCCGGCTGAGCGGGGCGGCCCTCTGGTATGACGGCTGGCACGACTTCCGCCGCAAGCTCCACCGGCTGCTCGACGACGAAGCGCTGCGCCGGCAGCTTGCCGCCAGGGGCCCGGCCTATGTCGAGGCCAACTACTCGTGGAAAGTCATTCTCACCCGGCTGCGGGCACTGATCGAGAGCCGCTGAGACAAGCCGGGGGGGGGCAAGGGGAGAGGAGAAAAAAGGAAAAGAAAAGAGAGAAAAACGCGAAAAGACAGACGGCGGATCGTTTCGGAACGATCCGCCGTTTTGCATGCCGCACGACACCGGACAACAGTCAGAAGCGATGCACGGCCCGCACGAGGAACTTGTTGTACTTGGGAATCTCGACCACGTAGGGCGGTTCGATGCTCATGTGCGACGTATAGGCGTTTTTCTCGTCTATTTCGGTCGACGAGAAGTAGTAGACCATGCGGTCCATGCGCTCGCCGCCAGCCTCCTTCAGCGTACCGTTGAACGCATTGCGGGCCCGGCGGTCGTTGTGCATGCGCGATCCTCCGTTGTAGTTGTGACCGATGGTCAGCAGCTCGTCGATGGCCGGCAGATACCACCCTTCACCCTGCTCCCGGCACCACTTGAAGGCCGGGAAATCCTCCCACGAAAGACCGTTCTCCTCGATATAACGGGCCACGGTCTGCATGTTGACCCGGCCGTCGGTACGGTTGACGGCCCCCACCGTGCGCAGTCCCGGTTTGCGGAACACGCTCCAGGGGAGGTAGAGCTCTTCGAGCGAAATGACCAGTCCGTGGCGTTTGTCGTCCGAAAGCTGGCAGACCACCCCCTTCACGCCGTTGAAGTCGTAAAGTTCGCCGATCTCATACTCCTTGAGAACGTACTGTCCGCCCGGCGTGAACGACATGGGCTGCGAAGCCGCCGGTTCGGCCGGCGAAGCCCCGGTGGCCGGTACAAGCGGTGTTGCCGGCACGCTGCGCGTATAGTACTCCGTCTCGCCGTTGGCGTAACGGATATAGTGAATCTCGAGCGTGGGCAGCACATAGGTCGGCCCGTCGGGATTCGAAAAGCGCTTGTAACGGACGCTCTCGGGGGTGATTTCGACCACCTTGGCCTCGATCTTCGTCGAATCGGTCTTCACGATCAGATCCTGGGCCGAGGCGCCGAAGATCCCGCAAAGGGCTGCCAGGAGCAGCAGTAGACATCTTTTCATCTTCTGAAATACGTGTTATGATGCAAAGATAACGCTTTTCCAAACATTCTTCGTATCTTTGCTCCAAAGTTTAACGGGACAAACATCGTAGCACATGGCATTTTTCGATATTTTCCGCAAGAAACAGCAGGAGACCCCCGCCTCCGAGGAGCAGACCCGCCGCCAACAGCAGGAGCTGGACGCCGGTCTCGAAAAGACCAAGAGCGGCCTCTTCTCGAAACTGGCGCGCGCCGTGGCCGGACGGTCGACGGTCGACGCCGACGTTCTCGACAACCTCGAGGAGGTGCTCATCACCTCGGACGTCGGCGTGGAGACCACCGTGAAGATCATCCGCCGCATCGAGGAGCGCGTCGCCCGCGACAAGTACATGAATACCTCCGAGTTGCAGTCGATCCTGCGCGAGGAGATCGCCTCGCTGCTCGAACAGGCCCAGGGTTCGGCCGGGAACTTCGGGCTCGACGCCCGCGAAGGCGAACCCTACGTGGTGATGGTCGTCGGGGTGAACGGCGCCGGCAAGACCACCACCATCGGCAAACTCGCCGCACAGCTCACCAAGGCCGGACGCAAGGTCTGGATCGGTGCCGCCGACACGTTCCGCGCCGCGGCCATCGACCAGCTGCAGGTCTGGGCCGACCGCGCCGGCGCCACGATGATCCGCCAGCAGATGGGCTCCGACCCCGCGTCGGTAGCCTTCGACACGCTCACCTCGGCCAAGGCCAACGGCGCCGACGTGGTGCTGATCGATACGGCCGGACGTCTTCACAACAAGATCAACCTGATGAACGAGCTGACAAAGATCCGCAACGTCATGGGCAAGGTCATCCCCGGAGCGCCCCACGAGGTGATGCTCGTGCTGGACGGTTCGACCGGCCAGAACGCCTTCGAACAGGCCCGTCAGTTCACCCAGGCCACGCAGGTCACCTCGCTCGCGATCACCAAGCTCGACGGCACGGCCAAGGGCGGCGTGGTGATCGGCATCAGCGACCAGTTCCACATCCCGGTCCGCTACATCGGCATCGGCGAAGGCATCGACCAGCTGCGCATCTTCGACCGCCGGGAGTTTGTCAACGCATTGTTCGGACATGAAAAAAATTAACGTCATCACGCTCGGCTGCTCGAAGAACACCGTCGACAGCGAACACCTCATGGCCCGGCTGGCGGCCGCCGGCTACGAAGTCCTCTTCGACAGCGACCGCACGGATGCCAAAGTGGTCGTCATCAACACCTGCGGATTCATCGGCGACGCCAAGCAGGAATCCATCGAGATGATCCTGCGCGCCGCACAGGCCAAAAAGGCCGGACGCATCGAACAGCTGTTCGTCATCGGCTGCCTGGCGGAGCGCTACGCCGACGAGTTGCGGCACGAGATCCCCGAGGTCGACGAATACTTCGGAGCCCGCACGTGGGACGGCATCGTGCGCGCGCTGGGCGCCTCGGAGGATCCGGCACTGGCCACCGAACGCCACCTGACTACCCCGAAGCATTATGCCTATCTGAAGATCTCCGAGGGGTGCAACTGGAAGTGCGGCTACTGCGCCATTCCGCTCATCCGCGGACCGCACGTCTCGGTGCCGATGGAGGAGCTCGAGGAGGAGGCCCGCAAACTGGCTCAGCGGGGCGTGCGCGAACTGATCGTCATCGCGCAGGACACCACCTACTACGGTCTCGACCTCTACGGCAAACGCATGCTGGCCGAACTGCTGCGGCGGCTGTGCCGCATCGACGGCATCGAGTGGATCCGCCTCCACTACGCCTATCCGGCCGCCTTCCCCGAGGATGTCATCGAGGTGATGGCCTCCGAGCCCAAGATCTGCAAGTACCTCGATATCCCCTTCCAGCACATCTCCGACGCCCAGCTCTCGGCCATGCTGCGCCGCCATACCAAGGCCGAAGCCCTGGAGCTGATCCGCAAACTGCGCACGGCAATTCCCGATCTGGCGTTGCGCACCACCCTGCTGGTCGGCTACCCCGGCGAGACCGAAGCCGATTTCGAGGAGCTGATGGAGTTCGTGCGCGAGGTGCGTTTCGACCGCCTCGGCGTCTTCGCCTACTCCGAGGAGGAGGGGACCTGGTCGGCGCGGAAGCTCCGCAACGACGTTCCCGACGAAGTCAAGCAGCAGCGCGTCGACCGCATCATGGCGTTGCAGAACGAGATCTCGCTCGAGAACAACCGCCGGCGTGTCGGCCGCACGGAGCGCGTGCTGATCGATTCGCGGCAGGGCGACTGGTATGTCGGCCGCTCGCAGTACGATTCGCCGGAGGTCGATCAGGAGATCCTGATCCCCGTCGGCGGAAAGCGCCTGTTGAAAGGGCACTTCTATCCGGTACGCATCGATGCCGCCGAGGACTACGATCTCTACGCCTCCGTCGTGGAGCGAGAGGCCCCCAAAGCAAAATAATTTGTGTTTTATCCTTTTTTTGCTTACCTTTGAAAAAGTAAAACGGACCTATTCCGAAACCGATGGCCGATAAGAGTGTGATAACGAACATCGAAGCCCGTGTCAGGCAGTTGATCGACGACCACGCCAGGCTGTCGGATCTCTGCGCGGAGCTTACGGCGCAATGCAACGCCCTGCGGGTCGAGAAGCGTACGCTTGAGGAGCGTATCAAGATGCTCGACGCCGAGGTGGCACGAATGCAGCTCGCCGAAGGACTCGCCGGAGGAGGTCCCAACCGCGAAAAGGCGAGAGCACGCGTCAACAAACTGATGCGGGAGGTTGACAAATGCATCGCCCTGCTGGGTAAACCGGCCGATCTTCCCGACTCCGAAGCTGCCAAATAACGGGGACACGGCGGTGAAAACCAGTTTGAAGACGAAGTGGAGATAAACGAAAACACAAAATGGCAAAACAGTCGATAACCCTCAAAATAGCCGGTAAGAGTTATCCTTTTACCATCGACAGCGACAAGGAAGAGGCCTATCGACTGGCCGAACGGGAGGTGAACAATTTCCTCGTGACCATCAAGCAGAAGAACTTCAAAGGATGGAACGATCTTGACTACATGTCGATCACCGCCCTGAACTTCGCCATCACCAACGTCATGTCCCGCCAAAGCCGGGAAGCCAGTGACGACGACCTGCGGCGCTTGAAGCAGTTGGAAAGCGACATTGATTCCTACCTGAACAACCCCCGCCGCTAACCCCGGGGGGGGGCACAAGAAGAGGGGCCGAAAGAAGAGGGACGGAGAGAAGAGGGCAGAGGTGAGAAGAGGAGAGAAAGGGAAACGGGAGGAGAGAAAGATCAGTCAATTCGGATCCTGCTGAATTCCGAATTTCCCGACAAAAAGATATACGAAGCTCCGGCAGACAGCCTGACGGCCCCATGCACGACTTCGACTGATGAGGTTCTTTAACATATCAGAATCTACCCGCATAGATTCCTTAAAGCTTTGCGAAACTGAACACTTTTTATATTGGGGCAACTTGCGATGCTTCAAAATCAGGCCTTACTACCCGCATTGGGGAGTGCGTTACGGCGCACCGTTGGAAGATTGCGATACTCGGAGCCCCCACACATGACCTATCTTGCAGATTCGTCAAACGAGACTAAGGAGCCTATGCGGTTTTTTTTTGACACAACGATTAACCTAATTAATAATTAAAAACACGTAAAGAACAATGTATACCACCATTTTGGTAGCCTGCATCTCTGCGGTGGTCGCCGTTGCGATTTACGCGGTCGTCACGAATTACGTCGTCAAGAACACGATCCGCAAACGCCGCGAAGTCGCCCTCAAGGAGGCCGAAGCCGAAGCCGAGATGATCAAGAAGGAGCGAATCCTCCAGGCCAAGGAGAAGTTCATCCAACTCAAGAGCGAATATGACCGTCAGGTGAACGAACGCAACCAGAAGCTCAACCAGAGCGAACAACGCGCCAAACAGCTCGAACAGAACCTCCAGAACAAGGAGCGAGACCTGGAGAACCGTCTCCGCGAAAACGACCGCCTCAAGGAGCAGATGCAGAACCAGATGCAGCTGCTCGAACACAAGAAGGAGGAGATCGAACAGGTGCGCCGCGAACAGAACGTCCGCCTCGAACAGATCTCCGGAATGAGCACCGAAGAGGCCAAGAACATCCTCATGGAGAACATGAAGGCCGAAGCCAAAACCGAAGCTGCCGCCTACATCAATGAGACCATCGAGGAGGCCAAGATGACCGCCACGAAGGAGGCCAAACGCATCATCGTGGCCTCGATCCAGCGCGTGGCCACCGAAACCGCCATCGAAAACGCCGTCACGGTGTTCAACATCGAGAGCGACGAGGTCAAGGGCCGCATCATCGGCCGCGAAGGCCGCAATATCCGCGCCCTTGAGGCCGCAACGGGAATCGAGATCATCGTCGACGATACGCCCGAAGCCATTATTCTCTCGGGATTTGATCCCGTACGCCGCGAAATCGCCCGTCTGGCGCTCCACCAGCTCGTGACCGACGGCCGCATCCATCCGGCCCGCATCGAGGAGGTCGTGGCCAAGGTGCAGAAACAGATCGAGGAGGAGATCGTCGAGGTCGGCAAACGGACAGCCATCGACCTGGGTATCCACGGTCTGCACCCCGAGATGATCCGCCTGATCGGCAAGATGAAATACCGTTCGTCCTACGGTCAGAACCTGCTGCAGCACGCCCGTGAAACGGCCAATCTGGCCGGCATCATGGCCTCCGAACTGGGGCTGAACCCCAAGATTGCACGCCGGGCCGGTCTGCTGCACGACATCGGCAAGGTGCCCGACGACGAACCCGAACTGCCGCACGCAATCATCGGCATGAAACTCGCCGAAAAATACAAGGAAAAACCCGAAGTCTGCAACGCCATCGGCGCCCACCACGACGAAGTGGAGATGACCTCGCTCATCGCACCGATCATCCAGGTGTGCGACGCCATCTCTGGAGCCCGCCCGGGAGCCCGCCGCGAAGTGGTCGAAAGCTACATCAAACGACTCAAGGAGATGGAGGACATTGCACTGTCGTATCCTGGCGTCGTGAAGACCTACGCCATCCAGGCCGGCCGTGAACTGCGCGTCATTGTCGGAGCCGACAAACTTTCGGATCAGGAATCGGAGGGACTGTCGCACGATATCGCCAAGAAGATCCAGGACGAGATGACCTATCCCGGACAGGTGAAGATCACCGTCATCCGCGAAACCCGCGCCGTCGCCTACGCCAAGTAGGCGCGGATCGGAAGCCGGGCGCCCGTCGTGAGGTGGCCCGCCTGAAGAGCCAAAGAGGCATGAACGGGGAGGGCAAGAGAGCCGTCTCCGGAAGACTCCTCCGGAATCCGGAGGAGTCTTTTTCATTCCACGCATCCGAAAAATCCGCCAAACGCAACCCCGAAAAGAGATGAAAACCCACCCCACTCCGAATCCCGAACTGCAGGACTACGTCGAACGGGAGATACTCCCCCGCTACCGGGATTTCGACCGGGCACACAACCTCGACCACGTCCACGCGGTCATCGCACGCAGCCTGGCACTGGCTGCCGACTACGCGGTCAACCCCGACATGGTCTATGCAATCGCCGCCTACCACGATACGGGACTCGTCCACGGACGCGAGAACCATCATCTGGATGCAGGCCGGATTCTCGAAGCCGATGCCGAACTGCGCCGCTGGTTCCGGGAGGAGGAGATCCGCACGATGCGCGAAGCGGTCGAAGACCACCGGGCCTCCTCGTCCCACGCCCCGCGATCGATCTACGGACGCATCGTGGCCGAAGCCGACCGGCAGATCGATCCCGCAACGATCATCCGCCGCACGATCCAATACGGGCTGGCCCACTACCCGGAACTCGACCGCGAAGGTCACTACGCACGCTGTCTTGAGCACCTCACCGAGAAATATGCCGAAGGCGGCTACCTGCAGCTATGGATCGCGGAATCGGAGAATGCCCGCCAACTCGAGGCGCTGCGGCGCATCATCCGCAATCCGGAGGAACTCCGCAGGCGCTTCGACGCGACGTTCGACTCCGAACAGCATGTTCCGGCAAAAGATTGAACAGCAAAAATCCGGAAGGTAAAACCTCCCCCCGTACGAAGCACAACTCCACCCCGCCCGAACGATCCAGCCATCAGAGCCGCAACCACCCGAAAATGGGCCTTTGTGCGCACTTTTCGCAAAAAATAACTATCTTTAGGTCCGTTAAACGTATGAAATTCCTGCGCACGAAATACGGATCACGCCTCCTCGCCGTCCTGCTTCTCCTCACCGGAGGGCTCCGCTCGCTTTCTGCCGCCGAACTGCTGCACAGCCGCTTTTCGCTCGTTCTGCCGGACCTTTTTCCCACCAACGACGTCAGAGACCTCTTCCAGGATTCCGACGGGTACATCTGGATGGGTACCGACTGCGGACTGCTCCGCTACGACGGCTACGACCTGGTCACCTACGACCAGAGCCTTGCACCCGGCATCGGCTTCAACGCCTTTGTCAATACGGTGGCCGAAGACCGGGACAAAACCATCTGGATCGGAACCGAACACGGCCTCTTCGCGCTGGACAAGACCACGGGAATCATCTCCGCAGCCGAATGCGGCGAACTGGCCGACGACAACGTCTCGGTGGTCTTCTGTGACACGGGGAACGGCGTCTGGGCTGCGGGCGAGAAGGGGCTCTTCCGCAAGGGCCCGACTCTGCGGAAGTTCTTTCCCGTCGATCTGCGCGACAACGACGGGATCCCCGTCTCGGGCATCACCTCCGTCATCAAGGACCACAACGTCTGTCTGTGGATCGTTGCCCGAAGCTGCGGACTGCTGCGCTACGATATCCGCGAAAAGCGGGCCTACCTCTACGACGATCCGCTGTTGCGCGAGGCCCGCGTGGTCTTCTGCGACTCGGAGGGTTCAATCTGGGTCGGCACCTCCGGCGCCGGATTGTTGCGGCTCCGGAATCCCTACAACCCCAGCGAACTGGAGTATGTCCGCTACCGCCATACCGCAGAGGAGGGATCCCTGCTCGACGATTCGATTTCGGACATCGCCGAGGATACCGCACGCGGCATTCTCTGGATCGGCACCCACAGCGGAGTGAGCGTGCTGCACGACAAGGAGAACATCCGGTCGTTCGAGAACTTCAAGGCCGGATCACGCGTCGGCGACCTGCCCTACAACAATGTCACCTCACTGCTTCTCTCCCGCGACGGACAGCTGTGGGTCGCCATGGCCGACGGCGGCATCTGCAAGACACAGATGCGCGAATTCCAGTTTCTCGACAACTCGTCGGCCACGCTCCGCAACCGCTACAACACCAGCGCCATCCTCAGTCTCCACTACCTCGGCGAGGGGAATTTCTGGCTCGGGCTCCCCGACGTGGGGCTCGTGCACTACAACATCCACAGCGGCCGGGTGCAGAGCGCCCGCGAACTGCCCGGCCTGAGCCGCATGCCCGAACATACGTCCATCACCTCGATCCTGCAACGCAAAGCCGACCGCAGCCTCTGGTTCGCCACGGCGGATGCCGGCATCTGGATCCACGACCCCGTCCGCGGGACGCTGCGCCAGGTGTCGCGGCAACAGAATCCGGAACTGAGCGATAACCGCATCCACATGCTGCGCGAGGATCCCGAGGGCAATGTCTGGATCGGAACCCGCCACGGCGTGAGCCTCGTGACCCGCCACGGCGAAATCCTCACCCTCGGACAGTGGTGGGGAGGCCCCATTCCGGGCAAACTCGACGTTTCGGACTTCTGCTTCGACAAACAGGGGCGCATCTGGATTGCGGTCTACGCCGAAGGAGTCATCCGGCTCGATCCCCGCACACGGGAGTACCGCCACTTCTCCACACGGAACGGTTTGCCCGACGAATGTGTCGTCTGTCTTTGCGAGGACGCCCACGGCAGCGTCTGGGCCGGCTCGTCGCACGGCATCGTCGTCTGTCCGCCGGAGGGAAAGGAGTTCCGCCCCGCAACGTCGCTTCCGGCCCAGGGACGGATGCGTGTCACCAACATCCTGAAGGACTCCAACGACCGGATCTGGGTCTCGACGGCCAACTCCGTCTATTCGTTTTCGGCCGATGCCGCCGGCAACATCGAAAACATCAACACCTATCAGGTCGCCGGCGAAAACCGGGCATTCTACTTCAACCGCCACTCGGCGGCCCTGCTCGACTATTCGCGCGTAGCATTCGGCGGATCGGACGGCCTGCGGCTCTTCACCGGCAACCGCGTCTACCAGCGGGGCACCACCCTGCCGCTCGTGCTTACCGACTTCAAGGTTCACAACCGCTCGCTGCGCCAGATGCCCCAGTCCGAGCGCAGCCAGATTGCCGACAAGGACATCGCCTACGCCTCGGCAATCCGTCTCGACCACCGGCAGAACAACTTCAGCATCGATTTCTCCGTACTGTCGTTCCTCTCGCCCACGGACAACATCTTCCAATACCGGCTCGAAGGTGTCGATGCGGACTTCGTGACCGTCGACTGGCGCCACCGCACGGCCTTCTACAGCAATCTCCCGGCCGGAAACTATACCTTCCGGTTGCGCGTGGCGGGAAGCAACGGCGTCTGGTGCAGCAACGAAAAGACCCTCGACATCCGCATCACCCCGCCTCCGATGGAGTCCTGGTGGGCCATTCTGATCTATGTCATTCTCTTTCTGGGGCTGGTTTACGCCGGCTTCCGCTTCACGCGCTACCGACTGAGGATGGAGCACGAAATCCGCATGTCGCACTTCGAACAGCAGCAGATCGAAGAGCTGAACCGCGTGAAGCTGCAGTTCTTCACCAACGTCACCCACGAGTTGATGACGCCGCTGAGCATTCTGCTCACCTCGCTCGAGGGGCTGACCAACGGCGTCGGCGAACCGCGTACGCTCTACTCCGTGATGACGGTCAATGCCACGCGGCTGATGCGACTGATCCAGCAGATCCTCGAGTTCCGCAAGGCCGAGAGTGGCAATCTGAAACTCGGCGTATCGCAGGGAGATCTTGCCGCCTTCGTGCGCAAGTGCGGCGAAGCCTTCACGCCGCTGGTCTCCAAGAAGGGGCTCAGCTTCTCGTTCGAAGCCAGTCCGGAGAGCATTCCGGGATGGTTCGACCCCGACAAGGTGGACAAGATCGTCTACAACCTGCTCTCGAATGCGGCCAAATATACCCCCGCGGGCGGGCGGATCGGCATCACGGTCAAACGCCTCGGCGGCGAAGTGGAGATCGAGGTCGCGAACAGCGGCGAGCGGATGAGCCGTGAAACCATCGACAACCTCTTCAAGCGCTTCTATGATGGGAAATACCGGAAATTCCATACCATCGGCACGGGCATCGGGCTCTCGCTGGTCAAGGATCTGGTCACGATTCACAAGGGGCGCATCGCCGTGACAAGCTGCGAGGAGCGCGGCAACTGCTTCCAGGTGACGCTGCCGATCGAACGCGACGCTTACGACATCCCGGAGATCGACACCGAGACCGTCCAGACGGACGGATCCTCCGCACTCCTCGAGGCCCCGCTCTCGTCGCTCCATGCCCCGGACGGGAAAGCCCCGGAAAAGGCGGCCGACGCGGAATCCGTTGCCGGAGCTGTCCCGGAAGCGGCCGCCCCCGGCGGAGAGGTGGACGAGCCCCCCGGCGACAAGAGTGCCGCCGAGAGCGCTGCCGACGGAGAGCGGAGGCAGACGGTGATGATCGTCGACGACAACGAAAACCTGCGCGAACTGATCGGTCATCTGCTCGAGAAGCAGTTCCGCATCGTCACAGCCGAGGACGGCCAGCAGGCTATCCAGCGGCTGACCGAACAACCGGTCGACCTGGTCGTTTCAGACATCATGATGGAGGGAATGGACGGACTGCAGCTCTGCCACTGGATCAAGAGCACGTTCGAATACTGCCACATCCCGGTCATCCTGCTTACGGCCAAACACGGCGACATGAGCCGCGTCGAAGGCTACAACTCGGGAGCCGACGGCTACATCACCAAACCGTTCAGTTTCCAGGTGCTCCAGGCCCGGATCGTCAATCTGCTCAAGCAACAGGAGATGCGCAGTTCACGCTACCGGAACCAGGTGGTCTTCGAGGTCGAGAAACTCGACTACACCTCGATGGACGAACAGTTCCTGCGTCAGGCCATCGCCTGTGTGAATGCCCACATTGCCGACAGCAGCTTTTCGCGCACGGATTTCGTACGCGAAATGAATACCTCGCGCACGGTCCTCACCGAGAAACTGAAATCGCTGACGGGCCTGACCCCCGCAGCCTTCGTTCTCGACGTGCGGCTGCGGGCGGCCTGCACGCTGCTCGAGAAGCAGCGGCACATCCGCGTTGCCGATCTGGCCTATGCCTCGGGCTTCAACGATCCGAAATATTTCAGCATGTGCTTCAAGAAGAAGTTCGGCCTCTCGCCGCGTGAATATGCCGAGCAGCACACCCCGGCATCCGGTGCATCCGACGGAAGCGACACGCCCGACGGCGGGAGCTGACCCCGCAACACATTCGATTTCCCAACGACCGGACACCTCTAAAATTGTCCGGTTTTTTTCACCCGATGAACTATTGCGGTCAAAATTCCACCCTTTCAGCCTGCATTTTTCGGAATTTTGAATGGCAAAAACGGGTTCGCGGCATCCTGCACCCGGGTGATGCGACAAGAAATCGAATCCTTAAACTCTAACCTTATGAAGAAATTTTTCCATTCCGGATTTTCGGCCGCATGGCTGATTGCATGTGCGACGGCCGCCATGGTCGCCTGCACGAACGACGACACCCCGACTCCGCCGCCGACGGACGGCAGCGACAACCCCTCGGAAGAGATTGCGGCCGAACCCTTCAAATCGATGAAGGCAACCGTCGGCGAAGAGACCGTAACAGCCGTCGTCGACCACCAGCGGCAAACCCTTGCCCTGACGTTCGACTATGCCGAGACATTCGAGGCTGTCCGGCTGGCCGTCGAACTGAACGACGGATGGTCGATCTCCACCCCCGCGGAACCCGACAACGCCGACCTCTCGGGCACCGATCCGAAGATCGTCTTCCAGAGCAGCGACAACTCGACACTCGACTACACCTTCCAACTGAAGAGCTACGCCTTCCCGATCGCCGACGCGACGAAACTCTCCGTCGAGGGGGCCGCGATCGTCGCCGATCCGCAGAATCCCTTCCTCTACACGATCCGCTTCGAGGCCAACACCTCGACCTCGGTCGTTGTCCGCTTCGCCGAGGGCGCCCTGATGGAGGGCGCCTCGATTGAGGGGCTGGAGAACGGCGCACTGACCCTCGAATTCGGTTCGCTGACCTCGAAACAGATCGACGTTCTGGCCAACGGCAAGGCCCACACCTATACGTTTGCCCTCGACATGCCGGAGGTTGTTGACGAGTTCCTCCAAAAGCTGCTCACCGTGGGCAACTTCACCGACAAGACGGCCGACTATGCCTTTGCGTCGAAGTACGACTATATCAAGGTCTACAACGCCACGGAGCTGAAGAACATGCCGGGAGCCACCTCCTCGAGCGCCGCGGAGCCGGACCACTGCAACAGCCCCAGCTACGACTTCTACGGACAGTCGGCCGAAGCACAGAACGCTGCCATGCGATGCCTGGGCGACTGCACGGAGAGTGACTTCACCCAAACCGTCAGCGGCGTCAACTTCACAATCATCACCGTCGACAAGGCAAAGGTCGCCGGCAAGATCACAGCCGATTCCGACAACAACGGCCATACGATCCACGGAAAAGAGGGTCTGATCGTCATGAGCGGCAACTGCATTACGGATGGCCGCAACAATCTGATCGCCGTCAACGGCACGACGGTTTGCAACACCCTGCTGTGGCAGAACAACACCCCCTATCGCACGGCCATCGCCTTCGACGAGGCCGGAGCCATCCACTTCGTTCTGGCCGGTCTGGACACCTCCGACAACACGATCAGACGGCTTGACTTCTGCAACGACGAATCCGACCCCAACGTGCTGTTCTCCGACGCCGAGCGCAACAAATACTATTACGGGACCTCATACGCCGACCATTTCACCTCGTGGGGATTCACCCTGCAAAGCGTGGCTACGGCCCACATGTTCGTGATGCTCGGCGGAGAGCCCGTCGGCTGGCGCTGGGGCCTGCTCAACGGCGGATACGACAACATGCCCGGCGTGGCAACCTCGTACAACGCCCGAGCCAAACGCACCTATATCGGCGAGACCGAGGAGAAGATCATCTTCCTGGCCGAGAACGGCGACGGCGTACTGATGTCGCAGGGCGGTCGCGTTCTGCAGGTTGCCGGATGCACCAATGCAACGGCGACCTCGGTCGAAGGCCTCTACAACCAGAAAGGCACCTATGCGCCCACGATCTTTGTCGACGGCGAAAAGATCTGCGGAGACGAAAACAGCCTGGTCGGCTACCAGATCGTCTACGACATCCGATAAGACGCCCCCGAAGCCGCTCCGACCCCGGGAGTTTCCCGGAGCCGGAGCCGGATTCGGTCCGTCATCCCCGTATCATTCATTTTGCACGACCCAACCATGAAAGCAAATCGTTTCCGGCTGCTGCGACCGTTCATGAGCCTGCTGGGGGCTCTCACGATCGGCGCGGCGTGCTCCGAACTTCCCGACAACGTCGAGGAGACCCACCGCGGAGTCGCCTTCACCTCACTCGAGGTTACGGCCAACAACGGCGAAACGGTCACGGCAACGGTCATCGACGAGAAGAACCTCTCGCTGGCCTTCGATACCGCCGACGAATTCGACCAGTGTTCGCTCAACGTGGCACTCAACCCCGGTTACCGGCTCATCTACCCCGAGAATCCGGACCAATTCGACCTGGCAGCCTCGCCCGTCATCCACTTCAGCAACCCACAGGGCCGCGTGGTAAAATACTGGCTGAGCGTACGCTCGAACTCGCTGCCCGTGGTCGACGCCTCGAAGATTCTGGTCGAGGGCAGCACCACGACCGATGACGTCACGCTGTCGAGTGCCACGAAAACCCTGACGGTCAACTACGCTCTGGGGATGGACATGACGGCCATCACCCTGCTCTTCAACGAAGGTTCGCTGCTCGAGGGTGGTTCCGTGGGCGAAGCGAACCGCGCTACGTTCGACCTCTCGACGGGTGAAGCCCGCGAATTGCAGGTGCGCATCAACGACAAGGAGGTCACCTACCGGGTCGAGATCAACTTCGGGCGCGTGATGGCCGCACCGTCCTCCATCGGGCTGCGCGACGTGACGGATCAGTTCGTCGACGAAGGTTCGCCCTTCACCGTCTACCAGGGCACGACCCTGCCGGCCGTTCCCATCCGCAACGAAGGAGAGCCCGAAGAGCCCGAATTCTGGACCAACAACTGCTACGACAACAACTACGAGTCGCAGCTGGCCGCCATGGCCTTTCTCGGCGACTGGGCCTCGAACCGTCCGGTGACGAATCTGACCAACCAGTCGCTGACGGTCATCTACTTCGACCCGGCCTCCGTAAACGGCGACATCCGCGCCAACGAGGCTTCGGGGCTCGAACTCGATGCCGCACTGGGCGACCTGGTGATGACCGGCTGCTCGAAGGAGCTCCAGAGCGAAGTGGTGCTCAGCGACCGTATTGTCGACCAGAAGATCAAGACGCTGGGCAAGGGTTACTTCCGTTCGTGCGTCGCCTTCGACCGTGACGGCGCATTGCACCTGACCGCCGCGGCACTCGATCCGGACAACCTCACCCCCGCCGGTATCGCGGAGTACCGCGAGATGGACTTCGTCAACCCGAACTACTACGGATTGCTCACCGACGAAACCATGGCCCGTTACTTCCCGCAGAAGAGCCGTTATGGCGAGTATACCTCGCCCTGGTCGTTCGAAGCGAAGTGCTTCGCCACGGCCTACCCGCGCATCGTCCACGACGGCAACGGACTGCGGTTCCAGACCAGTCTGGCCAACGACGGCTATGGCGACTCCTCGGGCAACGGCTCGGCCTGGAACGGCGAGCGCACCCGCTGCTTCATCGGCATGACCTTCGACGGACGCATCGCCCTGGCCTCCTCCAACGGCAAGAGCGGCATGCTGCAGATCGCCTGGCTGCTGCAGAAACTCGGCTGGCGCTACATGTACTACGTGGGCGGTTCGTTCTATGCCGACGACGAATTCCAACCCTCGATCAGCCTCAACGGCCATCTGGTCTGCGGCGTCGAACACCAGGTTGCCAAATACCTGCTGGTCTTCGATGCGAAGCCTTAACGCAAAACCTTTCCCAACATGAAAAAAACAACATTCTGTCTGCTGCTTGCGGCCTGCGCCTGGTTTCCTGCCGGGGCAGCCGCGGCACACGGCACTACGGAATATGCCACGGCTCAGCAGAGCCCCCGCACGATCACCTATACGGGGCAGATCGTCGATGCCCGGGACAACACGCCGCTGGTCGGCGCCACGGTCATCCTCCAGGGTACGACCATCGGCGCCAGCTCCGACGTGGAGGGTAATTTCCGCATCGAAGTCCCCGCATCGACCCGGCAGGTCGTGTTCGAAGTCTCCTACATCGGGTACCGGAGCGAAACGGTGCAGAGCGTCAAGACCGGCGGGATCATCATCCGCATGAGCGAGGATGCCACCTCGCTCGAAGAGGTCCAGGTCATCGCCTACGGTCAGCAGAAAAAGGTCTCCGTCACGGGCGCCATCGCCTCGATCGGCACGCGTGACCTGCTCAAATCGCCGAGCGGCAGTCCGGCCAATGCCCTGGCAGGTGCCGTAACGGGTATCTCCACGGTGCAGATGTCGGGACAGCCCGGCGCCGAGGATCCCTCGATCTACGTGCGCGGTACGGGATCGCTCACGAGTTCGGCCTCGCAGCCGCTGATTCTGGTCGACGGCGTCGAGCGTTCGTTCTTCCAGCTGGATCCTCACGAAATCGAGAGCGTCACGGTGCTCAAGGATGCCTCCTCGACGGCGGTCTTCGGCGTACGGGGCGCCAACGGCGTCATTCTCGTCACCACGCGTCGCGGCGACAAGGGAAGCCCCGAAATCTCGTGGAACTCCTCGTTCGGCCTCACGCAGTCGCTGCGCAACCTCTCGGGCGTCGACAGCTACAACTACGCCCGCATCTATTCCGAGATCGAACGCTCGGACACGCCCGGACTTTCGGACGACAAACTCACCTTCTCGCCCTACGTCATGGAGCGTTTCCGCAAGGGTGACGATCCGATCATGTTCCCCGACGTCGACTGGAACGACTACATCTTCAAGAACCTCGCCTGGCAGACCCAGCACAACGCCACGATCTCCGGAGGCGGCGACCGCGTGCGCTACTTCGTCTCGGGGGGATTCCTCGAACAGGACGGCATGCTCAAGAAGATGTACGAGAACTACGACCCGAACTACAACTACAAACGGTTCAACTACCGATCGAACATCGATATCGACCTGTCGCGCACCTCGCGGCTCAAGCTCAACGTCGGCGGCCGCACCGGAACGCGCCGCGAACCGGTGACCGACGCCCTGTGGCAGAAGATCATGTGGGCCACGCCCTTCTCCAGCCCCGGCTTCGTCGACGGCAAGTACATCTCCAATCCCCACAGCAGCTACATTCCGCTGGCCGAACTCTCGAGCGGTCTGGATTTCTACTACAACTGGGGTTACCGCAAGGTGCGTTCCAACGAGCTGAATCTCGACCTGGCTTTCGAACAGCAACTCGACGCCATAACCAAAGGTCTGAAGTTCAACGTCAAGGGAGCCTACAACACCACCCACTCGGTGACAACCCAATACGGGGTGACGGCTGCCGACAGCTACTACTCGCCCTACTACCTGGGGTCGATCACCCAACCGGGCATGGACGTTTCGGACCCGGCCTTCGACAACACGATCATCTACAAGACCGAAGGGGTGACGGGCATGGACGAGCCGATGAGCTACAACGAGTCGGCCACCTCGCGGGCCCGGGACTGGTATCTCGAAGCGAGCCTGAACTACCAGCGCACGTTCGGCGACCATGACGTCTCGGCACTGCTGCTCTACAACCAGTCGAAGAGCTACTATCCGGCCGAATATACCGACATTCCGACCGCCTACGTAGGCTACGTCGGCCGGGTCACCTACTCCTACAGGAAACGCTATCTGATCGATTTCAACATCGGCTACAACGGTTCGGAGAACTTCGCCCCGGGCAAGCGTTACGGTCTCTTCCCCGCGGGATCGATCGGCTGGATCGTCTCCGAGGAGAACTTCATGAAGCGCCAGGAGTGGATCGACTTCCTCAAGCTGAGGGTTTCGTACGGTCTGGTCGGCAACGACAAGTACAGCGGGGCCCGTTTCCTCTACCGCCAGGGACTTTGGTACGGACAGCACTCGATCCGCAGAGCCGGCGGCAGCTACGGCTTCGGCAGCGAGAACAACGGCATGCAGTACGACGCCATGGAGGGTACGATCGGCAACGATCAGGTGACCTGGGAGAAGGTCCGCAAACAGAACTACGGTATCGATCTGAAGATGTTCGATTCGCGGCTCTCGCTGACGGCCGACTACTTCTTCGAGCACCGTTACGACATCCTCTCGTCGCGCAACACGCTGCCGTCGATCGTCGCCGTGAACCTTCCGCTGATGAATCTCGGCGTTGTTGACAACCACGGATACGAAATCTCGCTCGGGTGGAACGACTCGGGACGCAACCTCGACTGGTGGGTCCAAGGCAACGTCTCCTTCTCGAAAAACAAGATCATCTACATGGATGAGGTGACGCCGAACTACCCCTGGATGGCCCAGACGGGCCGCAGCACGGGGCTCAATTACGGCTACCTCTTCGACCGCTACCTGGCCGACGACGATTTCGACGCCAACGGCAACCTGAAGGTCGATGCCGAAGGCCGGCCGCTGCTGCCGACCATGTCGCTGGCCAATCCCAAACCGGGCGACGCTCTGTTCAAGGATCTGAACGGCGACGGCAAGATCGACGGCAACGACAAGACCTACTTCGGTTACGGCGAACGCCCCGACTATGTCTTCGGACTGCTGGGCGGCATCCGCTGGAAGGGTTTCGAGATCTCGATGCAGTGGACGGCAGGGCTGCACGCCTCGCGCATGCTCTCGGGCGAATACCGCGAGCCCTTCGGCAGCACCAACTCGCGGGCGCTGCTCCAGTTTCTGGCCGACGACAGCTGGACGCCGCAACATACCGATGCCCGCTTCCCGCGCATGACCTTCACCAACAAGCAGCACTACCTCGAGGATTCGGATCTGTGGCTCATGGACGGATCCTACCTGCGGCTCAAGGTGCTCGACATCGGCTATACGTTTGCGCCGAACAAGGCCCTGAGCAAGATAGGCATCAAGTCGCTGCGGGTTTACCTGAGCGGCTACAACCTGCTGACACTCTTCTCCGAGCTGAACGAAATGGACATCGATCCGGAAGGGACGACCGGCGGTTCGACCATCGATTCCTACCCCAACGTGCGTATCTTCAACCTCGGAGTCAACCTCACCTTTTAATACGTCTCTCATGAAGAATCTGACCATCATACTGCTCTCCACGGCAGCCGCATTGACGGCGGCAACCGGATGTACCGATCTGAAATTCGGAGACAGCTTCCTGGAGAAGGCTCCGGGCGTGGACATGACCATCGACTCGATCTTCTCGCGCAAACTCTACGCGGACCGGGCGCTGACGGGTGCCTACGCCACGATGCGTTCGTGCCTGACGCTCGGCAACGACGAGACCTTCCCCAACGAAAGCAACGGCGAATACGGCTACAAGCCCGCCGCCGACAAACTGGGCTGGGACAACCTCGACGCCCTGACCGACATCGTCAACAGCCACATGAGCTACGGAGGCGCCGCCTCGATCTACTACTCGGGGATCTACAACGCCGAAACCGAGAATTCGAGTTCGGGGACGAAAATGGGCTTCAACCCCTGGCAGGACGCCACGTGGTGGGGTATTCGCCGCGCATTGCTCTACATCGAGAACGTCGACCGGGTTCCCGACATGACTGCCGGGGAGAAGGAACGCGGCAAGGGTGAAGCCTACATGATCATGGCATGCCACTACCTCGATCTGCTGCGCAACTTCGGAGGCATTCCGCTGCTCGACCAGGCGGTCAACGTCAGCAATCTGGACAATGTGGACTTCCGACGCCGGAGCGTTGAGGAGACCGTCAACCGCATCGTCTCACTCTGCGACGAGGCGGCCCGACGGCTGACCTGGACGGTCAGTGCCGCCGAAGACGGGCGTTTCACCAAAGCGGCGGCCATGGGACTGAAGATCCGGGCCCTGGCCTTTGCCGCCAGTCCGCTCTTCAACTCCGCGACGCCCTACGCCCCGGCCCAGTCGCCCACGGGAGCCAACGCCACGAAGGTCACGGCACAGGAAGCCGAACGGATGACCTGGCTGGGAGGATTCTCGGCCGACCGCTGGCAGCAGGTCGTCACCGCCTGCCGGGAATTCTTCGAAGAGAATGCCCGCAACGGCAACGTCTACGCCCTGGTCGACACGGACAACCCGGCGGAAGACTTCTCGAAGTGCTACGCCGACCGTAACAACGGCGAGATCCTGATTTCGACGGGCCGGCAGGTCGAAAAGTTCTACGACCTCTATCACACCTACTGCTTCGGGCCCTCGGTCGATCCCGTCACGGGCAACAAGAACTGGGGCTGGGGCGGCAGCTGCGTGACGCTCAACTACGTGGACCTCTTCCCGACGAGCACCGGCGAACCCGCCCGCTACCGCGACTGGATCACGCGCAACGGCCACGGCGGATCGGTAACCCACACCCCGTTTGTCGACCGTGATCCGCGGCTTTCGGAGTCGGTGATGGTCATCGGAGGCAAGAGTTTCCGGGGTCGCCAGCCCGAGATGTGGATCGGCGGCACGGAGCGCGGCGAGAAGAACGCCGGACGGGCCATTTCGGGCTTCTGCATCCGCAAGTTCTTCTGGGACTTCAACCCCGAAACCTACCACTACAAGCCGGTCTGCTCGCCCTATCTGCGACTGGCCGAGATCTGCCTGACCTACGCCGAGGCGCTCAACGAGACGGGCAATATCGACGAGGCGAAGATCTGGCTCAACAAGACGCGCAACCGGGCCGGACTGCCCGACATCACCGACGCACAGCTGGCACGGCTTCACCCCGACGAGGAGCTGGCCCTGGCTCCGGACTACCCCGAGACGAGCGGCAACAAACGCCTGCGTGAGGAGATTCTCGACGAACGGGCCCGGGAATTCTGCTTCGAGGAGGTTCGCTGGTACGACCTGATCCGCTGGAAGCGTGCCGACATTCTCTCGGAGCCCCTCTACGGCATCACCATCACGGGGAATGCCCAGTCCCTGGAGTTCTCCGACCCCGAGCCCGAACCGACGCGGGCGTGGACCGGGCAGTTCGATCCGAAATGGTATCTGAGCGCCTTTCCTTCGGACGAAATCAACAAGGGGTACGGTCTGGTCCAGAATCCCGGCTGGTAGCCGATTGTCAAACCGTCAAAATTCCAAACATGAAAAAAGCATATCTTGCAATCCTGCTCACGCTCGCCGCACTCTGCGGGGCCAAGGCCCAGAAGGTCGAGGTACGCGTCACGGACTCCTGGAACCGACCGCTGAGCGAAGTGGCCGTCCGCGTGGGCGACGAACAGACGGTCCGGGCCCTGACCGACGAGCGCGGCATCGCGGAAGTCGAGGCCCCGGAGGGGTCTGAAATCACCCTCACGCTCTTCAACCGCCAGAGCCGCACCGTACGCGTCGAGGGTCCGCAGCTCGAAGTCCGCCTCACGGACAACGACCGGCTCTTCGACATCGGCTACGACGAGCGTATCCGCAAGTCGGAAAGCTCGGCTTCGCTGTCGCAGGCCGCAGCCGGGGATATCGAGGCCGCGGGCAACACCAACGTCATGAACAACCTCTACGGTCTGATTCCCGGACTGGGCGTCTACCAGGGTTCGAACCTCCCGTGGGACAACAATCCGAAACTCTACGTCCGCGGCCAGGGGTCGTTCGGCGGCAATCAGGTACTGGTGCTCGTCGACGGCATCGAACGCGACATGGCTCAGGTGAACCCCGAAGAGGTCGAGAGCATCACGGTGCTCAAGGATGCCGCCACACTGGCCCTCTACGGAAACCGGGGAGCCGACGGCGTGGTGGTCATCACCACCAAACGCGGCGGCAACCACGGTCTGCGGAGCCGCATCAACTACGACTTCGGCGTGCAGACGCCCTTCCGCATCCCGCGCATGGCCGACGGCTACACCTACGCCAGCGCCGTGAACGAAGCCCTGACGAACGACGGCCTGACCCCGCGCTACACCATGCACGACATGCGGCTCATCGCCAACGGCCAGCGGCCGCAGCTCTTCCCCGACATCGACTGGCAGGCGCTCATGCTGCGCCAGGCGGCCTTCACCCACGATCTGAACCTTAGCTTCGACGGCAACGGCAAGCTCATCCGCTATTTCGTCTACGCGAACTACAACTCCTACCGCGGTCTGCTGAACAATACGGAGATGAACGACGGCTATTCGACCCAGGTGGGGATGGATGCCCTGAAGGTTCGTTCGAACATCGAGGCCCGGCTGACGAAAAGCACCGTGGCCCGGGTCAACGTGATGGGACGGCTGATGCAGTATCAGCAGCCTACGGCCGGGACCGATCTGGCCGGGATGTACGACACCCCTTCGGCAGCCTTCTATCCGCTGGCACCGGCAGCCGACGGAGGCGGATGGGCCCGCAGCCGGCTCTTCGAGAATCCTCTGGCCGAAATGGTCTCACGGGGCTACAGCACCGTTCTGCAGCGGACGCTCTTTGCCGATCTGACCATCGACCAGGATCTCTCCTCACTCACTCCGGGCCTCTCGCTGCAGGTGCGCGTGGCCTACGACAACTCGGCCGACATCACCGATGCACGCACGTGCAACTATGCCTACATGGAGGTCACACCGGTGAACGACGCGGTGGGCAACGTCGAGCAGCTGCTCTACACCCCCTACGGCAACAACAGCAACATGACCTTCAACAGCAGCCTCACCGCCTCGATGAACCGTACGTCGGTATGGGCCAAGGTGCTCTACGACCGTCAGTTCGGAGCCCACGGCATCTCGGCGCGGCTGATCTTCAACGAGAACCGTTCGGACTACCGCGGCGCCAACAACTCCTACATGTACCGCGACGCCATCGCCTCGGTCGGCTACAACTATGATTCGCGCTACGTGGTCAATGCCGTATTGAGCTACGCCGGAGCAAGCCAGATGCCTTCGGGGGACAAATACCGGATCTACCCGGCCGTATCGGCCGCCTGGATCGCCTCCAACGAGTCGTTTCTGCGTGAAAGCCGGGCCATCGACCTGCTCAAACTGCGCGCCTCGTTCGGCGTCACGGGCATGAGCGCCCGTCTCTCCTACGACATGGACAAGCAGTTCAACGGCTCGGGCAACTCCTACATCTTCGTCGGCAACGTCTCCCAGTACGGTACGGCACAGGGAGCTCTGCCCTCGACCGGGATCGAGCCCGAGCGTGAATACCGCAGCAACGTGGGCCTCGAGTTGGGAGTGTTCGACCAACTGACCTTCGACGCCGATCTTTTCTACAACGTCCGCCGTCACATCCGCGTCAGCTCGGAGGAGACTCTTTCGGGCGTCCTGGGTATCGGCGCTCCGGACATCTTCACGGGCGAAGTCCGCAACTACGGTTGGGAGCTGGCCCTGGGGTGGCGCAAACGCATCGGCGACTTCGCCTGGGGGCTGCGCGGACAGATCTCCTACGCCAAGAACGAAATCCTCCAGAAGGAGGAGGGTTACAAGCCCTACTGGTACATGTACGCCCGGGGCAACGCCATCGACCGCTTCTACGGACTGATGGCCGACGGGCTCTACCAGGCCGGAGATTTCGAGGCCGACGGTTCGCTCCGCAAAGGGCTGCCCGTGACAACCTACCAGAGCAAGGTGCAGCCCGGCGACGTGAAGTACGTCGACCTGAACGGCGACGGCAAGATCGACGCCAACGACTGCGCCTACCAGCTCTATGCCGCCCTGCCGCAGATCTACTACGGTTTCAACGTCGAATTCCGGTGGCGGGGTCTGAAGCTCGACGCCTACTTCCAGGGCACGGGCCGTTCGACACTCACGACAACCCTGGCAAGCATCTACCAGCCTCTCTATGGCAACGACCGCAACGTCTCGCAGTACTACATGCGCAACCGCTGGTCGCCCTACGACACCTCGGGCCGCTACCCGCGCCTGACCACACAGTCCAACGCCAACAACTATGCCGCCAGTTCGCTGTGGACCGAACGCGGCGACTTTCTCAAACTGCGGACGCTGACGCTCTCCTACCGGCTGCCGTCGGGGATCGCCTCCCGGATGCGGATGCGCGAATGCAGCCTCTACCTCCGAGGGATGAACCTCTTCTCGGCGGATCGCGTCGACATCCTCGACCCCGAATACATCAGCACGGGATATCCGTCGGCACGCTCCTGCCAGATCGGTCTGAACCTTATCTTCTAACGCCATGCGAACGATGAAAACAACTCTCTTCCACCTTCTCTTCGCCGCCTCGCTTCTGGGCGCTGCCTCGTGCAGCGACTTTCTGGAGCTCGACGAATCCGAATACCATACGGTGAAGTACCAGTTCTCGACCTTCAGCCGTGTGAAGCAGAGCGCCACGAACGTCTACGGATACATCCTCGACGGGCTGTCCGACGTCGAACAGACGATGCTCGACGCCGCCACGGATGATGCCGTCTACGCCTGGGAGACCGGCGCCATCAAACGCTTCTACGACGGCAGCTGGTCGCCGATCAACCTCATCGACGACCGCTGGGACTATCTCTACGAAGCCATCGCGGCGGCCAACTACTTCCTGGAAAACTGCCCCGAGGATTTCCCCGAAGCCCGCTATCAGGACAGCTACGAGGAGGACCTCGAACAGTTGCACAACTATCCCTACGAGATCCGCGCCCTGCGGGCCTACTTCCATTTCGAACTGCTCAAGCGCTACCGGTCGATCATCATCGGCAACCGCTCCTTCACCAAGGAGGAGGTCAACGACCTTGAGCCCATCGACTACGACCGGGCCACGGAGTGGATCGTCTCGGAGTGCGATGCCGTGATTCCGTCGCTTCCGACGACCTATTCGGGCACCTACTACGGAGAGGTCGGCCGCGTGACGCGCGGCATGGCCCAGGCACTCAAGGCGCGCGTACTGCTCTATGCGGCCAGTCCACTGAACAATCCCCGGAACGACAAGTCGCGCTACCTGAAGGCCGCGGCAGCCGCCAAGGAGATCATCGACGGCGGCGTCTACGCCATCGTCAACGAACAGACGACCAACAACGCCTCGGCCAAGGGGCTCATCTTCGGCAAGCTCTGCCCGTCGAGCTCCTCGTTCGAGGCGGCCAACTTCCCCATCGGCTACGAAGGGGGCAACTCGGGCGTCTGCCCATCGCAGAATCTCGCCGAAGCCTTCGACATGCGCAACGGCGAGCCCTTCGACCGCAACAACGACGGACACTGGCGCAACCAGCTCAATGCCTCGATGCGCGATCCGCGCTTCGCCAAGACACTGCTCTACAACGGCGCAATGTTCAAGGAGCAATACATCCAGTCCTACACGGGCGGACGAAACGGACTGCCGCTCGACGGAGCCTCGCCGACCTCCTACTACCTCTACAAGCACATCCAGGAGGAGACGAGTTTCGTGGCCGGCAGCGAAACCTACTTCCAGCACGTCTATCCGCTCTTCCGCTACGCCGAGGTGCTGCTGAACTACGCCGAGGCCCTGGGAGCCGCCACCGGCGACGCCCGCTTCACGGGGAGGCTCACGGTCGACGGCCGTGCGGTCGACTTCACCCTCTCGCCGCTCGAGGCCCTGAACATGGTCCGCACACGCTACGGCATGCCGGCACTGACCTCGGTGGTCAACTACGACAGTTTCGAGACGCGTCTGCACAACGAACGCCGGGTCGAACTGGCCTTCGAAGGGCACCGTTTCTGGGATCTTCGCCGCTGGATGATCGGCTCGCAGACCGCCCGTATCTACGGTCTGGAGATCACCAATACGAACGGCGTGGTCACCTGCACCCGCAAACTGGTCCAGGAGCGCATCTGGCAGGACAAGATGTACTTCTACCCCATCTCCCAGACCGAACAGTACAACAACCGCCATCTGATCCAGAACACCGGATGGAATTAACCGACAACTCATAACATGCAATCCATGAAAAAGACGCTGGTGACTCTTGCACTCCTGCCCTCGCTCATCGTCATGTCGACGGCCTGCACGCGGGACAACATCGAGACCATACACCCCTGTTTCGAGGATCCCGAGGCCTACGCCCCGGCCGATCTGGCCAACTGGCCGCACGCCGTCTTCTGCTTCGACGACCGGAGCTGCACCGACGTGCAGACGGCCGACAACCGGCAGGGGATCACCTCCATCGAACGGGTCGGGACTCGGGCTACGGTCGTGGCCTACAGTTCCGCCGAGAACCTCCGCTTCACCACGCTGCAAAGCGGGGCAAATCCCTACGACTACATCCTGGAGGTCAAGGATCTCGACGCCGAAATTCCGCAGATCTGGATGCAGTGCGCCTCGCTCGACCGCACGGCGGAGTCCATCGCCCTCACGCCGCTGACCTCGGAGCTGAAACTGCGGCTGATCGACGCACCCGAGGCCCTCGGTCGGATCGAAATCCTCCTGCCGGGAATGAACAACGCCCTGTACCTCTTCTCGGGGATCACGGAACCGGCCTCGCAGCCCGCCACCAAGACCCTGCGGCTGGAGCCCTCGGACCTCGAACGCACGGTTCACCTCTTCCCGATGCTCTCGGACCGCCCGTGGAATCTCGACTTCACAATCTCGATCGACGGGGCACAATACCCCGGTACGCTCACCATCCCTCGTGGAATCGAGGCCGGCGAGGCGCTGGAGGTGGACTTCGACTTCTCGCAGATGGCTTCCGGCAGCTACAAGGTCTCCTATCGGGAGGCCCAATACGGCTCGACACCCTCCCTGCTGGCCTCGAACACCTTCGAGAACGCCCGCTACGACGAGACCTTCAAGGACAAGAACCCCTACTACAACGTCTACGTGCTGCAGGGGTCGACCTGGAAATCGGTCGAAGTGCACAACGCCCTCTGCTCCAACGCACCGCGCTACCACGAACAGATCTGGAACGACTGGAACAACTCCAAGAAGCTCCGCGATACGATGTGCTATGCGCAGTTCCTCGACGCGTTCAACGGTCCGGTCCGCGTGCGGGTCGAAAAACGGGGCGGTTTCTCGCAGGTGCAGGTGCGCCCCTCGACCTGGGACATCGCCACCCAGACCGTGGCAGCCAATACCGTGGAGTTCACGCTTCCGAGCTGGGAGCACCGCAAGGTCTCGGTCGAATTCGACGGTGACCGCTATCACAATCTCTTCCTGCTGCCCAACCGTCCCGACCCCGCCCGCGAACAGTATGCCGACGGAGGCTCGGACCGCTACTTCCGCAACGGTGTCTACTACTTCGGCGGCGGCAAGGAGCACACGCTGTCCGAAGACGACCCCATCCGCCTGACCTCGGGTCAGACGCTCTACATCGACGAGGGAACGACGCTCTACGCCCGCGTCGAGGCCCGGGGCAGCAACATCACCATCGCCGGCCGCGGCACCCTCTCGGGAGCCAAGCTCCAGCACGTCGGCAGCCAGTACTCGAGCGGCAACATCCTGATCGACGTCCTGAACAACGACGGTTCGAACAACTGCTCGGGGCTCCGCATCGAAGGCATCACCCTCGTCGATACGCCCAACTGGTGCCTGCGCATCTTCAACACCGACAACGTGACGATCGACAACATCAACATGATGCACTGGATCCTCAACGGCGACGGCATCGACATCTGCACGGGCAAACACATCACCATCACCGACTGCATGCTCCGCACCTACGACGACTGCATCACGCTCAAGGTGCGCCACAACGCCCGGCCCATCGGTCCGATCGAGGATGTGAAGATCGAACGCTGCCTGGTATGGACCGAACTGGCCCGCGGCATCGTGGTAGGTCCCGAATGCGGCGACATGACCTCGCTTTCGTACCAGACGGGCGGCATCTCCGACGTGACGGTTTCGGACTGCGTGGTGCTCGAGGCTTCGCGCGCCAACGACGACAACTTCGAGAATGCCGGACTGGCCGTGATGGCCGAATCGGCCGGATCGAACGCTCCGGGCGTCCCGGGACCGATCGAGAACGTCCTCTTCGAGGATTGCGTCATCGACGACATCCACTCCTCGGGACGTCCGATCACCGTCACGGCCCGGGCCCATGCCGACGGCAAGTGCACCATCTCGCAGGTCACCTTCCGCAACGTGGAGATCATCACCCGCAGCGGCTGCCGCGTCTCGGGCATCGATCCCCAGGGGAACATCTTCCGCAACCTGACCTTCGAGAACTGCACCTACAACGGGCTGAAGATCTCCTCGCTGGATCCGTCGTTCCTCGTCTGCACGGACATCGACGACGTAACCGGCCTCCGATTCGAATAATTGCACTATCTTTATGAACCCGATACGGAAAAACATGACACGATTCCAGAAACCGATTTTTGTAATGCTGGCCGCATTGCTGGCGGCCTGCGGGCGCCCGGAGTGCGTCGTAACACCGCTTCCCGAGCAGATTCACTACCGGGGAGGCTACTTCGCCTGCGACAGCACCCGGGCCGCCCGGGGCGAATTTCCCGATCTCGAGTGCCGGATCGATCCCTCGGCCGAGGGGATCCGCGCCGAAGGCTACCGCCTGAACGTCGACCGCAAACACATGCTGCTGACGGCCGTCGACTCCGCAGGACTCTTCTACGGACGGCAGACGCTCCGCCAACTGGCCACCTCGCGCGGCATCCCCTGCGTGGAGGTGCTCGACAACCCCCGCTTCGCCTATCGGGGCATGCACCTCGACGTCTCGCGCCACTTCTTTTCCAAGGAACAGGTCCTCAAGATCCTGGACGAAATGGCCCGCTACAAGCTCAACAAGTTCCACTTCCACCTGACCGACAACGGCGGCTGGCGCGTCCAGATCGACAAATACCCGCTGCTCACACGCCTCGGCTCCCACCGCATGGAGATCGACTGGCTCAAATGGTGGGATTTCGGCGACAAGCACTACGTGCCGGAGGGAACCCCGGGCGCCTACGGAGGCTACTTCACCAAGGAGGATATCCGTCAGATCGTGGCCTATGCCGCCGAACGGCACATCGAGGTGATTCCCGAGATCGAGTTCCCGGCCCACTCGGACGAGGTCTTCGTCGGCTATCCCGAACTCTGCTGCACGGGCAAACCCTACACCACGGGCGAATTCTGCGTGGGAAACCCCGCCACGCTGCGCTTTGCCGAGGATGTGCTGACCGAGATCATGGAGCTCTTCCCGTCGAAATATATCCACATCGGCGGTGACGAGGCGCGCAAGGTCGCCTGGAAAAGCTGCCCCAAATGCCAGCGTCTGGCCCGCGAGGTAGGGGGGCTGGAGGAGATGCAGTGCTACATGATCGAGCATCTCGAACAGTTCCTGGCCGAACACGGACGCGTGATGATGGGCTGGGACGAAATTCTGAAGAACAACCTGCGCTCGACCTCCGTGCCGATCTCCTACCGCGGACAGCGCGGCGGCATCGAAGGGGCCAACCGGGGTCTGAACGTGGTCATGTCCCCCGGCGAGATGATCTATTTCGACTGGTACCAGGCCGATCCCTACACCCAGCCCCGGGCCATGAGCGGCTTCTCGCCCATCAAGAAGGTCTACAGCTTCTACCCCGTTCCGGACACGCCCGAGAAGGCGGCTGCCAACGAATCGATGATTAAGGGTGAGTACGTCGCTCCGGGGGATACCGAATATATCTACAACGGCGCATCGAAGAACGTTCTGGGCGTTCAGGGCTGCATGTGGACCGAATTCGTCAACACGCCGGAGCATCTCGAATACATGATGTTCCCGCGGATGCTGGCCGTGGCCGAGATCGCCTGGACACCCCAGGGACGGCGCGACTGGCACGACTTCCGCCGCCGCGTCAACCGCGAAATCCCGTTGCTCCGCTCCCGGGGCATCAACGCCTTCCAGTTGAGCAACGACGTCGAAATCTCGGTCACGCGGCTTCCGGACGGCAAGCGGGCCCTGGTTACCCTCGATACGGAAAAGTACCCCGTTGAGGTGCGCTACACGCTCGACGGCACGGATCCCACCCCTACGTCGCCCCTCTACCGGAAGCCCTTCCGGACGAAGGTCGGGACGACGATCAGCGCCGCCTGCTTCGACTCCAAAGGCACGCCCGGCAACATTGCCCGCGTCGATGTCGACGGCATGCACGACATCCGCAACTATTACCCGTACCTCGAAACCCCCGAAATCCATGCATCGATCGAACCTTGACAGGATATACCGCCGGTGTGCGGTCGGCATGGCGGGAGTGCTGCTTCCTCTCTGGGGGTTGGGAGCCGATGCGCCCCGGCTGGGAATCGATCCCGTCGAGCGGATCGTGCGGGCGATGACCCTCGAAGAGAAGGCCTCACTGCTGGTCGGCGCCTCGATGGAGGACTACTCGGGAGAGGGTTCCGTGGCAGGCCGTACGCTCCGTTACATTCCCGGCTCGGCCGGTACGACCGTTCCGATGCCGCAGTACGGGATTCCGCCGACGGTCATGGCCGACGGCCCGGCCGGGCTGCGCATCGATCCCGTCCGCCGGGGCGAGACGCGCACCTATCATTGCACGGCCTTTCCCGTGGGCACGATGCTCGCCTCGACGTGGAATCCGGAGCTGCTGGAAGAGGTCGGCGCCGCCATCGGCAACGAGGTGCTCGAGTACGGCTGCGACGTCATCCTCGGACCGGGAATGAACATCCATCGCAATCCGCTCTGCGGCCGCAACTTCGAATACTACTCCGAGGATCCGCTGCTGAGCGGCAAGTGTGGTGCCGCGATGGTCCGCGGCATCCAGTCGCAGGGGGTCGGGACCTCGGTCAAACACTTCGTCGCAAACAACCAGGAGGGGCTTCGGCTGCAAAACGACGCCCGGGTTTCACAGCGTGCCCTGCGCGAGATCTACCTGCGAGGATTCGAGATCGCCGTGCGTGAGGGGAAGCCCTGGACCGTAATGTCCTCCTACAACCGATTGAACGGCCCCTACACGCAGGAGAACCGCGACCTGCTGACCACCATCCTGCGCGATGAATGGGGGTATGACGGCATCGTCGTCACGGACTGGATCGGTCGCCGCAACACCGTGGCACAAGTCCATGCCGGGAATGATCTGATGATGCCGGGCGAGCCGTCGCAGAGCGAAGAGATCGTCCGTGCGGTACGCGAGGGACGCCTCGACGAGCGCGACGTGGACCTCTGCGTGCGGCGGATGCTCGAATACGTCATGCGCACCCCGCGTTTCCGCGGCCACGAGCCCTCGAACCGGCCCGATTTCACACACCATGCCGCCACGGCCCGCCGGGCCGCGGCCGAAGGAATGGTGCTGCTGAGCAATCGCCACGAAACACTGCCGCTGGCCGCCGGTTCACGCATCGCACTGTTCGGCGTCAACGCCTATGAATACATCGGCTGCGGCACGGGCGCCGGATTCGTCTACGCCCCCTACATGACGGATCTGAACCGGAGTTTTGCCGAGGCGGGATTCCAACCCGACTCGCTGACCGAAGCGCTCTACGCCTCCTATCTCGCCTTCGGACAGGCGCTCTATGCCGAGCAGAATGCCCGGCTGGTGCTGGGCAACCGCTTCTACCCGCCCGAAAGTCCGCTCACCGAGGAGTTCATCGCGGCGCGTGCCGCGACAAGCGACATCGCCGTAGTATCGTTCGGACGCCTTTCCGGCGAGGGGAACGACCGCCCGGTGAGCGACTACTACCTCACAACCGAAGAGCGGACACTGCTCGAACGGGTCTGCTCGGCCTTCCACGCCCGGGAGAAAAGGGTCGTCGTCGTGCTCAACATCGGCGGGGTGGTCGAAACAGCCTCGTGGAGCGAACTGCCCGACGCCATTCTGGTCGGTTGGCAGGGCGGTCAGGAGGGAGGCCGGGCCACGGTCGACGTGCTCGGCGGCAAGGTCTCACCCTCGGGGCGCCTGCCCATGACCTTCCCGATCGACTACGGCGATCACCCCTCGTCGCACAACTTCCCGCTTAACTACCGCTCCCACCGCGGAGACTGGGCCGACGATGCTCCCGAACGCCGCCTGCGCAACCTCGGATTCACCGACTACGAGGAGGATATCTGGGTCGGATACCGCTACTTCACCACCCATGCGCCCGAACGCGTCGCCTATCCCTTCGGCTACGGGCTGAGCTACACGACCTTCGACTGGAGCGACGCCTCGCTCGCCAAAAACGGCGCCGAATGCCGCGTGCGGGTGCGCGTCACCAACACGGGGGCGTATCCCGGCAAGGAGGTTGTCGAACTCTACGTGGCGGCCCCCGAAGGCCCGCTGCCCAAACCACGGCGCGAATTGCGGGCCTTTGCCAAGAGCCGGACGCTGCAGCCCGGCGAATCGGAATGGATGACGCTGCGTTTCGCCCTGAGCGATCTGGCCTCGTTCGACCCGACCTGCGCCTCGTTCGTCACCGATGCCGGCACCTACGACGTCGAACTGGCCCGCTCGGCCGACGATATCCGCATCCGCCTGCCGCTGAAGGTCCCCGCCGCCCGCCGCCGGGTTCACGACGTTCTCAACCCCCGGGAACCGCTGCAACTCCTGACCTTCCCCGCTGAGAGCCCCCAAACAATCTCAAAAGCCAATTTGTCGGTCCGGACAACCAATTAAATCAAAAAATCCGTATATTCATCCCCGGAATCCGCAGGAGGTTCGCCCCGACGGATCCCGGGGATCTGACGAACGGGCCGGGTTGCCGCCATTCGGATGCCGAACCCGCCCCACAAACTTGAACAGATGAAGAAACTCATGTACCTGCTGACCTGCGCCCTGGGCTGGAGCGGATGCTCCTCGACCCAAACGCCGCCCCCCTTCCCTGCCGACCGAGACATGGAAGCCCGCATCGAAAAGATCCTCGACACGCTGACGCTCGAGGAGAAGATCGGCCAAATGTGCCAACTCACCGTCGGAATGGTCACCGACAACAGCGACCCGCAGCATCCCTTCATCAGCGATGCCCTGCTCGACACCGTCATCCGTCACTACAAGGTAGGCTCGATCCTCAACATCCCGTTCGGCATCGGCCAGCCGCCCCGCGTATGGCTCGAGGTCATCAACAAGATCCAGCAGCGCTCGCTCGACGAACTGGGCATTCCGTGCATCTACGGCGTCGATCAGATCCACGGCGCCTCCTACACCGTCGGCGCCACCCTCTTCCCGCAGGGAATCAACATGGGCGCCGCGCTCAACGTCGAACTCATGCGCCGCGCCTCGGAGATCTCGGCCTACGAAACCCGAGCCTGCGGCATTCCGTGGAACTTCGCCCCGGTGATGGACCTCGGACGCGATCCCCGTTGGCCACGCATGTGGGAGAGCTACGGCGAGGATGTCTGCATCAACTCGCACATGGCCGCCGCCTCGGTCCGCGGCCTGCAGGGCGACGACCCCAACCACATCGCCCCCACCCGCGTGGCTGCCTGCATCAAACACTTCATGGCCTACGGCGTTCCGGTCTCGGGCAAGGACCGAACCCCTTCGTCCGTCACGCGAAACGCCCTGCGTGAAAAATACTTCGCCCCCTTCCTGGAGAGCATCCGCGCCGGAGCCCTCTCGCTGATGGTCAATTCGGCCAGCAACGACGGCATGCCCTTCCACGCCAACCGCGAACTGCTCACCGGATGGCTCAAGGAGGAGCTGGGCTGGGACGGACTGATCGTCACCGACTGGAACGACATCTACAACCTGAGCGACCGCGACCACATCGCCGCCAACCACAAGGAGGCCGTGGCCCTGGCCATCAATGCCGGCATCGACATGGCAATGGTCCCCTCCGACTGGAAGTTCTGCGACTACCTGCGCGAACTGGTCGGGGAAAAGGTCGTCCCCATGTCGCGCATCGACGATGCCGTGCGCCGCGTCCTGCGGCTCAAGATGCGTCTCGGACTCTTCGAAAAGCCCTTCCCCGATGCCGAAGCCTTCGATCGTTTTGCCTGCGGAGAGTTTGCCGACGTGGCACTCCAAGCCGCCGAGGAGTCGCAGGTGCTGCTCAAAAACGAGGGAAATCTCCTGCCGCTGAAGCCCTCGACACGAATTCTCCTCACGGGCCCCAATGCCAACTCGATGCGCTGCCTCAACGGCGGATGGTCCTACTCGTGGCAGGGCGACCGCTGCGACGAATTCGCCGAGGAGTACCATACGATCTATGAGGCGCTGCAAGAAAAATTCGACCACGTGACCTGGATCCCCGGCGTGGAATACGGGACCCCCGAAGAGGATTGGCAGACGGAACGTCTGACGGGCATCGAACGGGCCGTAGCCGCAGCCCGTCAGGCCGATGTCATCGTGGCCTGCGTGGGCGAAAACTCCTACTGCGAGACCCCCGGCAACATGAACGACCTGAACCTCTCGCCCAACCAGCAGCTGCTGGTCCGCAAGCTGGCCGCAACGGGCAAGCCCGTCATCCTGATCCTCAACGAGGGACGTCCGCGACTGATCCGCGAGATCGAGCCCCTGGCCCGAGCCGTTGTCGACGTGCTGCTGCCAGGCAACTACGGCGGCGATGCCCTGGCCCGTCTGCTCGTCGGCGAGGCGAACTTCAGCGCCCGCCTGCCCTTCACCTACCCGCGCTGGCCCGATGCCCTGGCCACCTACGACTTCAAACCCTGCCAGCAGATGGGCCCCATGGAGGGCGAATACAACTACGACGCCGTGATGGATGTCCAGTGGCCCTTCGGATACGGACTGAGCTACACGACCTTCGCCTATGCGAACCTCCGGGCCGAACGCACCGAATTCCGCGACGGCGACCTGCTCACCTTCTCGGTCGACGTCTCGAATACGGGCGACCGCACGGGCAAGGAGGCCGTGATGCTGTGGTCGAGCGACTGCGTGGCCAGCCTCACCCCCGACGTGATTCGGCTGCGGAACTTCGAGAAGATCGAACTCCAGCCCGGACAGACCCGCACCGTCACCCTCTCGATTCCGGCCTCGGACCTGGCTTTCGTGGGTTACGACGGCCGGTGGAGACTCGAGGCCGGAGAGTTCCGGATCCGCATGGGCACCGAATCGCTGACGATCCGCTGCACCGAAACCCGGGTCTATGAGACACCCAACATTCCGCAAGCAAAACACTGAAACCCAAAACTACCGAAACATGAAAAGAATCGTATCCTCGATCGTCCTGCTCATGCTGGCAGGAGCGGGCATGGCCGCGACAAATCCCCCGGCCATCGTTCCCATCCCCCGACAGGTCTCCTGCAACGACCAACAGAGCATCACCCTGACCGACGACGCACGGATCACTCTTCCTCGCTCGGAGAAGGACCTGCGCGGAGTGGCCGAACTCTTCGTCCGGGATGTGGCCCGGGAAGAGGGGCTCACCCTGAAGATCGTCGAAAAGCCGGAGGGCGAAATCCGGCTGGCGGTCGATCCGCAGCTCGGAGAGGAGGCCTATCTGCTTGAGATCTCGGCAAAAGGAATTGACATCCGGGGCGGAACTCCCGCCGGAGTCTTCTACGGGCTCCAGACCCTCAGGCAGCTCCTCGCCCAGTACGGGACGACCCTGCCCGGGGTACAGATCGAGGATGCCCCCTGGTTCGGATACCGAGGAGCGATGCTCGACTGCGGTCGCCATTTCTTCCCGATCGACCAGATCAAGACCTTCATCGACATGTTGGCCCTGCACAAGATCAACCGTTTCCACTGGCACCTGACCGAAGACCAGGGCTGGCGCCTCGAAATCCGCCGCTATCCCGAACTGACCCGCATCGGATCGCAACGCGCCGAAACGGTCCTCGGAAACAACTCCCCGGCCTACGACGGAGTCCCCTATGGCGGTTACTACACCCAGCAACAGGCCCGCGAGATTGTCGCCTATGCCGCCGAACGCTTCATCACCGTCGTTCCGGAGATCGAAATGCCGGGCCATGCTTCGGCTGCACTGGCCGCCTATCCCTGGCTGGGTTGTGCCGGCGAAGGATACAAGGTCCAGACCCGCTGGGGCGTCTTCCCCGAGGTCTTCTGCGCCGGAAAGGATTCGACGTTCGACTTCATGCAGAACGTTCTGGCCGAGGTGATCGACATCTTCCCCTCGGAGTATATCCACGTGGGCGGAGACGAGTGTCCGAAAGAGAGCTGGAAGGTCTGCCCGGCCTGTCAGAAGCGTATTCAGGACGAAAATCTCAAGGATGAACACGAACTGCAGAGCTATTTCGTGCTGCGCATGGAGCGCTGGCTCAACGAACACGGACGTCACCTGATCGGCTGGGACGAAATCCTCGAAGGCGGCATCTCGAAGAGCGCCACCATCATGTCGTGGCGCGGCGCCAAGGGCGGTATCGCCGCCGCCCGTGCCGGCAACAAGGTCATCATGACCCCCAACACCCACTGCTACCTGGACTACTACCAGACGCAGCATCCCCAGGGCAACGAACCGTGGGGCATCGGCGGCTATGTCTCCGTCGAGAAGGCCTACTCCCTCGACCCCTACGACCAGCTCGACGAGGCCGAACGTCCCTACATTCTCGGCGTGCAGGGCAACATCTGGACCGAATACATGGCTTCGCTGGCTCACGTCCAGCACATGGTGCTGCCGCGTCTGGCGGCGCTGGCCGAGGTGGGTTGGAGTTACGACCGCCGCAATATCGAGGACTTCCGGAACCGGATGAAGATCTTCCGTCGGCTCTACGAACGGAACGACTACCGGTATGCGCCCTACTTCTTCACGACCGAAGCGGAGTAACCGGCAGCAAAAGGGCTTCCGACGCAACGGCCGGCGTCTCATCCGGCCAGCAAAAAAGGCGGGGATCCCGAACAGGATCCCCGCCTTTGCATTCCGGAACATCCGTTCCTACTCGGCGTCGTGCGGGAAATATTTCATATACTGTACGCGCTGGTAAAAATCCCCTTCCGAGGAGCCGTAATCCATCCGGCCGCGGAAAGCCTCCAACGTATCGAACCCGTGACGGGCGGCCCACTCGTCGACAAAGCGACCGATCTGTCCGATCACCTCGTAGCCGTGACGGTGGATCGCCGTGCAGACCTGAACGGCCCGGGCGCCGCACAGCAACGCCTTGACGGCCGCCGCACCGTCGTGCACGCCCGTCGAGACGGCCACATCCAGCTGCGGCAGCACGTGCGAACAGAGGGCCGTGCAACGCAGCACGTTGCGCAGTTCGGACGGTTCGCTGAAGGGATCGGCCGGCTGGAAGGTCATCTTCTCGATATCGATATCGGGCTCGAAGAAGCGGTTGTAAAGCACCACGCCGCGCGCCCCGCGGGCCAGCAGCGCATCGCACGTCGAGAGGACGTTGGTCAGTCGCATCGGCAGCTTCACCGATACCGGAATCGTCACCGCCGAGGCCACCTTGCGCACGATATCGGCATAATGCTGCTCGATCTCGGCGGCCGAAGCGTGACGGTCCGTCGGCAGCAGGAAGATATTCAGCTCGAGGGCCGCAGCGCCGGCCGCCTGCATCGACGTCGCGTAGTCGATCCACGCATCCCCCGAGGCGACGCAGTTGATGCTGCCGATGACGGGAACGCCCGTAGCGGCGGCCTGTTTGACCAGTTCGAGCCATTCGGCCTTGTAGGCGTCGCCCAGATAGCGTTCGAGGTACTCGCCGGCATCGCCGTAGCCCTCCATCTTGTCCAGCGAGGCGGCCTGACGGTAGATCTGCTCCTCGAAGATCGATTTCAGAACGAGGGCGCCCGCCCCATGGCGTACGCACTCCCCGATATGGGCCATGTTCGACGTATAGGGCGAACTGCTCACGATGACCGGACTTGAAAGTTCAAGTCCCAGGTATTCGGTTTTCATGGTTTGCTTATTTTTGTGATACGTTATACAAAGGGAATCTTCACCACCTCGGCCCGCACGGGTTTTTCGCGGATGACGACCGCCACCTCCGTACCGGGTTTGGCGAAGGCCGTCTCGACGTAGCCCAGCGCCACGCCCACCTTCAGGCAGGGCGACATGGTGCCCGAGGTGACATGGCCGATCGCACGGCCGTCGGCCGACGCCAGCGTATAGCCGTGGCGCGGGATGCCCCGTTCGATCATCTTCAGCCCGACGAGCTTGCGCGTCACGCCTTCGGTCTTCTGACGCTCGAGCAGTTCACGGTCGATGAAATTCTTGCCCTCGGCGAACTTCGTGATCCAGCCCAGACCCGCCTCGATGGGCGAGGTCGTGTCGTCGATGTCGTTGCCGTAGAGGCAGAAGCCCTTCTCCAGCCGCAGCGTGTCGCGGGCTCCCAGACCGATGTTCTTCAGACCGTACTCGGCGCCGGCCTCCCAGAGGGCCTTCCAAAGCCGGGCGCCGTCCTCGTTGGCCGCGTAGATCTCGCAGCCGCCGGCCCCCGTGTAACCCGTGATCGAGAGAATCGCCCGGCAGCCGCCCACCTCCATCTTGCGGAAGGTGTAGTACTCCATCTCCTCGACCGGCTCCGCGCACATCTTCTGCACGATCTTCATCGCCAGAGGCCCCTGCACGGCCAGCTGGCAGATCTCGTCCGAGGCGTTGTAGAGCTCCTTGCCCGGACCGGCCTCCATGCCGAACTCGTCGTGTCCCACCCGGCAGATGTGGGCCCAGTCCTTCTCGATGTTCGCCGCATTGACGCACAGCATGTAGGTCTCGGCATCGATACGGTAGACCAGGATGTCGTCGACGATGCCGCCGCGGCCGTTCGGCATGCACGAATACTGCACCTTGCCGTCGTAGAGCTTCGCCACGTCGTTGGTCGTAATGCGCTGCAAAAGGGCCAGCGCCTTGGGTCCCTTGACCCAGATTTCGCCCATGTGGCTCACGTCGAAGACGCCTGCTCCCTGACGCACGGTCATGTGCTCGTCGGTGATGCCCGTGAACTCGATGGGCATGTTATAACCCGCAAATTCGGCCATCTTGGCCCCTGCGGCGATGTGATAATCGGTAAAAACGGTGGTTTTCATATAGGTGGTTTGGTGATTACTCGCGACGTTTGACGCCCAGGCGCGGGCAGCGGTGGAACTCCTTCGTGCGGTCGAACAGATAGCGGTACGTGGTGTGGACCTTGTGGCGCGTGGCGCAGACGTAGGTCTCGATCATGCGGTTCATCACCGGGTTGAAGTCGCCGATCCACGCCAGCTCCATCGTCTTGTAGGGATTCTTCGTCAGTTCGAGGAATTCGTAGTACTTGACCATGATGGCCGACTCGACCCCCTTGCCGTGGAATTCGGGCGTGATGCCGAAGATCACCCCGAAGATGCGGTCGCACGACTTGCGCACCTTCAGGTCCCACATCAGGCGCAGTTTCTGCCACACGCCGAACTTGCCGTTGAACTTGCCGATCAGGCGGTTGAGGTCCGGCACCGTGATGAAGAACCCGATCGGTTCGTCGTTGAAGTAGGCGAAGAAGATGATGTTCGGGTCGATGATCGGCTTCATCTCGTGAACCATCTGCAGCGCCTCCTCCTGCGTCATGGGCTTCACGCCCGAGAAGAGGGCCCAGGCCTTGTTGTAGATCACGCGGAAGTTTTCGGCCGCCTCCTCGAGGTTCTTCATGTCGATGTTCTCGACGCGGTAGCCCGGCACGGTGTAGAGCCGTTCGGCACGGGCGAAGATCTGCTTGTTGGCCTCCGAGTTGTTCACGCGCCAGATGAAGCTGTGCTGGTTGAAGTAGTTGCGGAAGCCGTAGTTTTCGAACAGATCCTTGTAGTAGGGCGGATTGTAGGGATTCTTGTAGAGGGGCTGGAACTCATAGCCCTCGACCAGCAGTCCCCACCAGTCGCGGCGCTGTCCGAAGTTCACCGGGCCGTCCATGGCCTCCATGCCGCGGCTGGCCAGCCACATGCGCGCGGCATCGAACAGCGTATCGGCCACCTCCTGATCCTCGATCGACTCGAAGAATCCGCAGCCGCCGGTAGGCTGCTCCTCGATGGCGGCCTTTTCGCGGTTGTAGAAGGCCGCGATGCGACCCACCACTTCGCCCCGCGCGTCGCGGACCACCCAACGGATCGCCTCGCCGTCGGCGAAGAGTTCGTTGCGCTTCGGGTCGAAGACCTCCAGCACGTCCACATCCAGCGGGCAGACCCAGTTGCGGTTGCCCTTGTAGATCCGCTTCGGGAGGTCGAGCCATTCGCGTTCGACGGCCGGCGTGGTGACCTCCTGCAGCGTATATTTCTCCTTGTTCATCTGCTTGACGGTTAAATTCGATGTTTACAACGTTCAAAGGTAACAATTTTTTCCTTATTTTTGTTCATCCACCAAATTTCGAATCCCAATGACCAAAAGCCTGGAACAGTACATGCCCGACGGGAGCAAACTCCCCTACCGCTTCATGAAATACCGCATCCACAAGATCCTGCTCGTCTGCTGCAGCTACGACGGGTACATTCTCGAGGAGGACGGGCATATCGAATCCCAGATCAACCAGGAATACATCGACCTCAACATGTCGAATCCGCCGTCGCTCACGCGCGTCAGCTCGACGGCCGAGGCGCTCGAGGCGCTCGGCGAGGACGACTCCTACGACTTCATCCTGACGATGTACAACGTCGGCGAACCCGACGTCTTCACCTTCGCCCGCATCGTCAAGGAGCGCCACCCGCAGATCCCCGTGGCGCTGCTCACCTCCTTCTCGAAGGACATCTACCGCCGCATCGAGGAGCAGGACCATTCGGGCCTGGACTACATCTTCTCCTGGCACGGAAACACCGACCTGATCATCGGTATCATCAAGCTCATCGAGGACAAGATGAATGCCGACGAGGATATTCTCGAGGGGGGCGTGCAGGCCATCCTGCTGGTCGAGGACTCGATCCGCTTCTACTCGACCTACCTGCCCGAGCTCTACAAGCTGATCCTGCTCCAGAACACCGAATTTCTCAAGGATGCCTTCAACGAACAGCAGCAGGTTCTCCGCAAGCGGGCCCGCCCGAAGATCCTGCTGGCCCGCAGCTACGACGAGGCCACGGAACTCTACGACCGCTACCGGCGGAATCTGCTCGGCGTGATCTCCGACGTGGGCTTCGTCCTCCACCGCAACGACCCCTCGGAGAGCGAAAAACTCGACGCCGGCATCGATCTCTGCCGCCGCATCAAGCAGGACAATCCGCTGATGCCCGTGCTGCTGCAGTCGTCGCAGACCTCCTTCGCCGATCAGGCCCGCGCCCTGGGAGCCGGATTCCTGGCCAAGAACTCCAAGACGCTGCTCTCCGAACTGAGCGACTACATCGCCAAGGAGTTCGCCTTCGGCGACTTCGTCTTCGAGGATCCCGAGACTGGCGCCGAAATCGGCCGCGCCAAGGACCTCACGCAGATGCAGCACATGATCGCCACCATCCCCGACGAGGCCTTCGAGTACCACACCTCGCAGAACCACCTCTCCAAGTGGTTGTACTCGCGCGGCTTGTTCCCGCTGGCCGCCTCGATCCGCCAGTACAACAAGAGCCACTTCTCGTCGGTCGAGGAGCACCGCCGCGTGCTCGTCAACCTGATCCGCGACTACCGCACGCTGCTCGGACAGGGCGTCGTGGCGCGTTTCGACCCCGAGACCTACTCCGATGCCGTGGCCTTCGCCCGCATCGGCGAGGGTTCGCTCGGCGGAAAGGCCCGCGGTCTGGCCTTCATGAACTCGATGCTCACCAAGCACCGCCAATACGACAAGCACGAAAACGTCCGCATCATGATCCCCCGCTCGGTGGTCATCGCCACGGAGTATTTCGACGAGTTCATCCGCCGCAACGACCTGCAGTACATCATCTCGCAGGACTTCTCCGACGAGGAGATCCTCTCGGAATTCGTCACCTCGACCGTCCCGCAGCGCCTGCAGGAGGAGCTGAAGGCCTACATCCGCACGGTCCGCACACCGCTGGCCATCCGCTCCTCGTCGAAACTCGAGGATTCGCACTACCAGCCCTTCGCCGGCATCTACTCGACCTACATGATCCCCTACACGCCCAACGAGGATCAGATGCTGCGTCTGGTGCTGCGCGCCGTCAAGAGCGTCTACGCCTCGGTCTACTTCGCCGCTTCGCGGGCCTACATCGCCTCGTCGCAGAACCTGATCTCCGAGGAGAAGATGGCCGTCATCATCCAGGAGGTCTGCGGTACGGAGCAGAACGGGCTGTGGTTCCCGACCTGCTCGGGCGTCGCCCGCTCGATCAACTACTACCCGATCGGCGACGAACAACCCTCGGACGGCGTCTGCAACGTAGCCATGGGACTGGGCAAACTCGTCGTCGACGGCGGCCGCACGCTCCGCTTCTCGCCCCGCTATCCGCAGAAGGTCCTCCAGACATCGACCCCCGAACTGGCGCTGAGCGACACCCAGACCGAAGTCCTCGCCCTGAGCCTCCGCCCCGAAGAGTTCCGCACGTCGATCGACGACGCGGTGAATCTGCACCGCCTCTCGCTGCGAGACATCGCCGACTACCGCAACGCCCGCTACGTCTGCTCGGTCTGGGACCGCGAGAACGAACGCATCTCGGACAGCCCGTTCGACCGCGGACGCAAGGTCATCACCTTCAACAACATTCTCAAGTACAACACCTTCCCGCTGGCCGAGATCGTCTCGGACATCCTGCGCATGGGGGCCGAGGAGATGCGCTGCCCCGTCGAGGTGGAGTTCGCCGTCAACATGGACGTCGCCCCGGGCCAGCAGCAGATCTTCAACCTGCTGCAGATCCGCCCGATCATCGACAACCAGGACAACCGCGCCATCGACTGGTCGAAGGAGGATCCCGCCCGCGCACTGATCTACGGCGAACAGGCCCTCGGCATCGGCATGATGTCCGATCTGGCCGACATCATCTACGTGAAGAGCGAAGCGTTCGATTCGCTCTCGACCGAGAAGATCGCCGACGAACTGCTGGCGATGAACAACCGCATGCGCGACGAAAAACGCTCCTATATTCTTGTGGGACCCGGACGCTGGGGATCGTCGGATCCGTTCCTGGGCGTGCCCGTGAAGTGGAACCACATCTCCGAGGCGAAGGTCATCGTCGAGTGCGGCATCGAGAAGTTCGAGGTCGAACCCTCGCAGGGCACCCACTTCTTCCAGAACGTCACCTCACTGGGCGTGGGCTATCTGACCATCAGCCCCTACCGCGGCGAGGGGATCTTCCGCGAAGCGTATCTCGATTCGCTGCCGGCCTGCCACGAAGGAACCTATCTGCGTCAGGTGCGCTTCGAACACCCGCTGTGGGTCTGCATCGACGGACGCTCGAACCGGGGCATGATCCGCGAAACCAGCAAAGACTAAAATTTTCCGAAAAATTCCCGGAAAAAGTTACAATCCCTAAGAAATATTGCTATATTTGTAACAGAAGAATACCAAACCTAAAAACTTCAAAGCTATGAACGTAAACAAAATCATGACGGAACTCGAACGCAAGCACCCCGGCGAAAGCGAATACCTGCAGGCCGTGCGCGAAGTTCTGATGACTGTGGAGGGCGCCTACAACCAACATCCCGAATTCGAAGCCAACCGCATCGCTGAACGGATCGTCGAGCCCGACCGGATCTTCACGTTCAAAGTCGTATGGGTCGATGACCGCGGCGAAGTGCAGACCAACCTCGGCTACCGCATCCAGTTCAACAACGCCATCGGCCCCTACAAGGGCGGTCTGCGTTTCCACCCGTCAGTCAACCTCTCGATCCTCAAGTTCCTCGGATTCGAACAGATCTTCAAGAATGCCCTCACGACGCTTCCGATGGGCGGCGCCAAGGGAGGCTCGGACTTCAACCCCAAAGGCAAGTCGGATCGCGAAGTGATGCGCTTCTGCCAGGCCTTCATGACCGAACTCTGGCGCCACATCGGCCCCGAAACCGACGTTCCGGCCGGTGACATCGGCGTCGGCGGCCGCGAGATCGGTTACCTCTACGGCATGTACCGCAAACTCGCCCGCGAAAATACCGGCGTGCTGACCGGCAAGGGCATGACCTACGGCGGTTCGCTCATCCGTCCCGAGGCGACGGGCTTCGGCGCCGTCTACTTCCTGCGCCAGATGCTCGAGAAGGCCGGCATGGACATCAAGGGGCAGACGATCGCCATCTCGGGCTTCGGCAACGTCGCCTGGGGCGCCGCCAAGAAGGCAACGGAGCTCGGTGCCAAGGTCGTGACGCTGTCGGGTCCCGACGGATACGTCTACGATCCGGACGGTCTGAACGACGAGAAGATCGACTACATGCTCGAGCTGCGCGCGTCGAACAACGACGTCGTGGAGCCCTACGTCAAGAAGTTCCCCGGCGCACAGTTCTTCGCCGGCCGCAAGCCCTGGGAGGTCAAGGTCGACATCGCCATGCCGTGCGCCACGCAGAACGAGCTGGACGGTGAGGATGCCAAGAAGCTGCTGGCCAACGGCGTGAAGATCGTGGCCGAGGTTTCGAACATGGGCTGCCGCCCGGAGGCCATCGACGCCTTCATCGCCGCCAAGATCCCCTACGGACCCGGCAAGGCCGTCAATGCCGGCGGTGTGGCCACGTCGGGCCTCGAGATGACGCAGAACGCCCAGAAACTCAACTGGACGGCCGAAGAGGTCGATGCCAAACTGCATCAGATCATGTCGTCGATCCACCACGCCTGCCTCGAATACGGCACCGAAGCCGATGGCTACATCAACTACATGAAGGGCGCCAACATCGCCGGCTTCATGAAGGTGGCCAAGTCGATGGTCGAGCAGGGCATCCTGTAGGCCGTCCGTTCATCCAAATTTCACGAAAGGCCGTCCGTGCACACCGGACGGCCTTTTTGTGCTACGGGCTCCGGGACAAGGCCCGCTCCGAGAAAAACATTCATTTGAAAAAACGTCGGATTCGTGATCAAACCCGGCCGAATGGTTGAATTTATTTGATGCTGTCGATACGGACACCTAACTTTGAGGTCAGTCAAACATCAAAACACGTTACGGATTATGACACACATTCGGAAAATGACCAACATGCTGGCAGCCGTAGCACTGGCCTGCCTGACACTGACCTCGACCGCCTGCTCGGACGATGACGACAACTCCACCCCGGATCCCGACAAGCAGGAACAGGGACAGACTCTGACGCTCCAGGATGCCGTCGGAAGCTACACCGGAACGTTCGACTTTACGTCCGAACCCAGTACGCTGAATCCCGCACCGCAATCCCAGAACGATATCGCCGTATCGCTCGAGGTGACCGAGGAGGGCGCCGTGCATTTCGCCGAGTTCCCGGCCGCCACGCTGGTTACAGCACTGCTGGGCGAAGAGGCTGCCGGCTCGCTGATTGACATGCTGGGGACGATCACCTACGACGCCACGATCGGCACCCCGACGGCCGATGCCACGAAATTGTCGGCTGCGCTGACCACGCCCGCCCTGACGATCAACCTGATGGGCGGCATGATAAAGGTCGAGATCACGATCGAATCGCCCGAGCAGCTCACCTATACGAAGGAGGGCGGACTGACCTTCACGCTCAAGACCACCAAGGCCTCGATCAACGGAGAAGAGAGGGAGCTGGTCAACACGCTGACGTTCGACGTCAAGAAATAATCGCGGATAAAGTGCCGGGTATCGCGCGATGCGAGGTCCGGCGCGGAAGGTCCGGCCTGCCGGCGGCAGGTTGAGGCGAGTTGGACGGTGTGAAACCGCCGCCGGCAGGGCCTTCCCATCCGACAAGCCCGTCAAAAAAGGCGGTCCCGAATCGGGACCGCCCTTTTCATATCCGGGATCGGCCGTCGCTTACAGCCGCGCCTTGATCGCCTTGGTGGCCTCCTCGTAGCCCGGCTTCTCCAGCAGCGCGAACATGTTCTTCTTGTAGGCCTCGACACCCGGCTGGTCGAACGGATTGACACCCAGCAGATAACCGCTGATGCCGCACGCCTTCTCGAAGAAGTAGAGCAGCGATCCGATCACCTCGGCCGAGATCTCCGGGATCTCCACCCGCAGGTTGGGCACGCCGCCGTCGACGTGAGCCAGCTGTACGCCCAGTTCGGCCATGCGGTTGACCTCCGAGATGCGCTTGCCGGCCAGATAGTTCAGTCCGTCGAGGTTCTCGGGATCAGATTCGATCACCACCTTCGCGGCCGGTTTGGCCACCGAGATGATCGTCTCGAAGAGATGGCGCTCGCCCTGCTGGATGTACTGACCCATCGAGTGCAGGTCGGCCGTCAGCGTCACGCTGGCCGGGAAGAGGCCCTTGCCCTCCTTGCCCTCGCTCTCGCCGTAGAGCTGCTTCCACCACTCGTTGATGTACTGCAGACGGGGTTCATACGAACCGAGGATCTCGATCTTCTTGCCCCCGGCATAGAGCAGGTTGCGCACGACGGCGTAGATGGCCGAGGGGTTTTCAGCGAAGGGAACCTCCTGCGAGGTGGCCTTCTCCATCTGCTGAGCACCGCGTACCAGCGCCCGGATATCCACACCGGCCACAGCCAGCGGAAGCAGTCCGACGGGCGTCAGCACCGAGAAGCGGCCGCCCACGTCGTCCGGAATGACGAACGTCGGGTAACCCTCCTGCGTGGCCAGCGTCTTCAGCGCACCACGCGCCTTGTCCGTCACGGCCACGATCCGCTCGGCGGCCTCCTGCTTGCCGTAACGCTTCTCGATCTCGGCCTTGATCAGACGGAAGGCGATGGCCGGTTCGGTCGTCGTGCCCGACTTCGAGATGACGATGGCGGCGATCGAATGCTCCTTCACGGCATCGAGCAGTTCGGCCGTGTAATCCTCCGAGATGTTCTGTCCGGCGAAGAGCACCGTCGGGTTGGTCTGCTCCTTGTGCAGCAACTTGAAGGGGTCGCTCATCGCCTCCAGTACGGCCTTCGCACCGAGGTACGAACCGCCGATACCGATGCAGATCACCACGTCGGCCTTCGCCCGCAGTTTGGCAGCTACGGCCTCGACAGCGTCCAGATCGGCCTCCGAGATCGACGACGGGAGGTGTACCCATCCCAGAAAATCGTTACCGGCACCCTTGCCCGAATGCAGCAGGGCGTTGGCGGCCTGTGCCTTGGCCTCCATCTCGGCGGTGATCTCCACACCGGCCTTCGAGATGTCCAGTTTTACATTTTTCATATCGTGTCAAATTAGTTTGGTTGTCAGTTGTCGCATCTCCTTGCGCGGCGAGGTGCCCTCGTAGAGAACCCGGTAGACCATCTCGGCGATGGGCATCTCGATGCGGTGGCGCGTATTGATGTGGCGGATGCAGTCGGCGGCAAAGTAGCCTTCGGCCACCATCGTCATCTCGTTCAGCGCGCTCTTCACCGTACAGCCGTGGCCGATCAGCAGTCCCAGCCGGCGGTTGCGGCTGTAGGTCGAGTAGCAGGTCACCAGCAGGTCGCCCAGGTAGGCCGAGACCAGCGTATTGCGGCGGTCGGGATAGCTCTCCTCGAGGAAGCGCGTCATCTCGCCGGCCGAATTGGCGATCAGCACCGCCAGGAAGTTGTCGCCGTAGCCCAGCCCCACGGCCAGCCCCACGGCCAGCGCGTAGATGTTCTTCAGGATGGCTGCATATTCGATGCCATAGAGGTCGGTCGAATAGCTCAGACGGATGTTGCCGCCGGCAAAACGCGAGCCGATCAGGCGGGCATTCTCCGGATCGGTGCAGACCACCGTCAGGTAGGAGAGCTTGCCGCGCGAGACCTCTTCGGCGTGAGACGGCCCCGTGAAGAGCCCCAGCTGCTTGTAGGAGAGGCCGTAGCGGTCGTGGATGTATTCGACGACGGTCTGATAGTCGCCCGGAACGATTCCCTTGATGGCCGAGACGATGAACTTCTCCTTGAGCGGGACGGTCAGCGGTGCGAGAAAGTCCTTCAGATAGGCCGACGGGGTGGCCAGGATGACGATGTCGGCATCGCGGACCACGGCATCCAGATCGTCCGAGACGGCCAGCGCCGAGGGGTCGAACTCCAGATCGCTCAGATAACGCGGATTGCGTCCTTCGCTTCGCAACGAGGCCAGCACCTCCGGGTTGCGGACATACCATCCCACACGCTGTCCGTTGGCGGTGAGCAGCCCCACGAGGGCCGTCGCCCAGCTTCCATAGCCGATCACCGCACAGCGCGCGTCGGTTCCGATTTTGTATTCCATGCAGATTTCCGTTTGGCTTACAAAGATACGCAAAGTTACGTGCAAAAATCCGGAAGATTCCGAATTTTTGTCTGCCCGCTTTCCATCTTCTTCAAATTCAAAGATAAGGAAATTTGGGATACCGCACAACTTTTTCCGGCAGTTTTCGCCCGCAGCGGGTGTCCCGGCGGGCACCGACGCCTCCAGGAGGGGGCTGCCGACAGCCCTCGCAGCGGGAGAAATGCGCTTTCCATGAAAAAAATACACGCGGAAATGCTCCATTTTTCCGGGGGTTTTTGTACCTTTGTCCGGATCTGTCGGCTCTCGGCCCTCCGAAAGACCGAAGATCCTCGTATCCGATTGACAATAAACGTTTTTACGAAACATACAGAGTTGGGTGTAGCTTTATGGGAATCTTTTCTTTGACACAAGAGTTGGCCATCGACCTCGGCACGGCCAACACGCTGATAATCTATAACGGAAAGGTCGTCGTCGACGAACCGTCGATCGTCGCCCTCGACGTCCATACCGGCAAACTCGTCGCCATCGGCCACCAGGCCCACCAGATGCACGAGCGTACCAATCCGAACATCAAGACCATCCGTCCGCTCAAGGACGGCGTGATCGCCGACTTCAACGCCACGGAACTCATGCTGCGCGGCATGATCAAGAAGGTCAAGACCTCGGGCAGCCTCTTCGCCCCGTCGCTGCGCATGGTCATCTGCATCCCCTCGGGCTCGACCAACGTCGAAATCCGCGCCGTGCGCGACTCGGCCGAACACGCCGGCGGCCGCGAAGTCTACATGATCTACGAACCCATGGCCGCAGCCCTCGGCGCCGGCCTCGACGTCGAAGCCCCCGAAGGAAACATGGTCATCGACATCGGCGGCGGTACGGCCGAAATCGCCTGCATCTCGCTCGGCGGCATCGTCTGCTCGGAATCGATCAATACGGCCGGCGACGTCTTCACCAGCGACATCCAGAGCTACGTCCGCCAGCAGCACAACATCCGCATCGGCGAACGGACGGCCGAAGCCATCAAATGCTCGATCGGCGCCGCCGTCTCCGACCTGGAGGAGGAGCCCGAAGACTACGTCGTCACCGGCCCCAACATGCTGACCGCCCTGCCGCAGACCATCTCGCTCTCCTACAGCGAAATCGCCTATGCGCTGGAAAAGTCGCTCACGAAGATCGACGCCGCCCTGATGAAGGTGCTGGAGACCATCCCCCCCGAACTCTACGCCGACATCGTCAAGAACGGCGTCTACCTGGCCGGCGGCGGCGCCCTGATCAAGGGCCTCGACCGACGCCTGAGCGAAAAGACCGGACTGCCGTTCCACATCGCCGAAGACCCCCTGCGCGCCATCGCCCGCGGTACGGGCATCGCCCTGAAGAACATCAACCGGTTCTCGTTCCTGATGCGATAAGCGCCCGGCCGGACATACGCGCTCTTGAAAAGCACTTGCGGATTGCGGGCCTCGGTCCGCAATCTTGAATTAAGGATCAAACCACTTTAATCGGGAATCACCTTGCGAAAGCTGATCGAGTTCATACGGAGTATCTATGTCGCGGTACTCTTCGTGGTGCTGGAAGCCGCCGCCATCGGCTACTACGCCCACTCCACCAGCTACACCCAGGCCCGGCTGCTCGCCCGATCGAATCAGGTCGCAGGCGGCGTCCACGGCTTCTTCGCCGGCATCCGCCGCTACCTCTTCCTCGGAGGCGAAAACCGGGCCCTCGCCGAACGCGTCGCCCGTCTCGAAGAGCAACTCGCCCAATACCAGGAGGCCGAAACCGCCGCCCGTCTGGACTCCTACATGCAGGACATCGGCGAATCGAAATACCACTTCGCTACGGCCGCCGTCGTCGGAAATACCCTCAACCGGCAGCAGAACCTCCTGACGCTCAACCGCGGGCGAAAGGACGGCATCGCCGAAGAGATGGCCGTGCTGGCTCCGGACGGTTCGATGGTCGGCTACGTCGTCGCCTGCACGGAACGTTATGCCGTAGCCATGTCGGTGCTGAACACCTCGTTCCGCACCAGCGGCAAGATCGCCGATACGGACTACTCGGGGTCGATCTACTGGGACGGCATCGATCCCAATACGGTGCTGCTCGGCGAACTCTCGAAGTATGCCGATCCGAAACCCGGCCAGGAGGTGGTCACGGCCGGTCTGTCGGAGTACTTCCCGGCCGACGTGCTGATCGGCTGGGTCGAAAGCGCCCAGCTCAACGAAACCAAGACCGCCTATACCGTGCGCGTCCGCCTGGCCGCCGAGATGTCGCGCCTGAACGAGGTCATCCTCGTCGAGGACCGCGACCGCTACGAAATCCGCGAACTCCAGCAAAGCGAACAAGTCGAACAACACACCCGCCTGAACTGACATGTATCGAACACTTCCCTATATCGGGCTTTTCGCCGCCGCCGTGCTGTTGCAGGTCTTCCTGTTCGACAACCTCTCGATCAGCATCTACCTCAACCCGCTTGTCTACATCGTATTCATCATCCTGCTGCCGCTCGACGCCCAACCCGTGGCGCTGCTCGGCGGCGGACTGCTGCTCGGCTTCACGATGGATCTGGCCATGGGCGCCTCGGGCATCAACACCATCGCCACGCTGCCCGTCGCCTTCTTCCGCCCGACGCTGGCCGGCATGATCTGCGGACGCGAGAACGTCCGCGAAGGCGGTATCCCCTCGCCGGGACGCCTCGGAACCTACAAGTTCTTCGTCTACATGACCACGCTGATCCTCATCCACCATACGATCTTCTTCCTGCTCGAAGCCCTCTCGTGGAGCCATCTGCTCCACACCGTGCTGCGCATCGTCATCAGCTCGGCCGTCACGCTGGCCTTCTGCTGGATCATCGTCCGTCTGTTCACCGCCAAACTCCCCGCACGCGTATGAGTGACAGCGAAAGTTTCATCCGGATGAGAACCCTGCAGGTCATCGTGATCTTCATCTTCGCGGTGATCCTCGCCCGTCTGGCCTACATCCAGCTCTTCGACCATCGCTATGCCGAACTGGCCGAAGCCAACGTCCTGCGCCACGTGGTGCAGTACCCGCCCCGCGGCGAGGTCTTCGACCGCAACGGCGAATACCTCGTCCAGAGCCGCGAATGCTACGACCTGATGGTCATCTACCGCGAAATCGACAAGCGCGGATTCGATACGGCGCGTCTGTGCGAGGTGGCCGGCGTCTCGCGCACGAAACTCGAACGCGAGCTGGCCAATGCGCGCGTCCGCCCGCGGGCCCCGCGACTGGTGACAAGCTACATCCCCAAGGAGGACAAACTCCGCTTCGACGAGGGCAACTTCCGCGGCTTCTACACCGTCTACCGCACCGTGCGGCAGTATCCGCGCAAGATCGGCGGCAACCTGCTGGGCTACGTCAGCGAGGTGAACGACACCTATCTGAAACGGCATCCCGAATACAAGGTCGGCGACTACGTCGGCATGAGCGGCGTGGAGTCGGCCTACGAACCCGAACTGCGCGGCAAGAAGGGGGTCAAGATCCAGGAGATCGACACCCACGGCGCCATCAAGGGCTCCTACATGAACGGCCGCTACGATTCGGTGCCCGAACCGGGCAAGTACCTCGTCAGCACGATCGACGCCCGGCTGCAGCTGCTGGGCGAAGAGTTGATGCGCGGCAAGGTCGGCGCCGCCGTGGCCATCGAACCCTCGACGGGCGAGATCCTGATGATGGTCTCCTCGCCGACGTACGACCCCGACGAGCTGGTAGGCCGCGACCGCGGCAACAACTACATGAAGATGCTCTACAACAAGCGCAAGCCGCTGTTCAACCGCGCCGTGAAGGCCAAATACCCGCCGGGCTCGACCTTCAAGCTCGTACAGGGACTGATCGGTCTTCAGGAGGGGGTGCTGCGCCCGTCGGACCTGCACGTCTGCCACAACGGATACCAGGCCGGCCGCCTCAAGATGGCCTGCCACTCCCACGCCTCGCCGCTCGACCTGCGCTTCGCCGTGGCCACCTCGTGCAACGCCTACTTCTGCTACGTCTTCCGCGACATCCTCGACAACCCGAAATATGACAACGTCAAGGAGGGTTTCGACGTCTGGAAAGAGTATGTCGAGAGTTTCGGATTCGGCCGCAAACTCGGCTCCGACTTCCTCGACGAAGGCAACGGCTATGTCCCCGACCGCGCCTACTACGACCGCCAGTACCGCGGTTCGTGGAACTCGCTGACGGTGCTCTCGCTCTCGATCGGGCAGGATGCGCTGGGCTGCACGCCGCTGCAGCTGGCCAACCTGGCCTGCATCATCGCCAACCGCGGCTACTACTACATCCCGCACATCGTCAAACGCGTCGAAGGACAGGATTCGCTCGACCGCCGCTTCTACGAACGCCACTACACGAAGGTCGATCCGCGGCACTTCGAACCCATCGTCGAGGGCATGTGGCGCGGCGTGAACGTCGGCGGCACCTCAACCATGGCCCGTCTCGACGGATGGGACGTCTGCGGCAAGACCGGTACGGCCGAAAACCCCCGCGGCCGCGACCACTCGACCTTCCTGAGCTTCGCCCCGAAGGACAACCCGCGGATCGCCATCTCGGTCTACGTCGAAAACGGCGGCTTCGGCGCCACGTCGGCCCTGCCGATCGCCAGCCTGCTCGAAGAGTACTACCTCACCGACACGATCCGCCGCCCTTATCTGCTCGATTACGTCAAGAACATGCAAATCTACTACCCCGTCTATGACAAGTAACCGGCATATCGGATTCCTCGACGGCGTCGACCGCGGCACCGTCCTATTGTACGTCCTGATCGTGCTGGCGGGGTTCGTCTCGATCATCTCGGCCTCGTACGACGACACGATAGCCCAGACCTTCTCCCTGTCGCACTTCTACATGAAGCAGCTCATCTGGATCGGCATCGCCTGGGTGACAGCCCTGGTCGTGCTGCTGCTCGACGAACGCTTCTACCACATGTTCGCCTATCCAGCCTACTTCGCCGGACTGCTGCTGCTGATCGCCGCCCTGCTCTTCGGCCGCGAGGTGAACGGCGCCAAGGCCTGGTTCGAATTCGGATCGGTGCGCGTGCAGCCCGTCGAGTTCGCCAAAATAGCCACGGCCCTGGCCCTGGCCCGCGTCATGAGCAACTACTCGTTCTCGATCAATCGGCCCGGCGACCTCTTCAAGGTCGGGCTGGTGATCTGCATCCCGCTGCTGATCATCATCCTGCAAAACGACACCGGCTCGGGCATCGTCCTCGGATCGTTCCTCTTCGTCCTCTACCGCGAAGGGCTGAACAAGTGGCTGTGTATCCCCGTGCTGCTGATCGGCGCGCTGTTCATCGTCTCGTTCCTGCTCTCGCCGATGGTGTTGCTGCTGTGTCTGATTCTGGTCTGCACGCTCTCCGAGGCGATGATGAACGGCCACTGGCGGTCGCGCATCATCTTCCTCGCCTCGCTGCTGCTGGGCAGCATCCTGCTCTGTCTGCTGATGGCACTCGTGAGCCCCGGCACACTCGACCTCTACCACAGCCTGCTGGTGATGACCGTCGCGGGCGTGCTCTTCGCCGCCGGATACGCCTTCCGGAGCCATCTGACCAACATCTTCATCACGCTCGGCCTCTTCGTCGGCTCGATGATCTTCCTCCCGACGACCGACTACATCTTCAACTCGATCCTCAAACAACACCAGCGGGACCGCATTCTGAGCTTCCTGGGCATCATCAGCGACCCGCTGGGCACCGATTACAACGTCAACCAGGCCAAGATCGCCATCGGCTCCGGCGGCTTCCTCGGCAAGGGATTCCTCCAGGGCACACAGATCAAGTACGGCTTCGTCCCCGAAAAGCACACCGACTTCATCTTCTGCACCGTGGGCGAAGAGTGGGGATTCGTCGGCACGACGTTCGTGCTGACGCTGCTGTGCCTGCTCATCCTGCGGCTGATGCGCATGGGCGAACGCCAGGAGGAGCCCTTCGGCCGCATCTACTGCTACTGCGTGGCGTCGATCCTGCTGTTCCACGTGCTGGTGAATGTCGGCATGACCATCGGACTGATGCCCGTCATGGGTATTCCGCTCCCGTTCATGAGCTACGGAGGCTCGTCACTGATCGCCTTCACCATCCTGCTCTTCATCGCCATCCGTCTCGATGCCTCGACCCACCAGTTTTCACTCAACAAATTCTCCTGATCCATGATACGCTACAACCCGAAAGGACTGACCGCCCAAGAGGTCGAAGAGAGCCGCCGACAACACGGCAACAACATCATCACCCCGCCCAAGGACGACTCCGCCTGGAAACTCCTGCTCGAAAAGTTCCGCGATCCGATCATCCGCATCCTGCTGCTGGCCGCCGTGCTGTCGCTGGCCATCGGCTTCGTCCACCGCGACTTCACCGAATCGATCGGCATCATCTGCGCCATCATCCTGGCCACGTGCGTCGGCTTCTGGTTCGAATGGGACGCCCAGCGGCGCTTCCGGCGGCTGAACCAGGTCAACGACGACATCCCGGTGAAGGTGATGCGCGAGGGCTCGATCCGCGAAATCCCGCGCCATGAGGTCGTCGTGGGCGACGTGGTCTACATCGAGGGCGGCGAAACCGTCCCGGCCGACGGCGAACTGGTCGAAGCCGTCTCGCTGAAGATCAACGAATCGACCCTCACGGGCGAACCCGAAGTCGACAAGACCGTCGACGAGGCGCACTTCGACCCCGAGGCCACCTATCCGTCGAACGTCGTCATGCGCGGCACGACCGTTGCCGACGGCTACGGCGTGATGGTCACGACGGCCGTGGGCGATTCGACCGAGGCCGGACGCGTCACCGAACAGTCGACCGTCCAGAGTGACGAACAGACCCCGCTCGACCGCCAGCTGACCCGCCTTTCGCACCTGATCGGCCGCATCGGAATCATCCTCTCGGTGCTGATCTTCTGCGTCATGCTCCTCAAGGCCATCTTCGTCGGCGACCTGCTCCAGCAGGACTGGCTCACCATCTCGCAGCACGTGCTGAACATCTTCATGGTCTCGGTGGCGATCATCGTCATGGCCGTACCCGAGGGGCTTCCGATGTCGATCACCCTCTCGCTGGCAATGTCCATGCGCCGGATGCTGAAGACCAACAACCTGGTGCGCAAGATGCACGCCTGCGAAACGATGGGCGCCGTGACGGTGATCTGCACCGACAAGACCGGCACACTGACCCAGAACCGCATGCATGTCCAGGAGCTGGTCCGCTACGATACGCTCCCGGATCGTGAATTCGCCGAGGTGGTGGCCCTCAACTCGACGGCCTTCCTCGATGCCGAGGGCAAGATCATCGGCAACCCCACGGAAGGGGCCCTGCTCGAATGGATGCGCCGCGGCGGCAACGACTACGAGGCGCTGCGCGCCGGCGCAAAGATCATCAACCGGCTGACCTTCTCGACCGAACGCAAATACATGGCCACGATCATCGAAAGCGGCCTCACGGGACGCCGGCTGCTCTGCGTGAAGGGGGCTCCGGAGATCGTGCGCGGGATGTGCGCCGCCGACGGGCTCGATGAAAAGATCTTCGCACAACTCGCCTCGTTCCAGAACCGCGCCATGCGGACGCTGGGGATCGCATGGGCCGAGACCGATGCCGCGGAGTGCACCGAAGCGGTCCGTCGCGGCGGACTGCACTTCGCCGGCGTGGCCGCCATCTCGGATCCCGTGCGCGAGGATGTTCCGGCCGCCGTCGGACAGTGTCTGAAGGCCGGTATCCGGGTGAAGATCGTCACGGGCGACACCCCCGCCACGGCCCGCGAAATCGCCCGCCAGATCGGTCTCTGGGACGACGCCGCGGACGGCGAACGCAACCACATCACCGGCGCCGAATTCGCCGCCATGAGCGACGAGGAGCTGCTCGACCGCGTCGAGGATCTGAAGATCATGTCGCGCGCCCGACCGCTCGACAAACAGCGGCTGGTCAAGTTGTTGCAGCAGCGCGGCGAGGTCGTCGCCGTCACGGGCGACGGCACGAACGACGCCCCGGCGCTGAACTTTGCCAACGTCGGTCTGTCGATGGGCTCGGGCACCTCCGTGGCAAAGGATGCCTCGGACATCACGCTGCTCGACGATTCGTTCACGTCGATCGCCACGGCCGTCATGTGGGGCCGCTCGCTCTACCGCAACATCCAGCGGTTCGTCCTCTTCCAGCTGACGATCAACTTCGCCGCCATCCTGATCTGCTTCATCGGGGCCCTCTTCGGCACGGAGATGCCCCTTACGGTGGTCCAGATCCTCTGGGTCAACATCATCATGGACACCTTCGCCGCCATGGCCATGGCCTCGCTGCCGCCCAGCGCCGAGGTCATGCGCGACAAACCCCGCGCCCGCGACGAATTCATCATCTCGCGCTCGATGGCCCGTACGATCCTCACCTGCGGCGGGGTGATGGTCATCGTCCTGCTGGGAATGCTCTTCACGTGGACGTTCCGCGACGGCGGGCTGACCGTACGCCAGCTGACGTTGTTCTTCTCGACGTTCGTCTTCCTGCAATTCTGGAACATGTTCAACGCCAAAGGATTCGAGACCCATCATTCGGTCTTCACCTCGCTGAAGGGCTGTCGCGAATTCTTCCTCATCCTGGCCGCCATCGGCATCGGACAGATCCTGATCGTCGAATTCGGCGGCGAGGTCTTCCGCACCGTGCCCCTCACCTGGAAAGAGTGGGCCGAAGTGGTCTGCTGCACCTCGCTGCTCGCCTTCGGAGGCGAGGCCGTACGCGCCTTCAAACGCAGAAAAGAGTAACCCCGCAAAATTACACGGCATGTTCAAACCGACGATTCTCCTGCTGCTCCTGTTGGTGCTTCTCGACCTGGAGACCCAGGCCCAGCCGCGCGACAGCGTGGACTGGAGTGCCGGCGGCGCCTTCCGCCAACGCATCGACCGCCACACCTCCACCAAGGCCTACCGAATGCTCTTCATCGGAACACCGCTGATCGTCGGCGGAATCATCATGCAGAGCTATGACCGGGATTTCCGACGTCTGCGAAACGGCTATGTACCCTCGTTCCACCAGAAATACGACGACTGGCTGCAGTATGCCCCCGCCGGAGCCATGCTGGCCATGAAGGCCTGCGGCGTCAAGAGCCGCAGTTCGTGGGGGCGGATGCTGGTCTCGGACGCCTTCTCGGCCGGGCTGATGGCCATCGCCGTCAATTCGCTCAAGTACTCCTGCCGCGTCATGCGCCCCGACGGTTCGACCCGCAACTCCTTCCCCTCGGGCCACACCGCCACGGCCTTCATGACCGCCACGATGCTCCACAAGGAGTACGGACACCGCAGCCCCTGGTACAGCATCGGCGGATATGCCGTGGCAACGGCGACGGGTGTTACCCGTCAGCTCAACAACCGCCACTGGATGAGCGACATCATGGTCGGCGCCGGAATCGGAATCCTCGCTACGGAATTCGGCTATTATCTGGCCGATCTGATCTTCAAGGAGCGCGGTCTGAACGTCTACGAAACCTACTCGGTCCACGACCGTTACCGCCATCCGTCGTTCCTCGGATTCGCCATCGGCGTGATGACCATCCCGGGGAGCTACACCCCCTACGAAGGGATGCGCATGCGGTTCTACTCGGGACCCACGGTCGGCGTACAGGGCGCCTGGTTCGCCTCGCCCTACTGGGGCATCGGCGGACGTCTGGCCTGCTCGAACCTGCGCATGGAGGTCAACGGCGCCATCCAGAACGACAACTTCGAAAGCGCCTCGGCCTACGTGGGGCCCTACTTCTCCTATCCAATCTCGATGCGCTGGCAGGTGGGGTCGAAACTCCTCGGAGGGTACGAATTCTACAAAAAGTGCGAGACCTCGGTGCGCAACCTCCCCGGACGGAACGGACTGTCGTTCGGGACGGGGGTCTCGACGACCTATCTCGCCACGCAGAACCTCGGCGTACGCTTTGCCGTGGACTACGACATGGCCCCCTCGATCTCCCGGTCATCCGCCCAGCCGCTGCACAAGCTCTCCCTCGGGCTCGAGGTCTGCGCCGTCTTTTAATCTCGAACAGATTTCAAACAAAAAAGAGGACGACCGCCAGCAAGCGGTCGTCCTCCATATTTTATAGGTCCGGCAAACGGGGAAAGAACAACTCAAGCCCCGCGAAATCCGGGATCCTGGGAATGCGCCGGGGGCCCCTCGAAAAGGGTTACAGGAACGGCACGGCGGATACCCCGCTCCGCGAAGAGCCGGCGAGCGGTTCGATCTTTACGTGGCCTAGAATCTGGACCGCCCTGAAAACCGACTCGATATTCTCCTGCACCGACAGCAGCCGAAGTTCCGTATCGGTATGGGTCTCGACGACGTATTCGGTCCGCCAGGGGGTGCCGTCGGAATAGACGCCCGTAAGCAGTTTGCCGTTTCCGGCAAAGGTGCAGGTCCCGGTATATTTCGTGAATCCGGACGTCGAGAGGTCGCCGATCTGCTGATAGAGGGTGAAACGGTCGTCCGAGAACGACAGGTAGATCCGTCCGGCAATCGACTCGTCGCCGTTCCACGACGTGAGCATCCATCCGTCGTACATCGAAGGGGTGACGCCCCCCTCATCGCCGCTCTTTTTCGAGCAGGAGACGTTCACGAGGCTCAACAGCATCACCGACAACAGGGCAAGATTCCATTTCATAGGCATCCGTATTTACGCACAACCGTGCAGTCTGCAAAGTTAAAGATTGATTCGGGATTTCCAAAAAAGGGCCCGGAAATTTCACATCCATCGGAAAAACGGAAGATCTGGCACGGAAAATGCCCCGCTGCGGGTTAACCCGGTGAGGGCTACGGCCCGTTCCGAATCAAGTCCGAATATGAAATCGCGTCTGTATCTGATTCTGTTGCTGTTCGTCGCATCGGTCGGCGTACTGATCTGGCTCTACAACGGGAAAGCCCTCACGCCGCGCAGACACGCCCGGTCGACCTGGCACGAGATTGTCGTCGATCTTGAAGCCTGCGGCCGCCGCAAACACCTCAAGGCCCGTCAATACGACCGTTTCGCCGAGATAGCGGCCGTCGAAGGGCGTCCCGATGCCGAACGGATCTTCCGGGCCATTGCCTTCTCGGAACATCTCCAGGAGCAGCATCTCAGCGCGGCCATCCGCCGTCTGGGCGGGGAATACCAACCTCCCCGCGAAATCGCCCTCTACGGCGGAGATACCGACGAGAATCTGATCCGCTGTCTGGCCTTCGAGCGCAGCCGCTACGCCCGACGGTCCGACGCCGAGATCCGACGCGCCATGAGCCGCGACAACCGATATGCCGCCCGGCTGCTGATCTGGGCCTCGGCGGCCGATCTGCGCGAAATCCTGCTGCTGGAGCGGCGGCTGGAAGTCGGACCGGAGCAGTTGGCCGTCTGTCCCGTCTGCGGGAATCTCTATACGGTCGTCCGCCTCGACCGCTACTGTCCGCACTGCCTCACCCCCGACGAGGCATTCATCCGTTTCGAATAGGTGTCGCGGAACCCTCCGCACCGGGCTCCGCCGGGCCTCCGCACCCCCCGAACACAAAAAAGACACGCAGGCCGAAACGTATCTCTTTCGAACCTGCGTGTCCGTATCGGAATGGCTGTGCGCTCCGGGGATTACTCCTCGTCGGGCTCCTTCATCGTGTGGTAGACGTTCACCACGTCGTCGTCCTCCTCGAGACGCTCGACCAGTTTCTCGACCGATTCGCGCCCCTCGGCATCGAGCTCCTTCGTGTCGGTCGGGATGCGGACCGATTCGCCCGATACGATCTCGAAGCCCTTGTCGTCGAGCCACTTCTGGATGGCGCCGAACGACTCGTAGGGGGCATAGACCGTAATACCGTCCTCCTCGGGATAGAACTCATCCACGCCCAGATCGATCATCTCCAGCTCCAGTTCCTCGGGATCGGCATCGCCGGCCTTGAACTTGAAGACGCACTTGTGGTCGAAGAGGAAACCGACCGAACCGCTGTTGCCCAGCGTACCGCCGCATTTGTTGAAGTGCATGCGGATGTTGGCCACCGTCCGGTTGGTGTTGTCCGTGGCGGTTTCGACCAGGAAGGCGATTCCGTGAGGGCCGTATCCTTCGTAGATCACCTCCTTGTAGTCGGCCGCATCCTTCTCCGTGGCACGTTTGATCGCCCGCTCGATATTCTCCTTGGGCATGTTCTCCGCCTTGGCGTTCTGGATCAGAATGCGGAGACGCGTATTGCCCGAAGGATCCGCTCCGGCGGCCTTCACGGCGATTTCGATCTCCTTACCCAGTTTGGTGAAGGTGCGGGCCATGTGCCCCCAACGCTTCAATTTCCGCGCTTTGCGGTATTCAAAGGCTCTTCCCATAAATGATGAATTTTATTTTCGGATTTTTTCTTTCAGAGTGCAAAGGTATAAAATTCAGAAAAAAAAAGGAAGTGCCGACAAAAATATTCCGCACGATTCTCGTCCCGATGGCGGGGAATCTGCCGGGAAATCGCTATTTTTGCAGCGGATATGCGCCGCAGGACGATCTCCGGGGGTTCGTCCGGAATCCGACCCGCGAACAGCTGCATTCCCAAACGAATATCGCAAAAACACACGACCATGGAAATCAAAAGCCGTTTCGACCATTTCAACATCGACGTCACCGATCTGGACCGCAGTCTGAAATTCTACGACCAGGCGCTGGGTCTCAAGGAGATCAGCCGTCAGAAGGCCGCCGACGGATCCTACGAGATCGTCTTCGTGGGGGACGGACAGTCGCCCTTCAAGCTCGAACTGACGTGGCTGCGCGACCACGCCGCAACGCCCTTCGAACTGGGCGAAAACGAAAGCCACCTCTGCGTGCGCGTGGCGGGCGACTACGACGCCGTGCGCGAATACCACCGTGCCATGGGCTGCCTCTGCTACGAGAACCACGACATGGGGCTCTACTTCATCAACGACCCCGACGACTACTGGATCGAGGTGCTGCCGATCAAAAAATAGCCCCGCCATGCAGCACGAATCCGAAAAGAAGACCGGCGCCCTCGAACAGGAGGTCGCCGAAGCGGTCCGCATCCTGCGTCAGGGCGGCATCATCCTCTACCCGACCGACACGGTCTGGGGCATCGGCTGCGACGCTACGAATGCCGAGGCCGTCGACCGCATCTACCGTCTCAAACGCAGCGAAAACAAGAAATCGATGCTCGTCCTGTGTGCCTCGGCCGACATGGTCGTGCGCTACGTCAACCGGGCTCCCGGCATCGCCTTCGAGGTGATGGAGATGGCCACCACGCCGCTGACGGCCATCCTGCCCGGAGCCGTGGGCGTGGCCCCGAATCTGATCCCCGACGAGGGGACGCTCGGCGTGCGGATCCCCGACCACGAATTCTGCCGGCGCATGCTGCGTGCGCTGGGACGCCCCATTGTCTCGACTTCGGCCAACATCTCCGGCCAGCCGACGGCCGTCGGGCTGCAGGATGTCGCACGGGAGATCGTCGACGGCGTGGATTTCGTCGTCAATCCCCGTTTCGAAGGCAAACCTACCCGCAAGGCCTCCTCGATCATTGCATTCGGCGAGGGCGGCGAGGTCAAAATCATCCGCGAATAAGATGGCACGCACGCTGGTTACCCCCATTCAGAAACGCTTCTCCGACATCGACCCCTTCCAGCACGTGAACAACGTCTCGCAGCAGATGTATTTCGACGTCGGCAAGATGGACTACTACGACCAGGTGCTCGGGGCCGATGCCCTGCTGGGCGACCTGAGGATCGTCACCGTCTCGACCTCGACCTCCTACATGGGCCAGGTGCGCATGACCGACCCGGTGCGCATCACCACCACCTGCGAACGGATCGGCACGAAGAGCCTCACGCTCTACCAGCAGATGCTCGTCGGCGACGAGGTCCGCAGCGAAAGCCGTTCGGTGATGGTCGTCTTCGACTTTCCGAATCAGTGCAGCCGGCCCGTGCCCGACGAGTGGCGCGAACGGCTCACGGCCGAATAGTGCGGCAGCCGCCCGTCACTGCGCAGGGGCGGCAATCCATAACGCGGGGGCAACTCCCCGACAGCCCCGGTCTCTGCGGAAGAGGCCGGGGTTTTCGTGATCGGAGCGACGGCGGCCGGGGATGCAGCGGCCGGGGAGGAGGCGGGAGCTACAGCGGCCGGATCCGGGAGGCCCGATGCAGCGGGTGCGGCGGCCGACCGACGCCGGAACATCCGGCGCAGACCATGACGCAGGCTGTAACGATAACCCGCCGCCACGAGCACCACCCCCGCAAAGAGAAATCCCGCAGCGGTCAGATTCACCGCGTTGAAGTGTGCCTGTCCGCGTGTGACGGCCAACAGCCCGGCCACGACCGGCTGTATGTAGCGGTAGATGGCCGTATGGACCGACGTGAGCTTCTCCGTCCCGCGGTAGAGCAGGTACATCGGCAGCACGGTCCCCAGAATCAGAATGTAGGCCAGTTCGGCCTGCGCCTGCAGGGGCAACAGCCGGATGTCCGTATGGACGAGGCTGCGCCAGAAAAAGGGGACTGTCACGGCCAGTCCGATGATGTAATACCACCCCATCACCACCAGCGTGCCGTAGCGTTCGAGCTGCGGTTTGATCAGCACCGTATTGGCGGCGATGGCCCCGACGGCCAGCAGCACGAAGAGATTCCCTTCGGCCTGACTGCCGCGCGTGAGTTCGAAGCCCTGGTTGAAGAGCAGGATCCCCGCCCCGACAAGCGAGAGGAGAATTCCCGCGATGCGCCCCGGCAGATAACGGTGCGGATGCAACAGGTGGTCGAGCAGCAGCGTGAAGGCCGGGCCGAGCGTGGCGATGACCGACGCATCGATGGGCGTGGTGAACGACGATCCCCGCACCAGCAGGTACATCCATCCGTAGACAACCAGCAGCGTCACGAGCACGATCTGCCCCGCATCGCGGCGTCCGATGCGCCACGACGTCCGCGAAAACAGCGCAAAGGGGATGAAGAAGGCCGCCGCAGCAAGAATCTGCAGCATGAAGATCTGTCGGAAATCCAGCCAGTTGCGCGTGAGCGAGACATAGAACGAGAAATTCGCCCCGAAAAAGAGATTGGCGAAGATCAGATCGAGATGATAATGCGTTTTTTTCACAGCGGTTACCCCGGCAATTTTCGCACCGAACCGTTTTTTATCTATCTTTGCCGCGGATCCCCCTCTCCGACGGGAGCCTGCGGAAAAGGCTCCGCCCGACCGTGAAACCCGCGGCACGCCCTCCGGTCGGCAACCACTTGCGGATCCGCATAAAGATGGACAAAGGAAAACTCAAAGGTCATGCGGCTCTCTGGGCCGCCAACATCATCTGGGGCCTCAACGCCCCGATCGGCAAGAGCGTATTGGTCTCGGCCGCAAACCCCGCGGGCATCAACCCCTTCGCCATGAGCGTCTACCGCATGGTCGGCGCGGCGCTGCTGTTCTGGGCAGCCTCGCTCTTCCTGCCCCGCGAAAGGGTCTCGCGACGCGACATCGTCCTGCTGTTCTTCGCCTCGCTGTTCGGCATCCAGCTCAATCAGATGCTGTTTCTCTGGGGGCTGTCGCTCACCTCGCCCATCGACACCTCGATCATCTCGACGATCGTCCCCGTGCTGACGATGGTGCTGGCCACGCTCTTCCTACGCGAACCGCTCACATGGCTCAAGGCCGGAGGCGTCTTTCTCGGATGCGCCGGCGCCGTGATCCTGATCCTCGCCAGCCAGCACGGCACCTCCCACACGTCGAGCATCGAGGGCGACATTCTCTGCATCATCAGCGCCGTCAGCTACGCCACCTATCTGACGGCCTTCCGCGACGTCATCGTCCGCTACTCGCCCGTCACCTCGATGAAGTGGATGTTCCTCTTCGCGGCCATCGTCGCCGTAGGGATCTACTACCGCCCGCTCGTCGAGGTCGACTACCCATCGCTCTCGCTGCGCACGTGGGGCGGCATCGCCTTCGTCGTCGTGGGGGCCACGTTTCTCTCCTACCTGCTGGTTCCCATCGCACAGCGCTATCTGCGACCGACGGTCGTCTCGATGTACAACTACGTTCAGCCGCTCGTGGCCGTGCTCTTCACCGTGGCCATCGGTCTCGACACGTTCGGTCCGACCAAGGGGTTCGCCGCCCTCTGTGTCTTCGTCGGGGTATGGCTCGTCACCAAGTCCAAATCCCGCGCCCAGCTGGAGGCCGAACAGACCCAAAAAGAGGCGCCCGAAGAGCCGCAGACCGGGAAATAGCGAATTTTTTCTCCGCGATACACGCAAGATAAAGGGCGGGACCTGTGAAAGGTTCCGCCCCCGTTTTCATTTCGAGCCGCCGGCTCCGGGGCGACGTCGTCTACTCCAGGTCGAGTCCGTCAGCCTCGGGACGATTTGGTTCCCATGTCTCCGGCCCCGGCTTCGGATCCTGCTTCGGATCCTCCGACCGCAGCGGGCTCTTCAACTCCGGCTCCCGTGTTGTCTCCCGCTTCGGCCGCTTCGGTCCCGGATTCGGTCCTTTCGGCCCCGGTTTCGGTCCCTTCGCCCCCCTCGGCCCCCTCGGCCTTGACCAACCCGCGCTCCGCGGCCAGCCGCTCCATCAGCGCGTAGGCCGCTCCGTATTCGTTCGGGATCTCGCCGTCGAGAATCGCATTCTTGATCACCTCCTTGATCTCGCCGATCACCCGGCAAGGGCCAATGCCGTAGGTCTGCATGATGATCTCGCCCGTGATCGGAGGCTGGAAGTTGCGAATCCGGTCGCGCTCCTCGAGATCCTTCATCTTGCGGCGCACCAGTTCGAAATTGGCCAGATAGCGTTTCACCTTGGCGTCGATGCCCGAGGTGATGTCGGCCTCGCACAGCGTCATGAGCGCCTCAACGTCGTCACCCGCCTCGAACAGCAGCCGCCGCACGGCCGAATCGGTCACCAGATCCTCCGAGAGGATGATCGGACGCAGGTGCAGGAAGACCAGCTTCTGCACGAACTTCATGTGTTCGTTCAACGGAAGTTTCAGCTGCCGGAAGATCGCCGGCACCATCTTCGACCCCACGACCTCGTGGCCGTGGAAGGTCCACCCCACGCGCGGATCGTAGGCCTTGGTCAACGGTTTGCCGATGTCGTGCAGAATCGCCGCCCAGCGCAGCCACAGATCGTCCGAACGCCGCGCCACGTTGTCCAGCACCTTCAGCGTATGGATAAAGTTGTCCTTGTGGGCGTGTTTGCCACGGCGCTCGACCCCCTTGAGGTTGTGCATCTCGGGGAAGATCAGCCGCAGCAGGCCCGTCATTTCGAGCAGTTCGAAGCCGATCGACGGCACGGGCGACGCCACGATCTTGTTCAGCTCCACGGCGATGCGTTCGCGCGAAACGATGCGGATCCGCTCGGCGTTGCGGGCAATGGCATCGAAGGTCTCCTCCTCGATCGTGAAGCCCAGCTGCGCGGCAAAGCGCACGGCCCGCATCATCCGCAGCGGATCGTCCGAGAAGGTGACGTCCGGATCGCACGGCGTGCGGATAATGCACTCCTCCAGGTCCGACATGCCGTCGAACGGATCGACCAGTTCGCCGAACGTAGCCCCGTTGAGCGACCAGGCCATGGCATTGATCGTGAAGTCGCGGCGGCGCTGATCGTCCTCCAACGTACCGGGCGAGACCTCCGGTTTGCGCGAATCGTGCGTGTAGGACTCCTTGCGGGCCCCGACGAACTCCACCTCGATGCCGTGGGCACGGACCATCGCCGTACCGAACGTCTTGAAGATCGACACACGGGTTTTCAACTCGCGGCCCAGCGCCTCGGCCAGCGCAATGCCGCTCCCGACGACCACCACGTCAATGTCCGTCGACGGGCGTCGCAGGTAGTAGTCCCGCACGTAGCCTCCGACCACGAAGGCCCGTACACCCTGCTCGTCGGCAAGGCGCGAGATCTGTCTGAATATCGGATTCGAAAGCGGCACGCGGTTATTTTACATAGGTTTGTATCGCATCGCGCCACACCAGATAACCCGCACCCATCAGATGCAGGCCGTCGTTCGTATAGCGCCGGTCGAGCCGGCCCTCGTCGTCGGCCAGCGCTCCCCATACGTCGAGGTACTGGACCCCCTTTTCGTGGCACAACTCCTCGAGGAGCTTGTTCGTCGGGACGATCAGGTGTGCATGGGCGTAGTGGTTGCGGTAGATCGTAAAATCCTTGCCGTTGACCGGCAGGATGCTCTGCACGTAGATCTTCGTCCACTTCGATTCGCTCTGGAAGCGGTCGATCAGCCGTTCGACGTTGCGCACGATCTCCTCGGGCGAGATACCCGCCGCCAGGTCGTTCGTGCCGATCATCAGGAAGAGCTTCTTCGGGTGGGCCGCCAGGATCGAATCGATCCGATCGAGCAGCCAGCCCGAACGGTCGCCGCTGATGCCGCGGTTCTTCACGTGGCGATTCTGAAACAGTTCGGCCCACTCGCAGCCGTCGGTGATCGAATTGCCCAGAAAGACAATGTCGCTCGAATGCAGCGGCAGCACGTCGAAGAGACTCCGCCGCTGAAAATGGTACTCTCCCTGGGCAAGGGCCGTCCCCGCAACCAGCAGGGCCGCGGCCAGCATCAACAGTCGTTTCATTTGGTTGCGTTTTTCAGTTCGCGGCGATAGAGCATCACGGTGTTCTCCAGTCCGTAGTAGAGGGCATCGCTGATCAGCGCATGGCCGATCGAGACCTCGTCGGTCCAGGGGATGCGCTCGATATAGTAGTGCAGGTTCTCGAGCGAAAGGTCATGTCCGGCGTTCAGTCCCAGCCCCTGGCGCCGGGCCTCCTCGGCCGCCGCCACATAGGGGGCGATGGCCGCGTCGGGACCCTGCGGATAGAGGCGGGCATAGGCCTCCGTATAGAGCTCCACCCGGTCGGCACCGCAGGCGCGGGCTCCGGCCACCATCTCCGGTCGCGGATCGACGAAGATCGACACGCGGATGCCCCGCTCGTGGAAACGCCGCGTCACCTCGCTCAGAAACTCCCGGTTGGCAAGCGTATCCCATCCGGCATTCGACGTGATGGCATCCGCCGCATCGGGCACGAGCGTCACCTGCGTCGGAACGGTCTCCAGCACCAGATCGATGAACGACGGGATGGGGTTGCCCTCGATATTGAATTCGGTAGTCAGAACCCGTTTCAGGTTCCGCACGTCGTCGTAGCGGATATGGCGTCCGTCGGGACGCGGATGGACCGTGATGCCGTCGGCTCCGAAACGCTCGATGTTCCGCGCCGCAAGGATCACGTCCGGAAGATTGCCGCCCCGCGAGTTCCGGATCACGGCAATCTTGTTGATGTTCACACTCAACTTTGTCATCTTGTTTCCTGTTTAAGAAACCCCTGCCGCACTCGTGCGACAACTCGCCCCGAACCGAAACCGGACCGGGTCGGCAAAATCACACGCCGGAACGGCTTTTTGCTCCCGATTTTCACCGACTTTTCGTATATTTGCATCGACAGGCCGGAGAGCGGCCCGCCGACCGCATTGCCGAAGTCGGTCCGAGGGCTTTTTCCGGCGTGGTAAAGTTACGTATTTTTTCGAAACTCCGCCGATGAAAATCATACTTTTTTCCCGCCCGCTGGTGGCCCACACCGCCGAGGAGATCTGCCAGCTCTTCGATGCCGTACACCTCTTCGGGTTCGATTTCGCGGTCAACGAGGAGTTTGCGCCGCTGGTCGAGCAGGCCATCGGGAAGCCCCTCCCGCCCGAAAAAATCTACCGCCAGCATGTCGGCCGGCAGCCCGAAGGGACGGTCATGGTCTGCTATGGCGGCGACGGGACCCTGCTCGAAGGCGTCCACCGGCTGTGCGGCGCCCCGATCCCCGTCATGGGCATCAACGCCGGACACCTCGGATTCCTCACCAGCGCCCCGAATGCCGGATTCGACCGGCTGTTCAAACGCATCGCCGAGGGCGATCTGCGCACCGAACCCCGCTCAATGCTCCACGTCGAGGGCGACTTCTCGCGTCAGCCCGACACGCAGCTGGCGCTGAACGAATTCACCGTCCAGCGCCACGGCGCCGGCATGATCTCCGTGGAGACCTACGTCGACGGGCAGATGGTCGCCACCTACCACGGCGACGGCGTCATCGTCTCGACCCCCACCGGCTCGACCGCCTATTCGCTCAGCGCCGGAGGCCCCGTCGTAGCCCCCACGTGCCGTTGTCTGATCCTCTCGCCGCTGGCCCCCCACAACCTGACGATGCGTCCGGTGGTGATCCCCGACACGGCCGTCATCACCCTCCACGTCCACGCCCGACGCTCCGAAGCCTTCGTGACGCTCGACAACCGCAACTACCCCGTCTCGCACGGCGCAACCTTCACCCTCCGCCGCGCCGAACAGACGATTTTTCTCGCCGTGCCGCACAATATATCGTTTTACGACACGTTACGGGATAAGATGATGTGGGGAATCGACATCCGAAGTTAGGCCCGATGTATCATTTATCGGATTTTTCCAGCAGTTAACAGATTTTTTCCCTATATTTGTGCCCTACTATGAGCGAGCAGAAACGCATACCGCAACACGTCGCCATCATCATGGACGGCAACGGCCGCTGGGCCGAAATGCGCGGAAAAGAGCGCAGCGAAGGTCATGCGGCCGGTGTCGAACCCGTCCGCGCCGCCCTGCGCGCCGCCGTGCGCAACGGTGTGAAGTTCCTCACGCTCTATGCCTTCTCCACCGAAAACTGGGGGCGCCCCGAAGCCGAAGTCGATGCCCTGATGGAGCTCTTCTGCCAGTGTGTGGTCAGCGAAGAACAGGAACTCGTCCGACAGGGCGTGCGCGTCTGCATGATCGGCGACCGCAGCCGCTTCTCCGAAAAGGTCCGCACGGCCCTCTCCAACATCGAACACCGCACCGCCGACGGCAAGGTTCTTACACTGATTCTGGCCCTCAACTACTCCTCACGCAGTGAAATCACCCGCGCCGTGCGCCGGATCGCCCGCCGCGTCGAGGCCGGCGAACTCACCCCCGAGCAGATCGACGAAGAGACCCTCTCCCGCTCGCTCGACACCGCCGCGTGGCCCGATCCCGACCTGATCGTCCGCACCAGCGGCGAACAGCGGCTGAGCAACTTCCTGCTCTGGCAGGCCTCCTATGCCGAACTCTGGTTCCCCGAGGTGCTGTGGCCCGATTTCACCGAGCAGGATTTCGACCGCGCCGTCGAGGAGTATGCCCGGCGCGACCGCCGTTTCGGACTGGTCAAAGGCAAATGATTTTGTTAAGTTAGTTAGTTGACAATAGACAACAGATGAACCATTCAGGTAAGATATTCACGGCAGCAGCCCTCTTCACGACGCTTTGCTGCACGAATATATCCGCCCAGGCGAAGACCGCACTCGAGCCGAATCCGTCGGATTCCGCACAGCTCTCCAAACCCGCCTTCCCCGAAGATGCGCCGATGTTCAAAAGCAGCGGAGACCCCAAACTCTACTACATCCGCAAGATCAACGTCCACGGCGTGAAATACCTCAACCCGGACGTTCTCAAATCGTCGGCCGGCCTGATCGAAGGCGACTCGATCTACCTGCCCAGCAACTTCATCGCCAACGCCATCACGCGCTTCTGGAGCCAGCGCTTCTTCTCCGACGTGAAGATCGGCGCCGAAATCGAGGGCGACAGCCTCGATCTGGAGGTCTTCCTCAAGGAGCGTCCGCGCGTCTACAACTGGGCCTTCGAAGGCATCACCAAGGGCAAACAGAAGGATCTGCTCGAAAAACTCAAACTCAAGCGCGGCAGCGAGCTCTCCGACTACGTCATCGACAAGAACAAAAAGCTCATCCGCGACTACTGGGCCGAAAAGGGCTTCCGCAATACGGAGGTCGACGTACGCATCGACAACGATACGCTGCGCCCCGGTCAGGCCGTCAACGTCACCTTCCTGATCGACCGCAAGGAGAAGGTCAAGATCGGCCGCATCAACTTCCTGGGCAATACGCAGTTCACCGACAAACGCCTGCGCCGGACCTTCAAGAAGACCCACCAGAAATCGATCAACATCTTCCAGGGCACCAAACTCAACGAATCGGACTACGCAACCGACAAGGAGCTGCTCATCGACTTCTACAACTCGAAGGGCTTCCGCAATGCCAACATCGTTCGCGACTCGATCTACCCGATCAACGAAAAACGAATCGGTATCGACCTCGAAGTCGCGGAAGGCAACAAATACTACATCCGCAACGTCTCGTGGGTCGGCAACTCGGTCTACGAAACCGATGCCCTGCAACGCATGTTCGGCGTCAAGAAGGGCGACACGTACGACAAGAAAACCATGCAGAAACGCCTCGGTATCGGCAAGGAGACCGACCCCGAAGCCATGTCCGTGTCGTCGCTCTACCAGAACGAGGGCTACCTCATGTCGCAGATCGAACCCGCCGAAACGATCATCGGCGCCGACTCGATCGACATCGAGGTCAAAGTCTTCGAGGGCAAGCAGTTCACGATCAACAACGTCGGTATCTCGGGCAACCAGCGCATCGATGACGAGGTGATCCGCCGCGAACTGTATACCCGCCCGGGCGAACTGTACAACCGCTCGCTGCTGATGCAGACCATCCGCACGCTGGGCTCGATGGGCCACTTCAACCCCGAGGCCATCATGCCCGACATCAAACCCGTCTCGAACGAACTGGTCGACATCAACTGGCCCCTCGAAGAGCAGGCCTCCGACCAGTTCAACATCGCCGGCGGCTGGGGTTCGGGTACCTTCGTGGGGTCGGTCGGCATCACGCTCAACAACCTCTCGGTGAAGAACTTCTTCAAGAAGGGCGCCTGGCGGCCCTACCCCATGGGACAAAACCAGCGTCTGTCGCTCTCGGCCCAGACCAACGGTACCTACTACAAGGCCTTCGCCCTGAGTTTCACCGACCCGTGGCTCGGCGGCAAAAAGCCCAACTCGTTCACCTTCTCGGCCCACATCTCCGAACAGAACAACGCCTACTACGTCTGGCAGACCGCCACGCAGTACTTCCGTACGTATGGTGCGGCAGCCGGTCTGGGCAAGCGTCTGAACTGGCCCGACCCCTACTTCACCTTCTACGCCGAGGCCAGCTACGAACGGTACAACCTCAAAAACTGGACCGGATTCGTCGTCAAAAACGGAAACTCGAACCTTCTGTCGCTGAAACTCGTCCTCAGCCGCAACTCCGTCGACCAGCCGATCTATCCGCGCCGCGGTTCGGAATTCACCGCCTCGGTTCAGGCCACGCTCCCCTACTCGCTCTGGGACGGCAAGGACTACTCCGACCAGTCGATGAGCGATCAGGACCGCTACCGCTGGATCGAATTCCACAAGTGGCAGTTCAAGGCCCAGTGGTTCCAGGGATTCCTCAACAATTCGAACCTGGTGCTGATGCTGAAGGCCGAGATGGGCTACCTGGGCAGCTACAACAAGGACAAGGTCTCGCCTTTCCAGCGTTACGAGGTCGGCGGCGACGGCATGTCGGGCTACAACATCTACGGTATCGACATCATCGCCATGCGCGGTTACGAGGACGGTGCCCTCGACCCCTCGAACTACTACTCGCGCGGCTACAACAAGTATACCGCCGAGCTGCGATACCCCGTCATCCTCAAACCCTCGTCGCAGATCTATGTGCTGGGATTCCTCGAGGGCGGTAACGCATTCGACTCGTGGAAGGAGTTCTCGCCCTTCAAGATCAAACGTGCGGCCGGTTTCGGCGTGCGGCTCTATCTGCCCGTGGTCGGCATGCTCGGCATCGACTGGGGCTACGGATTCGATCCCCCCGCCAACTCCACCACCAAGAGCGGCAGTCAGTTCCACTTTGTGCTCGGTCAACAGTTCTAATCGGCCGCCCGTGGCAATAAATTTGAAAGAAAAGAGTTATATTTATGACAGCATCTCCCCCCGCGGAGAAGTGATAACTTAAAATTTCAGATGATGAAACGACTGATTCTTGTGGCAGCAGCCATCCTTACGGCCGGCGTCCTCTCGGCCCAGAATTACATAATCGTCAACAGCGAGAAGATCTTCAAGTCGATCGACGCCTACAACCAGGCCATCGAAAAGCTGGATTCACTGGCCAAACAATACCAGAGCCAGGTGGATGCCCGCTTCAACGAGGTCGAAACCCTCTACAACAACTACCAGTATCAGAAGGCTTCGCTCTCGTCGACCACGCGCCAGGCCCGCGAAAACGAAATCCTGGCCAAGGAAAAAGAGGCCCAGCAATACCAGGAAAGCCTCTTCGGCAAGGAGGGTACGCTGATGAAACAACGCATCGAGATGATCAGCCCGATCCAGAAGGAGGTCTTCGCCCAGATCGAGGCCTACGCCAAACAGACAGGCGCCGATCTGGTCCTCGATTCGTCGAACAACCCCACGCTGCTCTACAACAACCCCTCGGTGGAGCGCACGCAGCAGGTGATCGATCTGCTGAAGCAGAATTAACCGACATCAAAACATTAACGCATAAATCGTATGAAAAAAGCTATCAAATTAACCCTTGCAGTTGCACTGTTGATGGGATCCACCTCGCTCTTCGCACAGAAGTTCGGCCGCATCAACACCCAGGAGATCATCATGGCAATGCCCGAAACCAAGACCATGCAGGAGAACATGGAGACCTATGCCAAGGAGCTTCAGGACAACATCGAAACGATGCAGGTTGAATTCAACACCAAATACCAGGAATACCAGAAAAACCTCAACACGCTCTCCGACATGGCCAAGGAGATGAAGGAGAAGGAGCTGCAGGATCTGCAGAACCGTATCCAGGAGTTCCAGGGCCGCGCCCAGCAGGAGTATCAGAAGAAACAGAACGAACTCCTCTCGCCGATCATCGACAAGGCCAAGAACGCCATCGACAAGATCGCAGCCGCCGGAAGCTATCTGGCCGTCTTCGACACCTCGACCGGCTCGCTGGCCTACTTCGACGAGACGACGCTGACCGATCTGGCTCCCGCCGTGAAGAAGGAGCTCGGCATTACCGACGCTCCCGCCGCCGCTGCAACCACGACGCCGGCCGCCAACTGATCGTCCTCCGACTTTCCGGACACACCACAACGCCGATCCTCAACGGATCGGCGTTCTTTTTGCCGCAGTTTGTCTTCAAAATGAGCCACGGAGTGTTCAATACGTCGTCTGTGCAGACGATTTCCTCTGTTTTATCGTTATAAGAACATACGATGAAACCAAACAACAGCGAAATCATGAACAAAGAGACCTTGGAAGCCCCGATAAACCACTTCACTCTCCAGGAGCTGATCTCCATGACCGGAGGCGAAAACCGTCCCGGAATTCTGGGTGAATGCATTGCCGCCAGTACGGAATCCCAGATGGAAGCATTCCGTTTCCCGTGCCGTATCAACGCCTTCATCATCGGAGTGGGCACCGAAGGCGAATCCTCGGGACTGGTCAATCTCAAGGAATTCACGATCCGCAAGGACACGATGTTCATCTTTGCCCCGAACAGCATCCTGCAGGCGCAGTCGCTCGAAGGGATGAAGGCTCACATCCTGGCCGTCTCGACCGACTTCATGAAGCGGATCAACATCGACACGAAACATCTGCTGCCGTTGCTGCTTCAGTTTACGTCCTATCCGTGTCTGGAGATCTCACACAAGGAGTGCCAGGCGCTGCGCAATTTCATCTCGCTCGTCGAACAGGAGACAAAAGGCGACGTGAGCGAATTTTCGGCCGAAATTATCGGAGGACTGATCGCCGGAACGATCTACAAGGTCGGCGATATCCTGCAGCATTATCTGGCCGAGCATCCCGAACTGGAGGACGCCTCCCACAACCGCGCCAAGGAGTATTTCACCCAGTTCACCCAACTGTTGAGCGAACACTACAAGCAGGAACGAAGCGTCGGATTCTACGCCCGGCAGCTGTGCATCACGCCCAAATACCTCACCACGCTCATCAAGCGAATCAGCGGAAGATCGGTCTCGGAATGGATCGACAACTACGTGATCCTCGAGGCCAAAACCCTGCTCAAGTATTCGAACATGAGCATCCAGGAGATCGCCTATTATCTCCACTTCCCGAACCAGTCGTTCTTCGGAAGCTATTTCAAGCGCAACACCGGCATGTCGCCTTCGCAATACAAGGCCAAACAATAGACGGAAGAGCCCCAAAGGCCCGAAAGCCCCATGTTTGAGGCCGTTTTTTACAGGCGGACGATTGTTTAATCGCCCGCTTTTTGTACCTTGCAGTGAAATTTCCGCTGCGTTGTCCGACCGTGAGAAAAATCCTCGCATATACGTTCCGAATTCTTGCCGCGGCAGGAGTGTTCGTGTGCCTCTGCATCGGGCTGCTCTACGTGCCGGGCGTGCAGGATTTCGCGTGCCGAAAAGCCGTGGGACCAATCTCACGAGCCCTCGGCATGGAGCTGTCGGTGGGGAAACTGCGGCTGGGATTTCCACTGCGGCTTGCAATCGAGGAGATCCGTCTGACGGAGGGCGCCGACACGCTCGTCGACTGCGGAGAGGTGCGGCTGGAGGTCGATCCGTGGCCGCTGATCCGTCGCGAGGCGATGATCCGCGAATTCGGGCTCGAACAGCTGAAAGTCCACTACCGGGACACCGTCACGGGATTCGAAATGCGCGTAAAGGCCGCCGAACTGGGGATTGCTCCGGTACGCGCCCGGCTGCGGCAGGAGGAGCTCCTCGTCGGACGGATCCGGCTCGACGGGGCATCCGTCCGGCTCCGCAGCGGAATGGCGCCGAGTGCCGAAGAGCCCGACACGTCGGCTCGGACCGGATGGCGAATCTCGGTCGAGGAGCTGGCCTTGCACGATACGCAATTCGGAATGACGAGCGCGGCGGACAACTCGGAACTGGCGGTCAATCTGGACGAAGGATTGGTCGGAGAGTGCCGCATCGCCCTCGACAGCCAGCAGGTGAACGTCGCGAGCCTCATCCTCACGCGGGGAAACTACCTCTATCTGACCGCTTCGAAACCGTCCGGCAGCACGGCGAACGAATCGCAGTCGGCAACTGGGGCGCCCGACAGCCTCCACTCCGGGACGAAGGCCGCGGACAAGGCGGTGGCCGGAGAAACGGAGAACGACGAGGCTTCGGCGGCCGACACATCGCTCCCGTGGACCGTGCGGGTCGGCAGGCTGGCGATGAACGACAACCGCCTCACCTACGGCGAGGCGGGGCATCACCCCGCGGCAGGGTTCGATCCGCTCGGCATCCGGCTTACGGAGTTGCAACTGGCGGTCGATTCGCTCTACAACCGCGGCGGCGACGTGGCGCTGCAACTGCGGCAACTGGCATTCGCCGAGCGGTGCGGAGTACGGGTCGAACAGTCCCGGGGCCGCTTCAGCATGGATGCCGCAGGGATCAGCCTCACCGGTTTCGAACTCGCGACGGCCGATTCGCGGATCTCGGCCCGGGTGACGGCCGGGAGCGGAATCCTGCAATTGGAACCGACCACGCCGCTGACGGCCGACATGCAGGCCGACGTGGCCGTAAACGACGCACGGAAACTCTTTCCGACACTTCCCGCGGCATTGCTCAACCGGCGGATCGGCGTGGATCTCACGGCCGACGGCACACTCGAGGATCTCAACCCGATCGGGCTCAGGATCTCTTCGCCCGGGCATCTTCAACTGGATGTCAACGGCCGGGCCCGCCAGCTGCTCGACCCCGAACGACTGACGGCGTCGGCCCGCTTCCGGGGCGACCTGCGCCGGGGAGCCTTTCTCGTGCAGCTGCTCCCGGATACGGCCCTACGCCGGCGGGTGACGCTGCCCCGACGGATCAGTCTGGAGGGGTCGGCATCGGCCGCAGCGGGCAATTACGCACTGCGCTCGGAGCTGACCGCCGGCGCAAGTCGTGCCGAAGCGGGCCGCATCACCGTCGACGGGCGTTTCGAGACGAAGCCGCAACGCTACGATGCCGCCATCCGCTGCGACAGCTTCCCGCTCGGAAGCTTTCTGCCGAAGGATTCGCTCGGAAGGCTCGATCTGCAACTCCTGGCCCACGGCCGGGGATTCGATCCGTACGATGCCGCCACGCAGGGCAGCGTCCGGCTCGAGGTCGACCGGGCCGAGTATGCCGGGCACGATTTCGGAGGTCTGGGGCTGGAGGCCGATCTGGCGGATCAGCAGCTGACGGGACGCATCGAGGACCGCGATTCGGCACTCCGTCTCGCGCTCGGGATCGAGGGGCGGCTGACCCCCGAACGCCAGCAGGCCCGCCTCGCGGGACGGGTCGGATGGTTCGATCTCACGGCGTTGGGGTTGGTCCGGGAGCCCATCGGCGGGCTCTTCGACCTCGAGGCCGAAGCATCGGCCACCCGCGAAAAGAGCTACGCGGCCCGCATCGCGCTGGACAGCATCCGCATCCGGAACAGCACCGGCACGGACTGGATCCGTCCGACGAGCCTCTCGTTCGAGACAGACACCGCGGCCACGAAGGCCGAACTGCAGTCGGGCGATCTGCGGCTGGTCTTCTTCTCGCCCGCGGCGCTCGACACGCTCCGCACGGCTCTGCCCCGCACGATCGAGGAGCTGAACCGCCAGATCCGGGCGCAGCGTCTCGACATGGATTCGCTCAAACCGCGCCTGCCCGACTTCGGGCTGCAACTCACCGCCGGGCCCAACAACATCCTCAACAACTACCTGCGCACGCAACGCGCGGCCTTCCGCCGGCTGGAGATGCGCGGCGCCAACTGCGATACGCTGCCGCTGGCGATCGGCATGCAGATCGAAGGGCTCACGACGGGAGGCATCCATATCGACACCGTGGGCGTTTCGCTCCGCCAGCAGGGGGCCCGCATGCACTATGCCCTGCGGATGGCCAACGCCCCGGGAAACCTCGACCATGTCGCTGCCGCCGGTCTTTACGGCGATGCCGGCGGCAACACCGCCTCGATAAATCTCTACCAGCGTGACCGAAGCGGGCGCGAGGGGCTCCGCTCACGGATCGACGCGATGTGGAACGATTCGCTCGTGCGGTTGAGCCTCGGGCCCGATCCGCAGTTCGGATTCGAACCCTGGACGGTCAACCCCGGCAACTACCTCGTCTACCGGTTCGACCGCCGGCTGGCCGCCGACCTCGACCTGACGCGTGGCGAACAGCGTTTTGCCATCCACACGCTGCCGGAGGAGAGCCCGTTGGAGGGAATCCGCCTCGGGATGGACGGGCTGGGAATCGGTTCGATGCTCGAGCTGTTGCCATCGGCACCGCCCGTCGACGGACGGCTGGGAGCCGATCTGGCGCTGGAACTGGGCCTCGACACGCTGGCTCTGCAGGGCGAAGTTTCGATCGGCGAGCTGACTTACGACCGGCAGCGTTTCGGAGACATCGCCCTGAGGGCCCGCTACAGGCAGGGCGCCGCACAGCAGGCCGAAGCCCGCCTGAGGCTCGACTCGCTCGAAGTCCTCGCAGCGCAGGCTTCGTACGACAAGCAGGCGGCAAATCCGCTCGATGCCCGTGTGGAGATCCCCGGACTGCCGTTGCAGCGGCTCAATGTCTTCCTCCCGGAGGAGATGCTCCGCCTGTCGGGGATGCTCACGGCCAGGATCCTCGCCTCGGGATCGACCGAACGGCCCCGCCTCGACGGAGCGCTGCGTCTGGCCGGGACCGAACTCCGCGTACCGATGATCGGCACGTCGTTCCGCATGGCCGAGGATACGATCCGCATCGACCAAAGCCGCATCGGATTCGACCGCTACGCCATCCTCGCCCCGAACCGGCAGCCGCTGACCATCGACGGAGCGGTCGATCTGACCGACCCGCAGCGCATGACGGCCGATCTGCGGCTGAAGGCCGCCGACTTCCAGTTCGTAAACGTCCCCCGCAAGGAGCGAACCACCGTCTACGGTCAGGCCTATCTCGATCTGAACACCTCGGTACGGGGTCCGGTCGATGCACTGGCCGTGCGCGGAAACGTCGCCCTGCTCGGCGGTACGGACATCAACTACGTCATGCAAAGCTCCCCGCTCGAGGTCAAACAGCAGTCGCAGAACGTCGTGCAGTTCGTCTCGTTCGCCGAGATCGACAACCGCGAAGCCTTCGAGGAGCTGCCGCCCGTACGCATCGGCGGCATGGACATTGCCCTGAATGTCGACATCAGCAACGACGTCAAGGCTGCCGTCGACCTCTCGACCGACGGCAGCAACCGCATCGACCTGCGCGGCGGCGGAAACCTCTCCTACACGATGAATCCGCTGGGCGACACGCGTCTCTCGGGCCGCTATCTGCTCACCGGAGGCACCGTCCGCTACAGTCCGCCGATCATCGCCCAAAAAGTCTTCACGATCCGCCCGGGCGGCTATGTCGAGTGGCTGGGCGACGTGGCCGATCCGTCGTTCAACATCACCGCCGTCGAGAGCGTCCGCGCCAACGTCTCCTCCGACGGTCAGGATGCCCGCTCGGTGAACTTCAACATCGCGATCAATATCCGGAACTCGCTCAACGATCTGGAGATCAGCTTCGATCTGTCGGCTCCCGAGGACCTCACGATGCAGAACCAGCTCAACTCGCTCACGGCCGAACAACGCGCCAACCAGGCCATGAACCTGCTGATCTACAACACCTACACCGGCCCCGGAACCTCGGCCCGGGTCAGTGCCGAAAATCCGCTCAACACCTTCATCCAGAAGGAGCTGAACCAGTGGGCACAGAACAACCTCAAGGGGGTCGACCTCTCGTTCGGCATCGACTCCTACGGTCAGGACGACCCCAACGGCCAACGAACCGACTACTCCTACCGGCTGTCAAAGAACCTCTTCAGCAACCGCATCCGCGCCGTCATCGGCGGCAAGTTCAGCACCGATGCCGACCCCACACAGAACCTCAAGGAGAACCTCATCGACGATATCTCGATCGAATACATGCTCGACAAACGCGACAACATGTACATCAAGGTCTTCCGCCACACGGGCTACGAAAGCATCCTCGAGGGCGAAATCACCGAAACCGGCGTCGGATTCGTCATCCGCAAGCGGATCTCGCGGCTGGGCGATCTCTTCCGTTCGTCGAAGCCCCGCACTCAAAAAACCGAACAGCCATGATGACCTCTCTCCGAAAAACCATGCTGACGGTGGCCGGCCTGCTCCTCGTGACGGCCTGCTCCACCACGCGCCGCATCCCTCAGGGCGAGGTCCTCTACACGGGGGTCAAACACCTGCGCGTAAGGCCCGATTCGGGGGTCATCGTCTCGGCCGCCGCCGAGGATGCCGCCCGCGAGCCCCTCTCCGTGGCTCCGAACAACCCGCTCTATGCCCCCTACCTGCGCACGCCTCTGCCCATCGGGCTCTGGGCCTGGAACTACTGCTACACGCCCCGAGAAAAGGGCTTCAAATACTGGTTCTACCGCCGTCTGGCCAAAGAGCCCGTCCTCCTCTCGAAGGTACAGCCCGGATTGCGCACCCGCGTGGCCGAGCAGGCGCTCGAAAACTTCGGATACTTCGGATCCCGCGTCACCGACTCGCTCCTTCCGCGCAAAAAGGGACGCAAGGCCAAAGTCGACTACACGATCCGCATCGCCCCGCCCTGGCACTACGGACGCATCGCCTATCCACAGGCCGACAGCACGATGCAACCGCTCGTCGACAGCCTCGAAGCCACCTCGCTGCTCCGCCCCGGCGCCCAGTACAACCTCGACACACTCACCGCCGAACGGCAGCGCATCACCACGTCGCTGCGCGCCAACGGCTACTACTACTTCCGTCCCGAATACCTCGAATACCTGGCCGACACGACCCTCCAGCCACGGCACGTCGCCCTGCGTCTGGGCCTCAAGCCCAATCTCCCGCAGGCAGTGCTCAAACCCTATCGCGTGGGCGAGGTCACCGTCCGGCTGCACAACCTCCGCCCGGGTCCCGCCGACACGCTCCGGCTCCGCAACGCCACGGTGATCACCCAACGACCGATGAAGGTCCGCCCCCGCGTGCTGGACCGTGCGCTGACGCTCCGCTCGGGCGAACTCTTCACCGTCGAGGCCCAGAACCACACCCAGACCGAACTCAACAAACTCGGCATCTTCCGCTCGGTGAACCTCTCCGTCACACCGCTCGATTCGCTGCGCGGCGAGGATTCGCTCAACGTCGCCATCGACGCCCGGATGGACTACCCGCTCGAGGTGGCCCTCGAAACCGACGTCACCTCCAAATCGAACAGCTTCCTCGGTCCGGGTCTCACGCTCAAACTGAGCCACAACAACCTCTTCCGCGGCGGCGAAGTCCTCGACGTCAAGCTCAACGGCGCGTACGAATGGCAGACCGGCAACAAGAACTCCGGCGGACGCTCCTCGCGGCTCAACTCCTATGAACTGGGTCTCAACACGTCGCTCAACCTGCCGCGGCTGCTGCTGCCCGTACGTTGGGTTAACCGGTTGAGCCATCCGGGCAGCACGGCCTTCCAGCTGGGCGTCGATCTGATGAACCGCCCGCAGTTCTTCCATCTGATCGCCTTCAGCGGTTCGGCCGGCTACCGCTTCCAGACCTCCGACTTCTCCCACCACGACCTCACGGTCTTCCGCCTGACCTACAACCGGCTGCTCCATACGACCGCCAGTTTCGACCAGACCATGGAGGAGAACCCCTCGATCGCCATGAGCTTCCGCAACCAGTTCGTCCCCTCGATCGGCTACACCTACACCTTCGACAAGAGCTACGGCGCAACAGGCAATCGCCGCTTCTACTGGCAGAACAGCGTCACCTCGGCCGGAAATCTGCTCTCGGCCATCCTTCGGGCCGCCGGGGAGCGTCACCCCCAGCTGCTCTTCGGCAATCAGTTCTCGCAGTTCGTCAAGGAGGTCAGCGAAGTGAAGTTCTATCACCGCATCGGGCAGCGCAACAACTGGCTGGCGACACGGCTGATTGTCGGCGTGGGATACGCCTACGGAAACTCCGAGGTGATGCCCTACAGCGAACAGTTCTACATCGGCGGCGCCAACAGCATCCGTGCCTTCACCGTCCGTTCGATCGGCCCGGGAAGCTATCGCCCGCCCGCCGACGACAGCGACGGATACCTCGATCAGACGGGCGACTTCAAGCTCGAGGCCAACGTCGAATTCCGATTCGGCATCCTGGGCCGTCTCAACGGCGCCGTCTTCCTCGACGCCGGCAATGTCTGGCTGCTGAAAGAGGATCCCAACCGTCCGGGTGCCGCTCTCAACTGGAATTCGTTCCCGCGCGACATCGCTCTCGGAACCGGATTCGGACTGCGCTACGACATCAGCTATCTGGTCATCCGCGCCGACCTCGGAATCGGGCTCCATACCCCCTATCCGAACCCCGACAAGCGCGGCTACTACAACATCTCCAGCTTCAAGGACGGGTTGGGATTCCATCTGGCCATCGGCTACCCCTTCTGAGGCAAAAGCGCAGACCGCTCTGCCCCGGAAAGGGACCTTGCGCCCCCCGGAGAGTCAAAAGAGAACCAATCAGAAACAGGAAAACCGAAAGGGCCGGATCAGAACGGATAGCCCACGCCGAAATTCAGCGCCGTATTCTTCCACTTGAAGTTGTGGATCCACCGCTCGCCCGCCGGATTGTTCGGGTTGTGCAGCTGGATACCCCAGTCGAGACGCAGCACCGCAAACTTGATGTCGAAACGCAGTCCGAGACCCGTATTGAATCCCAGCTGACGGTAGAAACGGTCGAAATGGAAGACCGCCTCGTCCGAATACTCGGCCGGATTCTGACGGATATACCAGATATTGCCCAGATCGAAGAACGTCGCGCCGTGGATCATGCCCCAGATCGGGAACCGCAACTCCAGGTTGGCCTCCAGTTTTACGTCGCCCGTCTGCACCGGATAATCGTTGTGCGGATCGGGGACCGAACCCTGACCGAGCGTCCGCGGCGTCCAGCCCCGCATGCCGTTGCTGCCGCCGCAGTAGAACTGCCGGTCGAACGGCACCGACTGCGAGTTGCCATAGGCCATGGCCACTCCGCCATACAGGTGTCCGACCAGTGCCGTCACGTCGCCCAGCATGATCTTGCGGCTCACGCTCAGGTCCGTACGGAAATACTGTGAATACTGGATTCCGAAGATCGTGTAGTAGTCCTTGCCGGCTGCCGGCGCAAAGAAAGCGTGCTCGACGGCATCGATCAGGTTGCCCGCCGTCTCGGCATTGAAGCGGATCGTCGTGGCATTGCCCCCGAAATTCTTCCGCTGGTTGTTGTAGCTGTAACCGAACGACAGTCCGCCGATGAACTGCGTCTGGAAACTGTTGATCAGATACTTGTTCTGCGTACTGCCCAGAAAGGCCGGATCCACCGGACGCGTCATGTCGATCACGTTGATGTCGATCGGCCGCAGCGAAAAGCTCGAATAGCGGTTGTTCGTCCACGAATAGGTCAGCCCCGCACTCGAAAGCGTCCGCGCATAGTAGGGCCGGTCCTGGAAATTGACGGACAGTTCGATCTTCGTCCGCGGCTGGTTCACGTTGTGGAACCGCCGCATGTGCCACGGCGCCAGAAACCGCGGGAACGTCAGTCCCGCCGTGACACCGAACTCCGTGGCGCGCTTCCGAAGCGCATCCGGAGCCTTCATGAACTCGTACCCCGCCGCAAACGACACGTCGAACGATTCCGCACCCCGGAAGATGTTCCGGTTCTGGTAACCCACCGTCGCCTTCAGGCCGTAGAAACTCGACGTCGTACTCCCCTCCAGATCGACCTTGACACTCTGACGCAACGTCGGCGTGCAGAGTATGTTACACGTCAGGTAGCCCTCACGCGTATAGAGAGCCCGGGTCGAATCGGCCGTAGCTCCGATAAACGAAACGTAGTTCGTCGAATCGGCCGACAGCGGCTGCTCCTCGAAGGCAATGCGCGTGCTCTTGAAATAGCCCAGCGACATCAGATCCGCATAGGCCCGGTTCACGCGTGACGAATTGTAAATGTAGTTCGGGTAGAGCGGCACCGACTGCCGCAGAACCCGTGGTCGAAGGCTCGGACGCTTCTCATAGACGATGTTCAGTCCCCGGTAGTAGAGCGTGTCGAGACGCTCGAGAAGCGTCGTGTCATTGCGGATCTCCGTCGGGTCGTAATCCGGAAAGATGTTGATCCGATCGATGCGGTAGACCAGGTTGTTGTCCATGACGGCCTTGCCGCGCGCGTCATACCCCGACAGATACTGTTTGAGAACCACCTGCAGATCCACCTCGCGGTTGCCGCCCAGCGTATCGGCCAGGTAGAGGATGTTGTTGACCGAAAAGTTGTAGTAGCCCCGGTCGCGGAGATAGGAGGTGATGCGTTCGCGCTCGGCGTCCAGCACCGTGACATCGTAGATCGCCCCCCGTCGCAGCAGCGTGTGGATCGTATCGGGCAGTACGATCTGCTCAAGAAACTGGTCATGGAACGTATACGAAATCGAATCGATGCGGTAGGGAGCTCCCTGACGGGTCGTATAGATCACCGTGGCCCGTTTGCGGCGCGACGTCGTGTCGATGCGGTACGTGGCCTGCGAATTGAAGAAACCCTTCGAATCCATGTAGACCTTCAGATTCTCGGCGCTCTTCCGCGCAAGGCTCACGTCGAGCAGTTCGGGGGCTTCGCCGATCTTGCGTTTCCACTCGTTCCAGCGATTCTCCTTCGCGGGATCGGCCTGCTCGTAGAGCCACACGTAGAAATTGGTCCCCAGAAAACGTTTGTTGGGGCTCTGACGAATATACTTCTCCAGCTCGGAGGAGAGAATGCGCTCCTTACGGGGGGTCGACCGGTCGTCCTCGATACGGACCTTCTGCAGGAAGTAACTTCCCTCGGGAATGTGCCGCGTGACGCTGCAGGCCGAGCACAGCATGCCCAGCAACGCAGTCAACCCCATCCGGCACACCCGTCGCACGTCCGATCAGTGGTTGTTGAAGAATCCCTTCTCGCGCAGCAGCGCCAGGTACGACTCCGAAATGGCCAGATTGTCCTTGCGCACGTAGCGGCGTTCGGTGAAGATCCGGGCCAAATTCGGCAGTCCGTTCTCCTCGAGCAGCCGCTTGGTGAGCTCCGACTCCTCGCGTTCGGCCCACAGTTCGTCGATCTCGGCCGACGTGTAGTCCGTATATTTCTCGTTGTGGACGACGGCCTCGAGCGGCAGGCGGTCGGTCAGTTCGGGCGATTCGTCCGGATAGCCCACCACCACCGTCGTCAGGGGTACAACCCCCTTGGGAAGCTCCAGAATACGCGAAATCTCGCCGGCCGTATAGATCGTCGTGCCGAGGATGCAGATGCCCAGTCCGTGCAGTTCGGCCTCCACGCAGAAGTTCTGCGTCGCCAGCAGCGCATCGGTCGAGGCGTTCAGAAACCAGGCGAAGTTGTCATAGGCCGGATCGGCATCGCGCTGTTCGCACCACATGCTGAAACGGTGGATATCGGCGCAGACCGTAATCAGACACGGCGCCTGGGTCACCATCGGCTGATTGAAGTGGCACGGTGCAAGCTGCTCGCGCAAGGCCCGGTCGCGGGTGACGACCAGCGAATAGAGCTGCATGTTGCCGCAGGTCGAGGCCCGTGTGGCAGCCTCGAGGCAGTCGCGCAACACCTCCGGAGGAATGGGTGTCGGACGGAATTTTCGGATGGAACGATGCTTGAACAGCACGCTTTTCATAGTCGGATGGATTAAATGACTTCTCTTTCAACAAAAACGTTCGCCCGCATCGACAATTCGGGGGCGATATTTTTCACAAAAGTAGCAAAACTTTTAGAAGTTTTACTATTTTTGTCTGTGAGAAACCTTCGAAGAGGTGCTGACGAAATTTGCCAAATACGAAGGAGCCGGCAACGACTTCATCCTGATCGACAACCGGGAGGAGATTTTCACCCCCCGACCGGAGTTGATCGCCCGGCTGTGCGACCGTCACTTCGGAATCGGCGCCGACGGACTGATGACCCTCGCCCGCAATGCCGAGATCGACTGCTCGATGCGTTACTACAACGCCGACGGCTCCGAAGGCGAAATGTGCGGCAACGGAGCCCGCTGCTTCACGCTCTTCGCCGAACACCTCGGAATCGGCGGCGAAACCAAGTTCTTCGATGCCGCCGACGGGCTGCACACCGCCCGGATCCACCGTACGAAGGGCTTTACGGGCGAAATCGAACTCGGCATGATCGCCGTGCGCGAAATCCGCGAGGGCGACGGCTGGTGGTTCCTCAATACGGGCGTACCCCACTATGTGGAGTTCGTCGACGATCTCCGGACGGTCGATGTCGTCCGGCGCGGCCGCGAAATCCGATACGATACGGCCCGGTTCCCGCAAGGTACGAACGTCAATTTCGTGCAGATCACGGCCAATGGCGCCATCAGCGTGAGAACCTACGAACGCGGCGTCGAGGACGAAACCCTCGCCTGCGGAACCGGCGTGACGGCTGCCGCCATCGTCACCAACTATGCCCGTCAGCACGACACGCACCGCTACATCATCACGGTCCCCGGTGGCACACTTGCGGTACGGTTTTCGCATGAACCTCATACGCAGACCTATACGGACGTCCGACTGACAGGCCCCGCACGTCGGGTCTTCGGCGGGACGTTCGACAGTGAAAATTTCTAATTCCCAACCATTTCCATTCTACCCATGAAAACTCAAAAGGGAATCCGCGAACACGACACGGATGAACTTCGCAAAGCCAAACGGCTCGAACCGATGCGCAAAAGCGGCAAGGAACGCCATACGCTCTACAGTCAGTTCGAGGAGGACGACGAAGATGACTACCGTTCCTATGCCAAGCGCGAATCCGCCCTCGATTACCTCGATGACGAGGAAGAGGAATAATTCTACTTTAGAGATGATTGAAAAATTCATCATGGCAGGGCCCACGGCTCTGCATATCTGCGACTCACAGAAGGGTGACGCCTGCATCGTCCTGCTGCACGGCTATCTCGAATCGATGCTGGTCTGGGACGATTTCGTACCTTATCTCTATAAGAAAGTCCGCGTGGTGACGCTCGACCTGCCCGGACACGGCATTTCGGTCGTACAGGGCGAGAAACACTCGATGGAGTTCCTGGCCGACACCGTTGCCGATGCACTCCGCGCACTGGGAATTGAACGCTGCACGCTGGTCGGGCACTCCATGGGCGGCTATGTGGCACTGGCCTTCTGCGAGCGTCATCCGGAGATGCTCGACGGGTTGGTTCTCTTCAGCTCGACCCCCAACCCCGACACCCCCGAAAAGGCAGACAACCGTCGCCGTGAAATTGCCCTCGTGCAGGCCGGCAGGAAAGAACTGCTGGCGCGGGTGGCCCCGGCAGCCGGATTCGCCGAAGAGAACCGCGACCGGATGAAGGATTACATCGAGGATCTGACCGAACAGGTCTTCATCACCGAGGACAGTGGAATCGTCGCCCTGCTCAACGGCATGATCGACCGGAAGGATCAGAACGAAATGCTCCACCAGACGAAGGTTCCGGTGCTTTTCATTCTCGGACGCAAGGACAACCATATTCCCGTCGAAGTCGCCGAGAAGATGGTGGCCAACCATCCCGAGGCCGAGGTCGTCTGGCTCGAACACTCCGGACACATGGGGTTCCTCGAAGAGCCCGAAACCTCCGCGGCTGCCCTGCTGGAGTTTGTACAAAAGGTACATCCCTCCAATCCGAAAGAGAACGAGCCGGAACCCAGGTAAGCAGAAAAACTCGGTCCGCTTACATCTTCCGGACACGTCAGAGAGGCAAGCAATTGCCTCATAATTTACAAGCCAAATCCGCCCTTTTTCGGGCGGATTTTTTTGTTTGAGTTTACAGATTCCCTGACCGGGCAGGCGTCTGCAGAGGGCCATTCCTCCATCAGCCTCAGATGGCAGTCGGAGGAGAGCCATGGGGTCTGGAGACTGGCCGAAGGCAGGGAGAAGCGGGCACAAAAAAAGGTCAGATCGGATGATCTGACCTTGAAGAGGCGGCTACCTACTCTCCCACGGGATAACCGCAGTA
>CALUNE010000004.1 GCA_944321945.1 uncultured Alistipes sp.
GTAAAACCTACATATCTCCCTTTTATTCCAATAGTTTGCATTATTCCTGCGAAATCCATCCGTATGTGAGCGAGTTTTCGTATCTTTGTCTCCGTGGAGATACTCGACAACGATATCAAGTTCGTCCCGGGCGTCGGCGAGGCACGCGCCAGGCTCCTCGACCGCGAGCTGGGAATCCGGACGGTGGGCGACCTGCTCGCGCACTACCCGTTCCGATACATCGACCGCACGCGCATCTACCGCATCGCGGAGATCACCGAGGCGGCCTCACTGGCCTACGTGCAGTTCCGCGCCCGTGTCATGGGCGTCGCCTATGCCGGCACGGGACGCAAACGCCGCTTCACGGTCCAGGTGCAGGATGCCTCGGGACGTGCCGAACTGATCTGGTTCCAGGGCATCAAGTGGATCGAAAAACGCATCGAGGTCGGACGCGAATATCTCGTCTTCGGACGCCCGAACTTCTTCCGCGGCGAACTCTCGATCGCCCATCCCGAACTGGAGACCATCGAACAGGCCCTCTCGCGCAAGGCCGAAAGCGGCATGCAGGGAATCTATCCCTCGACCGAAAAACTCGCCAGCGTCCTCGGCACGAAGGGCATGTATCAGATCGTCTGCAACGCCTGGGCGATCGTCCGCGACCGCATCACCGATCCGCTGCCCGAGCCACTCCGCACCCGTTACGGGCTCATCCCGCTGCGCGAGGCGCTCTACAACATCCACTTCCCGCAGTCGCAGGAGCTCCTCCGACAGGCCCAGTACCGGCTGAAGTTCGACGAACTGCTCGGCGTACAGCTCAACATCCAGCAGCGACGCACGGCCCGCCTCTCGAAAAACGACGGATTCCTCTTCCCGAAGGTCGGCGGCGTCTTCAACACCTTCTACAACGAAAAACTCCCCTTCCCGCTCACCGGCGCCCAGAAACGCGTCATCCGCGAAATACGCCGCGACACCGTCTCGGGATTCCAGATGAACCGCCTGCTGCAGGGCGATGTCGGCAGCGGAAAGACCCTCGTGGCGCTGATGTCGATGCTGCTGGCCGTCGACAACGGATTCCAGGCCTGCATGATGGCCCCCACGGAGATCCTCGCCCGACAGCACTTCGCCACCATCGGCAAGATGCTCGACGGACTGCCCGTGCGGGTGGCCATCCTCACCGGCGCCTCCAAAACCCGCGAGCGTCGCGAAGCCCTCGAAGGAATCGCCTCGGGTGAGATCGACATCCTGATCGGCACCCATGCGCTGATCGAGGACCGCGTGCAGTTCGCGAACCTCGGATTCGTGGTCATCGACGAACAGCACCGTTTCGGCGTCGAACAGCGCGCCCGCCTCTGGACCAAAAACGCACAGCCTCCCCACATCCTCGTGATGACCGCCACGCCGATCCCCCGCACGCTGGCCATGACCCTCTACGGCGATCTCGACGTCTCGGTGATCGACGAACTTCCGCCCGGACGCCGCCCGATCAAGACCTATCACTATACGGATGCCGCCCGGCTGAAACTCTTCGGATTCATGCGCCAGGAGATCGCCAAGGGACGTCAGGTCTACGTCGTCTATCCGCTCATCAAGGAGTCCGAGGCGATGGACTACAAGGATCTTACGGACGGCTACGAGGCCATCTCGCGCGACTTCCCCCTGCCGCAGTACGTCACGGCCATCTGCCACGGAAAGATGAAACCTGCCGACAAGGAGGAGTCGATGCGGCAGTTCAAGGAGGGCGAGGCGCAGATCCTGGTCGCCACGTCGGTCATCGAGGTGGGGGTCGACGTGCCGAACGCCACGGTCATGGTCATCGAATCGGCCGAGCGCTTCGGCCTCTCACAGCTGCACCAGCTGCGCGGCCGCGTGGGCCGCGGCGGCGAACAGTCCTACTGCATCCTCATGTCGGGCGAGAAACTCTCGCGCGAATCCCGCGCCCGGCTCGACGCCATGTGCGAAACGAACGACGGATTCCGTCTGGCGGAACTCGACCTCAAGCTGCGCGGCGCCGGCGACATCAACGGTACGCTGCAGAGCGGAATGGCCTTCGATCTGAAGATCGCAAGCCCGACGGCCGACGTGCAGATCCTCACCCTCTCGCGCGAAGCCGCCGCCGCAACACTCGCCGACGATCCGACCCTCTCGCGTCCCGAAAACCGCGGACTCGAGACCCTGCGACGCCAATACTCGGGTCGCGAAGAGTTCGATTTCTCCCGCATTTCGTAATATAAAACCCCGAAAGAACGTTCCTTACAAAAAACAGCCTACGATCGATGAAACGACTTCTCTTCAGCATACTGCTCCTGATGGCGGCCGCACCGCTCGCCGCCCAGTTCTACCATCCGGGCGAAGAGCTCTCCTACCGCGTGAGCTACAAGGCCAAGATGTTCCCCAATACGGAGGTCGGCGCCGTCGAAATCCGCACCTCCGAAGAGCAGATCGACAGCCAAACCTTCTACAAGGTCGAGGGCATCGGCCGTACGCTGCCCACCTACCGCTGGTTCTACAACCTCGAGGATATCTACAAGGTCTGGGTCAACCGCCAATCGCGCCGTCCCGTCCGCTTCGTGAGCGATCTCCACGAGGGCGAATACACCTTCCAGAGCTACTACACCTACCTCTGGCCCGATTCGACGATCCACACCCGCTGGCGAAGCCGCCAACGCCCCTTCCAACAGAAGCAGATGACGCTGACGGCCGAAAGCATGGATCCCATCTCGCTCTTCTTCAACCTCCGCTCGGCCGAAGCCGAAGATTTCCGCATCGGCGAGCCCGGAACCCTGCAGATGGTCCTCCAGGATACGATCAAACCCATCCACTACCGCTATCTGGGCCGCGAAAACAAGAAGATCCGCAACATGGGCCGGTTCCGCACGCTGAAGTTCGAATGCCAGCTCGGAACCACCGAAGGCTATTCGTTCACCGACGGCACGATCTTCACCATCTGGATCTCGGACGACGACAACAAAATTCCGCTCTACATCGAATCGCCCGTCAAGATCGGCAGCATCCAGGCCTACATCTCGGGATACAAGGGGCTGAAATATCCGCTCGACAGCAAGATCCGGTAGACCGCTCCGCCCGTCGGTGAAAGTATCGCACTGAACGGCTTTCAGATTCCGGTTTTTTTCCTATCTTTGCCCTTGACAACGCCCGAGGGTTGCCGAACCCCGGTCTCGCAGTTTCGGAACCGGCCCGTTCAACCCCCTCCGCACCGCACTAAAACCTCATGCCTCCTATGGAAAACAAACAGGGTTACGATCCTTCGGATTTCGAAGACGACGACTACGCTCCCCAACCCGACGCCGGAAAGTCGATCCGCGGATACCGCATCGTCATCATCATCCTTTCGGTCATTCTGGTGGCCCTCTCGGCCCTCTACTTCGGCATCCATCGCCAGCAGATGATCGACAACGAACTCCTGCGCGCCGATCGGGATTCGATCCAGAGCGATCTGGGCCGGCTGATGACCGATTACGACAACCTCCAGATCTCGAACGACTCGATCTCCCGCGGCCTCGACATCGAACGCGAACGCGCCGATTCGCTCATGACCCGCCTGAAAAAGGAACGCTCGTGGAACCTCGCCAAAATCAAACAGTATGAAAAAGAGGTCGGCACGCTGCGTACCATCATGAAGGGATATGTCCGCCAGATCGACTCGCTCAATACGCTCAACAAACAGCTCATCAAGGAGAACGTCGGATACCGCAAAGAGATCTCCACGGCCCGCCTGCGCGCCGAAATGGCCGAGGAAAAGGCTGCCGAACTCGACAACAAGGTCAAGGTCGGCTCCGTACTCCGCGCCCGCGACATCCGTCTGACGGCCCTCAACAGCCGCAGCAACCCCGTCTCGCGGATCAAGAACGCCTCCCGTCTGAGGGTGGACTTCGTCCTCTCGGCCAACGAACTGGCCACACCCGGCAACAAGGCCGTCTACGTACGCATCACCTCGCCCGACGGGTATGTCCTGACCACCGAGCAGATGCCGACCTTCGAGTTCGAGGGCGAACGCATCAGCTACTCGGCCATGCGTGAGGTCGACTACCAGAACCAGGATCTCGAAGTGGGCATCTACTTCAACTCAACCGGATTCGCCGCCGGAACCTACTCCGTCGAACTCTACTGCGAAGGCCGGCTGATCGGTCAGAACCAGGTGGTCATGAAGTAATCGTCAGACAAGCCGGAGCCCCGCGGCCCGAAACAGCCCTCAGGCAAGCCGGGCGTCACGATCCGAAACAGCCTCAGGCAAGCCGGGCGCCACGGTCCGAAACAACCCTCAGGCAAGCCGGGCGCCGCAGCCCGCAGCAAACGTTCCCTAAAACCAGACCGCATCATGAAGTGGCCATACCGTGCGTGCTGTCGATCCCGACGGATCGGCAGCACGTTCTCGCAACTGCTCCGACCCATCGGAAACCATCCCGGATTCTTCCTCTTTACGGCTCTCGTCCCGACCTTCCCCGACATTCTCTATGCCGCAAGCCAGGAGGAGATGACCTTCTTCATCGGCCGGAACCTGGTCCTGGCCCTGCTGCTCTCGTTCTTCCGCGCCTACATCCTGACCCTCCCGCTCGAAATCACCCGCCGCAAACCCGCCACAAAGGCCGGCCCCTCCGCCTGGAACATCATCCGCACGCTGTATGCCACCCTCATCCTGCTGATCCTCGGTACGGCCTCCTTCGCCGAAAGTTTCCTCCAGCTGCGGTTCGGAACACTCTGCTCCGCATCGGTCCTGCAGGTGCTCTGGGAGACCAACCCCCAGGAGAGCAGCGAATTCATCAGCACCTACTGCACCTCGACGACCTTCCTGCTGCTGACCCTCTTCTTCGTGCTGCTGATCACCGGCTACCTGCTGCTGCGACGCCATGCCCCGCGGTTCGAACTCCGCAACCGCACGCTGCGTACCACGCTCGTCATCGTGCTGCTGATCGGCCTGGGCATCTCCGTGAGCCGCATCCAGATCTTCTGCCGGCTGATCCTCACCCGGCACGACACCCCCGCCATCACCGCCCCCAGCACACCGATCTCCACCTTCGAACGCATCCACACGGCTCTCGCGGCCAACAACTTCTCGGCCGAACGCGCCGAACGGCTGCTGCAGTCGCTCGAAGAGGCCCGCGTGGAGAGCTGCTCGTTCCGCTCGCCCGTAATGGTGGTCATCATCGGCGAATCGTTCAACAAGTACCATTCGAGCCTCTACGGATACCGGCTGCCAACCAACCCCCGGCTCGAAAAACGCCGCCAGCGGGGCGAACTCTATCTCTTCAGCGATGTCGTCTCGCCGTCCAACCTCACCACCTCGGTGCTGAATCAGATCTTCTCGCCCGCCAGCCTCGACGCCGGACAACGCTGGGAAGATGCCCCGCTCTTCCCGGTCCTCTTCCGCAAGGCCGGATACGCCACCTATCACCTGGACAACCAGGCAGCCGGCACGGTGACCAATTTCCACGACCTCGGCCTTAAGAATCTCTTCAACGCCCGCAGCAACAGCCTGCTCTTCACGGCCGTCAACACCCAGCGGCACGTCACGGATCCGGAGCTGCTCGGCGACTACGACCGGATCGTTCCGCAGACCGATTCGGCCGAACTGACCCTCTTCCACCTCATGGGCCAGCACGTGCGGTACAACTACCGCTTCCCGCCCGAAGAGGCACACTTCACCCCGGCCGACTACGACCGGCCGGATCTCACCGACCGGCAGCGGCAGATCCTCGCCGACTACGACAACGCAACCCGCTACAACGACAAGGTCGTCGACTCGATCCTGCAGCGTTTCGCCCACCGCGAAGCCGTCGTCATCTACCTCCCGGACCACGGCGAGGAGATGTTCGACTACCGCAACCAATTCGGCCGCACCTACACGGAACTCACCCCCGGAATCTGCAAGTATCAGTTCGAGATCCCGTTCATGATCTGGATGTCGGACTCCTACCGGCAGCGGCATCCGGAGATCGTCCGACAGGTCGCCGGCGCCTCCAGCCGCCGTTTCTCGTCGGACGACCTGCCCCATCTGCTGTTCGACCTGGCCGGCATCCGCTGCGAATGGTTCGATCCGACACGCAGCCTCATCAACGACCGCTTCGACCATTCACGCCGCCGTCCGCTGCTGCGCGGCTACGAACCCGCCGGCGACTACGACTCGCTGATCCGGCAATAATTCCTCCGAACCGGCGCTTTCCCGCCCCGGCAGCGTACCGCAACGGACAAAAAAAGGGCGGAGTCTTCGAACTCCGCCCTCAATCGTCTTTTCTGATCCGCTATTGCAGATGCTCCTGCTGCCAGATCAGCGCCGAAGCTCCGAGAATGGCCGCATTCTTGCCCTGGATACCGCTCGGAAGCAGCTTCACCTTGTTCTTGAAGACGAACAACATGTTCTCCTCCATGTACCACTGCGTGGGCTCGAAGAGCAGCTTGCCGGCCTTCGACAGTCCTCCGAAGAGGAAGATCGCCTCGGGTGAGGTGATCGTCACGATGTCGGCCAGCGCCCGGCCCAGCATCTCACCCGTGAAACGGAACGCCTCCTTGGCAATGGGGTCCCCCTGTTCGGCGGCAGCCGAAATCATCGAGGCATCGAAATCGTCGAAGGCAATGCTGCGCAGCTTGCTGGGCACATTCATCCGGGCCATCAGTTCGAAGGCCGTTCGCTTGATACCCGTGGCCGAAACGTAGGTCTCCAGACAGCCCCGGCGTCCGCAACCGCACTCCCGGCCGTTGCGCTCGACGATGACATGGCCGAACTCGCCGGCAAAGCCGTCGTTGCCGTAGATCATCTCGCCGTTGGCCACGAAGCCCGAGCCGAGTCCCGTTCCGAGCGTGATCATCACGAAATCCTTCATTCCCCGGGCATTGCCGTAGATCATCTCGCCGATCGTCGCCGCATTGGCGTCGTTCGTCACGAGGACCTTCTTGCCGTTGAAACAGCGCGAGATGTCATCGGCCAGATGAAAGATCCGCCGCGACTCGTCGGGATTGGGCTCTCCGTCCCGGAATTTCCACAGATTGGCCGGAGTCTCGATCGTTCCCTTGTGGAAGTTGGCGTTGGGGGCACCGATACCGATACCGGCCAACTCATATTCGAACGAGAGGCTGTTGGACAATGCCTTCAGCGAATCGCAAAGCTCCTCGACATAAGCCGGATAATCATCCACATAAGGGTACTTTTTGGTCGAAATGACCGATTCGGCATACAGATCGCCGTTCTCGTCCACAAGACCGAATGCGGTGTTGATACCTCCGATATCGACACCGATAGCCAGTTTTTTCATAGTCGTATTTCAGGATTAAGTTCGATTCATCCTCTCAAAGTTAAACGAAAATTCGGCCATTCCAAAGTTTTTTCCTATTTTTGGGACAGTTTTATCCGAAAAAACACCCCGAGCCATGCAAACCAACGAGCAACTGCTCCAATCCATCGAAAATTATCTTGCCCAGACCGATTTTCCGGCCGAGCCCGAACTCCTCTACGCACCCATCGGATATTCGCTGGCCGGGGGCGGCAAACGGCTTCGCCCGATGCTCCTGATGCTGGCTTGCGGCATCTTCTCCGACGACAGCCAACAGGCTCTTCCGGCCGCTGCAGCCGTCGAGGTGTTCCACAACTTCACGCTCCTGCACGACGACATCATGGACAACGCCGCCATGCGCCGCGGAAAGCCCTCGGTCTTCGCCAAGTGGGGGCAGAACGTCGCCATCCTCTCGGGGGACGCCATGCTCATCTGCGCCTACCGACTGCTGGGCGGCATCCAGCCCGCACTCCTGCCCCAGGTGCTGGCCACGTTCAACACCATGGCCCTCGAAGTCTGCGAAGGCCAGCAGTACGACATGGATTTCGAACACAAGCCCAAGGTCTCGGTCGTCGAATACATGCACATGATCGAACTGAAGACCTCGGTGCTGCTCGCCGGTGCGGTCGTCATCGGCGCCATGCTCGGCGGAGCCTCCGAAGCCGACTGCCGCAAGCTGCGGCGATTCGCCATCGAACTCGGACTGGCCTTCCAGCTGCAGGATGACCTGCTCGACAGCTACGGCGACGAACGCCTCGGAAAGGCCATCGGCGGCGATATCCTCGAAGGCAAGCAGACCTATCTGATGATTACGGCCATGAGCCATGCCGACGAGCCCACACGCGAGGTGCTGCGATCGACCTACCGCAATCCGGCACTCTCGGACCAGGAGAAGATCGCCACGGTGAAGGCCGTCTACGACCGGCTCGACATTCCGCGTCTGACCGAACAGCAGATCTCGCTGCGTTTCGAACGCGCGCTGTCGATCCTCGACACTCTCTCGGTCGGCACGGAACGCACGCGCCAGATGCGCGATTACGCCGCAGGCCTGATGGGTCGCAAACACTGACCACCGCATGAAACGTTCCGACATAGAGATCATGGCCCCCGTGGGCTCCTACGAATCGCTGGCCGCCGCCATCCAGGCCGGCGCCGACGCCGTCTACTTCGGCGTCGGAAAGCTCAACATGCGCTCGGCCTCGGCCGCCAACTTCACGCTCGACGACCTGGAGCGCATCTCCGAAAAGGCCCGCAAGGCCGGCGTCAAAAGCTATCTCACGGTCAATACGGTCGTCTACGAGGACGAAATCGACGACCTGCATGCCGTCATCGACCGCGCCAAACAGGCCGGCATCGACGCCATCATCGCCTCGGATCTGGCCGCCATCCTCTACGCCCGGCAGATCGGACAGGAGGTCCACATCTCCACGCAGTGCAACATCTCGAACTCCGAAGCCGTACGCTTCTACGCCCAGTGGGCCGACACGGTGGTGCTGGCCCGCGAACTGACCCTCGAGCAGGTGGCCGAGATTCACCGCCGCATCAAGCAGGAGGACATCCGCGGTCCGCGCGGCCAGCAGGTTCAGATCGAGATGTTCGCCCACGGCGCCCTGTGCATGTCCGTCTCGGGGCGCTGCTACCTCTCGCTCTACGAAACCGGCTGCTCGGCCAACCGCGGAGCCTGCCGCCAGCTGTGCCGCCGCAAATACACCGTCACCGACACGGAAACCGGCGCCCAGCTCGACATCGACGGCCGCTACGTCCTCTCGCCCAAGGATCTCTGTACGATCGACTTCCTCGACAAGATGATCGCCGCGGGGGTACGCGTCCTGAAGATCGAGGGCCGCGCCCGCGGCGCGGAGTATGTCAAGCGCGTGGTGGAGTGCTACGACCAGGCCCTGAAGGCCCTCGAGGCGGGCCGCTACACCCCCGAACTGGCCGCCTCGCTCAAGGAGCGGCTTCGTGAAGTCTTCAACCGCGGATTCTGGGAGGGATACTACGCCGGACGCCCCGTCGCCGAACACAGTTCGGCCTACGGATCCTCGGCCACCCGGCGAAAGGTCTATGTCGGCAAGGTGGTCAATTTCTACAAGAAACTCTCGGTGGCCGAGGTGGCCGTCGAGGCGGCGCCCGTCAGTGTCGGCGACGCGATCTTCTTCCTCGGAGCCACCACCGGCGTGGCCGAACAGACCCTCACCGAACTCCACGGACCCGACGGCCAACCCTGCCAAAGCGTCTCCCAGGGAGAACTCTGCGCCATCCGGACCCCGGGGCTGATCCGCCGCGGAGATCAGCTCTACAAATTTGTCGGAACGGAACCCTAACTCAAAATTCAATAAACGATGGACTCAAAAACTTCCACTCAAAAGGCGCAACCGACAGCTCCGCAACGGCTGCTTTCGCTCGACACGCTTCGAGGATTCGACATGCTCTTCATCATGGGCTTCGCCGGCCTGGTCGTATCCATTTGCCACCTGTGGCCCGGCGACTTCTCCGACTGGCTCATTGCCCAGATGGGACACGCCCGCTGGGACGGATTCTTCCATCACGACACGATCTTCCCGCTCTTCCTCTTCATCGCGGGCATCTCGTTCCCCTTCTCGCTGGCCAAACAACGCTCGAAAGGGTTCAGCGACGGCCATATCCGCGCCAAAATCATCCGCCGCGGCCTGACGCTCGTCGTCCTGGGAATGGTCTACAACGGACTGCTCCAGCTCAATCTCCACTCGATCCGCATTCCGAGCGTCCTGGGCCGCATCGGTCTGGCGTGGATGTTCGCGGCGCTGATCTACATGCACTGCCGCCTCAGAACCCGTATCGTGGTGGCCGTCGTGCTGCTGGCCGCCTACACGCTCGTCCTGCAGTTCGTCCCGGCTCCCGATGCCCCCGATGCCGGACCGCTCTCCTACAGCGGCAATATCGTCGGATATATTGACCGCACGCTCATCCCGTCGCACATCAACAACCCCGGCAAGTTCGATCCGGAGGGTATCCTGAGCACCGTTCCGGCCATCGTCACCGCCCTGCTGGGCATGTTCACCGGAGCATTCGTCCGCAGCAGCGACCCCAAACTCACCGGATCGCGCAAAGCCCTCTACATGGCTGCCGGCGCCGTCGTGCTGCTCGTCGCCGCCCTGATCTGGAACCAGTGGCAGCCCATCAACAAGAGCCTCTGGGACGGTGCGTTCGTCTGCGCCGCCGGCGCCTACTCGCTCGGCATGTTCGCCCTGTTCTACTACCTGATCGACGTCCGCCAGTGGCGCCGCTGGACCTTCTTCTTCAAGGTCATCGGCGTCAACTCGATCACGATCTACCTCGGACAGCGAATGATCAACTTCAGCTACACCTCGAAGTTCCTCTTCGGAGGAATCGCCGACAAGCTGCCTCCCGAAATGGGCGACATCATCCTCGGCATCGGATACATCGCCTGCTGCTGGCTGATGCTCTGGTTCTTCGACCGCCAGAAGGTCTATCTCAAGGTGTGAGCCCGCGCCACAACCCACCCGCAAAGTCCCGGTCCAAACCGGGACTTTTTATATTACGCTCCGGCCGGAATCGGCGCTGGGTAACAAAAATTCGGGACAATCGATCCGTCTGCGATCCTCTTTTCGTATCTTTGCAGCCGATGCTTCACCCTTCAAACATATCCACCCCCGCGGACGGAATTCCGATGCCACGCCGCCTGGGGGCCATCCTCGCCGTCTCGTTCGGCGTCTCGCTCTCGGTCATCGACGGCTCGATCGCCAACGTCGCCCTGCCGACCATCAGCACCCAGCTCGGCATCTCGGCCGCCGATTCGATCTGGATCGTCAACGCCTATCAGCTGGCCATCATGGTCTCGCTGCTCTCGTTCTCGGCCCTGGGCGATGTGATCGGCTACCGCAAGATCTACATCGGCGGTCTGGCCCTCTTCACGGTGGCTTCGGTGGGATGCGCCCTCTCGCAGTCGTTCCAGAGCCTCGTGCTGGCCCGCGTCATGCAGGGATTCGGCGCCGCAGCCGTCACGTCGGTCAACACCACGCTGGTCCGCTTCATCTACCCGCGCAACCGTCTCGGCCGGGGACTCGGCATCAATGCCACGGTCGTCGCCGTGTCGTCGGTCGCCGGCCCGACAATCGCCGCCGGAATCCTCTCCGTCGCCGAATGGCCCTGGCTCTTCGCCGTCAACATCCCCGTCGGACTGGCCGCCCTGACACTCAGCCACCGATTCCTCCCCTCGAACCCCGTCAAGGACGCCGCCCACCACTTCAGCTGGCGCGACGCCGTGATGAATGCCCTGACGTTCGGTCTGCTGATGGCCTCGATCGAGGGTTTCTCACACGGCCTCGACCCGAAGCTCCTCTCGCTCGGAATCGCCGTCCTGCTCATCATCGGATTCTTGTTCATCCGCTCGCAACTGCACGAAACCTATCCGATCCTGCCGTTCGACCTGCTGCGCATCCCGATCTTCTCGGTCTCGGTGCTCACGTCGATCTGCTCGTTCCTCGGGCAGATGCTCGCCATGGTGGCCCTGCCCTTCTATCTGCAGCACACGTGCGGCTACAACGACGTGCAGACCGGTCTGCTGCTCACGGCCTGGCCCGCCATCATCATGGTCGTGGCGCCGGTGGCGGGACTGCTCGTCGAACGCGTCCATGCCGGACTGCTCGGCGGCGTGGGGCTCACGGCCATGGCCGCGGGGCTCTTCCTGCTGGCCCTGCTGCCCGACAACCCCTCGCAGGGCGACATCGTCTGGCGGCTGATGCTCTGCGGCGCCGGTTTCGGATTCTTCCAGTCCCCGAACAACAGCATCCTGATCGCCTCGGCTCCCCCCTCGCGCAGCGGTTCGGCCAGCGGCATGCTCGCCTCGGCCCGTCTGGTCGGTCAGACCACCGGCGCCGCCCTGATGGCCCTGCTCTTCCACCTGCTGCCCCAGAACAGCACCCATGCCGCTCTGATTCTGGCCGGTTGCTTCGCCATCGCCGCCGCCCTAATCAGCTTCTCGCGCCTCTCGCTGCCGCTGCCCGAAGGGCTGACCCGCAAACGCAAACCCCACGCATGAGACCGCTGCCGCTGTTGCTGCTTCTGCTCGCGCCGCTCGGCGCAGCGGCCCGACAGGCGGATTCGCTCCGCTTCATCCGCCCGCCCTATCTCCGCGAAGGCGACACGGTGGCGATCGTCGCCCCGGCCGGGAAACTCCCCGAAAAGATCGATACGGCGAAGATCCGCCAACGATTCGAGGAGTGGGGGCTCCACGTGCGGTTCGGCACCTGTCAGAACCCGGACAAGGAGGCCTACTTCGCCGCTCCGGACAGTATGCGCGCCGCCGAACTGCAGGCCGCCATCGACGATCCGTCGGTGAAGGCCGTCATCGCCTGCCGCGGCGGCTACGGATCGGTGCGGCTGCTGCCCCTCGTGCAGCTCGAAGCGCTGCGCGAACACCCGAAATGGATCGTCGGTTTCAGCGACATCACCACGCTGCACCTCGCTCTGAGGCGGCTGCACATCGAGAGCATTCACGGTCCGATGCCCGCCGGATTCCGCCTCGATGAGTGCGAAGAGCCCGACGAACGCGACCTCTCGGCCGAATCGCTGCGCAGCGCCCTCTTCGGCCAGACCCGCCGCATCGAGCTCGAGGCGCATCCGTTCAACCGTCCGGGTCGGGCCCGGGGCCGGCTGGCCGGCGGCAACCTCACCGTGATCTGCGCCGCCAACGGAACCCCCGAAGCCCTGCAGACCGATACGCCCACAATCCTCTTCATCGAGGAGATCGGCGAATTCGCCTACCGTATCGACCGCATGATGCAGAGCCTCGTGCGTTGCGGCGTGCTGCACAACCTGCGCGGCATCGTCGTGGGGCACTTCACCCGCACGCTCGGCTGCGACCGCTTCGGCGTCGAGAGCCCCGAGGCGCTGCTCGACCGCTACACCCGCCGGCTGGGCATTCCGGTCGTCTACGGTCTCCCGGCCGGCCACGATGATCCCAACCTGGCCCTCTACCTGGGCCGCGACATCCAACTGCAGGTCGACGAACAGGGCGCCTGTATCGATTTCTGCACCGCCGAGTGACGTTTTTCCGATTTTTCGCTATCTTTGTGGAAAACACCAAAGCACTATGTTTTCCGCAAAAACCTATACCGCACGCCGGCGCGAACTCCGCACCCGCATCGGGCAGGGCATCGTCCTGCTGCCCGGAAACGGCCTCGCTCCGAACAATTACCCCAACAACGCCTACTACTTCCGCCAGGACTCCACGTTCCGCTACTACTTCGGACTGAACGTCCCCTCGGTGGTCGGACTGATCGACGCCGATTCGGGCGAAGAGGCCCTCTACGGCGACGACTTCACCGTCGAGGACATCATCTGGACCGGCCCCCAGCCCACGCTCCGCGAAATGGGCGCCGAGGTCGGCGTGACGCAGACCTTCCCGATGGCCGAACTGGCCGCACGTCTGCGCAAGGCCATCGCCCTGGGCCGGAAGATCCACTACCTGCCCCCCTATCGCGGCGAAACCAAACTCCTGTTATCCGATCTGCTCGGCATCAAACCCGCCGCCCTGCACGACTACAAGTCGGTGGAACTGATGTTCGCCGTGGCCGAAATGCGCGAAAAAAAGAGCGCCGAGGAGATCGCCGAAATGGAACGCGCCTTCCATATCGGTTACGAAATGCATACGCTGGCCATGAAGATGTGCCGCCCGGGTGTTGTCGAGCGTGAAATCGCCGGCGCCATCGAAGGGGTCGCCAAATCGATGGGACAGGGCGTCTCGTTCCCCTCGATCGTCTCGCAGCACGGCGAAACGCTCCACAACCTCAACGCCGACGGCGTCCTCGAAGAGGGCCGTCTGCTGCTGTGCGACGCCGGCGGCGAAAGCGTCGAGGGTTACTGCTCGGACCATACCCGAACCTATCCCGTCAGCGGCCGGTTCACCCAGAAGCAGAAGGAGATCTACAACATCGTCCTGGCCGCCCACGACCATGTCGCACGCATCGTCAAGCCCCACATGATGTACACGGAGATCCACAACGCCGCCTACATGGTGCTGGCCGAAGGGCTGGTCGGACTGGGGCTGCTGAAGGGCTCGCCGGCCGATGCCGTCGCCGCCGGTGCCATGACGATGCTCATGCCCCACGGTCTGGGACACGGCCTGGGAATGGACGTGCACGACTGCGAAGCCATGGGCGAACGCTCGTTCGACTTCTCGTCGATCGCCAAACGCGCCGCACAGTCCGGAACCTGCGTCTACCGCTCGGCCTGGCGGATCGAACCCGGAACGATCTTGACCGACGAACCCGGACTCTACTTCATCCCCGCGCTGATCGACAAGTGCCGCGCCGAGGGACTCTACAAGGGAATCGTCGACTACGACGCCCTGGATGCCTACCGCGATTTCGGCGGCATCCGCATCGAGGATGACATCCTGGTCACCGAAACCGGAAGCCGCATCATCGGCGACCGCAAGATCCCCGTGACGGTCGAGGAGCTGGAGGCCGTCGTCGGAAAATAACCCAAGCCGAATCATGAAAAAACACCTGTTTCTCCTGCTGGCGGCTCTGCCGCTGTTTGCCGCGGCCCAGCAACCCGCCGACTGGGCCAACTACGGCCGTTATGCCGAGGCCAACGCCCGACTCGAAAAAGCCCCCGAAGTCGTCTTCATGGGCAACTCGATCACCGACGGCTGGGACGACGCCCATCCGGAATTCTTCTCCGACAACAACTACGCCTGCCGCGGTATCAGCGGACAGGTCACCTCGCAGATGCTATGCCGCTTCCGCGCCGACGTCATCAACCTCCACCCCAAGGCGGTGGTGATTCTGGCCGGAACCAACGACCTGGCCCTCAACAACGGCCCGATCGCCATGGAACACATCGTCGAGAACATCGTCTCGATGGCCGAACTGGCCCGCGCCGCCGGAATCAAACCCATCCTCTGCTCGGTACTCCCCGCCGGGAAATATCCCTGGAGACCCGAAGTCGAGGATGTAGCCGGAAAAATCCGCACGCTCAACGCGCAGGTCAAGGCCTGGGCCGATGCGAACGGCGTCCGCTGGGTCGACTACCATGCCGCCATGGATGCCGGCGACGGCTCGATGCGCAGCGAACTGACCCGCGACGGAGTCCATCCTACCCGCCAGGGTTACGACGTCATGGAGCAGATCCTCGTCCCGGTACTCGACGCCGCAAAGTAGCCCGGACTTCGCTGAAACCTCCGAAAATCGCCCCGCAAGGGCGATTTTTTCGTTCCGGGCGGTTGTTTTTCCCGATTATTTCGTATATTTATAGTCGCGCGCCAAAACGGGCCGGCCAACAGGATCATCCCCGCAGGCCAAAACCCGCTCACTGTAATACCCCGTCAGGACGCCGCACCAACCCGAAACGAAACCAAAAACCTAAAACTTTCGGAATATGAAAAACTATTCAGCCAAGGAGATCAAGAACATCGTACTCATCGGTGCCCCCGGCACGGGAAAAACTACCCTTGCCGAAGCGATGGCTTATGAAGGGAAAGTCATCGATCGCAGGGGTAGTATCGAGACCAACAACACGCTCTCGGACAACACGGATATCGAGCATGAATACAAACGCTCGATCTATTCCACGATCCTCTTCACCGAATTCATGGACCGAAAACTCAATATCATCGACTGCCCCGGGTCGGACGATTTCTGCGGAAACCTCTTCTCGGCCTTCAAGGTCGGTGACGTCGGCGTATTCCTCTTCAATGCCCAGAACGGATGGGAGGTCGGCAGCGAAATCCAGGCCCGCTACGCCCGTCTGCTCAAAAAACCCGTCATCGGCGTCATCAACCAGCTCGACGCCGACAAGGCTTCGTTCGAGGCCACGTTCGATTCGATCAAGGCCGCTTCGCGAGTCAAACCCGTCATCGTCCAGTATCCCGTCAACCAGGGCGCCTCGTTCAACGCCTTCATCGACGTGCTGCTCATGAAGATGTACCGCTTCAAGGACAACGACGGCCACCGCGAAGAGCTCGAAATCCCCGCCGAAGAGATGGAAAAGGCCCTGGAGCTCAACAAGGAGCTGGTCGAAATGGCCGCCGAACACGACGAGGCCCTCATGGAACTCTACTTCGACAAGGGAACGCTCACGCAGGACGATATCCGCGCCGGACTGAAGATCGGCGTCTCGAAACGCGAAGTCATGCCCATCTTCTGCGCCAGCGGCAAACGCGACATCGGTACGAAACGTCTGATGGAGTTCATCATCAACGTCGCCCCCGGCCCGCTCAAGGCCCCCGCATTCCTCTCGACCGAGGGGCAGGAGATCCTTGCCGACGAGTCGGCTCCAGCCGTGGCCTTCGTCTTCAAGAGCCAGCTCGAACAGCATATCGGCGAAATCTCCTACTTCCGTGTCATCCGCGGCAAACTTACCGAGGGTACGGAACTCGTCAACACCCGCACGGGTAACAAGGAGAAACTCTCGCAACTCTTCGCCGTGGCCGGCAAAAACCGCATCAAGGTCACCGAACTCTCGGCCGGCGACATCGGCTGCACCGTCAAACTGAAGGGTACGCGCACGAACGACACCCTCTCGTCGGCCGCCGATCTCGTGACGATCGAACCCATCGTCTTCCCCGAACCCCGCTACCGCGCCGCCATCAAGTGCAAGGAGCAGAGCGACGAGGAGAAACTCGGCAAACTGCTCAACGATGCCAAGTACGAAGACCCGACCATCCTGGTCGAATACTCCAAGGAGCTCAAGCAGACCATCATCCAGGGCCAGGGCGAACACCACCTGAACATCCTCCGCTCGCGCATCGAAAAGGAGAACAAACTCCCCTACGAGTACATCGCCCCGAAGATCCCCTATCGCGAGACGATCACCAAGGTCGCGCAGGCCGACTACCGCCACAAGAAACAGTCCGGCGGCGCCGGTCAGTTCGGCGAGGTCCACATGATCATCGAACCCTACTACGAGGGAATCCCCGAACCCAAGAACTACAAGGTCCCCGGAAAGGGCGACATGACGGTCAACGTCAAGAGCAAGGAGGAGTACGACCTGCCGTGGGGCGGCAAACTCCAGTTCTACTCGGCCATCGTCGGCGGCGCAATCGACGCCCGCTTCATGCCCGCCATCCTGAAGGGTATCATGGAGAAGATGGACGAAGGCCCGCTGACGGGTTCCTACGCCCGCGACATCCGCGTCATTATCTACGACGGCAAGATGCACCCGGTGGATTCGAACGAAATCTCGTTCAAGCTCGCCGCCCGAAACGCCTTCAAGGAGGCTTTCCGCAACGCCGGACCCAAGATCATGGAACCGATCTACAACGTCGAGGTCCTCGTACCGAGCGAGTACATGGGCGCCGTGATGAGCGACCTGCAGAACCGCCGCGCCATGATCGCCGGCATGGAGTCCGACAAGGGTTTCGACCGCCTCAACGCCCTCGTGCCGCTGGCCGAACTCTACCGCTACTCGACGACCCTCTCGTCGCTGACCTCCGGCTCGGCCACCTACACCATGAAGTTCTCCTCCTACGAACAGGTACCCTCCGACGTGCAGGACAAACTGCTCAAGGCCTACACCGATACCGACGAGGATTGATCCGCGCCCGGTTTCCCCGCTCAGAGGCGGACGGCATGTTGCCGTCCGCCTCTCTTTTTCCCGGGCGGCAAACGCCCCGACCCTCCCGAACTCCTCCCTCCACGGCAACCGGTCCGCCCCCCCCGCCGGCAAAAACCGAAAAACCGGAATGACGCCCCTTTCAGCACAGAATCACGTTAAATAAATGTTAACAATCCGTTTCGCAACCGTTTCATCGGGAAAAATCCAGTAAATTTGTTGACCAATTGCACTGAAACCAAACATGAGCGAAATCTACACCTTCATCGTCGGTATTCTGGGAATTCTCGCTGTTTCTGGTCTTTTCGTCGGCGTGACGAACGACGCCGTCAACTTCCTCAACTCCGCCATCGGCTCCAAGGCCGCTCCCATGCGGATCATCCTGGCCGTCGCCTCGCTCGGTATCATCGTCGGCGTCGTCACCTCGAGCGGCATGATGGAGGTCGCCCGCAGCGGCATGTTCAACCCCGGACTCTTCACCTTCCACGAGGTGATGATGCTCTATCTGGGCGTCATGTTCGCCAACGTCATCCTGCTCGACCTCTACAACTCGTGGGGCCTCCCCACCTCGACCACCGTGTCGCTGATCTTCTGTCTGCTGGGTTCAGCCATCGCCGTGTCGATCTACAAGATCTCGAACGACCCCGCGCAGGGGATCACCGCCCTCGGGCAGTATATCAACACCTCGCGCGCCATGGGTATCGTCTCGGCCATCCTCCTCTCGGTGGTCATCGCATTCACCTGCGGTACCATCATCATGTACATCTCCCGACTGATCTTCTCGTTCCGATATACGGCCCTCTTTCACCGCTACGGCTCGCTCTGGTGCGGCGCCTCGCTCACGGCCATCGTCTATTTCGCCGTCTTCAAGGGCCTCAAGTCGATCCTCGCCGGGCATGAGTTCATCCAGTGGATCGATGCCCATCTGCTGCTGGCCATCCTCATCTGCTGGGCCTTCTGCTCGCTGATCCTCTTCTTCATCCAGCGGCTGAAGATCAACATCCTGCGGATCACGATCCTCTCCGGAACGTTCGCCCTGGCCCTGGCCTTCGCCGGAAACGACCTGGTCAACTTCATCGGCGTGCCGGTGGCCGGCTTCGACGCCTACTCCATCGCCCGCCACACGGGGGACAGCAGCATGCTCATGGAGGCCCTCAACGAAAACGTCCCGGCCAACTTCCTCATCCTGCTGGCCGCCGGCGCCATGATGATCCTCACGCTCTGGACCTCGAAAAAGGCCATGCACGTCACCGAAACCGAACTCTCGCTCTCGGCACAGGGCGACGACGGCCAGGAACAGTACGGCTCATCGCTCTTCTCGCGCACGATCGTACGCGCCGCCATCAACATCAACGCCGGCGTCGAACGCGTCATCCCGCCCCGCGTGCGAAAGGCCATCTCCCGCCGGTTCGAATACGAAGACGTCGAACACAGCGGTGCCCCCTACGACATGATCCGCGCCACGGTCAACCTGACGACCTCGGCCCTGCTGATCGCCATGGCCACGTCGCTCAAACTCCCGCTCTCGACCACCTACGTCTGCTTCATGGTGGCCATGGGTTCGTCGCTCGCCGACCGCGCCTGGGGCCGCGAAAGCGCCGTTTACCGCATCTCGGGCGTCATGACCGTCGTCGCCGGATGGTTCATCACCGCATTGGGCGGATTCTTCATCGCCCTGATCGTCGGCCTGGCCCTGATCTACGGCGGAACCCCCGCCTTCATCGTCATCACGATCCTCTGCGGATGGATGCTCATCCACAGCAACTTCCTCAAGAAGGACAAGACCAACGCCGCCGAACGCCAGCAGATCAAAACCAACGAAGATATCATCGCCGACCTGCGCGACGAGGTCTGCTCGACCATGGAGTCCGCCACGAAGATCTACGACCGCACGCTGATCGCCGTCTTCAAGGAGAACCGAAAGGTCCTGCGCGACATGGTCAAGGAGTCGAACGACCTCTTCTACCACTCGCGCGAACGAAAGTACTCACTGCTCCCCACGCTGAAAAAACTCCAGGGCGAGGATGTCAATACGGCCCACTACTACGTCCAGGTCGTCGACTACCTCAACGAGATGACCAAGGCCCTGATGCACATCACCCGCCCCGCCTTCGAGCACATCGACAACAACCACGAAGGCATGTCGATGGACCAGACCCGCGATCTGATGTCGATCAACGACGACGTCGAGTCGATCTACCGCCGCATCAACCAGATGCTGCGCGAAGGCGACTTTTCGGAGATCGAAACCGTTCTGACGATGCGCGACCAGCTCTTCGAATCGATTGCCGATGCCATCAAGTCCGAACTGACCCGCATCAACGAAGCCAAGTCAAACACCAAGGCCTCGATGCTCTATCTGACCATCCTGACCGAAACCAAGAACATGGTGCTCCAGTCGCGCAACCTGCTCAAATCGCAGCAGTACTTCCTCAAGCACCTCTCCGGTCCCGCCGCCAAAACCTGGATCAAATAAACCGGGCGGAGCACCGAAAGGCGGAGCAATAAAAAAAGAGCCGCAAGGAAGCAGCAGTAAAAAGGGCTGCGGGGGGGGGAGCAGGCGGTCAAGCAGCAAGGCGGCAAGAAAGAGTACAAGACAGCAAAGAAGGGCACAAGGCGGCAAAAAAGGTGCCGCAAAGAAGGAACGGTAAAGGGAGGAAACCCAAAAGGGGAGCCTCAAAAACGGAAAAACATGGATATTGCAAAAGCCAAACGGCGCGAAAACATCGCTGAATATATTCTCTATCTCTGGCAGCTGGAGGATCTGCTTCGGGCCCTGCAGTTCAGCCCCGAAGCCATCTACTCGACACTGATCGCCCCGCGCAAGGACATTGCCGAAGAGCAGAAACACATCTTCCTGATGTGGTATCTCGACCTGGCAACCCTGCTCCAGCAAGAGGGCAAGGAGGAGAAGGGTCATCTCGAACATACGCTGCACCTGATTCAGGATCTCCACGACCTGCATCTGCAACTGCTCAAACTCCCCGTCGGCGAACACTACCGCACAACCTATGCCCGTCTCGAACCCGAGCTGCCGCGCCTGAGAGCCGTGATCGGCAACCCCGGCATGAGCGACACCGAACTCTGCTTCCGGGCCCTCTACGCGGCCATGCTCTACCGAATCAAGGGCGAAGGCAACAAATCGGCCGTGACCGATACGCTGGAGTTCATCTCACCCGTGATTGCCGAACTGGCCGACATCTACGGAAAGGTCGAACGCGGCGAAATCGACCTCTACAAAAATGCCCCGGAGGCCCCCCGGAAATAGATCCGAACGGGGAGAAACAAAAAACAACCGGATCGGCCCTGCAGGGTCGATCCGGTTTCGTATTCTTTCGGGAAAAGGCTGGAACGTCCGGACTATCCGAGGTCCAGTCCCATGATGTAATCGTTCATGTAGAAGCCTCCGCCGATCGGAAAGTCCCCCTCGCGCAGACGCCGCATGCCCATGTGCTCGTAAAAGTGCAATGCCCGGTTGTGACGGTTGACATTCAGCTCCATGCGGCACGGCGTCGGGCAGAGGCGCCGCACGTGTGCCACGGCCCGACGGAAAAGACGGCCTCCGATACCGTGCCCCTGCGCCTGCGGCAGCACGTAGATCTTCTGCAGGTGGAAAAGGGCCTCGCCCTGTCGTTCGACGGAGACATAACCGCACGGCGAACCGTCGAGAAAGGCCAGATAGAAGCAATGTCCGTCGCGAAACTGCGTGCGGAGACTCTCCTCGGAGTACATCCACTCCATCATGTAGTCGAGCTGCGACGGGGTGAGGATCTCACGGTAGGTGGCCGGGAAGGAGACCTCGGCGACCTGCCGGATCAGCGGAATATCGGCCTCCGAGGCCCGGCGCAGGTAGACATGCTGCAAGGCCTGCCACGCGTCACGCGTCAGGCTCAGGATCTCACCCGTCTGCGGCGAACCGTCGGCGAGCCCCTGCAATCCGGATTCGGTCCGAAGATAACGAAAACCGCACTTCTCCATCACGCGTCGCGAAGCTCCGTTTCCGACAAAACAACAGCCCCAGAGCGTCGTCAGCTCCAGCTCCTCGAACGCATGACGGACCAATTCACCCAAGGCCTCCGGCATCAGTCCACGACCACGCCACGACGTACCGATCCAATAACCGACCTCGGCTTCGGTCGCTCCGATCCGGAAATGGCTCGACGACGGGAAGAGCAGTCCGACGCATCCGACGGGCCGTCCGCTCTCCCGCAGCACCACGGCATAGGTCTCAGGAGAGGCAAAGACCGTACGGATCACCCCGGCGCTCTCTTCGACACTGCGGTGAGGTTGCCATCCCGCCGCAGGCCCCACCTGCGGATCCCGCGCTACGGCGTACAGATCCGATGCATCCTCCGTCCGCCACGGACGAAGCTCCAGCCGTCGTGTTGTCAAGGTTTCGATCATGGTTGTTCGGATTTCAACAGGCTCCAACGGAAGAAGGCCGACTTGAAAAAGCCGGCCCTGAATCTTTCCCGCAAAAAACTAAGCGTACTTGAACGTCGACTCGTCCGATACGGTCAGCTTCTTACGACCCTTTGCGCGACGCGCAGCCAGCACCTTGCGGCCGTTTGCCGTAGCCATACGAGCGCGGAAACCGTGCTTGTTGATACGCTTGCGACGCGAAGGCTGGTAAGTTCTCTTCATTGCCATAGCTATCTGGTTTTTATTGTTTCTGACATTTTTACGGATTGCAAAAGTACAACAAAAAACCGATCCGCAAAAATTTTTCGGGAAAATATTTCCATTCCGCAGGCAAAAAGCCCGTTTTTCAATTATCTTTGTAGGGTAACAGCACGCTCCGGAACCCCGACCCCACGGTCGCCGCTCCCCGGGCGAAGCCGTTCCGAAACCCGTTAACTCTCTTCCGAAATGGCTATCTTCAAGGTCGAAGGAGGACACCGCCTCCACGGTTCGATAACCCCCCAGGGCGCCAAAAACGAAGCCCTCGAAATCCTCTGCGCCACGCTGCTCACCCCCGAACGCGTCGTCGTGCGGAACATTCCGCGCATCCTCGACGTGATGCAGCTCATCGAACTCCTGCGCCGCATGGGCGTCATCGTCGAACAGCTCGCCGACGACACCTACGCCTTCCAGGCCCGCGACATCGATTTCGAATACCTTCAGTCGGACGACTACCGCCAGCGCTGCACCCGTCTGCGCGGATCGGTGATGCTCATCGGCCCGATGCTCGCCCGTTTCGGCGTCGGCTACATCCCCAAACCCGGCGGCGACAAGATCGGCCGGCGCCGGCTGGATACCCACTTCATCGGATTCCAGAAACTCGGAGCCCGTTTCAACTTCGACGTGGCCGACGAATTCTTCATGGTCGAGGGCAAGGAGCTCAAGGGCACCTACATGCTGCTCGACGAAGCCTCGGTCACCGGTACGGCCAACATCATCATGGCCGCCGTCATGGCCCGCGGCATCACCACCATCTACAACGCCGCCTGCGAACCCTACGTGCAGCAGCTCTGCCGCATGCTCAACCGCATGGGAGCCCGCATCTCCGGCATCGCCTCGAATCTGCTGACCATCGAGGGCGTCGATGCCCTCGGCGGCACGGAACACACGCTGCTGCCCGACATGATCGAGGTCGGCAGTTTCATCGGCATGGCCGCCATGAACCGCTCGGAACTGACCATCCGAAACGTCTCCTACGAAAACCTCGGGATCATCCCCGCCCAGTTCGCCCGCATGGGAATCCACTTCGAACAGCGCGGCGACGACATCTACATCCCCCAGCAGGACCATTACAGCATCGAAACCTTCCTCGACGGCTCGATCATGACCATCGCCGACGCCCCGTGGCCCGGTCTGACCCCCGACCTGCTGTCGATCTTCCTCGTAGTCGCCACCCAGGCCAAGGGCGCCGTACTGATCCACCAGAAAATGTTCGAAAGCCGCCTGTTCTTCGTCGACAAACTGATCGACATGGGCGCCCAGATCATCCTCTGCGACCCCCACCGCGCCACGGTCATCGGACACGATCACCGCATCTGTCTGCGCGCCACACGCATGACCTCGCCCGACATCCGGGCCGGCGTGGCCCTGCTCATCGCCGCCATGTCGGCCGACGGGGTCTCCACGATCCAGAATATCGAACAGATCGACCGCGGATACAAGGACATCGACGGTCGGCTGAATGCCCTCGGCGCCCGCATCACCCGCATCGACGAATGCGAACTGAAAAGGTAGTCCACCTCCCGGTCCGACCCGGGAAATACCGCTGATTTCATCCGCTCACCGACAGGTCCGCATCGGCGGGATGATCCCGCGGATCGGAAAGCGGTGTGCAAAAAACGTTTCAAACCCTCAACAACCCATGTTTCTCGAAAATGCCAGCCGAAAAGGCTGGATCGAAGTGGTCTGCGGATCGATGTTCTCCGGCAAGACCGAAGAGCTCATCCGACGCCTCAAACGGGCCCAGTTCGCCCATCAGCGCGTCGAAATCTTCAAACCCCGGATCGACGTCCGCTACTCGGAAGAGGAGGTCGTCTCGCACGACGCCAACGCCATCCGTTCGACCCCCGTCGAATCACCCCAGAATATCCTGCTGATGACCTCCGACGTCGATGTCGTGGGAATCGACGAAGCCCAGTTCTTCGACGAAAGCATCGTCGATGTCTGCCGGCAGCTGGCCGACAGCGGCGTGCGCGTGATCGTTGCCGGACTCGACATGGACTACACCGGAAAACCCTTCGGCCCGATGCCCGCCCTGATGGCTACGGCCGAATACGTCACCAAGGTACACGCCATCTGCGTTCGCTGCGGAAACCTCGCCCACCACTCCCACCGTCTCACCAGCGACGACAAACAGGTGATGTTGGGCGCGCAGGACAGTTACGAACCGATCTGCCGCCACTGTTTCCGCGAACTGTGGCTCGCCGAAGAGCGCAAGGCGGAGGAGCAAAAAAAGCAAACCGCTTCAGACACGGAGGTTTGACCGCCCCGAAGCCGAACCGCTATATAAATAATAAAAATCCCGGCACCTCGCGGTGTCGGGATTTTTCGGTTTGCGGGAGGGGGGCGGGTCACTTCACCGTCGGCGCCACGGCTTCCCGAACCTCTGCAAGGCGGGCCGAAAGTTCGGCCACCACGTCGGGATGCTCCGCCGCCACGTCGTGACGTTCGCGCGGATCCGTCTTCAAATCATACAGCTGCGGCTCGGGCGAATTGCCCAGTTCGGTCCGGGTCCAGAACTCCAGCGCCGGACCGTCGCTCGGCTCCAGATACTTCCACGGTCCCGAAATGAGGGCCAGCGTATTGTTCAGATTCTGCTGCACGACATACTCACGGTCGGTCTGCGCCTCGCCCAGCAGTTCGGGCAGGCGGTTGCGGCTGTCGGGTGCCGCCGTTGCGGGGAGCTTCGCTCCGGTCAGCGACGCCAGCGACCGGTAGACGTCGATCTGCGAGAAGAGCGCCGGCTGCTCGCCCGGCTTCACGCGCTCAGGCCACCGCACGATGAACGGAACCCGCGTGCCGGCCTCGTAAAGGCTGTATTTCCCGCCCCGATAGATCCCCATCGGCGTATGGCCGTTGAGCAGTTCGAGGGCCCGATCCTGGTAGCCGTCGTCGATCACCGCGCCGTTGTCCGACGTGAAGATGAAGAGCGTATTGTCGGCCAGCCCGAGGCTGTCCAGCGTGCGCATCACCTCGCCGATCGTCCAGTCGAGCTGCAGAATCACGTCACCGCGGCTGCCCAGCCCGCTCTTGCCCGCAAAACGCGGATGCGGAACACGCGGCACATGCACGTCCTGCGTCCCCATGTAGAGGAAGAAGGGTTCGTCGCGATGTTGTGCGATGAAACGCGTCGCCTTCGCGGTGATCGTATCGGCGATGTTCTCGTCGACCCACAGCGCCGAGCGGCCGCCCGTCATCCAGCCGATACGCGGAATGCCATTGATGATCGTATTGTTATGCCCCTGGCTCGGACGGAGCGTCACCAGCTCGGGATTCTCCTCGCCCGTCGGCCAGTCGCCCACCTTGTGGTCGTAGCTCACCGTGATGGGATCCGACGGATCCAGCCCCACCACGTGCCCGTTCTCGACAAAGACGCACGGCACGCGGTCGACCGTCGCCGGAATCAGAAACTCGTAGTCGAAACCGATGTCGCGGGCTCCCGGGCGGATCTCCGTATTGAAGTCCGTACCGCCGGCCGGCCCCAGTCCGAGGTGCCACTTCCCGACGGCCCCCGTCGCATAACCCGCGTCGTGGAGCGCATCGGCCAGCGTATAGCAGGCCGTATCGATGATCAGTTCGGAGTTGCCCGGGGCGATACCCGTATTCTGCTGCCGCCACGGGTACATGCCCGTCAGCAGACCGAAGCGCGACGGCGTACTCGTCGCCGAGGTGGCGTAGGTGTTCGTGAAGCGCTGGCCCTGCGAGGCCAGGCGGTCGATGTTCGGGGTCGAGATCTTTGTCGCGCCGTAGCAGCTCAGATCGCCGATACCCAGGTCATCGGCATAGATGAAGATCACGTTCGGACGGTTCGGCGCCGTTTGTGCCGCGTCGCCGCAGCCCCCAAACAACGTCACCGTGGGCAAGGCCGCCAGCAGGCAGCCGGATCTGGTGGTTTTCAGAATCGATAGCATATGGTTCGTTCGTAAAGGTTTCTCGTTTCGATCGGCCGGCCCGAAACACCCCCACAAATCCGCTCCCATCGGGCGCCGACTGTCTCGGCCGTCGGCTTCGCACGGTCCGCGGCGGAGATTCTTTCGACATTGGAGGCTCCGCGGCGGGAATTCCGATCATCTCCGCAGGTTCACAGCTTCACCCGGGCACCCGGGATCCCGATCATCTCCGCAGGCTCACAACTCCGCCCGGGCACCCGGGATCCCGATCATCTCCGCAGGTTCACAACTCCGCTCGGGCACCCGGAATCCCGCGCCGCCCGCAGGCTCAGCGGGCCGCCCGCAGCGCGTCGATGAAGACCGGCCACAGGGCCCACAGATTCTCGGTCTGGAGCCACAGTTCGCGCGCCTGGGCCGCGGCCGTGGGCCGTTCGCTCTCGATGTCGCGCAGATAGGCCTCATCGGCCGGATGCTCCGTAGCCGTGAACTCCTCGAACCACGGCGCAAAGTGCGTCCGGAAGCGTTTCAACTCCCCCTCGGGCAGCTTCCCGTCCCGGCGGTAGGCCGACCACAGCAGCAACAGCTCCCGAGCCGGCGACTTGTCCGAAATGTCGTTGATCACCTCGTCGAAGAGTTCGTCTTCGCCCATGGCCAGGTAGTCGAATGCCAGCAGCTGGCTCCCCTCGAGGTGATCCTCCGGATCCAGATCCAGCAACATCTCCAGCAGTGCCGCCGACATCTCGAAATCGTTGATCAGAAAATGGTCGATCGCCGACGCATAGATCAATTCAAGCGCCGCACGCGAATTGCGGTGATTCCACTCCAGAATCACCTCCTCGTCCTCGGGTATCAGCTCCGCAAGGCGCTGAAACGCCTGGAATCGGGCATTGCAGGCCCCCTCCACGTCCCCGTTGCGCTGCATCTGCCGCGTGTGGGCCAACACCTTCTCAAAATCATAGGGACCCTCGCCGATCACCTCGAAGGTCTGATCCGGCGTGGGTTCAAGCATTGCCTTTTGCATATTCGCGTCGTAATTTGAAAATCATCAACAGAAGAACGCCCAACGTCACAACACCGCCCAGCACATAGGCCGCCAGCCGGTTCTCCAGCCCGAAGAACTGCCCCGAAACAAAGAGGAACGAGGCGCAGACATAGGTCATGAAGAGGGCCGGAAGCAGGGCGACCCATACGTTGCGGCGGTGCCGCATCAGGTAGACCGCAATCGACCACAGCACCAGGGTCGCCAGCGTCTGGTTCGTCCAGGCGAAGTAGCGCCACACCACGTCGAAATTGACCGTCGTGATCCAGTAGCCCACCACGAAGAGCGGAATACAGATCCAGAGCCGCTTCAGATAGCTGCGCTGCTCGATGTGCAGCATGTCGGCGATGATCAGGCGCGCCGAGCGGAAGGCCGTGTCGCCCGACGTGATCGGGGCCGCCACCACACCCAGCAGGGCCAGAATGCCGCCCACGACACCCAGCAGTCCGTTCGAAACCGCATCGACGGCCCATGCCGCACTGCCGCTGTGTTCGCCCAGGGCGCTCGAAAGCTCGCCGGCTCCGCCGAAGAAGGCCATGGCTGCCGCTGCCCAGATCAGCGCAATGATCGACTCGGAGATCATCGCCCCGTAGAAGACCGACCGGCACTCGGTTTCGTTCTTCACGCAGCGGGCCATCAGCGGCGACTGCGTGGCATGGAAGCCCGAAATGGCACCGCAGGCGATCGTGATGCAGAGCGTCGGGAAGATCGGGAGGCTCTCGGGATCGAGCTGGAAGTTATGCAGCGTCGTAAGTTCGGGGATGTGCCAGCCGCCGAAGATCAGCGCGCCGACCAGTCCTGCGGCCATGACGATGAGCGCCACGCCGAAAAGCGGGTAGATCTTGCCGATGATCTTGTCGATCGGAAGCAGCGTCGCCACGAAATAGTAGGCCAGGATGATCCAGACCCATGCGGGAATCGAGACCCCGGGAGCGATGCTGTTGAGCAGCTGGGCCGGGCTCAGCACAAAGACCGCCCCCACCAGCACCAGCAGCAGCACCGAAAACAGCCGCATGAACTGCCGCATGCCGCCGCCCAGATAGCGTCCGACCACCTCCGGAATGCTCAGGCCGTCGTTACGCACGAGCATCACGCCCGAGAGGAAATCGTGCATCGCGCCGAGAAAGATTCCGCCCAGCGTGATCCAGATAAAGGCCACCGGACCGAAGCAGGCGCCGAGGATCGCACCGAAGATCGGGCCCGTTCCGGCGATATTGAGCAGTTGGATCAGGAAGACCCGCCAGCGCGGCAGCGGGACATAATCCACTCCGTCGTACAGACGTTCGCAGGGGGTTTCGGCCTTCGGGTCGATTTTCACGAGGCGTTCCAGATAGCGCCCATAGGTAAAATAGGCTCCGACAAGGAGAGCCAGGCAGATCAGAAAAGTTATCATGACGTATTGACGGGTCAGTTTTCTTGCGAAGATAACAAGATTTGAGAAATTTTTTGCAAAATTGTTGCAGGAAAAAAATTTTTTGCTGATATTTGCAGTCCCAAAGAGAACCGAACGGTTGTAATACGGAGGCTCACCCAAGGGGAGGGCGGAAGAAGATACAAAAACCGGAAGGCACATCTGAGGAGAGACGAAGGCCGAATTAGCTCAGCGGTAGAGCACTTCACTCGTAATGAAGGGGTCCCGAGTTCAAATCTCGGATTCGGCTCAGAAGGGAGGCAAAGATTGCCTCCCTTTTTTCGTATCGGCAGCTTGACCGCAATGTCCGACGGGACTTGCTTTTCTCAATCCAAAACCCTACTTTTGTTGAGATCCCGGCCCCGCAACCCGGATTCACCCCTCATCCACCGTCTCGCCCCGCCATGAAATCCATCCTGAAAAAAGAAAAGATCGTCAGACCGATAAAGCGCACCGCCGAAGCTATAAGGCCCGCGGCCCCCTATCTCTACGGCGCGATCGCGATCGGAATGCTGCTTTTCATCCTCCTCGACCTGTCGATCCGTGATCGGGAACCGGACTGGTCGACCTGGATTCTCCTCGAAACGGTCATCGCCATGACCGCCGGCGGCATGGCATATCTCTCCGTCCGGACACGGAAAAACAAACCTTCGCTCGATGCCATCAGCCGCCTCTTGCGCGCAAACAACCTCAAACCCATCGATGAGGACAAGGACGAAAACACGATCCTCGTGCAGACCCCCGACGCCCAAACCACCTACGCCTTCCTCTTCGATGATCCCCAATTCTTTCTCCGCTATCCGTTCTACTGCTCCGGAGATCTCCAAAAGGCACGGGCTGCCGCCGCCGAGGTCATGGACCAACGCTTCATGGTCAAGATCTGCGTCGAGCAGACCGACGACCCGCAAAACAATCTGTTCGTGAACATTGCGATCGAAACCACCCTCCAACGGATGGATCTGCTGCAGGAGATTTTACCCTTCTACCTCCGAATCGTCAACTCCGCCGCCCAACTGTTCCTCGAAAAATTCGAGACCCCGGACGAACCGGCCGCATGCCGCCGAACAGGAATCTACGACCCCGAATACCGCTGGTTCCCGATGCTCGTCGAAACCATCAGCAACGGCAAAATCGCCCTCGAAGCCCTCGCCGACGAGGATTGGCTGCGCACGAACATCCAGCAGATCTGCGGCGAAGCCTTCGTGCAGGAGTGGAACGCCTTCCGCATCAAATCGATCAACACCTACGGCAACTACAAACTCTTCGTCTACGAATTCCCCGAACCGCGCGAGATCCCCGAAGCCCGCTACGGCGCCGTGTGGATCGAAACCCTCTCCAGGCAGGCCGAATACTACACGCTGGAATACTCGCTCGACAACCGGTGGGTGCTGGGCAGCATGACTCGCGAGCAACATGCCAACTACGGAAGCATCGACACCCCCGATCTGAAACGATTCATCCTCTGGATCCTCGAATCCAACAAGGAGCCCGAATGCTGCCTCAAGCGTCGCAGCGAAGGCGTCGAACCAGTCAACTGACACCCGGCAATCCCGCGCTCACCCCCACGGACAGAGGTCCGATATACCTACTTCTGGCGATTGACTCCCCCGGGCGGAGCCCCTACCTTTGCCCCGCAAAAGAGATCCTCGCCATGCCTGCATGCACCCTCCACTCCGAAGTTCACGTCGATCGTCCGGATTCTCCCCCGCCGATACGACATACAGTCAAGGACTTACCGCAAAACGGCCGCCCGGATCATTCCTCCGAGGCGTACGAAGCCTCCATCCCAATCGCAAATAATAATTAAAAAACTTTCAAACGTCGAAACAATTCCTGAATTTATCATTATATTTGCAACATAACGACCGATTATTAACAATGTCGGTTAGTTATAATAAAATATTAGATGTGTCGCTTTTGCTTACAATGAAATATAAATTAAACAAAAACGATTTCATAAAATATCTTATCCGGCAGGATTGATTACAAATCATAACCATTCCGCCCGAATGGAACGACAGATTAGTGGAGAACCGATTAGATGACCCGATGATGACACGACTTTTCCGACTTCTGACCCTGATACTGCTTTTGACTGCATCGGCCGTCCAGGCCCAAAAAAGCACCGTGCCCCTCTTCTCCATCTCGGGACAGGTCGTCAACGCCGAGACCGGTGCCCCCGTGCCTCTGGCTTCGTTCGTGGTCAACAACACGCTCGGCGTCGTCACCGACGAAGAGGGAAAGTTCAAACTCGACCGGCTGAAGGGCGGCGAAATCACCTATCATGTCTCCTTCCTCGGATTCAGCCCCGTCGAGCGAAAGATCACCCTCTCGGCCGACATCAAGGATCTCCGGATCGCGCTCGAACCCCTCAGCCTCGGCCTCGAAGAGGTCGTCGTCACGGCCCAGCCCACCGACGCCGGATCAACCTCCAAAATCGGCGAGGAGGCCATCCGCCATATCCAGCCCATGAGCATCAGCGACATGTTCCAGCTCCTGCCCGGCAACCTCTCGGTAAACCCCGGACTGAACGTCGCCAGCCAGGCCTCGATCCGCGAAATCGGCTCCGATTCGAACAACGCAATGGGCGCCGCCGTGGTCGTCGACGGAGCCCCGCTCTCGAACGACAGCAACCTCCAGGCCCTCTCGCCCTCGATGGCCGGAAGCGCCTCCAACCAGTCGCTGAACGGCATGAGCGATCAGACCACCGCCGGAAAGGGCGTCGATCTGCGTTCGGTATCCCCCGACAACGTCGAATCGATGGAGGTCATCCGCGGAATCCCCTCCGTCGAGTACGGAAACCTCACCTCCGGCGTGGTCATCGTCAAGACCAAAACCGGCGCAACCCCCTGGGAGGCCAAATTCAAGGCCGACCCCTATTCGAAGATGATCTACGCCGGAAAGGGATTCGCCCTCGAAAACGGAGGCGCCATCAATGCCGGCGTCGACTGGACCCAGTCGTTCGGCGATACCCGCAAACGCTATCTGGGATACGACCGAATCACGGCCACGCTCGGATACTCGAACAACGTCGACGTCGCCGGACGCCCGATGCTCCTGCGGATCAACGGAACCTTCTACTCGAACGTCAACAACAGCAAGACCGACCCCCAGATGCAGGTCACCAGCAGCACCTACGAAAACCGGAACATCGGCGCCCGCCTCAACCTCGAGGGCAGCTGGAAACTCAACGGAGCCCTGCTCTCGGCCCTGGACTATAACCTGATGGTCTCGCAATCCTACCAGAGCGACCGTCTGCACGAGTATGTCTCGGCTCCGAGCGGCGTGATCACCAACACCACCACGCCCGGCATGAACGAGGGTATCTTCCTCCCGTCGTCCTACTACTCGGACTACGAAATCGAAGGCAAACCGCTGAATATCTATCTGCAAATCAAGGCCAACAAGATTATCCAGTTCGGGGGGGGGAATTTTACGAACCTGCGCATCGGTGCCGACTGGCGGTATGACGCCAACTACGGCCGCGGCCTGATCTTCGACGTTCAGCAACCGCCGCAGAGCACCTCGAGCCAGACGCTGCGTCCGCGCTCGTTCCGCGACATCCCGGCGCTGAACAACCTCGCCCTCTTCGCCGAGGACCGCCTCAACCTCAAACTCGGCTCCACGGCACTGGCCCTGCAGGCCGGCGTGCGTCTGACGAACATGTTCCTCGACCCGCAGGCCCGTCAGAACGACATCTTCACCGTCGAGCCGCGTGTCAACCTCACCTACACGCTCTTCGACGGCCCGAAAGGCATGCTCGCCCTCACCGGCGGCTGGGGCCTCTCGTACAAATCCCCGACGCTGCTCTATCTCTATCCCGACAACGTCTACTTCGACCGCGTCAGCCTGGCCAAGGTCTCGAACTCGGATCCCAACGGCTCGCTGGCCGTCCTGTCGACCGACATCCTCACCGATCTGGCCAATCCGGAACTCAAACCCGCCCGCAGCCGCAAGTTCGAGGCCGGTCTGACCTTCCGCCTCGGAACGGTGCGCGGCGCCGTGACCTACTTCCGCGAAAAACACACCAACGAGTTCGGTTTCGCATCGCGCCCCCACTACATGCACTATCAGACCTTCGACGTCCCCTCCTCGGCCACCGACCTGCGGCTCGAAGAGGGACAGGTCACCTATACCGACGAATCCGGACAGAAGGTAACGGCCGCAACCAGCCAGGAAGACTACATCGGCACCTACCTCACCCCGACCAACAATTCGCGCAGCGAAAAACAGGGCGTCGAATACAGCCTCGATCTGGGTACGTGGCGCGCCCTGCGCACCTCGCTCATCATCGACGGCGCCTGGTTCCACATCCGACGCACCGACGAGCAGAACTACTACTCGAAAGTCACCGAAAACGACGACTACATCCGACTGATGCCCGCCGGAAGCGGTACGATCCAGGACCGCGTAAACACCAACTTCCGCTTCATTACCCACATCCCGCAGCTGAAGCTCGTCTTCTCGACCACGATGCAGGTCGTCTGGTACGAGAGCGAACAGAACATCTGGCAGGACGAGGCCGGAAACAACCGCTTCCAACCCACCGACGACGGCCGATTCTTGCAGGTCTGCCCCCTGGGATTCTACGACAAACAGGGCAACTACACCCCCTGGCAGGCGGAGTTCGCCTCCGATTCGCGATACTCGCAGATGGTCTACAAGGCCCTCTCGACGGCCTTCGACCGCGAAACGTTCCGCCCGTGGGTGATGTTCAACTTCCGCCTCACGAAGGAGATCGGCCGGATCGTCGAACTCTCCTTCACGGCCAACAACTTCACCCGAACCTCCCGCTGGCACTACTACGACACCCGCACCGGATACAAACAGATCTATCCCGACATGTATTTCGGCGCCGAACTCAAACTCCACATCGGCGGAAAACATTGACGACAGCCAATCCCGATTCAGCAACCCAGATGTAATATAAAAAAGTAGAAACGTATGAAAACGATGAATCCGTGGGCTAAAGCCCTCCTGCTCCTGGCCTCGGGAGCCCTCTTCACGACCGGCTGCAGCAGCAGCGACAACGACGACGCCTCAGGCGGAAACGGCGGTTCGAACAAGTTCAAACTGACGGTCACGCTGACCGCTCCGTCGGGCTACGAGACATCCGACCTGCCCGCCATGAGCGTGACGGCCGTCAACGCCGACAAGGAGCTCACCTATACCGAAGAGCTCGCCGCCGGGGAAAGCTCGGTCATCTTCGAAGTATCCTCGGGCCAGTACCGCATCACCGCTACGGGCCAGTATTCAAATACGATCTCCTTCACGGGCTCCGCACAGGCCGACGTCTTCGCCGATCAGAGCGCGACGATCGCACTGGCCGAAGTCAACGAATCTCCTCTGGTATTCAAGGAGATCTACTCGACGTCGAGCCCCGCATACTCGATTACGGACACCTATTTCGAGATTGTCAACAACTCGGACAAGGTGCAGTATCTCGACGGTCTGATCGTCGCCTCGGTCACCCCGCTGACCACCGCCACCAACCCATGGGAGACCGTCTTCCCGCTCTATCCCGTCTATGGCGTGGCTGCGGCTTTCCCCGGCTCGGGAACCGAACATCCGCTGCAGCCCGGTGAGAGCATCGTCGTGGCCAACGACGCCACCGACTGGACCGCCAAACAGGGTGCCGATCTCTCGGGCGCCGACTGGGAAGTCTATATTCCGAACGTCTCCATCCCCAGCGCCGACGTCGACTACGATGCGGCCAACCTGACCATCATCTTCAACGAAAACACCCAGCGTCAGCTCAATCCCGGATTCATGAAGGGCGCCTTCCTGCTGGCCAAACTGCCCGACGGCATCACCCCCGAAGCCTATGCCAGCGACAGCGAAAACTACATGGTCGAACCCAATACGACCAAAACCCAGCGCAACCTGATGATTCCGAGCAGCTATCTGCTCGACGCCGTCGAGATCTGGGACGCCACCGAAACCGAACAGGCCCAGCTCCTCATGTCGCAGGACGACTCGGGCAAGGCCTATGTCAACGGATTCTCCGGCAAGTGCATCCGCCGCAAGGTGACCAAGATCGAAAACGGCCGGGCCTACTATCAGGATACCAACAACTCGTCGAACGACTTCCTGACGGATCAGCCCCTGACCCCCGGCCAGCAGCCGACTCAGGTCGACTGACAGTCCCCCGCCGCCGTCGACCGACGACGACACTCAACCGAAACGGCTCCCTCGTCAAGGGCAGAGCCGTTTCGGTTCAAAACAAACTTCATCTAACGGATCAACTGCCATGAAAAGATTCCCGACCAGTGCTTTGTGTCTGGTGTGCGTGCTTGCGGGCGGGACCCCGCTCCGGGCCCAGGAGAAGGTCCAGCTCCCCGTCTACAAGGAGCTGGAACGCTCGGCAAACCTCTATGCCGAAAGCCACAACCCCACGTCGCTGTGGTTCTCGCCCCTGAGCGATCTGATCGACTTCCAGGCCGACTACAAACTGGAACGAGGCGATTTCCACGATCTGGACGAATCGTCCAAAACCGGACATTTCGGCGTCGGAATGGCCGGCCAGCGGCGTTTCAACAAGGTCGTCTGCGCCGGAAGCATCCGATACGACGACGGAAAGGAGTTTGCCCGCCGCTGGAACTCGACCCTCCAGATTGCGGACGACAATCCGTTCATCCTCGGCGATTCGATCCCGTCGGATTTCAACATCCAGCGCTTCGTCCTCTCGGGAAACGTGGCCTACCATCCGCTCGACAGACTCACCCTCGCCCTCAAGCTCGACTACGACACCGGCAGCTCGGCCAATCAGACCGACCCCCGGCCCAAAACCGACGGCATGCACTTCGTCATCACGCCCGGAATCCACTACGGACTGGGCGCCGGATTCTCACTGGGCCTCTCCGGGTCATTCAACCTCATGAGCGAATCGATCTCCCACACGGTCATCGACCCCCGCGAATCGTACGTCTACTTCCGGTTCAACGGTCTGGGTGACTACAGCACCATCTCGACCGGGACATCCCAAAGCTATCCGCGCGACTACAACGGCACGGAGTATACCGGCGCCCTGCAGCTGGCCTGGGATTCGGGACGGAGCATCGCCAACCTACTCGAAGTGCGCTACGCCTCGAACCGCGAAGAGGCCCGCGACGGCGGTGCCACGTTCACCTTTCTCGGCGGCGACTACTCGCGGAAGGCCTTCTCGGTGAGCGACCGCATCCGCTTCGGAAACGAACGGCGCGTCCACAACCTCATCATCGGCTGGCAGCACAAGACCGTCGAGGGCATCTGGTACGAACAGACTGCCTACAACGACCCCGACAAGAACAACCAGCTCGCATTCAAGATCCAGAGCTCGGGGCTCAAGAACCGCGAAACCGTCTCCGCCCTGCAGGGCGAATACCGTTTCGACCTGCTGCGCGAAGGAACCCCCTGCTTCTCGCTCGATGCTGTCGGACGGCTCGAACAGTCGGAAACCACCCACTACGAAGGCGACGGGAACAGCCGCAAATACACCCGCGTGACGGGCGGCGTCACCGCCTCGAAATACTTCTTCTTCGGCCGTAACCAGCTCACGGCAACCCTCGGCGTGGCCGGCGGCGGAGCTCCCGATGCCTCGCAGACCGTGCAGGAACGGCTGCGCAAAGTCTACACCGATCCGCAGTTCGAATACATGACCGGAACCTGGATGGGCGGAAACGTCGAAATCCGATACCGGCGGCTCTTCGGAAACCTCTGGGGCGGACTGTTCGCCCGCGCGGCCCTCAAATACTACCTGGGAGCCAACACCTTTACCGATCGGTACGACGCCACCGACCGCCGCTGCTTCACCGTCGGCGCCGAAATCCTCTTCTGAAACACAACACCTCAAACACGCCACACACATGCATTGTCTGAAAAAAGCGCTCCTCGCAGCGCTTCTTCTGTTGCAGGCTCCGCTCATCGCAGCCTCACACAGCGGTTTCGCCGTCGTCATCGACGAAAAAAGCTACGCCGAAGCGCGTCCCCAGGTCGACGCCTACATCGCACAGATCGAAACAAGCGGTCTGAAGGTCCATCTGGTCATCGACCGGACCTCGCAACCCGATTCGCTGCGGAACCTGCTCCGCGATCTGCACGCCCAAAAGGAGGCCCCGATCGAAGGAACGGTCCTGATCGGCGACATCCCCGTGGTCATGGTGCGCGACGCCCAGCATCTGACCAGCGCCTTCAAGATGGACCAGGTGGCCTTCGACCGCTGGGAATCCTCCGTGCCGTCGGATCGCTTCTACGATGATTTCAGCCTCCGGTTCGAGCCCATCGGCCCCGACTCGATCCACCCCGGATGCTACTACTATTCGCTGACGGCCGAATCGGCCCAGCAGACCCGTCCCGACATCTACTCGGGCCGAATCCGACCCTCGGACTGCAACGGCACAAGCCGCTACGAAAAGCTCCGCCGCTATCTGGAAAAGGTCGTCCAGGCCAAGCAGCATCCCGAACCGATCGACCAGATCCTCTTCTTCAGCGGCAACGGCTTCATCTCCGAATCGATGGTCGCCCGCATCGACGAAAAGGCCACCCTGCTCGAACACTTCCCCTGGCTCGAACGTCAGCGCAACGGAATCAGCTACATCGACCACAAGCGCGACGTACACATCAAACCGCGCCTGAAGAACGAAATGCGCCGCCGCGATCTCGACTACGCCGTCCTCCACCACCACGGCGACTGGAATACGGAGTACCTGAACGACCTGCCCAAAACAAACAACACCCGCGAGCAGATCGAACAGATCAAACTCTACCTGCGCGAATCGATGCGCCACGCCGCCGCGCACGACATCCCGGCCGACAGCGCCCGCGCACGCATCGCCCGCCGCTACGGAGAATTCCCCGATGCGTGGTTCGACGGCGTGGACGACGCCGCGCTGCGCGCCCGGGATTCGATCTACGTGAGCGATCTGGACCTCTATCTCGAGGATTTCGACGACTATGAGCCCGGCTGCCGCGTCGTGTCACTCGACGCCTGCTTCAACGGCTCGTTCCACCGCGACAACAGCATCGCCAACGCCTACATCTTCGGCCCCGGAGAGACCGTCGCCGTGCTGGCCAACTCGGTCAACGTCCTGCAGGACAAGTGGGTCGACCGGTACGTCGGACTGCTCGGCCTGGGCATGAACGTCGGCAATCTGGTCAAATACGCCCCCTATCTCGAACAGCACCTCATCGGCGACCCGACCTTCACCTTCGCTTCGGCCGACCCGAAGATCGACGTCAACCGTCTGCTGCGCGACGACAAGACCTCCACGTGGCGCCGCATGCTCCGCGAGGAGCGTTACCCGGCCCTGCAGGCCCTGGCCGTCGAAAAACTCTTCCGCCGCGGCGAACTCTCCTCGCAGGAGCTGCTGCGCATCTTCCGCGAAAGCCCCAGCCATCAGCTGCGCATGCAGAGCTTCATCAACCTCTCGGAGTGCCGCGACGACGCCTTCATCGAGGCCGTCTCGCTCGGAATGACCGACAGCTACGAAATGGTCGAGCGTTTCGCCGCCAACATCCTCGCCCGCAGCGGCGACGACCGCCTCATCCCCGCCATGATCGCCGCCTCGATCCGCAACAATACCTCCGAACGCGTCGAATTCGCCCTCAAACAGGCCATGCCCATGTTCGAGGAGAAGAAACTCATCGACGAGTTCGAACGCCAGTTCCCCCAGACGAACTACCTCGACGCCCAACTCGTCCACGACCAGATCCGCCACGCCATCGAGGTCAACTCCAACCGCTGGATCGCCCCCATGCAGAAGATCATGAGCCCCGACTGCTCGAAAAAGAGCCGCCTGCAGGAGATCCGCTCGATGCGGAACTACCACATCCACTTCCTCGTGCCGCAGCTGCTCGAGTACATGCGCTCGTGTGACGATCCCGATGTACAACGGGCCATGCTCGAAGCCTTCGGATGGTTCACCCTCTCGGTCAACCGGCAGATGATCGCCGACACGGCCCTCGAAATGAGCCGCGACGAAAAACTCTCGCCCGAAGTCCGCAACGAGGCTCTGAAAACCTTCAACCGACTGAAATGATGAAACGTCTGTTGCTCGCCGGGCTGCTCGCCGCAGTGATCCTCCCCGCCTCGGGCCAGCCCTATCGCAAAAGCTACGCCGTACCGACCCCCACGGACGAGGTGTTGCGGATCCGTCGCGCCAGCGCCTGGAGCCCCTCGACACCCGCCCCGGAACAACTCCCCTCGAGCGTCGACAACTCGACACTCAAGTTCTTCCCCGAGGTGTTCTCCCAGCAGGGCGGCTCGTGTGCCCAGTCGTCGGGCATCCGCTACCTGTTCACCTACGAGATGAACCGTCTGCGCGATCTCGACGCCCGGGCCTCGGACGAAAATACCTACAGCTACTTCTTCACCTGGAACTTCCTCAACGAAGGAATCGACCAGGGAGGGTTCGCCGAGCAGGGCCTCAACATCGCCAAACAACAGGGTGCCATGTCCCTGGCCGACTTCCCCGATCCGACGTTCATCTCCGGGTATCGCTGGGCTTCGGGCTATGACAGGTACATCCGCGCCATGCACAACCGCGTGAAGGAAATCATCACGATCGATGCCACCACCCAGGAGGGCATCGATCTGGCCCGCCGCTATCTCTACGACGCCGGAAACGGCAGCTCACACGGCGGGATCCTCTCCTATTCGGCCCTGGCAAACGGCTGGACCTTCGACACCGACTATGCCGGCCCCTCGCAGACCGGATACAAATACCTGCTCACCCGACTGGCCACGGACGGCGCCCACGCCATGACCATCGTCGGGTATGACGACACGGTCGAATTCAATGACGGCGAACAGACCCATCGCGGCGCTTTCATCGTCGTGAACTCCTACGGCGAATGGTGGGGCGACCGCGGACGGTACTACCTGCCCTACTGTTTCTTCCTGACCGATCGGACCCCCTCGGTGCTGAGCCACGAATTCACCGGCTGCTCCTGCACGGAGTACACCCCGAAGGTCATCTTCCGCGTCAAGGTCTCCTACTCGTCGCGCAACGACCTCGCCTTCACGATGGGCGTCGCCGACAAGCCCTATGCCGTCACCCCGACCATAACCGTACAGCCCCCCATCGCCGTCAACCAGGGCGGCGACCACCCCATGCAGGGCGAATATGTCGACAACCAGAATACGATCGAGATGGCCTTCGACTTCTCGGAGGCCGCCGACCGCTATGCCGGATATGCCGAACCGAAATACTTCCTGACGGTCACCCGCTCGGAGGTCGGCAAACTCGGAAGCGGCACCCTCGACGCCTTCTCGGTCATCGACGCCCGCGATGCCGACCATCCGCAAACCTATACGTGCGAACTGGAGACCCCCGCCCCGCTCGAAATGGGTGCCAACCTCTTCTCGATCGCCACCACGGCCCTGCAGACCACCTCGGCGTCCGCCGTGCCGTGGCTCGACAACCTCGGCGTGCCGTTCACCTCTCCCTACGTGCTGCGGACCGCCAGCGGCCGGTATGCCAAGTTCTCCGTCACGGACTACGACGCGGGCAGCGGCCGCCTGACAATCCGATACCTCTATCAGCACGACGGATCGCGAAATCTGAACAGTCTTACGGATTAACCACAATGCGCATGAAAACACGACATAAGATCATCGGACAGGTCGTCCTGGCCTGCTGCCTGGGGCTGGGCGCCTGCTCGCAGGAGAGCAGCAAATCGCCGGAAACTCCCGCCGAACCCGCCCGGGTCGAAAGCCTCACCATCGAGGGACTCAACGACCAGACGTGGGTCTACGTCTCGCTCGAACAGGGAAAGGTCGTGGGCTCGAGCCCGCTGGGCGACGAAGAGCAGGATGCCGCCTGGAAAGCCCGCACCGATTGGGATTTCGCCCTCTGCGGCGAACTGATCCGAACCAACAGCGGAACCTCCGGCTCGGGCAACGGCGGAATCCAGTCGGTCACCAACAAAAGCTTCAATGCCCTGGACGAGGCCCCCGTCGACGGATATACGGTCGATACCGACGACCGCATCGTACGGCGCTGACCCCGCATCGGCCTCACCCCGAAAAAAGGGACGTTTGCCCGCCGGCAGACGTCCCTTTCCACATCCCGTCCCGCCGGCCGGAAAAGACCGGAACGACATCGGTCACCGGCTGCTCCCGCAAACAACCGACCGCCCCGCGTCCCGGCACCCGTCTGCCGCGTCGGCTCCCCACGGCCAAATCTCGAAAATATTTTGAAATATGACGGCATTTGACTACTTTTGCCGTCGTAAAATCACCCTTTCATGTTGCGCAGATTTGCAGCGGTACTCCTTTCGGCCATCCTCCTCGCTCCTGGCTGGCTCGGTGCGTCGGGCTTCACACTCTTCGCCGGATTCGTACCCCTGCTGTGGATCAGCGATTCGTATGGCGCATCGCACCGCGACTGGTGGCGCATATTCGGTTGGGCTACGCTCACGTTCGTCCTCTGGAACGCCCTGACCGTCTGGTGGATCTGGTATGCAACACCCGTCGGCCCCATAGCCGCCACCGTCGTCTCGACGATCCTCAACCTGATCGCCTTCATGCTCTTCCATACCGTCTCGAAACGGGCCCCAAAGGCTCTGGCCTACGTCACGCTCGTCACCGCATGGATCACCACCGAATACTGGTACACCGTCGGCGACATCTCCTGGCCCTGGCTCATCCTCGGCAACGGCTTCTCGCACGAAGTCTGGGCCGTACAATGGTATGAATACACCGGCGTCTTCGGCGGTTCGCTCTGGGTACTGGTGGTCAATATCCTCCTCTTCGAAGCCTGGAAAGAGCGCCGCAACCTCCGCAAATGGATCTCGGCAGCCGCTGCCATCCTCCTGCCCATGGCTCTCTCGGCCGGGATCCTCTCGATGTGGAAACAACCCGACGAGGGCTCGGTGCGCGTCAGCATCATCCAGCCCAACGTCGACTGTTACGACAAGTTCCACGGCGATGCGGAGCGTCAGGAGCAGAATATTCTTGATCTGCTCGGGCAGGTGCCCGGCGATGCCCGTTTCATTCTGCTCCCCGAAACCGCCGTCCCCGGATACTACACCGAACCCGATCTGAGCGACAATGCCTGGATCGGAACCGGCCCAGGCAGCTTCTGGCTGCAACTCACCGATTCGCTGCGCCGCAACCATCCCGACGCCCTGCTCATCACCGGCGCCAACACCATCCGCCGCTATGCAGCCGGCACCCAGACCGAAACGGCCCGCCGCGACCGACTCGGATACTACGACGTCTTCAATTCGGCCGTCGGGTTGGATTCGGCAGGGCGCATCCAGCTCCACCACAAGGGCCGGCTGGTCATCGGCGTCGAAAATACCCCCACGTGGATCTTCGACGTACTGCGCTTCCTAGTCATCGACCTGGGTGGCGTCGTCGGCCAGATCGGAAAGGGGCTGCACGGATCGGCCTTCGAGCATGACGGCGTCACGGTCGGCCCGGCCATCTGCTACGAAGGACTCTACGGCGACTTCTACGGCGACTTCGTCCGCCGCGGCGCCCAATTCATGGCCATCGTCTCAAACGACGGCTGGTGGGGCGACACCCCCGGGTACAGGCACCTGTTCTCGATCTCGCGCCTGCGCGCCATCGAACACCGCCGTGCCATCACCCGATCGGCCAATACCGGCATGTCGGGCTTCATCGCCCCGACGGGCAAGGTGGGCCAGACCCTCGGCTGGGAGGAGCGCGGTATCCTTACGGCAGAGGTTCCTCTCAACTCCGAAACAACCGTCTATACGCGCTACGGCGACTACCTGGCCCGCATGGCCCAGTACGTGCTGCTGCTCTCCGTACTCTACTTCATCGCCTACCGCGTCAAACGCCGGAACCATCTCGTGAATTAACACCCTTTTGTCGTCATGAACTATAATCAGACTCTCGAATTCCTCTTCCAGTCGCTGCCCGCCTTCGAAACCCAGGGCGCAACGGGTTACAAACCGGGATTGGAGCGGATCTCCGCATTCTGCCGCCACATCGGAAACCCCCAGCGCAACTTCTTCACCATCCATGTGGCCGGGACCAATGGCAAAGGATCCGTCGCACACATCATCGCCTCCGTCCTCCAGCAGGCCGGCTATCGGACCGGACTCTTCACGTCGCCCCATCTGGTCGACTTCCGCGAACGGATCCGCGTCGACGGCGAGATGATCCCCAAACAGAAGGTCGTCAACTTCGTCGACAAACACCACGACAAGATGGTCGAACTCGAACTCTCGTTCTTCGAAATGACCGCCGCCATGGCCTTCGACTACTTCGCGCAGAGCGACGTCGAGGTCGCCGTCATCGAAACCGGCCTCGGCGGACGTCTCGATGCCACGAACATCATCGTCCCGATCCTCAGCGTCATTACCAACATCGGCCTCGAACACACCGCCCTGTTGGGCGACACCCTCCAGAAAATCGCCCGCGAAAAGGCCGGTATCATCAAGAAGAGCATCCCGGTCATCATCGGCGAAGCCGATCCCCGCTACAACGAGGTCTTCGAACAGGTCGCCGCCGCCAACAAATCCCGCGTGATCTATGCCGAAAAGGAGTTCTCGTGCGATGAACACCACTCGGAGGGCGATCGGCAGCTCTTCCGCCTGCACCGGACCCGCGACAACCAGGAGTTCGACGCCGAACTCGATCTGAACGGCGACTACCAGGTCCGCAACATCGTGACGGCTTCGGCCGCCGTGGATTTCCTCCACGAGGAGACCCCCCTGACCATCTCCCGCCGCGCCTACCTCGAAGGCCTGCGCAACGCCGCGGCCAACACCTCGCTCATGGGCCGCTGGCAGAAACTCGCCGATGCTCCGCTCACGATCTGCGACACGGGACACAACGCCCACGGCATCGCATGGGTCGCTGAACAACTCAAGTCGACTCCTCACAGAAATCTCTACTGTGTGCTGGGTTTCGTCCGCGACAAGGATCTGGCCCACATCCTGCCCCTGCTGCCCCGAGAGGCTCACTACATCTTCACCCAGGCCCGCTCCGAACGCGCGCTCCCGGCAGCCGAACTTACCGCCAAAGCCGCTATCTACGGACTGCAGGGTGAAGCTGTCGAGCAGGTGCCCGCGGCCCTCGAACGGGCCCGTCAGCAGGCGGCACCCGAGGACATGATCTTCGTCGGAGGAAGCACCTACGTCGTAGCCGAAGTGCTCTGAGTGACGCCCCGGCCCGGACAGAAACGCCGCGACCCGAATAGAAACGCCCGGCCCGGACAGAAACGCCCGGCCCGAATAGAAACGCCCGACCCGAATAGAAACGCCCGGCCCGAATAGAAACGCCCGGCCCGGACAGAGATACCCACTACCCCCCGAGGAGACGAAAAGAGCGGAACCTTTTTTGGTTCCGCTCTTTTGCATCAGGCCTGACCCATCTTCGACCCCGTATCGGGAATCGGACTCGGCGTCGGAATCTCGATCTTGCCCACGTTGCTCTCGTATCGAACGATGTTGTCCTGCAACGACCGCAACAGCCGCTTGGCATGCTCGGGCGTCAGAATGATCCGGCTCTTGACATGCGCCTTCGCTACGCCCGGGAGCAACGTCGCAAAGTCGATGATGAACTCCGTCGCCGTGTGCGATATGATCGCCAGGTTCGAGTAGTGACCCTGTGCCACCGATTCATCCAAAGCAACGTCGATACCGAATTGTTTCATCTCTGCCATACCATTCGGGAAATTTGGTTTTTGCAAATTTAACCGCTTTCACCATTCGATATGCAACCTCGGGGCCAAAGTTTTCGATTTTTTATCAACAGTTCCAACCTGCGAATGAATTCCTCAAACCCTTTTTTTGATTTTCATGCCGCGGATATGACGCCTTTTTCGTATCTTTGTCGTCTGAACCTTGCTGTCTGGCGTTATGGCTTTCGAGATCGTTGAGACCCTCTTCCGGGGAATTTGTGTGGGCGTCGCGGCCTCCATCACCGTCGGCCCCGTAGCGGTGCTGTGCATCCAGAGAACCCTCTCAAAAAGCAGAAGATCCGGTATCGTATCCGGAATCGGCGTCGCCTGCGCCGACACCTTCATGGCCATGGCCGCCCTGTTCTTCTACTCGATGCTCCAAAACCAGATCGAGCAGTACAATACCCTGCTGAGGGTCATCGGCGGAATCTTCGTCGTCATCGTCGGCGTCTTCATCTTCGCCCAGAACCCCGTCCCCCAGATCCGCCGCAACCGTGCCGGAAAAACCTCCCTCTGGCAGGATTTCGCCTCGATTTTCGGCCTGACGATCGCCAACTTCATCATGGTCGTACCCTACATCCTCGCCTTCTTCGCCGTCTTCAAGATCTCGAGCGGCGAGATGACCGACCACACCGTCGGCGGATTCTTCCGCGCCGTCTTCGTCATCGCCGGGTTCTTCTGCGGAGCCGCCTCGTGGTGGACCCTCCTGGCCTGCGTCATCAACCTCTTCCGCCGCCGCTTCAGACCCCGCCACATGCTGACCATCAACCACGTGGCCGGCATCATCATCGGTATCCTGGGCATTTACACCATATTATCCACCTTCTTTGACATCTTCCCAAATGTCGGACACTAAAAACAACAAGATCATAATCGCAGTCGACGGCTACTCGTCCTGCGGAAAAAGCACCTTCGCCAAAGCCATCGCCGCCCGATTGGGCTACATCTTCATCGACACCGGCGCCATGTATCGCGCCGTCACGCTCTATGCCCTCGAACACGGTGCCATCCGCTCGGGCATGGTCGACGAAGAGGCCGTCGTCAAACTTCTCGGCGATATCGCGATCACCTTCCGGTTCAACCCCCAGCGCGGAGCCAGCGACATCTATGTCAACGGCGATCTGGTCGAGGGCAAGATCCGTACGATCGAGGTCTCGAACTGCGTCAGCCAGGTCAGCGCCATCCCCGAAGTGCGCCACAAGCTGGTCGCCATGCAGCAGGAGATGGGACGCCGCCGGGGCGTGGTCATGGACGGCCGCGACATCGGCACGGTCGTATTCCCCGATGCCGAACTGAAGCTCTTCATGACGGCCGACCCCCGGGTCCGCGCCGAACGCCGATACAGGGAGCTCCGCGATAAGGGCATGCAGGTCTCGCTCGAAGAGATCGAACGGAATGTCCGCGAACGCGACAAGGCAGACATGAGCCGCGCCGTTTCGCCGCTCCGTCAGGCCAAGGATGCCATCGTGCTGGACAACAGCCACATGACCATCGACGAACAGATGACCTGGTTCCTCGACCGTTTTGCTGAGGTGATGGCCCGGCAGTCCCGATAGTCCGGGGCCCCAGTGGGGGGGGCTCCGAAACCAAGGAGAGGACTGAAACCACGGGGAGAGACGAAACCACGGGGAGAGACGAAACCCGCTGCAACCCAACAAGAAAAACAAACCGCCATGCGTATCGAAATAGATGATAAATCGGGATTCTGCTTCGGCGTGGTCCGCGCCATCACCCAGGCCGAAGAGGCGCTGGGCGAGGGTGGTACGGTCTATTCGCTCGGAGATATCGTCCACAACCGCATCGAAGTCCAGCGGCTCGAACAACTCGGCCTGCGGACCGTCACCCATGCCGAAATGACCGATATCGCGGGCGGACGCCTCCTGATCCGCGCCCACGGTGAGCCCCCCACGACCTATGCCCGCGCCCGGAAACTGGGCATTCGCGTGATCGACGCCACATGCCCGGTCGTAGCCCGCCTCCAGCGCCGCGTCATGCAGGCCCACGAAGCCATGAAACCCATCGGCGGACAAGTCGTCATCCTCGGAAAACGCGGCCACGCCGAGGTCGTCGGCCTCACCGGACAGGTCGAAGAGCCCACTATCGTGATCGAAGGCCCGGACGATCTGCGGCTGATCGATTTCGAGCGGCCGATCCACTTCCTCTCGCAGACCACGCAGAGCATCGCCCTCTTCGAGGAGCTCGGCGCCGAAATGAAACGCCGCGCCAAAAACCCCGACACCGTCCGCATCGACGACACGATCTGCCGCCAGGTGGCCAACCGCGAAGAGCATCTTACGGATTTCGCCCGGCGTTTCGATGTGGTGATCTTCGTCTGCGGCCGCAAGTCCTCGAACGGAAAGGTCCTCTCCGAAGTCTGCCGCAGCGCCAATGCGCGTACCCACGTCGTCGAAGAACCCGCCGAAATCGACCCGTCGTGGTTCGACGGCCGACAGAGCGTCGGCATCTGCGGCGCCACGTCAACCCCCAAGTGGCTGATGCAGCAGGTCGCTCGAAAAGTCGCCGAAATCACCGGAAACGATCTTTAATCCCAAAAATTCATACCCGATGAAATACTTCTTCCGCTCGCTAAAATATTTCTGCGCCCTGTGCGTTCTCTGTGTGGCGATCATGTATCTGAACCGTCTGGCCGGTACCGCCCGACTGACCATCGGCGAAACCTTCCAGGTGATGTTCCATACCCCGCGCGGCATGATGCTCCCCGCGGTGATCGTGCTGCTGGCGGCGTTCTATCCCAAATTCGGATTCGTCTCCCGTCAGGTCGAGGGCGATATCGCCGAAAATCGCGATCAGATCCTCAACGCTTTCCGCTCCGAGGGCTTCTCGCTCCGAAACGAAGAGCAGGAGGTGATGACCTTCCGCGCCGACAACTGGATCCGAAAAATCCTCATGCTCGGCGAGGATGAACTGAAAGTTTCTCAATACGGACAATGGATCCGAATCGAGGGAAACCGCCGCGGAGTGGCCCGCGTCCAGTATCGCCTCGATTCCTATCTGGAAAGAATTCGACACGATGAAAAAAAATAGATCCTTCCGACTGGTGACCGCTGCTGCCGTCGTGGCCGCCGCTGCCGTCACGATCTTCGCCGCCCGGAACGACTTCGGGCTCGGCCGAAACATGGAGATCACCGTCAACATGATGCGTGAACTCTCGCTCAACTATGTCGATCCGGTCGACCCCGACCGTCTGATGGAGGGCGCCGCCGCCGGCATGGTCAGCGACCTGGACCCCTACACGGAGTTCATCCCCGAAAAAAACATGAAGGATTTCGAGCTGCTCACCACCGGCAAATACGGCGGAATCGGCGCCCTGATCCGTCAGAAGGAGGATTACGTCCGCATCGCCCAGCCCTACGAAGGCTCGCCGGCCGACCGCGCCGGCCTCAGGATCGGCGACAAGATCCTCGCCATCGACGGCAAGGAGGTCCGCGGTTTCACCACCGAACAGGTATCCAACCGTCTCAAGGGTGAACCCGGCAGCAAGGTCCGCGTCACGGTCGAGCATCTCGACGGCTCACAGGCCACCAGCACCATCCGCCGCGAGAGGATCGCCATCCCCGGTGTCCCCTATGCCGGATGGATCGCCGACGGTATCGGATACATCCGCCACAGCGACTTCACCGAAGGGTGTTACGAGGAGATGCGTGCCGCCATCGAACGCCTCCGCGCCGAGGGCGATCTGAAGGGGCTCGTGCTCGACTACCGCTCGAACGGCGGCGGAATCATGCAGGAGGCCGTCAAGATCCTCGGCATGTTCGTCCCCAAGGGGACCGAAGTCGTCAGCACAAAGGGCCGCTCGGAGGATTCGAAACAGGTGTTCCGGACCGAAACGGAACCTATCCTGCCGGATCTGCCCCTCGCCGTGCTCATCAACGCAAACACCGCCTCGGCCGCCGAAATCGTCTCCGGCTCCCTGCAGGACCTCGATCGCGCCGTGCTGATCGGACAGCGCAGCTTCGGAAAGGGGCTCGTACAGTCGACTCGCCCGCTCGGTTACAACACCATGCTCAAACTCACGACCGCCAAATACTACATCCCCTCGGGCCGCTGCATCCAGGCCATCGACTACTCCCACTCGCAGGAGGGTGACGTGCGCACGGTGCCCGACTCGCTGATCTCCGAGTTCTCGACCCGCGCCGGACGAAAGGTCTACGACGGCGGCGGAATCATGCCCGACATCCGCACCGAACCGGAATACATCTCGCGTTTCGCCGCAACGCTCTATGCCATGGGGTTCATCGAGGACTTCGGCGACGAGTACACCCGCCGCAACCCCGGTCAGCAGATCGATATCCGCACGTTCTCGATCACGGATCGCGATTACGCCGATTTCGAGGCCTTCATGAAGGACAAGAAGGTCCCCTATGAATCGGATACGCGCCGCGCCCTGAAAGCCCTGAAAAAGGCCGCCGAAGAGGACCGATTCGCCGATCTGGAGGAGCGTTTCACCAAACTCGAGGAGGAGCTCAAGGACGATACGCAGACCAACCTCGAAACCTATCGCCAACAGGTCATCCAGGCCATCAACAACGACATCGTCCTGCGCCACGGATACCAGGCCGGCGTGATCGAACATGCGCTGTCGTCGGATGCCGATGTGAAGCGCGCCCTCGAAATCCTCGGAAACCCCGCGGAGTATGCCCGCATCACCTCGGAACAGGATACCGCCCGCAAATAACGCGCTAAAACTCCGGACATGAAATTCCATGCGAAAAAATTCTCGTTCCGAAACCGGGTCGTCGTCATCGTCGTCGGAGTGACGCTCGGAGCCCTGTCGCTGCTCTACACCAACGAAATGGCCCGAAAACTCAAGGGCAAGGAGCAGCATGACGTGGCCCTCTGGGCCCATGCCATGGAACGCGTCAGCCGCGACGTCTTCGGAACCATTCAGGATCCGCTCGTCGCCGACATCATGTCCACCGGAAACAACATCCCGTTCATCATCACCGACGAAAACCTCGAGGTCGTCAACTCGCACCTGATCCCCGAAAAGATCATCGACCATCCCGACCGACTCCGAAAACAGATCGACAAGTTCATGTCCGAGAATCAGCCCATCCCCGTGCGGTTCCGATTCTCGTCGGAACACTACCACCTGATCTTCTACGGAAAATCGGCCCTGCTCAAGTCGCTCTACTACTTCCCCTACATCCAGATTCTGGTCATCGCAGCGTTCATTACGCTGGGATTCATCGCCTTCCGATCGTCGAAGCACGACGAGCAGAACCGCGTCTGGATCGGACTGGCCAAGGAGACCGCCCATCAGCTGGGAACCCCTACCTCGTCGCTGCTCGGGTGGATCGAGTACCTCCGCTCGCAGGATATCGACCAGACGGCCGTCGAGGAGATGAACAAGGACCTCACCCATCTGATGAAGATCACCGACCGTTTCTCGAAAATCGGCTCGGAAACTCCGCTTACCCCCGAAAATATCAACGAGGTGGTCGGCGAATCGGTCATGTACTTCCGCAAACGCATTCCGCGAAACGTCACCCTCGACTACAACGGACTGGCCATCGCCCCCGTACAGGCCAACATCAATGCCGCCCTGTTCGAATGGGTGGTCGGAAACCTGATGAAAAACTCGCTCGACGCCCTCCAGGGTCACGGAGCCATCGACGTCAAAATCTCGTCCGACGACAAGTACGTCATGATCGATGTCAAGGATACCGGCAAGGGAATCCCCAAAAGCAACTGGAAACGGATCTTCGAACCCGGATTCACCACCAAAACCCGCGGTTGGGGCCTCGGACTGTCACTCTCGCGGCGAATCGTCGAAGAGTATCACCAGGGAAAAATCGCCGTCATCGACTCCGAAATCGGCAAGGGTACCACCATTCGGATCACCCTTAAACGCGCCTTCGCCGGATGATGCAGGTGTCGTCATATCCCGAAGCGGCCGTGGCAGAGGCCGGTACGGCAACCGCACGAACCGCAGTTGCCGCCGCGGATTCGGTGCGAACGACAGTTTCCAGGACAACACCGGCCGGGAATACATCGGCCCGAGCCGGAATACGGGTCCGGACGGACGATACGGCATCGCAGCACCGGACGGACGGAGAGACATCACAGCACCGGACGGACGGGGAAACATCGCAACATCGAACGGACGGCACGGCATCACAGAGCGGCAATCGGACCCATGCCGACAGTCTGTCCCGGGAGGCCGACTCGCTGCGGACGAGTGATGATACGCTGGCTGGACCCGGTGCCGACGCTTCCTTCCGCTTCTCCCGGATCGACTCCATCCGCTTCGGCTGGAGCAGCGAGGCCCCCACATGTGCCGACACCACGCAGATGCCCTGGCGAGATACCTCCGCAACAGCCCTCTTCGGCAGTCAGTCCATCACCGTCCAGCCCCAAAACCTCGAACGTCCCGTCGGCGACTCACTCACCGACAACGCCGTCTTCCAGGGATTCGTCCTCCTGCTCGCCGCAACCTACGCCACACTCCTCTACCGCAACCTCGGCGATGTCCGTCTGCTGCTGACCCGAATCTCCCGCGACTCCACTTCGGGCAAACGTTTCGCCGAAGAACCCGGCGTCAGCGGATTCTCCCGATTCCTGAACATCACAACGGCAATCGGCATGCTCTTCATGGGGGTCATCGTCGTCAAATACGGCGACACGCTCATGCCCCCCGAACTCGGTCACGCTCTTTCACACGCCGCCGTTCTCGCCCTCAGTCTGCTCGCGACGCTGGCCTGGGCCGTGATCATCCTGTTCCAGTCCGCGGCCATCCGCATCGCCGGCGCCATCACCCTCTCCCAACCCTTCATCGCCCAGCTCGCCCTGCTCAGACGCACCTATTTCGCCCTGGCCGTCATCATCTCCTCCCCCACGCTGCTCCTCTTCGCACTCTGCCCACGAGGAACCGGCGGCGCCTGGTTCATTATCAGCGCCGTCGAATTGATCATTACGGCCGTTTTATATCTGAGAGAATCCCTGAACCTCTTTATTTCTAAAAAAATTTCGATTTTGCATTGGTTTTTGTACCTTTGCACCGTCGAAGTCTTCCCAATCAGCCTCTTATGGCTCCTCGCGGCAAGATGAACCGACCAAGATAAACCTAAACATACGCAACTTTGAAAGTAAAGAGTGTACTGGTTTCGCAGCCGAGGCCCGCTGTCATCGAAAAGTCCCCGTTCTACGAACTGGCCCAGAAGTATCAGGTCGATGTGGCCTACAAGCCTTTCATCCGCGTCGAAGGGGTCTCTCTGAAGGAGTTCCGCGCCCAGAGAGTCGAAATCCTCGACCATACGGCCGTCATCTTCACCTCTCGAACCACGGTCGACAGCTTCTTCCATATCTGCGAAGAGGCCCGAATCACCGTACCTGAAACCATGAAGTACATCTGCCAGACCGAGGCCGTTGCCCTCTATCTGCAGAAGTACATCGTCTACAGAAAACGCAAGATCTCGTTCGCCGACGGATCGTTCACCTCCCTCGTCGAACTCATCATCAAACACAAGGAGGAGAAGTTCCTCCTCGCCCTGAGCGAACCCCACAAACCCGAACTCCCCGACACGCTCGCCAAACTCAAACTCGCAGTCGATCCCGTCATCCTCGCACGAACCGTCGCCAGCGACCTCGAAGCCGTCAAAATGGAGGCTTACGACCTGTTGGCGCTCTACTCGCCCTCGGATGTCAAGGCCCTGGTCGAAAAGTTCGGTACCGAAGGCCTGCCCGCCGTCGCCGTCTTCGGCGAAGGAACCCTCAAGGCCGCTCTCGAAGCCGGGATCACCGTCCTGGCAAACGCCCCGACCCCCGAGGCCCCCTCGATGGTCAAGGCCATCGACCTGCTCATTCAGAAGGTCCAGAAGGGCGAAGAGATCGCTCCCGTCGAACTGGTGACCGACGCCCGCAAGGAGGAGTTCATCCGTACGCAGCAGCACAAACTCGCCAAAAAAGGCCGCGTACGCCGTACGCCAACCTCCGAAACCCGTAAATAACCCCCGGGCCCCGCATTCCGCCCGGACCCTCCCGCAGACCCCAAACTCCGCAAATCATGTCAACGCACGCGCTTCCACGCAACGAAAGGCTTCGCTCGCTGGGAGCGGTGCGCCGACTTTTTGCCGACGGCGAAAGCGGATTCATCTTCCCGTTCCGATACGTCTGGTTCGCCGAACCCGACACCGTCCGCAACGTCGAGGTCCTCTTCTCCGTCCCGAAAAAGTTCCACAAACGCGCCAACAAACGCAACCTCCTCCGCCGAAGAACCAAAGAGGCCTACCGGCTCCAGAAACAGATCCTGGAACAGGGCCCTGCACTGAATATCGATCTGGCCCTGGTCTACTCCTCGAAAGAGGTCCTCTCCGCAAAATCCATCGCTCATGCCGTCCGCCGGATTCTGGAAACGGTCGCTGAACGTCTGTAAGCGACTTTGCGCCCTGCCGTTCATTCTGCTCGTGCGTTTCTACCAACTCTGCATCTCGCCGCTGACTCCCCCTTCGTGCCGTTTCACGCCCACCTGCTCGCAATACGCACTCGAGGCCCTGCGCAAATACGGCCCGCTGAGGGGGCTTTGGCTCACCATACGGCGGCTCGCCAGATGCCACCCCTGGGGCGGCAGCGGATACGATCCCGTTCCATAAGGGATTACAACCCCAAAATACGCCCAAGAACAGACGGAATACCGTCGACCGGTTCCCTTACGGACTGGAGGCTTCCGACCCGGAAACCAGACCGAAATGCACGAAAAAGCCGGTCTGGAACAGACCGGCCCGAAAAAAGTTGCGTCACCCTCACTGAATTCCTGTTCACTCTCCTTCGGACACAAAGATCGTGCCCCCGCATGAAATAAACAATCCCGACCCCAACTATTCGGATCGGGATTGCCATAAAAGCCTCGTTTCGAAGGATGACACCGGTCGTTCAGCCCTCCGGAATGGTCTCCTTGATCTCGGAGAGTTCGACCAGCTTATTCACAATGGCATAGATCGTCAGCCCCGCCGCCGAGTGGATCTGAAGCTTCGAGGCGATGTTGCGCCGATGGGTGATCACCGTATGGGCCGAAATGCAGAGCGCATCGGCTATCTGCTTGTTGGTCATGCCCTTCACCACACAGACGATAATCTCCTTCTCGCGGGCACTCAAAGCCTCGGATTTCGGAGCCCGCGGGCCCTCGGATGCCAGCCGCTCCACGGCCGGCACGAAAATCTCATCCTCGACGGCGTTGTGCGACGCCAGCTCCTGCTCGCATGTGAAGATGTCGAACAGCACGCCGTTCAGTTCGTTCGTGCTTCCCGACGGGTAGTATTTGATGATGATGTTCTTCAGTTCGCGCAGCTTGGCGTCCACCTGATCGTGATGGCGACGGAAAATCTCCATCGAATAGGCCCGGTTCTTCTCCCCGGCCAGCAGCGACTCCACATAGGGAAAGACCGTATCCTCCTCATAGGCCATGTGACGCTGAACCTCGGCCACGTACTCGTCAAAAAAACGCAGAATCGCAAACGACACGTCGCTCTGCGAACAGTCCACCGCCTCGATCAGTTTGCGGCGGATGGCCGGCAGCCGGAAGTCCAGAAAATAGGCGTGCGAATTGTGCAGATAGTCCGTCAGCGCACGCACCGACACCTCGCCCGCCAACTCCTCGCCGATACCGAAATTCATCAGCAGATTCACCACCGCCAGAAACGTCGCCGTATCGACCCGGTTGTCGGCACACACCTCCGCGATCGTCTTGTCGCCGAAGCCCAGGGCTATGCCGAAACGGCTCATCACCTGCAGCACCGGATAACGGTCGCAGACCAGGTCGCTCATGCGGTCATCACCGCCATATCCTCCGGATTTATACATAGATTCAGGTATTTTTTCATCCGTCGCAAAGTTAGCAACGGCAACCCCCGTGCCGCAATACCCAAAATGCGGTATTTTTCAGCGCCGGCCGATATCGGTATAGGTCTGCTGCAGCATCGTCCGCCCCACCTCGAACAGGGCCGGATTCGTCGCCTCGACCGCCCGGTCGCCCGTGGCATCCCAGACCGCCGCACCAAGCGAATCCACCACCCCGAAGCCGTCGTTGAAGGCATAGTAGGCGAATTTGCGCGGCGGAGCCGGAGCAAAGATATCCTTGCTGTAGTCGAAATCGGCGTGCGAAAGATCCATCTGCCCGAGCAGCGTCGCCGCCAGGTCGATCTGCGAGGCGTAGGTCGCAACGGTTCGCGGCGCCGATATCGCCCCGCCCGTCCAGATCATCGGAATCCGGTGGCGCAGCGGCACGTTGTAGGGCAGCGTCGCCGGATAGGGATAGCCGTGGTCGGCGACCAGCACTACCAGCAGATTCCGCCACGCCGGAGATGCCTTCAGGCGGTCGAGCATCCGCCCCACACATGCGTCCGAAAAGGCCATGGCATTCAGCACCGGATCGGCGAATTTCGAATAGGGGACATCGAATGGCGTATGGCTGCTCAGTGTCAGAAGCGCCGCCAGGAAGGGTTGGCCGCTCTCGTCAAGGCGGATCACCCGGTCGGCAAACCAGTCGCACATCACCTCGTCGTCATAGCCCCAGTCCGCAGCCGGACGGTCGAAACGAAGATCCTTCTGCCAGACCAGCTCCTCCCATCCCGTAGCGTAGAGGTACGATGCCTGGTTTGTGAAGTTCAGGTCCCCGCCGTAGGAGAAACTCGTCGCATAACCCGCCCCGGCAAGCGATCGCGCGATGGAGGGCAGCGTATGGCTCTTGGCCGGAAGTTTCATGATCGACATCCGCGTCTGGGCCGGAAAGCCGCTCAGAATGGCCACCTCGCCGCGGTCCGTGCGGTAGGAGTTGGCAAAGAAGTTCTCGAACCAGACCCCTTCGTGCTTCAGGCGCTGCATGTTCGGCATCACCGGCTCGCCGTCGACCGTCTCGTCCATCACCGTGCGCGCGAAGCTCTCCAGGATCACCAGCACGACATTCGGCCGTTCGGTCGTCAGCACACGCTCCGTCGTGCCCGCCGCATCGGGCGCATTCCCCCTCAGCGCCTCAAAACGCGAGGCAAGTTCCTGCCCGTCATAGAAGGGGTATGCCGAAGCGTAGTCCGTATTCCGGTCGCCAAGGCTCGAAAGAAACGAAAAGACAGGATTCGTAGCCGCATGGTTCAGAAACATCTCGGAGCTGAAGTAGACCTTCGAGACGTTGGCCGTCGAGGCCCCCGTACCGCCGCGGATCGCCAGAAAATCGAAGCCCGCCAGCAGCAGCATCGCCACACTCCCGGCCGCCGCCGTGCGCCACGGCAGCCGTTCCCCGTCGAAAAGGCGCACTACACGTCGGTAGAGCCAGATCATCAGCGCGGCATAGGCCGTCGCCAGCAGCGTCTGACGAACTCCAAGCCAGAAATCCACACTCGCCATCGCCTCCTTCGGGTCGGAGAGGTAGATCAGGATCGTCGCGTCGAGACGGAAGCCCCAATGCTCGTACAAGGCCACGTCCACGGCGAAGATCACCGCCGTCAAGACGGACACCAGCGCGAAATATCCCGTCAGGATCCTCCGCCACGGTCGCTCCGGAAGCCGCACCCACAGCGTCGCCAGCGTCACCAGCAGCGGGACGACCGTCACGTAGCCCGCCACGGTCAGGTCCAGCGAAAGACCGTGCCACAACACCGCCATCCACCCCCCGAATCCTGCTCCCGCCGCCTCCGCGGCGTACCACGCCATGAAGAGCGGTTTCTGGATCGCCATCAGCACCACCGTCGCCGCGAATGTCGCAACGACAAAACCGAGCTTCCGCCGCATCGCCGTCAGATCTTTTCGCCGTAGGCCAGGTCGCCGGCATCACCGATGCCCGGTACGATGTACGAACGCGAAGTCAGCTCCTCGTCGACCACTGCCGTCCAGATCGTCGTGTTCTGGTGCGGCATGTGCTTCATCGCGTAGTCGACACCCTGTTCGCTGGCGATCACCGCCGCCACGTGCGTCCAGGCCGGTGTTCCGCCCTTCTCGCACAGCGCATTGTAGGTCAGCACCAGCGACGAGCCCGTCGCCAGCATCGGATCTACCAGCAGAAGCGTCTTTCCCTCCAGACTGCCGCACGAAATGTACTCCACCTTCACCTTGAATTTCCCGTCCTTCGTGCTCTTGCGGTAGGCCGACACGAAGGCATTCTGCGCATCGTCGAAGTAGTTCAGGAATCCCTGGTGGAACGGAAGCCCCGCGCGGAGAATCGTCGCTATGACCAGCTGATCGTCGATCACCTGGACCGTCGCCTCGCCCAGCGGCGTCTCGACAACCTGCGGCCGGTAGTGCAGATCCTTCGAGATCTCATAGGCCGTGATCTCACCGATACGCTCCATGTTCCGACGGAAACGCATCGAGTCCTTCTGGATCTCCCGGTCCCGGATCTGGGCAATGAACTTGTTCAGAACGGTGTTCTGCTGTGATAGTACGTGAAGTGTCATATGTTCGGATTTGGTTGCTCAATAGAGGAAGTTGTTGAACGGATAACGCCCGGCGTGAATCTCGCGCACCATCCCGTACAGATCCGAGCGGAATTTTTCCAGATTGATCTTCTGAAGCGCCGAAAGAAAAATACACGGCGTATTGGCCCGGGCGATCCAGCTCTGCTTCAGATCGTCGAGCGATAGGTTCTCTCGCGTCGCCGGAGTCAGATCGTCCTCCGGCTTCTCCACCCACCGGTAGGCATCCACCTTGTTGAAGACCAGATAGACCGGCTTGTCTCCGGCTCCGATCTCCTGCAGCGTCTGCTTCACCACCGCGATCTGATCCTCGAACTGCGGATGCGAAATGTCCACCACGTGAACCAGCAGATCCGCCTCGCGAACCTCGTCGAGCGTCGACTTGAACGATTCGATCAGTTCGGTCGGCAGCTTGCGGATGAATCCAACCGTGTCCGACAGCAGGAACGGAAGGTTGTCGAAGACCACCTTGCGCACCGTCGTATCGAGCGTCGCGAAGAGTTTGTTCTCGGCAAAGACGTCGCTCTTCGAGATGAGGTTCATCAGCGTCGACTTCCCGACGTTCGTATAACCGACAAGCGCCACGCGGACCAGCGACCCGCGGTTCGACCGCTGAACGGCCATCTGGCGGTCGATCTTCTTCAGATCCTCCTTCAGTTTGGCGATGCGGTTGCGGATGATTCGGCGGTCGGTCTCGATCTCCCGCTCACCCGCGCCGCCGCGCGTCCCCGTACCGCCGCGCTGCCGCTCCAGGTGGGTCCAGAGCCCCGACAGCCGGGGCAGCATGTATTCGTAGTTGGCCAGCTGGACCTGCGTCTTGGCATAGGCCGTCTGGGCCCGCGACAGGAAGATGTCCAGAATCAGACGCGTTCGGTCCAGAAGCCGGCACGGCAGCTCCTTCTCGATGTTGCGCGTCTGCGACGGGCTCAGTTCGTCGTCGAAGATCACCACGTCGATCTCCTCCTCCTTGCAGTATTCGACGATCTCGGTCAGTTTGCCCGGTCCCACGTAGATCCGCGCCGACGGCTGCGGAAGGCGCTGCATGAAGCGTTTGACTGCCCGGATATCGGCCGTCTCGGCCAGAAACTCCAGCTCGTCGAGGTACTCCTCGGCCTGTCGCGCATCCTGATTGTCCCGGACTACCGAAACCAGCACCGCACGCTCCATCCGGTCCTCCGGCGTCGGTTGATCCGTCTTTGCCTGCGGTGTCACGTTCCCCTTTTTCGCTTGTTTTTTCTCTTCCAAAATCTCTCTTCTGTTGATCCACGACATTCCGGGCCGGCATCTCCCTCCGGCACGGGATGTCGTCATGCGACAAAAAGGGTATCCTCGCCCAAGGCAGGATACCCCCATTCATATTGCGATCCGAAGATCTGCATCAGTTCTGCACGCGGAAATCCACCGGCAGCGTATACTTCACACGTACAACCTGGTTACGCTGTTTGCCCGGAGTCCACTTCGGCGACTTGCTCAGCACCCGGATGGCCTCCTCCGACAGCGAACGGTCCGGAGTCTGAAGCACCTGGATGTTCGTCAGCCGACCATCCTTCTCGATCACGAACGACAGTACCACTCGGCCCTGGATTCCGTTCTCGAGCGCAATCTGCGGGAACTTCACGTTCTGCTGAACCCATGCACGGAACGTATTGAGGTCTCCGCCCTGGAACGAAGGCATCGTCTCGGCAATCAGGAACGGCTGGTCATCCTCGACAACCTCCTCCTCGACGCCTACCGTCTGCACAACCTCAACGTCCTCGTCGAACTCCGTAAAGTCCACTTCCGTCGTGATCTTCGTGTCGTTGGTCACAACCTGCAACAGGTCGGCGATAACCTTCACTTCCACCTTTCTGGGAGGCTCGGGCGGTTTCTGGTCCTGACGCGTAATCTCGACGATCTGCTCCTCGACAATGGGCGCCTGCAGATCGACCTTTTCGATACGCTTCTCCTTCGGCGTATACGAGAAAGCGCCAATCACAAGCAAGAGCGATACGACGAGACCGATCTCAAGCAAAAGGCCCCGTTTGTTTTTCAGGTCCGCTTTGGGTGATTTTTTGATTTCCATATTTCAAGTTTTAATTGTTCCGAACTCTCTACCGATTGTTCCGATTCGGTTGTTCCGTCCCGAATCCGGTCCAATTCCAAGCTGGTTCCGAACCGTCCGACAAGTCGCATCATCGCGCCGGTCCGCGCATCGCCCCCTGTCCCCCGATTCGGGAACAGACGCGCTATGCACCACAAATATAGAGATAAAAATTCAAAAATGAACGCCCCGGCACAAAAATCTTTATTTTTTGCCTACTTTTGTCTCCGTAATCAGAACCCTTCATTGTCAGAATGGCCGCCACGCAGACACTGTTCGGAAAAAACCTCCAGGAGCTCGCAACGCTCTGCAACGAACTGAAAATGCCCCGATTCGCCGCCCGGCAGATCGCCCGATGGCTCTATGTCAGACGAATCGAGGATCCCATGCGGATGACCGACATCGCCGCCACAAACCGAAAACTGCTGGCCGAACAATTCCCGCCCGCATGTTCGGCACCGGAGCACGAATCCTGCTCGACCGACGGAACCAAAAAATACCTCTTCCGGACCCTCGAAGGGCATTTCATCGAGTCGGCATACATCCCCGACGGGGATCGGGCCACGCTCTGCGTCTCCTCGCAGGCCGGCTGCCGCATGGGGTGCCGCTTCTGCGCAACGGGACGGCAGGGACTTCAGCAGTCGCTCTCCCCGGCCGAAATCCTCAACCAGGTGGTCTCCATCCCCGAAAGCGACCGCCTCACCAATCTCGTATTCATGGGAATGGGCGAACCGCTCGACAACCCGGACAACGTCCTGCGGGCGCTCGAAATCCTCACCGCCGACTGGGGATTCGCCTGGTCGCCGACCCGCATCACCCTCTCCACGGCCGGCGTCTTGCCCCAGATAGAACGCCTCCTCGAGGAGTCGAAGGTCCATCTGGCCGTCAGCCTCCACAACCCCTTTCACGACGAACGCGCCGAAATCATGCCCGTCGAAAAGGTCTGGCCCATCGCCCGCGTCGTCGAGATCCTCCGCCGGTATGATTTCACCCATCAACGCCGCGTCTCGTTCGAGTACATCGTCATGAGCGGACTGAACGATTCGCCGCGCCACATCCGCGAGCTCTCCCGGCTGCTGAACGGAATCAAGTGCCGGATCAACCTGATCCGCTTCCACAAGATCCCCGATTCGCCCTACTTCTCGCCCGACACTGAGGCCATGATCCGTTTCCGCGACGCCCTGACGGCCCGCGGCATTCAGACCACCATCCGCGCCTCCCGCGGCGAGGACATTCAGGCCGCCTGCGGGCTGCTGAGCACCCGCGCAAAAAACGGGATTTAATAAAAGGGGCCGGGCAAGAAAGTGGAGGGCGGGACGCAGGTGAAAAGGGCTGAGAGCACACAGAGAAAAGAGGCAGAGAATTCGGGCAAGGAAAGATCAGCCCCCCCCAAAAGAGGGCGAATGCACGAGAGGAGAGGGAGAGGAAGGTAGAGAGAGGAGAGGAAAGAAAAAGAAAGATAGGGAAGAGAGAAGAAAAGCTCCACACGAGTGAGAGGAGCGGTCGGTGGGCACGTCGCCGCCCCCCCCGGAGCAGGATTCCGGATCGGCAATACCTATAAACAAAAAAGGCGCGTCTCAACGCGCCGTATAGACCACCTGTTTGGTCTCGAAGAAGGGATCGTCGAAAAACGACGATATCGGATAGAGCGTCCACCGACGGCCCGTGCGGGCCAACTCCTCGGCCAGATCGCCCCCCTTCAGGTAGAGAATGCCGTTCGGAAGCGTACCGTGCTGCCCCCGCTCGATCTTCGACCAGATCCACCCCACAAACTCAGGCATCGCCGTCACCGCCCGCGAAACCACATAGTCGTAGCGTTCGGTCAGCGTCTCGACCCGCACGCAGCGCGGCGTCACGTTCTCCAGCCCCAGGCTCCGCGAAACCCCCTCGACCACCGTGATCTTCTTGCGGATCGAATCCGCCGCCGTGAAGCGCACCTCCGGAAAGAGAATCGCCAGCGGAATCGACGGAAATCCTCCGCCGCACCCCACATCGAGAATCCGGGCCCCCGCATCGAACCGGCACACCTTCGCGATGGCCAGCGAATGCAGCACGTGTCGCACGTAGAGCTGGTCGAAATCCTTGCGCGACACGACGTTGATCTTCGCGTTCCAGTCGGCGTAAAGGTCATACAGGACCGCCAGACGTTCGCGCTGTACGGCGTCCAGTTCGGGGAAATATCCGTAGATCTTTTCCAGGTCGTTCATCCTTTTTCTGCTTTTCCCGGTTTTTCCGGTCGCCCGCCGGCATTATGAAAGTCCCCGCGGCGGCAGGGTGGTCGTTCATCGGTTCTCGCCCTCGGCTATCAGACGGCACATCTGCTCCCGGGCCCGGTGGATCTGCGTCTTCACCGTTCCGAGCGGCAGCGAGAGTTTCGCCGCAATCTCATCGTAGGAGTATTCGTCGAAAAAACGCATCACGATCAACTGCCGGTAACGCGGCGACAGCCGTTCGAGGTAGTGCTCGATCTGCGTGCGCTGCTGCAGGTTGATCACGCTCTCCTCCGGCGTCGGAGCACTCGACGCCGGTGCCGCAAAGCGATCGTCGATCGACAGATCCTCCTGACGCCGTCGCACGAAGTCGATGAATGTGTTCCGCGCGATGGTATAGACCCATTGCCCGAAGGTATACTCCTGGCTGTACCGGTGCAGATTGATGTAGACCTTGATGAAGGTCTCCTGCAGCAGGTCGTCGGCATCGTTCGTCCCCCCGAGCCGCTGCACGAAGAGGCGATGGATCGCATCCCGGTAGCGGTTGAACAGGTACTCGAAGGCCGTATCGTCCCCCTCGAGCGTCCGCTTCACCAGATCCCGGTCCTCGGCTACGATATAGTCGGCTATCTCCATACCCGTTCGTCGCGCCGCAGCAGCGTGATGCCCAGAACCGCCGTCAACAGCGGGCTGATCAGATCATACATGAAATAGCGACCCAGGATCCCCTCCTCGCCCAGGCGGCGGGCCACCCGGCGAACCTCCCACAGAACCACTCCGTAGCGGATCAGCACCAGCAGCACGGCACCCAGCTTGTACTCCAGCGGCATCACCGCCAGGGCACAGAGCACCGTCAGAAAGAACAGAATCCGGCTCCCCGACTCCCAGCGCACGAAGCACTTCACGTCGCCCGGATAGTAGCGGAATGCCGAACCGTAGTAGCGAAGCTGGTTCAGCCACCACCGCATGCCGCCCCACGTCTTCTCGCGGAGCGTCGCCCGCGGCGAAAGAATCACACTCACGTTCTCGCGGGTCATGATCTGCTGCATGAACAGATCGTCTTCACCGACATTCATGTTCAGATAATTGAATCCGTGCGCTCCGAAATAGAGCCGTTTGGTAAAGCCCAGATTGTGAAGCGTCCCCCGATAGGGGCGATTCCGGACCGCCCGCGCGATCCAGTCGGCCGAATGCATCAGACGCCACGTCCGCATCAGGTAGTTCGCAAAGCCCTTCAGGCGCTCCACCCCGCAGTAGCCCACCACAACGTCGCCCCGCATGAACCCCTTGGCCATCAGCGACAACCAGCGGTCGGTCTGGGGAACGGCATCCGTCGAGGTGAAGATCAGGTGCTCGCAATGCGCCGACTTGATCCCCACGTTGAGCGCCATCTTCCGCGAAATCGGATAGCGCGGGTCCAGCTGGATACGCGTGGTGGTGATTTGCGGAAACGACTGCCGAAGCTGCGACAGATCCTCGAAAAAGTCCACGTCGTGGCCCACGTAGACGATCACCACCTCGAAATGCGGGTAGGCCTGCGCCAGAATCAGCGGCAGGCGCTCCTCGACAAACGAGTAGTCTTCCGAAAACAGCGGAACGATCACCGATACGGGCGGCTCCTGTTCCAGCAGCACCTTCCGGTTGTTGTTCCGGTAACCCGAAATCCGTCCGTATACGAAGATATAATAGTAGAGCTGTACGCCGAACATCAAGAGCAGAGCGCCCGCCAGTGCAAGGCCCTCCCAGCCATAGCTGACCAGAATTTGTTCGAAGAATCGCATATTGACAAAATATGCGCAAAGATACGAATATTTTGTGTATTTTTGCCGAATAGATGCGTATGAAATTTACTCTGCAACACAAAGACCCCGCCTCCCGGGCCCGGGCCGGTGAAATCGTCACCGACCACGGCAGGATCCTGACGCCGATCTTCATGCCCGTAGGCACGGCCGCCACCGTCAAAGGCATCTTCCACCGCGACGTCAGAAACGAGGCCAAGGCCCAGATCATCCTGGCAAACACCTATCACCTCTATCTCCGCCCCGGAATGGAGATCCTCGAACGAGCCGGCGGTGTCCACCGTTTCTCGACCTGGGACGGCCCGATGCTTACCGACAGCGGCGGATTCCAGGTCTTCTCGCTCGCCGACTGCCGAAAACTCAAGGAGGAGGGATGTCACTTCCGTTCGCACATCGACGGCTCGAAGCACCTGTTCACCCCCGAAAGCGTCATCGACACCGAACGCACGATCGGCGCCGACATCATGATGGCCTTCGACGAGTGCCCCCCGGGCGACGCCCCCCGCGATTACGCCGCCAGGTCGCTCGCCCTGACCGAACGCTGGCTCGACCGCTGCTTCAACCGCTATCACCAGACCTCGCCCAAATACGGCCACTACCAGGCACTGTTCCCCATCGTCCAGGGCTGCTCCTATCCCGACCTGCGGGCCCATGCCGCCGAAAACGTCAAACAGTACGATGCCGACGGGTATGCCATCGGCGGTCTGGCCGTCGGCGAACCCACCGAGGTGATGTACGAAATGATCGAGGTGGTCAACGCCATCCTCCCCGAAGACCGCCCCCGCTATCTGATGGGGGTCGGAACCCCGGTCAACATCCTCGAGGCCATCGAACGCGGCGTCGACATGTTCGACTGCGTCATGCCCACCCGTAACGGCCGCAACGGACAGCTGTTCACCGCCGAGGGCGTCATCAACATCCGGAACAAAAAGTGGGAGGACGACTTCTCCCCGATCGACCCCGACGGAACCGCATTCGTCGACACCCTCTACTCGAAGGCCTATCTGCACCACCTCTGCGTCTGCGGCGAAATGCTCGCCGCTCAGATCGCCTCGCTCCACAACATCGCCTTCTACCTGCGGCTGGTCACCATGGCCCGGCAGCACATCCTCGACGGCGACTTCGTCCCCTGGAAGCAGGCCATGGTCCAAAAACTCACCCGAAGACTCTGAAAGAACCCATCCGATGAAAATCCGATTCCCCGGCTTCAAAATCCTGGACCGGTACATACTCGGCAAGTTCCTCGCCACCTACTTCTTCGCCATCGCGATGATCATCGTCATCGTCGTGATCTTCGACTACGCCGAGAAAATCGACGACTTCACCGCCACCAAGGCCCCCTTGAAGGCGATCCTCTTCCGGAACTACGTCAACTTCATCCCCTTCTTCATCAACCAGTTCAGCGGTCTGTTCACCTTCATCGCCTGCATCTTCTTCACCTCGAAGATGGCCTATCAGACCGAAATCGTCGCCATGCTCTCCGGCGGAATGTCCTTCCGAAGGCTCATGTGGCCCTACTTCCTCGGCGCTCTGATCATCGCCTCGCTCTCGCTGACGCTCAACCTCTGGGTCATCCCCCGCTCGCAGCGCCGCGTCATCGCCTTCCAGCAGGAGTACATCCCCAAAAAACAGAACACCCGATACGACAGGCACATCTACCGCCAGATCGAACCCGGAACCTTCGCCTACATCCGCGGATACAACGGAAACGCACGCCAGGCCTCGTTCTTCGCCCTCGAACGATATGAAAACGGTTCGATGCTCCGTTCGCTCGAAGCCGCCGACGTCAAGTTCGACCCCGAAACCAAACGCTGGACCGCCCCGCGATACACCAAACGCGAATTCACGGCCGACGGCGGCGAAACCTTCGAACAGTTCCGGAACCTCGATACGCTCATCAACCTCGACGTGGCCGAACTCGGCGCCATCAACGACCTGATTCAGACCATGAACATCTCCGAGCTCAACCGCTTCCTCGAACAGCAGCGCGCCAAAGGATCCGATTCGATCAACATCATCGAGGTCGAAAAACATGCCCGTTACGCCTATCCCCTCTCGACGTTCATTCTGACGCTGATCGGCGTCTCGCTCTCGTCGCGCAAGGTCCGCGGAGGCACCGGCCTGCACATCGGTATCGGTACCGCCCTGTGCTTCTCCTACATCCTCTTCAACCGATTCTTCGAGGAGTTCGCCAAAAGCGGAACCCTCCCCACGGGGCTCGCCGTCTGGCTCCCAAACATCATCTATCTGTTCATCGCCGTCTATCTCTACCGGAAAGCGCCGAAATAGCCTCGTCAATCATGCAGAAAAAAAACAGCTTCATCGACCGTCTCAGGGAGCATCCCATCGTGTGGAACCTCCTGCTTATCGTCGCCATCATCCTCGTGATGGCCGTCGCCGCCCATCTGCTCATGCAGATCGGAACCCGGCACGGAGCCCGACGGATCGTCCCCGACTTCTCCGGCGTACAGCTCCGAGACGCCCAGCGGATCGCCCGCAAGCACGACCTCAACCTCCAGATCAACGACTCGCTCTTCGTCCCCGCCTACGAGGGCGGCATCATCCTCGACCAGCTCCCCGAAGGCGGCGTCGAGGTCAAACCCGGTCGGACGGTCTACATCACGATCAACTCCTTCCGTCAGAAGATGGTCCCCGTGCCCTACGTCGCCGGCCGCTCGCTCCGCCAGGCCAAGAACATGCTCGAAATCGCCGGACTGGAGATCGACGAACTCGTCTACCGCCCGGACATCGCCACGAACTACGTCCTCGAAGAGTACTGCGACGGAAAACCCGTACAGCAGAACTCCCGCATCGAAGCCGAAATGGGTTCGGGTGTCACGCTCTATGTCGGCGTCGAGGAGGGATACGCCTCAACGGTCGTTCCTCAGGTAGTCGGGCTGCCCCTCAACCAGGCCAAGGGCCGTCTCTGGGAACTCGGTCTCAACATCGGGAAGATCGACTTCGACGAGGGTGTCAACCTCCTCAACCAGAAGGATGCACGCGTCTACATCCAGATCCCCGGCGCTGAACGCAGCGCGGCGCTCGGTTCGCGCGTCGACCTGCGGCTCACGCTCGATGCCGAAAAGCTGAAGAAACACCGCGCCGAAGCCGAAAAACAGGCCGCGGCCGCCGCCGAAGAACGCAAGGCCGAAGAGCAGATGGAGGCCGATTCGCTGGCCCGGATCTCGATCGAAGAGGCCCTGCAGGAGACCCGAAGCGCGGAGCATGACGCAACAACAAAGGACAACGACGAAGGATTTTTCGACTGATGGACCGCGACTTTCTGAACATCCAGCCCTCGCCGGTGAGCGTTGCGGCCGGGGCGGTCGAGACGGATGGTCTTCGGCCGGCGGCAGACAACACAGCCTCGCAGGATGAAGAGCCCGTGTCGGAGGCCGACAACGAAGACGACGAAGAGGCCGGCCTCTACGAACACTTCGCCGTGACGGCCGACAAGGGGCAGACCCCCATGCGGTTAGACAAGTTCCTGACCGTGAGGATGGAACACTGCTCGCGAAACCGGATCCAGGCCGCGGCCGACAGCGGAAACATCCTCGTCAACGGGAAAGCGGCCAAATCGAGCTACAAGGTCAAACCCCTCGACCGCATCCAGATCGTGCTGCCCTATCCGCGGCGCGAAACCGAACTGGTCGCCGAAAACATCCCGCTCGACATCCCCTACGAGGATGAACATCTGCTGATCGTCAACAAACCCGCCGGAATGGTCGTCCATCCCGGCGTGGGAAACTACACCGGTACGCTCGTCAACGCCCTGATGTTCCACCTCAACGCTCAGGGAATCCCGGCCGAAGAGCAGAACCGCGCCGGACTCGTCCACCGCATCGACAAGAACACCTCCGGGCTGCTCGTCATCGCCAAGGACGAACAGACCCATGCCCGGCTCGCCAAACAGTTCTTCGACCACACGATTCAACGACGATATGTCGCCCTCGTATGGGGAAATCTCGAGGAGGACGAGGGAACCATCACCGGAAACATCGGCCGCAGCCCGAAGGACCGGCAGAAAATGTATGTCTTCGCCGACGGCTCGGACGGCAAACACGCCGTAACCCACTGGAAAGTGCTGCGCCGATACGGGTATGTCACCCTCGTGGAGTGCCGGCTCGAAACGGGACGAACCCATCAGATCCGGGTCCACATGGCCTGGATCGGCCATCCGCTCTTCAACGACGAACGTTACGGCGGAGACCGGATCCTCAAGGGCACGACCTTCGCCAAGTACCGGCAGTTCATCGAAAACTGTTTCGCCGTGATGCCCCGCCATGCACTCCACGCCCGGCTGCTCGGGTTCGAACACCCCGCAACCCATCAGCAGGTCCTCTTCGACAGCGAACTGCCCGACGACTTCAAGGCACTGCTCGCCAAGTGGGACACCTATGTAGCCGGAGCCCGCGGTCAGGAAGAGGCCGAATAACCCGGAGAGGGCAGCCAAGGGAGAGGCAAGAGGCGAGAAGCCTGGAGGCAAGAGGCAAAAGACCAGGAGGCGAGAGGCAAAAGACCAGGAGGCGAGAGGCAAAAGACCAGAAGGCGAGAGGCAAGAGAAAATGGAGGTGATTTGAAAACGCTGAAGGGTGCCTGAAAATCCCGACCGGGCCGAATCCGGGAGGCCAATCCCCGAGACAAAATACCACAAAAGAAGCCGCAAAGCGGACTTCCCAGAACCAGCATATCGCAAAAAAATGTTCCTGCCGACTACCATCAAGGAGGTCCGCGAACGCGGATGGGATCAACTCGACGTGATCCTCTTCTCGGGCGATGCCTACATCGACCACCCGGCTTTCGGTGCGGCGGTCGTCGGACGGCTGCTCGAAGCCGAAGGATATCGCGTCGCAATCGTCCCGCAACCCAACTGGAGGGACGATCTGAGAGACTTCACCAAACTCGGCGCCCCGAGGCTCTTCTTCGGCGTGACGGCCGGTGCCATGGATTCGATGGTCAACCACTACACGGCCAACATCCGCCTGCGTCACGACGACGCATACACCCCCGGCGGCAAGGCCGGATTCCGACCCGATTACGCCGTGACGGTCTACTCGCAGATCCTCAAACGACTCTATCCCCACGTCCCGGTCGTCATCGGCGGCATCGAGGCGTCGCTGAGACGGCTGACCCACTACGACTACTGGAGCGACCGGCTCAAACCCTCGGTCCTGGTCGACAGCGGCGCCGACCTGCTGATCTACGGAATGGGCGAACGCGTCATCCAGCAGGTCGCCCGCGCCATGCGCAACGGGTACAACGCCAAACTCCTGCGAAAGATCCGTCAGGTCGCCTTCCTCGCCGACGATAACTACGTCGCTCGGCTCGACCCCGAGCGGACGATCCGGCTGCATGCCTTCGAGGAGTGTGTGCACGACAAGCGGGCCTTCGGCGAAAACTTTACCGTCATCGAGACCCAGAGCAATCTGATGGAGCCCGAAGCGACGCTCGTGGAGGCCGTCGGCGGGCAGTATGTCGTCGTCACACCCCCCAATGCCGCCCTCTCGACCGAGGAGCTCGACCATTCGTTCGACCTGCCCTACGAACGCGCCCCCCATCCGCGTTACAACGGCCGCGGAGAGATCCCGGCCTGGGAGATGATCAAATTCTCGGTCAATATCCACCGCGGCTGTTTCGGCGGCTGCTCGTTCTGCACGATCTCGGCCCATCAGGGCAAGTTCATCCACTCGCGCAGCGAACGTTCGATCCTCGCCGAAGTCGAACGCATCACCCGCATGCCCGGATTCAAGGGTTATCTCTCCGATGTCGGAGCCCCGTCGGCCAACATGTACCGCATGGGCGGCCGCGACCGCTCGCTCTGCGCACGTTGCCGCAGAGCCTCGTGTCTCCATCCGGCGAAGTGCCCCAATCTCGACAACGACCACCGGCCCCTGCTGGAGCTCTACGCACGGATCCGCGCCGTGAAGGGGATCAAGAAGGCATTCATCGGCAGCGGGATCCGTTACGACCTGTTCGACGAGTCGCCCTATCTGCGCACCGTCCTGCTCCATCATACCTCCGGACGGCTGAAGGTCGCTCCGGAACATACCGAAGATCGCGTCCTGCGGCTGATGCGAAAACCTCCGTTCGCCCTGTTCGAGCAGCTGAACGCCGATTTCCACCGCATCTGCCGTGAGGAGAAGCTGCCCTATCAGCTGATTCCCTACTTCATCTCTTCGCATCCCGGGTGCACGGAGCAGGACATGAAGGCGCTGTCGGAAAAGGTGCTCGGAAGGCTGCACTTCACTCTGGAGCAGGTGCAGGATCTCACACCCACACCCATGACCCTCTCGTCGGTGATGTTCTACACGGGCGAAAACCCCTACACCCGCGAGGCCGTCTATGTGGCTCGTACGCAGGAGGAGAAGCGTCGGCAGAAAAGTTACTTCTTCAGCCGGCCGACCGAAGGATCGGGCCGATTTGCCGGCCGGCCCGCCGCCGGTATCGGGCACTCGTCCGGAAAAACCGGACAAAACGCCAGGCCGAAAACCTCAGCCAAACCGAGGGCCGGGCAAGCCGTCAATGCCGGAACCGGAAGCATGCCCGGATCCCAAGCCGGATTCAAGACCGGAACCGGAAAGCGGAAAGGGGCTGCTGCCGTTCAAAATGGATCACCGGCCGCCGCATCCGGACACCGGCCGGCTGACAACAGGAGCGCCTCCGGCCGCCCGACCAGAAAACATAATTAAATAAAAGACCGGTCCTCGCCATGAGGATCGGTCTTCTTATGGGCGGATATATACGGAGGCGCCTCAACGCATCGGAAACGACAGCGTCCGGGCATCCAGATAGGCGTCCGGATAGGGACTCCAGTTCCACGCCTGACCGTTCGACACGTTGAAATGAGGCCCCAGACGCAACGTGTTGTTGTCGATCACCGTCACCCGCGACGGCAGATTCTCCCGCTGGATCTCGATCACCGACGTCATCGAGATCTTCGGCTGGGCCCGGGCCGTATTCATCGGCAGAAAATCAAAACGCCACGGAGACAGGTGAGACAGCGAATCCGGCAGCGTAAAACCCTGATTCGTCCGCCGGAATACCGTATCCGGCTTGAATTCGACCTGCATCTCGGGATTCAGCAGCGGATCCAGTTCCGGATCCTGCGCCTCGGCGGCCAGCACCATTGCCAACGACACCGCCGTCAACAAAAGATATCTTTTCATGATTTGCCTGTTTGTCCTTCTGTTTTTTTAACGTCAAAACACCTCCCGTAGTATGTGAACCGAGCGAACCGATCCGATTGCATCGAGATGATAGCCGAAATAGGAGAGCATTGCACTCAAAAAGGCCGACCGCTGCGTCCGGTTCAGCTCCACACAACCCAGCTCCCGAACGTCGAGATGCAGCATCCGGTCCAGCAGCATCGCATTCTCCGGATCCATCGACCCGGGATGGAGCGGCGCCGTCGGCGTATAGAGCCCCTCCCGGATGTCGAACCACCAACCCGCACGATACTCATTCCCCGGACGAAAACCCAGCAGGCGGCTCAGATTCGCCAGAAACCACAGGTGAAAGTTCGACACGCCCCTCTCCAACGCATCCAGCGCCAGCGACGAATTCCAGACAAAGTCGAACAGCGGCTCGTTCGGCTCGCTTTCGCGGACCAGCCGGTAGAGCGTCTCGGCCATGAAGAGCGCCATGGTCGACTTGCGCACGTCGAACGGCAGGCTCTGCAGCGAAAAACCCGCCCGGACCTCCTTGAAACGGTCCATCTGCTGGCGCGGTGACTCCAGCCCCTCGAATTCGACCGGGAACATCGGCTGGAACAGCGCCAGTTTCGACCCGTGGCCCCGATGGCTCCGGACCCCCTGCACCAGGTAGCTCCGGCGTCCCCCCACGTCGGTCAGCAGGTAGGCCACCAGCGACGAATCACCATATTTGAGCGTGTGCAGCACCACGCCACGCCCCTTGTAACTCTTCACTTCAACAATCGATTCCCCCGGGTGCAATCACTTCGTCCGGCGCACGTGGAGTATCCGCCAGCCGTCGCGTTCAGCCGTCCCAACCAGCGAAAGCCCCTGTTGTCCGGCCGCCTCGACAAGCGTCGGAACGTCCGCATCGAGGAATCCGCTCATCACCAGATCGCCTCCCGGCTCAAGCGCCGCCGCATAGGACGGCAGGTCCGCCAGCAGAATATTGCGGTTGATGTTGGCCAGGATGAAGTCGTAACGGCGTCCGGCGATGCGGCGAACGTCACCCAGCATCGGCGTGATGCGGTCGCCGACCCCGTTGGCGGCGATGTTCTCCCGGCAGTTCGCATCGGCCCAGTCGTCGATGTCCACGGCGTCCATGTGTGCGGCCCCGCACTTCACCGCCACGATCGACAGCACGCCCGTGCCGCTGCCCATGTCGAGCCCGCGGCGCCCGGAGACCCCCAGGTCGAGAACCGCCCGCGACATGAGCCACGTCGTGGCATGGTGACCCGTGCCGAACGACATCTTCGGCATCACGATCACCTCCAGTTCGCCGGCCGGTGCCGCCTCGTGGAACGGCGCCCGGATCCGCAGCCGCCCCTCGACATCCGTGGCCGGAAAGTTACGCTCCCACAGGGCATTCCAGTTCTGCGTCTCGATGGCAATGTAGCGACCCTGCACCCCGTAGCGCGCCAACAGGGCATCCACCTCCGGTTTGCAGTCCGCCAGGCGCTCCTGCGGAATGTAGGCCTTCAGCAGGCTGCCCTCCGTCTCGAAGCTCTCGAACGGATAGTCGGCCAGTTCAGCCGTCAGAATCTCCCCCTGCTCGGCATCCGCCACCGGAATCTGAAGCGATATGTAATCCATGATTATTATGTAAAATTTTTTCGTATCTTCGTACGGACAAAGTTACGATTTTTCCCCGGCTTATCTCCATCCCGATGGCAGAAAATACGAAAAAATGGGCCGATGCGGCCCGTCGGTACACCACCTACATCAAACTCGAAAAACGATTGGCCGCAAACTCCGTGGAGGCCTATCTGAGGGATCTGCGTCTCTTCGCGCACTTCATCCTCCGCATGTGGGACGTCCCGCCACAGAAGGTCGAACCTCAGATGGTCGAACGATTCATGGCCTGGCTCTTCGACAAGGGCCGCGAAAAAACCTCCCAGGCCCGTGCTCTGAGCAGCGTGAAGAGCTTTTTCAACTTCCTGATGATGGAGGACCGGATCGAAGCGTCGCCCGCAGAATTCATCCAGAGCCCCAAGTTCGGCCGCCAGCTCCCCGACATCCTCTCCACCGACGAGATCGACCGGATCATCGCTGCGGTCGACACCTCGACGGTCAAGGGCCTGCGCGATCAGGCCATGCTCGAGGTTCTCTACTCGTGCGGTCTGCGCGTCTCGGAGCTCATATCGCTCCGGATTCAGGACCTCTTCTTCGGCGAAGGATACATCCGCGTCATCGGCAAGGGCGACAAGCAACGGCTCGTCCCCATCAGCACGGTGGCCCGCGAACGAATCCACCGATACCTCGACAAACGCCCCGGAGCCCGCTCCAACGAAGAGGCGCTCTTCCTCAACAACCGCGGTCGGCAGCTTACACGCGTGATGGTCTTCACGATCCTCAGGCAGGCCGCGCAACGCGCCGGAATCGACAAGCACATCAGTCCTCACACCTTCCGGCACTCGTTCGCCACCCATCTGCTCGAAGGCGGCGCTTCGATCCGCCAGGTTCAGGAGATGCTCGGACACGAAAGCATCCTAACCACTGAAATATACACCCATCTCGACAGTTCGCATCTGAGGCGTACGGTCGAAGAGCATCTGCCCGTCTGAAATACCGAGGCGGGAGGGTGAAGAGACGTGCGTCGAGGAGGAGGGCAATCGGGGAGGATACGTGGGCCGGAGCGGAGAAATGTACAACCGAAAACGAGGCCCCGGTCGGGATAGAAAAGATCGGAACGGAAAAACCAGGACGGGAGCGGCCGAAGAGGAGAACACGCGGCCGGAAAGAGAACACGCGGCCGGGAAGAGAATACGCAGCCGGGAAGAGAATACGCGACCGGAGAGGGCGCAGGGATCGGAGAAGAGGCGAACGAACCTTACAGCAACCGGATCTGCGACTGCGGCAGGAGGCGCAGGGCGGCGTAGTCCAGTGCCGAAATCACCACCCAGACCCCATTCTCGGTCACCGTCTGCGGCAGCAGCGTCGCCAGGTCGCCGCCCGCAGCCTTCAGACGGTCGAACGCCGCCCGGTAATCCGTCGGAAAATCCGCAACCAGAAGACCCGCATGGAACTCCGTAGCTGCCAGGCGGTCGGGCGCCGGACACGTCTCCACCAGAAATCCACCCCCGGCATGGAACGTCACCAGCGGATGGCGGATCACCCCCTGCGGCGTCCAGAGCAGATTAGAGGCTATCCTGCGGCGGAAGAGCTCTCCGGAAGAATTCATCGGCAAAAATTCGAATGTTGAGTTGCTCCTCATAGAGGCGATCCACGGCCGGACGCGTCGGCGGTGTATGGGTCAGCTTCAGGTCGCGGACCGTGATCGACGGCCGCTGAGGATTCTCCCCGAAGGTCAGAAAATGAATGTGAAGCCGCCGGTGCGTCGTGTCGGTCTTGAAGTTCCGCGTGAAACGCTCCTCCCGATTGCGGCGCAGCGTGATCGAATAGCTGTTGGCCCGCGTGCTGTCCCGGCGCTCCAGCCACATCTGAGCCCGTAGCCCACGCGGATTCCGGTCCAGCGAGTCGATCTCGTACCGCAGCGACAGATCGTACTCTCCGGGCGCAACATCCACTACAAGGCTCAAAAGCGACGTATCCCGAAGCGACGAAACCCGAATCAGCGTATCCGAACGAAGCGTCTCCGTAAAGGTCCGACGGGCCACGTTGTCGATCGTGTCCAGAATGGCCACCTCGCGGTCGTAGTACTTCCCCTCGGCCTCCAGAAGGTCGATCGCCCGTTCGACCACATCCCCAAGGCGCGCACTCTTGCGCTTCGAAAAGTTGCCGATCGTATAGTGCACGTCGTCGGTCGTATAGCCGTAGCGCGCAAAGATCGGCTCGTAGAGCCGCAGCGAATCCGTCCGCACGTTCTCCTCGTTGAGGTAGGCGTTCGTCAGAAACGCATCGTGGATGATCAGCGCCAGTTCGTCGTCCGGAATGATCGTATGGCGGGCGCAACCCCCAAGGAGCAGCCCCAAAAGCATACTGTAAAAAAGCAGGTATCGTTTCATCGTCTTTGTCAGCTACGGATCGTCGTATCTTTTATCATGCTGCGGACCGTGACGTTCGTCAGAACCACGGAAACCACCGTAAAGGCCGCCGCTACGGCCACCAGATCCAGAAAACGGAACTCGACCGGATAACTCTTCGTCAGAAAACTCTCGGCCGGAATCTCAATCAGGCCGAAGTGCTGCTGAAGCAGGCTCAAAACAACGCCCAGCGTCAACCCGATCGCTCCGCCCAAGGCGCAGATCAGAAGCCCCTCCGTGCGGAAAATCGACCGCAGAAGCCCCGTGTCCGCCCCCAGCGCCCGCAGCGTCGCCATGTCGCCGCGTTTCTCGACGATGAGCATCGAAAGCGCCCCGACCACCGAGAACGAGGCGATCACCAGGACCAGCAGGGCTATGAAAAAGATGCCCCACTTCTCGTAGGTCATGATCCGGTAGAACGAAGCTCGCAGCTCGTCGCGTGTCTGCGTGCGAAAATCCTCGCCGACCGCTGCCGCCACGGAACGCCGCGTCCGTTCGAGATCGGCCCCCGGCGTCAGACGGATCACCGCCGACGAAACCCGGTCCGGCTGCTCGAACAGCGCCTGTGCCAGACGCAGCGACGTCAGCACGTAGGTCCGCTCCGTATCGAGATCCAGCACGTAGACCCCGCCCACGGGCTCCGTGCGCCGCGTATAGTTGTCCATCGGCAGCAGCGTCGAAAAACTCCCCCGCCGCACGGCGTAGAGCGTCACGTCGGCATCCGCCAGCGATCGGATACCCAGCATCCACGCCATCGACTGTCCGATGACCAGCCGCTCCAGATCGCCCAGCCGAACCCGCCACTCGCCCGTCACCACGGCCTCCGAAAGATCGAAAACCTCCCCGTAGCCGTCATCAACGCCTCGCAACGTCGCCGTCGCCTGACGGCCTTCGTGTTCGAGCAGCACGCTCTGTTCGAGCGTAAAGGAGAGGGCCGAGACCCCCGGAATCCGGCGCAGCGCCGCCGTATCGAGATCCCCCGCCGAAAAATGCTGCCCCCGCCGCGGCGTCACCGTCAGATCCGCATCGAAGGCCGAATACATCGACCGGACCAGCGTCTCGAAGCCGTTGAAGACCGACAGCAGGATCACCATCGCCGCTACGGGCACCGCCACGGCCGCCACGCTCAGCCCCGATATCAGATTCACAACCGATCGGGACTGGCGCGAAAACAGGTAGCGCCGGGCTATGTAGCGGGAAAGCATCGCGCAAGCGGGTTTCAATCCTCCTTCAACGCCTGCTCGATATGCTCGATATACTCAAGCGAATCGTCCAGGAAGAACTGGATCTCGGGAATGTTCTTCAGTTGATTGCGGATCCGCTGACCAAGGGCCCGCCGGATGAACCAGTTCTGATGCTCGAAGCGCTCCATGAGCGCCTTGCTCTGCTCGAAGGGGAAGATGCTCACGTAGATCTTCGCATAGCTGAAGTCCGGCGATACCCGAACCCCCGTAACCGTCACAAGCGCACCCCGCACCAGCGAGGCCCCCTCCTTCTGGAAGATGTCCGCCACATCCTTCTGGATCTGTTTGGCGATTTTCTGTTGTCGCGTCGTTTCCATAATTTCCTCGTTTTACAGTCCGAACTTGAATACCTCCTTGTTCTTCTCCCGTTTCGGCCGCGGCTTCCACGTCTCGAAACCCTCCTTGTTGAACCGGTAGCTCAACCCCACCGAGATCATCAGGTTGTCCAGCGGCGAACGCATCGGGGTCGTATAGAACGGATTCTCCGGTCCGTCGTCGGCATTGTCGTAGTAACGGTTGCGGTTGCGGACAATGTCCGAATAGCCGAAGTAGTAGCGCGCCCGGAAGTTCAGCTCGAAGCGCCGGATCAGAAACGCAATGCCTCCGCCGCCGGCCAGTCCGTACCCCCAGCGGTTGTCGCGCGGAACCTTGAAGGCGTAATCCCCGCCGCGGGTCCCCTTCTCGTGAGTCTCCGCGTCGATGAAGTACTCCTGCTCCCACGTCGACGAAAAATTGTAGAAAAAGGTCGCCGCCGCTTCGAGGTAGACCCGGACATGGTTGCGGAGCAGATAGGCGTGAGGCTGCCACACAACCGGAAGAACCACCGAATTGATCCGCCGCGTATAGTAGAGCAGGTTGGCCGGGATCTTCTCGTCGACCTGCGAGGCGTTCGTCGCAAACGAATAGGCCTGCTGCTGGAACTCCAGATCGACGCCGAAGCCCCCCACGAAGCGCTGATGACCATAGTAGCGCCACGTCAGACCCCCGCTGTAAAGACCCCAGATCGCCCGCGTCTCCTGCTGCGGGTCGAAACGCCCGCTGCCCATGCCGTAGCCTCCGATTACACCCAGCGTATGCTGCGAAAAGGCACTCTGCACCGCGAACACCGACGCGCACAGAAGCAGCCCGATCCCTATATGTCGTCTCGTTGCCATGTTATCTGAAATTGCTGAACATGCTGCCGGCCGATCCGAAGCTGCTGTTGTTCATGTTCTGTTGCTGCTGTTGCTTCTGCTGAGGGCCCTCCTTGGCCCGCTTCTCGGCCTCGCGACGCAGGCGCTGAAGCTCCCGCTCGTCGAGCATCCGCGACAGAGACTGCATCGTTACCGGTGCGAAGATCCGGTCCATGTCCATCGTGAACTCGATCTCCCAGTTGGTCTTCGTCGCAAAGGTATCCTCGCCCGCCTCGTTGGCGTACATCTCCGTCCGCTCCGGCTGCCGGCGCTCGACCAGGTTGCCCGTGTCCCACTTGCCGTTGCCGTTCCGGTCCTCGATGACCCGGAACTTGATCTCCCCGGCCGGCACGTAGTTGAACTGGATGTCGCCCGCCACAACGTCCCGGCGCTCCTGCTTGAGCGATCCGCTCCCGTCGAGCAGCTGCACGATATAGCGCATCTGCGGATCCCGGCTCGACACGTGCACCTTCACCGTCGCAAACTTCTCCGGGTCGTAGACCGTATATTTCCCCACGATCGAGTCGTTGGCATAGCCCGCCACGTCCCGGAACACACTGTCCGGGATCGTCAGCGTATACTGCCCACCAGGGACCCAGTCCGCCCGAAGGTACCACCGCCGCAGTTTCGCCGTGTCGTGCACCATGTGCACCGGTACATCCTCGATCGTATTGTCCTCCAGTTGGCGCGTCAGCAGAATCCGCGCCGTATCCGCCTGAACCAAAGGATAGTCGAAATCAACCGTCAGATGCTCCTCCGGGTTCAGATCCCCGGATGTCGGCATGTTGAACGTAAAGGGATTCTCCTGCTTCGGCTCCTCGAACGTCTCGCCCGCAGCCTCGGCCTTCTTCCGGTCCCGTTCGAGCTTCTCCCGCGCCCGCTCCTGCTCCTTGGTCTCGATCAGACGCCACGAAAGTTTCAACTTCACCGTATCGGGCTGAAGGCGGTTCAGCGTGTCGTGCTTCAGGTAGATGAGCTCCCCCTTGATCGTATCGGGCAGTTCGGCCGACGGTACGTTGAACCACAGCGCAACGGTATCCTTGCCCACGGTCTGGGGATCGACAATCACCCGGTCCGACGGAATGCTGTCGAACCGAAGCGACCGGATAACCGGATGGGCCGTCGAAAAGTAAAGCATCGCCTGATGCTGTTTCGGCCGCTGGCTCTCCGAGAGAACCTGTCGTTTGAAGGCCTGGTCGGTGAACATCCGGAAGTAGAGCTGCGGCTCGGCCGAAACGTACTGCCGGATCGAATCGTACCACATCGCAAAATCGGGCATCTCGGCCGGATTCCACGTCCCCTCGATAAAGCCCACCTGGTCGGTGCCGGGTTCGTAGGTCTGGTTGTCGTTCGTATCCTCCACGGCGTAGACCCGATAGGGGATCGGCTTGAGATTCTGCGCGATGAAGATGCCGTTGTTCTCCGCCCGCCCGATCACCGCCGGCTGATGCTTGAAGAGCGTCGAGTCGTACGCCGCCACATCCTCCACCGAATCGGCCGGGTAGAACCAGATGAACGTCTTCGATACCGAATCGGCCCGGTAGCTGTCGGCCGTATAGCCCGACATGACCATCGAATCGATCTCCGGTCCCGTCGAAAAGACATAGCGCATCGAATAGAGCGGGTTGCCCTCGTTGTTGTCGCGGATCGCACTGCCGAAATTCAACGCATAGGTCGTATTCGGAAGCAGCGTATCCCGCAGTTGGATCACGATCCCGCGGCCCCGCATCGTGATCGTCGGCTTCTTCTTCATCTGCGGCGAGGTGAAGAACTCCTTCTGCTGGTCCTTGATCTGTACGAACTCGTTGAACTCGATGTAGATCTTCCCGTGGTTGGTCGTCGGACGGTTCGTCGTGAAATTGTCCGGAAGCATCGTCACGATCACCGGAGGAAGCGAATCGCGCGGCCCCCCCGTCGGCGTCATCATGCTCGCACACCGACTCAGAAAGGCCGTCGCAAAAAACAGAAAAACGGCCACGCGCAGAAAGTTCACCTTCCCTGCGGTATGAGGTTGCGATTCCGATCTCATGGTTGTTGATTTTGCGTTTTATCCGTCGGTGCGTAGGTCGGATTGACAACCAGCCAGCCGTTCGTATCCGTCGCATCGTGCCATACGCTCCGCCACGGCCGGAAAATCAGCGCCGGGAAGGTCAGCGGATCCGTCTGCGTGAGGTCGACCTGCTGCTGCGTATAGGCGTAGAGACGGTCACTGCGGTCGGCTACGACCACCATCAGATTCTCAGAGCTCACCGACAGCTTGTAAAGACCCGTATCCCCGTCGGCATAACCCTGGAAACTCGGAATCGTCCGCGTATCCGTCGTGTCGGCCTTCGAAGTGATCTTCCCGCTCACCGCATCGTCGTACGAGGCGATGTACCACGCCGTCGTATCGGCCGCATAGGCGTAGACCTCCATCTTCGAAATCGAGGTCGTCTCACCACCCTCCGTCAGCTGGACCTTCGCATCCACGTAGCAGTCCCGGTAGACCGGCGGCGTATAGTATTCGTTGTAGTAGCTCCAGTTCCCGTCCTTGTAGGAGTTCCCCTCCTTCCACGTCTTGAAGGGCAGCGACACGTAGAGGTTCGGAAGGTTCACCTCCACCTCCTGCTGCGTGTAGGCATAGAGCCGGTGGGTCGGATCCACCGCCAGGATCATCTGCGTCGGCAAGGTCAGCGACAGCCGGATCCAGCCCGTCGTCCCATCCTGCGCATAGGGCTCCGACATCGCCACGGGGCTCGTGACCCGGTCCGACGGACGGCCCTTGACCGTGATCACCCCGTTCAGCGCGTCCTCGTAGCTGGCAACCGTATAGATCGACGTATCCGCGTCGAACGCATAGGCCTTCACCCCCTCGAGCGGTTCATAAGGATCCGTCGAGAGGTTCTGAACCAGCGGTTTGAGGATATAGTTCGTCCGGATCGAGGTGTCCTTGAAACACCCCGCAGCCAGAAAAACCGTCCCCGCAAGCAGTATGGTCCGTAATCCCTTCATCTCACTGTTTTTCTTCGTTGCGCAGCGCCGTCAGCATCTCCCCGACGGTCCGACCCGTCACCGGATGACGCCGCTCCCGCATGATTTCGTTCAACGGCACGAGTGCAAACTCCCGCTCCGCAAGCCGCGGGTGGGGGATCGTCAGCCGTTCGTCCGACAGAATCTCGTCGTCGTAGAAGATCACGTCGATGTCGATCGGCCGCGAACTGTACGGGGCTCCCGACGTCGCCTTCTCGATCGCCTCCGCGGCCCGGTTGCGCCCCAGATCCCGCTCGATGGCCTGGCAGGCGTCCAGCACCTCGTGCGGCGTGAGATCCGTCGAAACCTCCAGCGCCTGGTTCGAAAAACGGCTCGAACTCCGGAAGCCCCACGCCTCGCTCTCGTAGCGGTGCGAACACCGCAATACTGCGCCTACCCGCGAATTGATCAACTGTTGTGCCGTTTGAAGGGTCCGCTTCACGTCTCCAAGGTTCCCTCCCATTAACAATGCCACGCGTGCCATACCGTTACAAAGTTACAAATGTCTTATCATCTTGCTCACCGTGAGCGCAAAATGCGTGAATACGATCGTCGGATTGCCGTTCTGGGCGATCTGAGCTCCGGCCCGCTCGATCTCCGCAATCAGAGGCTCGATGTTCCGGGTCCCCACGTACGGCGCAAACTTCCGGCAGAAGGCCAACTCTTCGCCCCACAGGTAGCCGATCTGCGGAATCCCCGCATGAAGCATAAAACTCTCTCGCAGCAGCCGCGCCGCATTGCGAAGAAATGCCCGCTGCTGTTCGCGCGAAAGCTGCGCCACGGACTCCGCCCATCCGATCAGTTCGAGGTGCTTGTCGTTGTAGCTCAAACGCATCAGCCCGCAGAACAGATCGAAATTCTCCTTCTGCAGCGCATCGCTCTCCCCGGCCACCAGATGCTCCAGTTCGAGCAGGTCGCCGCCAGCCAGCCGCGCCATGTTCCGAGCCTGAAGAGCGTCGCTCACCCCGCGGCGTGCGGCCTCCGCCTCGAGAACCTCCGGCGCAATGCGCGGCACGTTGACCTCCTGCGTCCGCGAAAGGATCGTCGGCAGAAGACGGTCGGGCTGTTCGCTCACCAGAAGAAAGAGCGTCCGCTCCCACGGCTCCTCCAGAATCTTCAGAATCTTGTTCGAGGCCTCCTCGTTCATCGTCTCCGGAAGCCAGACCAGCATCGTCTTGTAGTCCGATTCGAAACTCTTGAACGACAGCTTGCGGATGATTTCGTCCGCCTCGCGCGCCGAGATCATCCCCTTGAGCGTCTTGCCCAGATCCAGCCGGTCGTACCACTCCTGAGAGGTGAAGTAGCCGTGCCGTTCGGTGAACAGCTCCCGGAACTGCGGCAGAAACTCGTCGCTCAACATCGCCTCGCCAGATTTCTTTCCCTGTTTGTTGACCGGGAAGACCAGGTGAAGGTCCGGATGGGCCAGCGCCTCGATCTGCCGGCAGTCGGGGCATTCGCCGCACGAATCGCCGTCGTGCCGGTGGCGGCAGCAGAGGTACTGCACGTAGGCCACGGCCAGGGCCAGCGATCCGTAGCCCGAAGCTCCGGTGAAGAGCTGGGCGTGGCTCACTCGTCCCGCATCGACCGACCGGGCCAGATGCCGTTTCAGATCCTCCTGTCCGATGATGTCCGCAAATCGCATCGACGTCAACCTCTTTTCAGTACCGAGCGGAGCATGGCCCCCACGTCGATCCGTTCGCGCCGGATCAGGTAGAAGACATACGCCCCGAACAATATCATATTAAACGCATAATCGGCAAACTTATTGTCCGTCAGGCGTGTTACCGTCTCGCACACCGCAAAGACCGCCAGCGCCACAAGGACATGTTCCCAGATCCGCCGCCACGGATAGGGCGTCGGGAAGTAGCGCCGGTTGAGCCACCAGCTCACGGCCACCATCACCGATTCGCTCGCCAGGCGCGCCCACGCCGCCCCGTAGTAGCCCCACAGCGGGATCAGCCAGAACCCGAAGGCCGTCATGGCAACCAGTCCAGAGCCCGTCACCACGATGGCCAGCGACGTCCGCTCTTCACGTTTGTACCAGAACGAAAGATTCAGCCAGACGCCCGTCAGCACGTTGGCCCCCAGCACCACCGGCAGAATGAAGATCCCCTCCCGGAAATCCCGCCCCACGATCAGCGCAAACAGGTCGCGGAACAGCGCGATGCCCAGAAAGATCACCATCGAGGCCATGACGTAGTATTTCAGCGCCGCGGCGTTCATCGCCACGAAATCCGACTTCTTGAAGTTCGACAGAAAGAACGGCTCGGCCGCCAGCCGGTACATCTGGTAGAAGAGCATCATCACCACGGCAATCTTCGTGATGGCACCGTAAACCCCCAGCTGAGCCATCGCCCCCTCAGGAACCAGGTATTTGATCAACTGCCGGTCGATGAACTCGTTGGCCGTACCCGCCAGCCCGCCTACCAGCAGCGGCAGCGAATAGGCAAAGACCGCCGCCAGCAGCGTCCAGTTGATCCGCGGAATGGTGCGGTCCGTGGTCGTCAGGATCGCCAGCCACGTCACCACGCTCGCCGCCAGATTGGCCACGAAGACCCATCCCACGCCGAAATCCGTCGCAAAGAGACCCGCCGCGCCGAAGGCAAAGGCCAACACCACGTTCAACACCACGTTCAGCGCCTTCAGCCCCACGAAGGTCATCGCCCGGCCCTGTTCGCGCAGGCGTGAGAAGGGGATACACCCCCAGACGTCGAACAAGACGATCAGCGCCACCCACACGACATACTCCGGATGGGCCACATAGGCTTCGCCCATGAGTGAGGCAACACCCCCGCGAAAGAGCGTCAGCACCACGAAGAAAATGGTTGCAGCCAGCGACGTAATACCCCAGGTCGTGGCAAAAAGCCGCCGTTTGGCCCCTGCAACATCGCCGCCAGCCTCCTCGGCCTTGGCCGAAAAGCGGAAGTAGCTCGACTCCATGCCCATGGTCAACAGCGTGAGTGCCAGCGGAATCAGCGCATAGACGTCGGTGACGATTCCGTAGGTCTCCTGTCCGAAAACCCGCGTATAATAGGGCGTGAGCAGGTAGCTCAGAAATCGCACCACGATGGTGCTGATACCGTAGACGGCAGTCTGTTTGGCCAGTTTTTCGAGCATACGAAGGCTATATAGGCAGCAAAGATACAAATTTTAACCGGATTGCCCGCATCATTTCGTCTTCTTTCCGTGAAAGAAGAGCGGAGCAAAAGGGGTAACGGGCCGGGGGCCGGCAGCAGGGCGGGTGAGAGGTCAAGTGTCGGGTGTCGGGTGTGAGGCTGGGCATGAGGCCGGGCGTCGGGTGTGAGGCGTGAGGCGTGAGGCGTGGGGTGTGGAGCGTAGAGCGTGGAGCGTGGAGCGTGAGGCCGGGCGTGAGGCCGGGCGTGAGGCGTGAGGTCGGGCATATTACAACCCACAAAAAAACGGACCGAAAACCGATCCGTCCCGTTATCATTTGTCCGGCCCCGCGCGAAATGGCTCCGCCCGACTCTCAAAGCCACTTCTTGTAGCGGAAAAACCAGATCGTCAGAATCGAGGCAATGATCATCAACGCAATGGCAAACAGATAACCCACCGGTATGACCCAGCCGTTCGAAAGGTGCCACGTCCACTCCAACTCGGGCATCGTCTTGAAGTTCATGCCGTAGATCGACGCGATGAGCGTCGCCGGCATGAAGATCACGGCCGCCACCGAGAAGATCTTCACGATACCGTTCTGCTCGATGTTGATCAGACCCAACGCCGCATCCTGGATATAGTCCAATCGCTGGAAACTGAAGTCCGCATGGTTGATCAGCGAATTCACGTCCTTGATCATCAGCTGCAGACGCGGGTAGATATCGTTCGGAAAGCGCTCCGAACGCAGAATCCCCGACAGAACCCGCTGTCGGTCGAAGATATTCTCGCGCAACGACATCGTACTCTCCTGCAGGGCACTGATGCGGTGCAGAACCTCCTTGTCGATCGAATCCTCCGAGTTGATGTCCTTCGACAAGGCCGCAACCTGTTTGGCAATCAGCTCCACCAGGTCGGCATCGAAGTCGATCCGAACCTCCAGCAGCGAAATAAACAGATGATAACCCGTCGAATAGCTCCGGTAGTTCATCTGAAGCCGCTTCTCCGTCTCCCGGAAGGTCCGGAACTCCGCATTGCGCACCGACACCAGAACTCCCTCGTTCGAGATGATGAACGAGACAGGCTCCACGATGAACGAATCTCCCGTCGGAATGAAAAAATTCGCGTTCGATACGATCGAATTCTCATTCTCCGAGTACTTCGACGTCGACTCGATCTCCTCGACCTGCTGCTTCGTCTGAAGACTGATCTCCATGAAGTTCTCGACCGCCTTCTGCTCCTTGACCGTCGGCGACAACATGTCGATCCACAGAATGTCGTCGTAGCCCAACTCGTCGAAGAGCTTCGTATCCGCATTCCGGATGATCTTGTTGTATTGTTTGAGATAGATGGTAATCATGTTTGGCTCTCTACATAGTTCGATACTCCGTGGACAGAGAGGCGGACCGCACGGCCCGCTATGACCTTCAGCCCGGATTGGTCCTCGGAGCTACCTTCACGCCCGAGTCCCAGAACTTCTTGAGTGCCTTGTCTTTCTGATTGTCGTAGATGTAGTCGAAATGGGCCAGCCCTTCGTATGCCCCGCCCGCATCCGAAGCGTAGGGCGATTCGAGGATCGCCTCGTAGCCGCGCTCCAGCCCGTAGGTCAGGGCATACTGCAGCGCCTCGACCGTCTCGGGTTCCACCTCCGGGTGGGCCACCCACAGGGCAAAGGCCATCGGCAACTGACCGTAGGGCTTCCACGGCTCGACCAGCGGATCGTCGCTCGACAGCAAGGCCGACAACGACGCCGGTACGCCTCCGACACAATATTCGGTGACCAGACGGGCATTTTTCAAACCCGGAAATGATGCGGCCGGAATCAGGGCGATGTCGGCCTGGCGATCGATGAAACGCTGAAGCGATTCGGCGGGGGTGGACAGCAACAATTCGGCACGCAGGTTACCCTCGTGCTGGATACCATAGATGAATGGCGTCGTGCTGAGGCACGACACAACGGCTATACGGGGTACTGTGACCATCATCCATAAGGTATAAAATGTTGGTTCGTGGAACAAAGGTACTACATTTTTCCGGATATTTTTCCATAATTTTTGGAAAAAGTGCGCCACCCTCTTGACAAGGGGGTATTCCACGTCGTATATTTGCCCTGCAATTCACAGGCAACCGCCTCCCTCCCGACCAGTTATCAACATCTACAAGTTCGCTGACAGCGAACATCTTGTCGGATTCTATTCCCGGTTATAAACACCGATTCAACACTCTTTCGACAAATTGTCAACAAGGCGCGGCCTCACAAGGAATAGCCTCCCGAAGCCCCTTCCGTTCCTGCCGCCGCAGCCCCGATTACACCCGATCGCCACGATCTGCTCGCCCGTCGGAACCCGCTTCCTCCGGGCCCCTCCGCCCGGATTCCCCTTCCCTAAAAAATCATTGCCATGAACTTCACCCAATTTCCCAATCTCTATGCCGCCGCCGGTCTCGAAGCTCTCTATGTCGTCGAACAGGATGCGGCAGGCAACATCGACCTGCGAATCCGAAACAGAAAAACCAACCAGTTGTTGGGTTCCAGACGCTTCACCGATACCACCCGCGCCGAATTCGACATCGCCCCAATCATCCGCCAAGCCATGGAATTCATCCCGGCAACCGGCTCCACCGGATTCAAGTCGGAAATCAGCCGGAGCATCCTCGTGCTGGTCGAGGCCGTCGTGTCCGGATCCGAAACCACGTCTGCCACCGCTCCAACCCGGACCATCATCCCCGGGGACCTCCCGGCTCAATCCGCCATCCGAACCTCCATGCCCCTCGAACGGCTGATCCCCGAAGGCGCCGCCGACGAACTGACCCTGATGTCCGGAAACCCCGTCTCGATCACCGTGACGGCCGAAGCCCCAGGCAGCATGTCGGCCGAATCGTTCCGGTCCATGTCCGGCGGGCTCCAGATCTTCCGCCTCGACACGCGCGACTTCCCCGGCTGCGAAACCATCACCGTCGATACCGGTTCGTACGGGACAGTCGTCTACTCGGTGGTGCCCGCCTCGCAAAACGCCGTCCGCATCGCCTGGAGATCACACGTCGGATCGATCGAACACTACTCCTTCCCGACCGTACGGTCCACCACGCTCCGCACCGCCAAACAACGCGCCCAAGGTGTCGACGGATTCCTCGTCACCGCCGCCGAAACCGCCCGCGAAACAACCCTCGTCTCTGCGTTCGAAACCCCGGAGACCCTCGACGCTCTCGCCGAAGTGATCTCCTCTCCCGAAGTCTGGCTACTGAAGAATGATGTCTACACGCCGATCGACGTCCTCACCGATGAGGCCGTCATCCAACGCCTCGGAACTCTCTGTGCCCTCGAAATCACCGTAAGAAACAAAACTTCAACAACATGGAACTGACAATCGACGGAATAACCTGCGACCTGGGAGCCGAATCCATCGCCGTCCCGGGATACGACGCCTCGCTGACCGAAGAGCTCGACTCCGCCCGCGAAGGCCGTTCGCTGACCCTCGAAATCCCGCACTCGAAACGCAACAACCCCATCCTCGGGCATGCCTGCGACCCCAATTCGGCCGAAGCCTTCAACAAAAGCCTCCACCGGGCCGAACTCTCCCTCGACGGAGCCCGGATGATCGAAGGAACGGTCCGCCTGCTCGCCGTCGAGGACAACCTCTACCGCATCGAAATCCGCAGCGGCGGCGCCCAATGGGCCGAACTGGCCGCCCGAAGCAACCTCGCCGATCTGGAATTCGACTGGCAAACCCGCCTCACCCCGACAAACATCTTCGAAAGCTGGGAAAGCAGCGACCCCGTCAAGTTCCTCCCCGTCCACCACGACTCCTATGAACAGGTGAACAGCTCCTCGGATCTGCTCCCCGCCGAACGCATTCTCGCCGTCGAAGACTATCATCCCTTCCTCCATCTCGCCCCGATCGTCGAACAGATCTTCGCCAACGCCGGCTACCGCGTCAAAAGCAACTTCTTCGCCTCGGACCTCTTCCAGTCACTCTACATGAGCGGAGCCTACGTCTCCCACGACACCGCGGCCGCCGTCAACCGCATGGGGTTCTTCGCCCGCAGGCTCGCTCCCGCAACCGCCTCGGCCAACGAATCGGGTCGCGTATGGGCCAACCCCGACGTGCTGGCAAACTCGCTGGGAAACATCGTCGAAACAGCTACCCCCCAGAGCATCGATACCGACGGCGAGGTCGTCAGCGGTCTCTTCAACAACGGAAACTGCTTCTCGATCCACAACGGAAAGATCGTCTTCACGCCCCCCTCCGAAGTCGACGTCGGGTTCGAATACTACCTGAAGTACACCACCCAGCACCGCATCCTCTCCAGAACCCGGCTCAAGGGTTTCGACACCATCTACCTCGGAACCAACGCCAACTTCGAGTTCCAACTGGCCAACCGGTACGAGGACATGCGCAACGACATCACCGTCAACTTCTCCTACCGCGTGATCGTGTTCAACCACGAGGAGGGCAGTCAATACCGGTTGACATTCACCCGAGACGGCGTCAACAACATCGTCTGGACCTCGTTCTCGACCCGATCGGCGCTGGTCACAACCCCGGCCTCGGGAACGGTCGCCAATCCCGGACTGCAGGTATACAACGGCTCCGAATGGATCGAATACACCGACGACTGGGCCCTCTACAAGGGGTATATCGGCGAAACCGGCGAAACGACCGTCGACGTGAAACTCCGCAGTCAGGCCGAGCACATTACTCCCGAATCCCCCAAGTTCTTCAACCAGATCTACATCACGGGGGCCGAAGAGGGCATGCAGATCACCCTCCACAAGGAGTGTTCGCTCCGCCCGCTGTTCCGCTCGGGACCCGCCCACGGCTCGACAATCAACTTCGCCGACGTCTCCCGTCAAAGCATCCGTCAGTCGGAACTCCTCGAAGCCCTTGCCCATCTCTTCAACCTGCGTTTCTACACCGAACCCGGAACCCAGACCGTCTGGATCGAACCCGAACCCGAGTTCTACGACACCGGCAATACGGTCGACTGGTCCCGCCGCACGGATCTCTCCCAGCCGGTCATCCGTGAACAGACCGCTCCCCTGATCCACGAAACCCGAACCTGGGAACTGCAGGACGGCGACGGCGCCGTCTCCCGGTTCAACGCCGAAGAGCAGACCACGCTCGGCGCCTGGAGCATCAAGGCCGAATCCTACGCCACGATGCAGGGCGAAAAAAAACTCCGCAATCCGCTGTTCGCCCCCACGCTCAACTCCGCAGGCCACTACCTGAACGCCCCTTCGGCCCTGCTCCCGCAGGTCGGCGACCGCGACGACGCCGAAGACGACGGCACCAACTTCTCGACCCGCATCGTCCGATACGTCGGCATCAAACCCCTGCCCGACAACGAACGCTGGGGATACCCCTCCGGCCGGAACGAATACCCGCTGGCTGCATTCCTCTTTGCGGGCGACGGGCAGACCGACCCCTTCACGCTCGGCTTCGAAGACCGCGACGGAGCACAGGGCCTCCACCGATACTACGACCGGCAGCTCCACCGCGAAGAGGTCGGCGAACGAATCTCGCTCGCACTGAAAATCCCGCCCCACGAATTCGCCGCTCTCTTCACCCCCGGTACCGGATCCCCCGACATCCGGTCCGTATTCCGGATCAGCACCGGAAACGGAACGGTCCGGGCCATCCTCCGCAAAATCGAATCGTACGACCCTCGCAAAGCCTCGGTTCGCTGTCTGTTCGAACGCATCGACCAACTATGACCCGTCTCGAAGAACACCTCGCGGAGATGCTCCTCCGCAAAGTGAACGGCCTGACCGCCCGGCAAGCCGTCCTGCAGCTGCTCGAATCCGGCCTGATCGACCTGAAGGCCTGCGAACGCCGCGCCATCCACGAAGAGATCTTCCGCCTCCAACAGCAGGGTATGCCCCGTTGCGAAGCCTTCGAAGTCGCCGCCGCCCGATTCAGCTGCTCCTACGAAAAAGCCCGAAATGCCTTTTACAACCTTTCCAAACACTGAATCATGAAATCCGAAATCCTTATCAACAACTCGGCCGACGTTTGTCAGATCGACATCGAAGGCACCATCGGCGTCCCCGAAGAGTGGCAGTTCGAAGACCCCGACTCGCGTGTCGCCACCTACGAACGTTTCCGCGAATCGCTGCGCCGAATCACCGAAATCAAGGCCCCGCAGGTCATCGTCAACATCCGATCGACGGGCGGCGACGTCAACGACGCCCTGCTGATCCTCGACGCCCTGCGCCAGCTCCCCGCCCGCATCGTCACCCGCTGCTACGGATACACCGCCTCGGCCGCCACGATCATCGCCCAGGCCGCCTCGGAGGGAGGCCGCGAAATCTCGGAAAACGCCCTCTATCTGATCCACAACTCGATCTGCGCAACCGAAGGAAACGCCGAAAAAATCGCCTCCGAGGTCGAACTCCTCCAGCAGACCGATGACCGAATCGCCTCCGTATACGCTTCGCGGTCGGGCCGCCCGGCCGAAAAGTTCCGCTCGCTGATGGCCGAAAACAACGGAAACGGCCGATGGCTCTCGCCCGATGAGGCCATTGCCGCCGGCCTGGCCGACCGGGTGATCGAACCCGCCCGGACGGAAAACGTCTCGCTGACGCGGAACATCGCACGCGGATGGCAGCGCCTGCTCAACGAACTGGGCGTGAAACCCACGCCGAAGGCGGAACCCCGCGCCGAACGAAACATCCTCCACTCCGAAGAGGAGCTGCGCGAACTGCACCGGCGTTCGGCAATCGCCGCCGAAGAGACCCGCCTGCGAATCGGTCCGACCCGCGTGAAACCCGCCGAAGACCCCTCGTTCGGCGACACGATCCGATCGGCCAACGAACGCGCCTATGCCGAAGATGTCAAATGCTTCCGGAGCTGACCGCCACCGACCCCTCCCGCCATCCGAAAAAAAACGGGCTTCTGCCCTCATAAATTCATTCCAAAATCCCAAAAAACAACAAACACCATGACTTATCTCGAAAATTCGAAACAGTACACCGGTACCGATCTCGAAAACATCTTCTTCCGCCCGATTCTGACCGGGCAGTCGGCCAAGGAACTGGGCGTGCGCGTCCTCTACAACATGCCCCAGAACACCCACGTCCAGCTCTGGGACGGACAGCGCAACATCCTTCAGAAATTCACCACGGCCGGATGGAGCGGAAGCACCGCACCCACGCGCACCGAAAAGTCCATCAACCTCCAGCGCGTGAAGGCCGAACTCGGATTCTCGGCCGCCGACTACTTCTCGATGGTCTACGAGAAGATCTCCGCCATCGTCGACGTCAACATGGAGGACCTCTCCGGAACAATCCTCGAACGCGCCGAAACCGAACTCTTCCGCCAGGCCCTGGCCGAAAACATCCGCGCCACGATGTGGGCCGGAGACTCCTCGGCCAGCGACGGATACAACACCTTCGACGGATTCCTCAAACTCGTCAAGGACGGCGTAACCTCCGGCAAAATCACCGACTTCACCTACTCGGATTCGGATCTGTCCGCAAACAGCTTCGTCACCTCGATCTTCGACCAGCTCTGGACCGATGCCGACCCCCACGTCCAGGGCCTCAAGACCGACGGACAGCTGGCCTACTTCGTCTCGTCGGATCTCTGCTACCTCTACGAAAAGTATCTCGACGAAAAGGGCGTCGATGCCGCCTACATCGATGCCGTGAACGGCCGTCAGCAACTGGCATACCACGGTATCCCGATCATCGACGTGCGCATGGGCAGCTATCTGGCCGACACCTCGCTCCACCAGTCGTTCGCCCTGCTGACCGACCGCCGAAACCTGGTCATGGCCGTCAATACGGCCGACATGCCCGGAAACGAGGTCCGCATGTGGTACAACCCCGACGTGATGGAGAACCGTCAGCGCGCCGTCTTCATGGCCGGGTGCCTGCTGCTCGACGAGACGCTGATCACCTACGCCTACAAACAGTAATCCATCCACAGAGCGTCTCCGCGGCCCCCGCGTCGCGGAGACGCCCCTCCCGAAATCCGACAACACGCCATGAGCAAAACGAAACTCTTCAAAACCGCCGTGGGCGTCGCCAACCGCACGGATCCCTATGCCGCCCTGGGGACGGTACGCGTCGAAAACGACCTCTTCTGGCGCTGGGGCGACGACAACCTCTTCCCCGCCGCCCTGGCCCTGATGGCCCGCCGTTCGACCACCCATCGCCGAATCATCAACGACAAGGCCGACTATATCTCGGGAAAGGGATTCACCTGCGACGAAACCCAACAACCCGCCCTCGCCGCATTCGTCCGCCGCGTGAACGGTTCGGGCGAAAGCCTGCGGCAGATCCTCAACAAGCTGGCTTTCGACAAGTCGCTCTTCGGAAACGCCTTCCTCGAGGTGGTCACCGACGCCGACCATTCGTTCCTGGCCCTCTACCACCAGGACGCCTCGCGATGCCGCGTCGCCCGCGATTCGCAGCACATCCTCCTCCATCACAACTGGTCGGCATTCAGACCCTCCGAGGCCCGCTCGCTGCCCCTGTACCCCGCGTTCGAACCCCAGCAGGACGGCACCCTCCGGGCCATGATCCACTACAAGGATTACGAACCCATGTTCGAACACTACGGCGTCCCGCCCTACATCGCCGGCTTCGGCGTCTCGGCCATCGCCTACAAGACCGACCGCTGGAACATCTCCCGTCTGGACAACTCGTTCCAACTCTCCGGCGTGATGATGCTCGACTCGACCGTCGACAACGAGGAGGAGGCCGAACGCATCGCCCGGCTGGCCGAACGCAAGTTCGCCGGCAATCCCGGACAGGTCATGTTCGTCATCCGCGACGGCGGCGACGACGACAACTCGCGTTTCATCCCCATCACGGCCCAGAACGAGGGCGACTGGCAGGCTCTCCACGAACAGGCCGTCGGCGACATCGTCGTGGCCCACTCGTGGTTCCGGACCCTGAGCGGGCTGGACTACGCCTCGGGATTCAATGCCGAACGCATCCTCCACGAATACGAGGTGGCCCTCAACACGGTGATCCTCGCCGAACAGGCCGAACTCACCGAACCCATCCGCGCCGTCATCACCGCCATCCTGGGGCTGGACACCTCCTCGCTGCAGATCGTCAACCGCCCCCCGACGCGTTCGAAACCCATCTACATGAAGGTCTGGGAGGCCCGAAAGGCCGACGGCCTCGACTACGACCCGGAGGATCCCCGTCAGCAGTACTACCTCTCCGAAATCACCAAATACAACGTCACAAGCATCGGCTGACACGGCCCGTGCGGCGCCTCCGGTCCCGATCGGAGGCGGTCGCACGGACGTCCGAAGCCCTCAACACACTCCCCTCAACCATGAATACGCTCATCTCAACCGTCCGCCTGCAGCAGCTCGCCTTCGGAAGCGGCGAGCCGCTCCCGCCCGACACCTTCTCCGAGGCCGACATCGCCGCCGCCGAGGAGCGTTACCTCGTGCCGGTAATCGGCCGCAAACTCCACGAACGGCTCCTGGCCGGCGAATACGCCTCGCTGTGCGACGACTATCTCGCCCGTCCGCTGGCCCTCTTCACGCGGCTGCTGATCCAGCCGCGGCTCGACATCCGCACCTCCTCGTGCGGAACCTCGGCACCCGACACCTCCTGGAACCAGCCCCCCTCGGACGAGGCGCTCCGCCGTCAGTGCCGGGCCCTGCGCACCCAGGCCCGCATGCTGCTGCGACGGGCCGTCAAGTACCTCGAAGACCATCGCGACGAGTTCCCCGAATACCAGCCCGACGGCAACATCCTCAAACGCTGCACGATCGATGGAGGCTTTGTCGAAATTCGTTAGCGGCCTGGCAGCGGGAATCGCCGCCCTGTTCGCCCCCATTCAGCCGCTCGTCGTCACGACGATGCTCTTCATCGCCGTGGATTTCCTCTCGGGAATCCTGGCCGACCGGACCGCCGCCCGGCGCGAAGGCCGCCACTGGTATTTCGAAAGCTGCAAGGCCTGGCGCACGGTCATGAAGGCCGGCCTCGCCATCACCACCATCGCCATGGCCTGGATGCTGGACCGCTGCGTGCTGGACTTCATGCAGCTGAATCTGGCCAAACTCTTCACGGGATTCACCTGCGGCGTGGAGCTGTGGTCGTTCCTCGAAAATGCCGCCCAGCTCTCCGAGGCGCCGCTCTTCCGCTGGCTGCGGCAATACGCCAAGCGCCGCGTGGAGAATCACCTTCAAATCCGCGACGACGACCATGGCTCGAGGAATTGACAACTGCAACCCGGGCAACATCCGCCGCTCGAAGGTCCGCTATCAGGGTGAGGTGCGCCCCTCGCGCGACCCCGATTTCAAACAGTTCGAAAACCTGGCCTGGGGCTACCGCGCCATCTTCGTGCTGCTGGACACCTACCGCATCCGCTACGGGATCGACACGCTGCGGGGGATGATCTCCCGCTGGGCCCCGCCCTCGGAGAACCACACCGACGCCTATATCCGCGCCGTGGCCGCCGACACGGGCCTCGATCCCGACGAACCGATCGACACCCGCGATGCGCGGACGATGATCCCGCTGGCGGCGGCCATCTCCCGCGTGGAGAACGGATCAAGGGCCGATCCACACGACATCGAGGCCGGATGGAGGCTCTTTCAGCCCGAAGCATAACGCTTTCAGACATATTTTCGCTATCTTGCAGGCATGAAAACCGCCTGCCTGTTCGCCCGGCTCGACCGGATGCCGATGGTCAAGCTCCTCGTGCCCTTCGTCGCGGGGATTGCGCTGGCCGCCCGTTACGAACTGCCCCTGTGGTTTCTCGCAGGGGCTTTCGTCGTCACGGGGCTTCTGGCCCTGCTGCTGCGTTCGGGTGCGGCGGCCGCAGCGATGCTCCTCACGACGGGGTTTGCCGCCGCACAGCTCCACACCCCCGCGGTGACCGTACCGCGCGGTGTGACGACCCTGTGCGAAGTCGTCGTGGAGGGGTTCCCGGTCGATCGCGGACGCTATTCGGTAGCCAACGCCGCCGTGACAGCCTGGCGAAACCCCGCTACCGGAAAGTGGCACGCCTCCGAATCCCGGATCCGACTCTATGCCGATTCGCTGACCACGCTCCGCGACGGCGAACGGATCCGCTGCCGCAGTGCCGTGAGACCCTTCCGCGGCGGGGCGGAGAGCTACCGCCGGCTGATGACCCGGCGCGGATATGCCGGAACGATGTGGATCGGGCAGCAGCAGATCTTCGACCGCTCGGAGCCGCACGGCAGCTCGCTGCACCGGCGCGCCGTCGAACGGCTCGACCGGCTTCCCATGGACGCCGAGACCCGCGCCGTGGTCGAGGCGATGGCCGCCGGCGAACGTCGCGGCATCTCGCCCCAGCTGCGCACGGCCTACTCCCGCAGCGGAATGTCGCATCTGCTGGCCGTATCGGGGCTTCACACGGGGATCGTCTTCGTCGTGGTGAACTGCCTGCTCGGGTGGCTGCCGCTCGTGCGGCGGGGCCATCTGCTCAAGAATCTGCTGGCCACGGCGGCCGTCTGGCTCTTCGTCGCCGCGGCCGGATTCCCGCCCAGCGCCGTACGTGCCGCCGTGATGTGCACCTTCCTGCAGGCGGCACTCGCCTCGGCGTCGGAGTATGTCGGCATGAATGCCCTGGCCACTGCCGCCTTCGGCATGCTGCTCTGGAATCCCGCCTGGATCGGCGATCCCGGATTCCTGCTCTCGTTTCTGGCCGTCGCCGGCATCCTCGCCTGGGGCGTGCCCCTCTGCCGCCGGTGCCGCACCCGCCGCCGATGGCTCAACGCCCTGATCGACGCCTATCTGGTCGGGCTGGTGGCGACGATCGCCACCGCACCGCTCGTCTCGCATCTCTTCGGGATCGTCCCGCTGGCCGGGCTGATCGTCAATCCGGTGGCCATCGCCCTGGCCGGCGTGGTGGTCTTCGGCGGCACCATCTGGATGCTGGCTCCCGTCGGGGCGGCGGCTCCGCTGGTCGGGTGGGTGACCGGACAGGCGGCCGGAGCCATCAACCTCCTGGCCCGGGCCACGGCCTCGCTGCCCGGAGGTGCCGCCGACTGGAGACTCGGCCCGGCGCAAACCGTCGCTCTCTATGGCCTTTTCCTGCTGGCAACCCTTGCGCTGTGGTGCCGCGAACCGAAAAAAAGCCTACCTTTGCGTCCGTAAACCCATCTGCCGTGATCACCGCCGAAGAATACATGCTGCTCCAAAGCGACGAAGTGCAGCGTGCCATCGCCGCCGCCCGGGGCCGCGATCCGCTGGAGGTGGCCCTCGACCGCACGGTGCCCCAGGCCCGGCTCGTGGCCACGCAGGTCAAGTACCTCGCCCGCGCCGAACACAAGCTGCCGTCGTATGCCGCCGCAGGGTGCATCCTCCCGCCACGGGCCTTCGAACAGGCCTCGAGCGAGGCGGCCGCCGCCCACAAGACAATCGCGGGCGACTCGGTGCTGGACCTCACCTGCGGACTGGGGGTCGATACCCTCGCGCTGAGCCGGCGGTTCCGCCGCGTGGTGGCCCTCGAACGCGACCCCGTGCTGGCCCGCATCACGACCGACAACCTTGCGAAAATGGGCGTCGGCAACGTCGAGGTGATCAACTGCCCGGCCGAAGAGTATCTCGCCGGCAACCCCGGCCGCTTCGACTGGGTCTATGCCGATCCCGACCGCCGTTCGGCCGAGGGGCGCAAGCAGGTGCGGCTCGAAGCCTGCTCGCCCGACATCACGGCCCTGCGGCCGCTGATCGCCCGCGTGACGGAGCGGCTCTGCGTGAAGAATTCGCCGCTGTTCGACGTCGACGAGGCGCTGCGGCTCTTCCCCCGCAGCCGGGTCGAGATCCTCTCGATCGGCAACGAGTGCAAGGAGGTGGTGGTCTACGACGACGGTTCGGGCCCTCTGGTCGAGGCCACGGCCCTCGGCGCGGGACACTTCGCCGCCGTGCCGGGCACAGAGGCGCCCGAGGCCCCGCGGTTCGATCCGGCACGCTACGGCTGGCTCGTCGTCCCGGACGTCGCCCTGCAGAAGGCCCGCCTCACGCGGCTCCATCTCGCCGGAAAGGCCGACTGCTGGAGCGACAACGGATTCGGATTCGCCGTCGACGAACCCCGCGGCGTCATCGGCCGGGTGCTGCCCGTCGAACGGATCGAACGCTTCGACCCCAAACTCCTCAAACGCCAGCTGAAAGGCCGCGGCGCCGAACTGCTCAAACGCGACTTCCCGCTGGCCGCGGAGGAGCTGCAGCGGCGCCTCGGCCTGCATGCGGGCAACGAGCTGCGGCTGGCCTTCACCAAAATCGGGAACGATTTTTGGGCGATCCGCCTAAAATAGCTATCTTTGTCTGCAACCGCCCCGAAGAGGGGCGGACGAGTTCCCATGAAACTGAGCAACCTGCTGACATACTTCACCGACACGATCTTCCGCCGGGACGTCCACCATTGGCGCAATCCCGTCGTGCGATGGCTCGTGCAGCAGTACCGGCTGCTCTTCTACACGGCCCGCGGCCTGCTCGAACACGGCACGATCGTCCGTTCGGCCGCCCTGACCTTCTACACGCTCATGTCGCTCGTGCCGCTCCTGGCACTGGTCTTCGCCGTGGTCAAGGGATTCGGACTGGCCGACGGTCTGGTCGAAAACCTCTACGGACTCTTCCCGCAGCACCCCGAAACCGTCGACTACATCGTCGGATTCGCCGAAAACGCCCTGGCCCGAACCCAGGGCGGCGTGGTGGCGGCCGTCGGTCTGGTGATGCTCTTCTGGGCCGTGATCCGCGTCTTCAGCTCGATCGAAAACGCCTTCAACAACATCTGGGAGGTCAAGGTCGAACGCAGCATCGCCCGCCAATGGACCGACTACATCGCCGTGGTGATGATCGTCCCGGTGCTCTGGATCCTCGCCAACGCCACGGGAAACTACCTCGAACAACAGCTGGGCCTCTACGACAAGTGGTACTTCACGACCCTCTCGCGCATGGCCTCGATGGTCGTCATCTGGATCATGTTCACGCTGCTCTACCTGATCATCCCCAACGCCCGCGTCCGCATCCAGAGCGCCCTGATGGCCGGCATCGTCGCCGGAACCTGCTTCCTGCTCTTCCAGTGGGGATACATCTACGTCCAGCGCTGGATGACCTCCTACAACGCCATCTACGGAAGTTTCGCCGCCCTGCCGCTCTTCCTCATCTGGATGCAGACCTCGTGGGAGATCCTCCTCTTCGGCGGCGAGCTCTCGTTCGCCTATCAGAACATCAGCCGCTTCGCCGAAGAGCGCGAATCGCTGCGCATCAGCTACGACCAGCGCCGAAAGGTGATCCTGGCAGTGATGATCCTCGTGGCCCGCAACTTCCGCGACCACGGCGGCACGCTCCCGGCCGAGGCGATCCGCGAACACCTCGGACTGCCCACCCGTATCGTCAACGATATCCTCTTCCAGCTCGTCCAGGCCGGACAACTCATCGCCGTGCGCAGCGGCGACGGCGAACGCGACGTGGCCTTCGCCCCGGCTCACGATCTGGGCTCGATGACCGTATACGGCATTCTGGAGGCCGTCGAGCGGAGCGGCCCGACCTCCCTCAATCTGGAACAGACCCCCGAACTGGCCCGCATGAACCGCGAAGTGGAGGTCCTCAAGAAGGTGGTCCGCGACTCGCCGGACAACGTCCCCCTCGAGAAGCTGCTGTAAAAACATCGCAACGAAATGAAACGCATCGTCATCATCGGAAGCGGGAATCTGGCCGAAGCGCTGGCCCGCGCCGTCGCCGTGAGCGATCTGGAGGCCGTGCAGGTCTTCGCCCGCAACCCCGAACGCGGACCCGTCGTGGCCCGGCTGGCGGGCTGCGGCTGGACAGCCGACCCCGAACGGCTGGACCCCACGGCCGATCTCTATCTGATTGCCGTGAGCGACCGCGCCGTGGCTTCGGTGGCCTCGTCGCTACCCATCCCCGCGCGGGCCGCCGTGGCCCATACGGCCGGGAGCGTGCCGCTGGAGGCCATTTCCGAGCGTTTTGAGCGTCGCGCGGTCTTCTACCCGATGCAGACCTTCACCAAGGGCCGAACGGTCGATTTCACGCGGATTCCGATCTTTCTGGAGACCTCCTCCGCCGCCTGGCGCCCCGAACTCGAAGCCCTGGCCCGCAAACTCTCGCGGAGGGTCATCTGGGCCGACTCGGCCCAGCGTGCCAAGGTCCATCTGGCCGCCGTCTTCGCCTGCAACTTCGCCAACTGCATGTACGCGATCGGCGAGGAGGTGGTGCGTTCGGCCGACCTCGATTTCGAGGTCCTCAAACCGCTCATCGCCGAGACGGCCACCAAGGCCTGCGACGCCCGTTCGCCACGCGACGTGCAGACGGGTCCCGCCGTGCGCAACGACGCCTCTACGATGGAGCGCCATCTCGGGTTGCTCGACAACGACCCCGACCTGCAGGAAATCTATCAGCAAATCAGCAAAGAGATATGGAAAACTTCAAGGAAGCAATAGCACGCTGCCGGACCTTCATCTTCGATGTCGACGGCGTGATGACCGACGGCGGCATCATCCCGACCGTCGACGGCGACTTCATCCGCCGCTACAACGCCAAGGACGGCTATGCCCTGGCCTACGCCCTGCGGATGGGATACCGCATCTGCATCATCACCGGGGGCCGCGGCAAGACGCTCGAACACCGCCTGCGGATGCTCGGCATCCGCGACTACTACCTCGACTGCATGGACAAGATCGCAGCCATGCGCGAATACCTCGCCCGCGAAGGGGTCGACCCGGCTGACGTCATCTATATGGGCGACGACATCCCCGATCTGGAGTGCATGCGCGCGGTGGGGATTCCGGTCTGCCCGGCCGATTCGGCCTCCGAGGTGATCGAGGCGTCGCGCTACGTCTCCGAATTCAAGGGGGGCGAAGGCGCCGTGCGCGACATCGTCGAGCAGGTGCTCCGCGTCCACGGCGACTGGGCCCGCGATTCGCACGGCGTGACCCCCTCGTCGCTGGCCGCCTCGTGCTGACCGACCCCGTGCCGACCGACCCGTCGACCGCCTAAAAGCCCCGGCCCGAAATACGGCCGACCCCGGAATACGGCTGCAATCAGCCAAAAAAAAGATCCCGAACGCGAAGTTCGGGATCTTTTCATTTCAGCATGCGCGGCCGTTAGGGCAGCGAAACCGATACCCACTGGGGAGCCTTGTTCATCTCCAGGTCGTTGCCGTTCGCGGTGTGGTCCTTGATGGTGGTACCCTGCCCCTCGTTGAAGCGCCAGTAGGCCACCAGACCCTCCGATGCGGGATCGACGTAATAATAGTGGTTCGCAGCCTTGAAGTCGGTCGACGTGAGGACCTTGTTCCAGATGCGCACCTCGCACATCTTGCCCTTCAGACCACGCTCCGCGCTGTAGGAGTAACCCACCCAGAAGAGGCGGTTGTAGTCCGAATCGGGATAGGCACGCGACGTGCCGAAGCTGGCCGACGACATCGACGAGATGCGGCCCGAACCAAACGACATGCCGTTGATATAGAGCGTCACCTGACCCTTGTCGAAAGTCACGGCAAAGTGGATCCACTGATTTCTATACATGAACGTGGGCAGCTCGCCAGAAGCAAGTACGGCTCCGTTCTTGTGAGCCACCTCAAGCATGCTGTTTCTGACGTTCTGGCCGTCGCCCAGACGCAGCAGGAAGTAGTTCTCGACACCCATGATGGTGGTAATCTCCTTGGTTGACTTGAAGTCGGCGATATTCACCATGGCCTCCATGGTGAACTGCGAGAGGTTGTTCAGCACCGAGGGGTTCTTCCACTCCGTGGGACCGGCCCAGTTGTCCTCCATGTTGACCACCCATTCGATCAGCGCCTGGGTCTTCTGCGTCACCTTGACAACCAGTTCGGCATCGCCGCCCTTGAAGGTGATCGTACCCTCGCGGCGCTCGCCCGACGCTTCGATCATGAAGCGCTCCATGTCACCCTGACGTCCGCTGTAGGTGATCCAGCTGTCGGAGGGCTGCACCTCGTAGGTGACGTTGGCCGTCACGGGAATCTCCAGCTGACCGCCCTCCAGACCGATGTTCAGCTCCGTCTGCGGGGTCGAGATGTTGTCCTTCTGAGCCTGCGAAACCTGGATCTCGACAACCGGAGTATCGTGCGTACCCTTGATGGTGATCGTTGCCGTGCGGCCCTCGAAGGTCGTGTTCTCGGCCGCCGTGAAGTACATCTTGGCACCCTTGTCACCCTCGCCGGCCAGCGTGATGTCGTACGTCAGCCACGACTGCGCCTCGGACGAAATCGTGTAGGTCAGATCGCGGTACGAATCGCTCGAATCGAGCACCACCTCGATCTGCCGACCGGCCTGCGGCACCGACACCTCCTTCTCGGAGGTCAGCGTCAGGAAATAGTCCGTGGCCTTGCACGTCACGGGCAGCTCGAAGGTCTGCTTGCCGACCGTAAAGGTAAAGGTGGTCGAGAGGGCCTCGAGCGACTCGTTGGCCTTGACCAGGAAGACCACCTTGTCACCATCCTTGCCCTTCAGGGGCGAAGCCTCGACCCAGTCGGCCTGGCCCGTGAGCTCCCAGTCGCCCGACGAGGTGACCGTCACCTCGAAGCGGCCGCCTTCCGATTCGGCATCGATGCTCTTCGGGAAGACCGAAATCTTATCCTCGACGGGTTTCTCCTCGGCCTTGGCGCAGGTCACCTTGAACGCAGCCGTCGCCTTGCCCACCGTGAAGGTAAATTCGCCCTTGAGCTCCTCCTGGGTAGTATTGGGCTGTACGGTGAACTTCACCACGTCGCCGTCCTTGCCCTTGCGGGGCGAAGCATCGACCCAGTCGTAGTCGCCCGTGAGGGTCCATTCGCCCGACGAGGTGACGATCACCTCGGTCGTACCGCCCTCGCTCGTAAACGATTCGCTCTCGGGAGCGATCGAGACCTTGTCGACAACAGGAGGCGTATTGACGCTGTTATCCTCCTTCTTGCAGCCGCTGAACACCATCAGAGCCGCAGCAAAAAGCAAAAATTTCTTCATTTTATCGGTTTTTGAGGAAGACGGCCCTCCGCACCTCGCGTGCGGAGGCCGTCAAAGGTTGGTTTTAAAGGGAATGTGTCGGATCAGAATTCGTAGCGCGTGGGGTCGTAACCGCCGACGTCACCGCCCGGGGTCACCTTCTTGTAGTAGCCCGTCGGATCGATGAGATCCATGCCGTAGAGGCCGTCGGCCGCCTCCTTGAAGGCACGAACCGAACCCTCCTTGTTCTCGATGTTCGACGTGGGGCTCGGATCGAAGGCGAACCACATGAACCATCCGTAGCCCTTCTCCTTGGCACCGTAGGCTGCGCTGACGTTGCCGCGGTTGAGGTTCAGCTCGATCGACTGGGCGGCGCAGCTGCTCTTGTCCATGCCGGAGTAGGCGAAGGCGGCACCGACCGGATAGTCGGCCACGGTGATGTCGATGAACGAACCGGGATTCTGGCCCTTGTAGGCGGGCAGCGACTGGGAGAAGGTCCCGTACTGGTAGGTGCAGACGTAGGTATCCCAGCTGCACTTCTCCTTCATGGCCATCTTCAGCTCGTAGGCCAGACGCGACGCGGCCGTCGTGGAGTTTCCGGCGAAGCAGGCCGACGAACCCGAACCTTCGGTGTACTCGTCATCGAGAGCCACACCGTCGAGCTGATACTGCTTGATGGCGTTGGCCACGTCGCTGGCATACATCTTGGCGCCGTAATCCGTCAGGTTGGCCACACCGGCCGGCGTATGGTCGCCCAGCAGGCCCAGCAGCACCTTGATGCCGGCCTTGCGCAGCGGCTGCAGATAGACCTCCGAACCGTCGAGCAGCGCCTGTACGTTGGGGTTGTTGTGCAGGTAGACCTCATCCGACATGGCGTTCCAGCGGATGTTGGCCGAGAAGAGCACCACGGCGTCGAAGAACATCGAACCGTCCTTGAGACGATACTCCAGCGCATTGAGCGGGTTGGTGCTGTTGACCTCGAAGAAGAGGATGTTCTTCACCTCCTTCTTGCACTGGCGCGAGAAGAGGTAGTTGACCCGCACGTCGTCGCCCGACAGCGAGACATTGTCCGTCTTGGCCCGCACGGTGAGCGGAAGCATGTACTCGACGTTGTTGCGCAGCGCCTCACGGTTGTCGGTCTTGACCGTCACGGTGATGTCGTTCGAAGCCGTCTTGCCGGCCTGGATCGTCACGCTGCCGCCCTCGACCGAGACCTCCGACGCGGGGTAGGCCACGTAGTTGGTGCGGTGGATGAAGTTGTACTCGGCCACGTAAGCCTCGTCGGCCACGATCTCCACCTGAACCTCCTTCTCGGCGGCTTCGGCCAGTTCGAAACGGACCGTCTTCTTCAGAGCGTCCATCGTGGTGATGGTCGTCGAGAGTTCATCGCCGGAGGTGTTCTTCAGCAAGCCCTTGACACCCTCCTCGACCGTACCGTCACCGGCTTCCTGCAGCACGTTGATGTAGACGGCCTGAGCCGTGCCGGCCGTGATCTTGATGCGGCCCGAACGGGTGCTGGTCGTGGGGTTTGCCATGACCGAGAGCGACAGTTTGTCACCCTCCTTCGTGGCCTGGATCCACTCCGGAACCTCATAGGCCCACGACTCGGCGTTGGTCGTGACGGTCAGCACCACAGGTTCGTTGCCCGAGGCCTTGAAGGTGATGTCGTCGGTCGGATCGACGCTCAGCGCATCGGGATCCTCCGGAGCGCGCTTGTCCTGCGTCACGCTGATCGTCACAGCCTGGGCCGTGCCGGCCGTGATCTCGATACGGCCCGAACGCGAGCCGTCCGTCGTATTGTCCTTGGCCGAGAGCGTCAGCGTGGTCCCCTCCTGTTTGGCTTCGATCCACTCCGGGGCGGTGAAGCTCCACGACGAAGCATCGGTCTTCACGCTCAGCGTCACGGGGGTGTTGCCCGAGGCCTTGAACTGGATGGTCGACGACGGGGTCACCTCCAGCGTGTTGATCTTGTCGACATTTTCATCGCTCTTGCACGAGGTGAAGATTCCGGTCAGACCGATCACCGTCAGAAGCAACAGCCATAATGATCTCTTTTTCATTGCAGTTTTTGATTATAAATAAGGTTAGTGATTTTGCATTGGGGTTATTTTTCCTCGGGCAGGGCGACATCGACCCATGCCAGGTCGTGATCGGCCGTCAGGTTGTAGCCGTAGGGGCCGTAGTCCTTGACGCTCTTGCCCTGGCCGTCGTTGAATTTCCAGTAGGCCACCAGACCGTCGGCCGTCTCGGGGGAGATGCGGTAGAAGTGGTTCTCGGCGTTGATTTCTTCGGCCGACAGGGCCCGGTTCCAGATCCGCGCCTCGGCGATGCGGCCGTTGAGCGAACGCTTGTCGTCGTACGAATAGCCGAACCAGAAGCAGCGCGGCTTGTAGTCCATCTCGTCGGAGTGCGGCACGGCGAAGTTGACCTTCGTCAGCCCGATGCCCGTCGACGAGCCCGAGGCGCGCTCCTTGCCGTCGAGGTAGACGTGGATCTCACCGCGGTCGAAGGTCACGGCCACGTGATACCAGCGGTTGACCTTGAGCTGCATCGCCGTGCTCGAGACCGTTCCGCGATCGGGCGTGGCGCCGGGTTCGGCCCCCTCCTTCTGCTTGCCGAAGGCCACCTGCAGCTGGTTCTTCGGGATGGTCGAGTCGCCCACACGGATCAGGAAGGTATCCTCGATGCCCATGATCGTCGAGATGGGGCTCGTGGCGTCGTTGTTGAATTCGTAGAAGAAGACCAGCCCCTCCATCGTAAAGCTCTCCATATCCTTGACGGGTTCGGTCGCCTCGCTCCATTCGGGCCAGGCCTTGTTTCCGTTCAGGTCGGCCACGACGTTGACCAGCGAGGCCTTCTGGAAGACGAAATAGAGGGTTCCGGCGCTCGGCAGCACGGCCAGATTCGACGAGGCGATCGTCACCGGCAGCACGTAACGCTTGGTCAGGTCGAGTTCGTCGAGCTTTACGAAGCGGATATCGAGCGGATTGCTCGTCACCTTGCCGCTCTCGATGCGCGTCGAAGCCGACGCAAGGTCGTAATGCACGGCAGGGAGCAGCTCGACCGCCTCGTCGTAGTAGCCCTCGCGGTAGGTGTCGAGCAGTTCAGAGGCGGCGCGGAAGGTCACCTCGACATCGAATGCCTCGGGACGGGCCATGGCCACCGTCACGCTGCGCGTCAGCTCCTTGTCCACCTGGTCCGACGTCCGTTCGATGCGCACGTCGCTGGCGAAGGACGAGGCCGAAATGAAGACCTGATTGTCGTAATGATGCTTGAGTTCGTCGTTCTGCTTGCAGCCGGCCAGCATCACCAGCGCGGCGCACGCCATCCAAACGAATTTAGAGGTTCTCTTCATGGTCGTTTGCGGTATTGGAGTTCATGATACGGATGGCCTGACGGATGTTGTTGTAGATCCGCGTGGCGTTGTAATAGTCGTCCTGGGCGTTGGAGAATCCCAGACCGCACTTCGTGAAGCCCTCCTCGGCCTCAACCACCCACTCGGCACCCACCTGGGCCGTGGCACCTACCTGGGTGGGATCCTCCAGCGAGGGGATGCTGACCTCCAGCAGGAAGCGGTCCGAGGGGAAGTTGTCGTCGCTGTCGAGCTTGCGCTGCACGGCACGCGTCAGTTCGGCCGGGGTCTTGAACGACTCCGCCAGGACGATGATGTAGTCGCTCTTCAGCAGCAGCGGCTTGTAGTCGTCGAGCAGGTTCTGCGTGTTGCCGCGCAGGAACATCAGCTGTCCGGCATGGGCCGCACGCCACTCGGCAACGGCTCCCATAAAGGCGTTCTGGCCGCTGATGTCGCGATCCGTGGCCCGGCGGCCCTGGTACGAGACGACGATTCCGGCAAAGCCCGAAGCGTCGCAGCAGGCCAGCTGGCGACGGGTCTGTTCGGCATAGTAGGCCGCATACTCCTCGTCGGTTCCGGCGGGCTGGCCGGCCTCCTCGCGCGCCTCCTCGAGCAGGGCCCACGACGCATCGATCGTCGCGTAGTCGACCATGCAGAGCGTGCGCGTGCCCTTCGCGGCGAGCACCTCGCCGATTTCGGCCGCCAGTACGGGATGCAGCCCCTCGGCCTGCTCCACGCAGATGAAGTCGATGCTGTCGGGCAGGGCCGTCAGATGCTGGGTCTGCAGCGTCGGGCGTTCGCTCGTGCCCCGGACGATCATCATCGACACCTTGTGCGGCTGCTGCTTGTAGTCGCGCAGCGCAGCCAGATAGTGCCCGTAGGCCTCGGGATTCTGCTCCTCGGGGGTCGGACGGCGGAAATCCAGATTCTCCGGCTCGGTCCAGTCGCCGCACGCACCGCTCATCAGCAGCACGCCCAGCACGACCGGCATAAATGCTTTTTTCATATCGCAGTTCATGTTTTTCGTGTTTCGTTCCGGCGGATTACTCGTTCATCGTGGCGGGGTTGCAGTCCCACCATACGCGCGTACCCATCTCGTCGGGGCCGCCGAGCAGCGTCAGCGCCTGACGGACATTCTCGCCGTTGTTCGTATATTCGGCCATGGGATAGGGCATGCGGCGGGCGCCGAGTTCGGATTTCACCTTGCCGTTGCTCTTGTTGCCCTTTTCGGTGGCGGGGATCAGGTGCGGGAAGCCCGTACGGCGGTAGTCGGCCCAGGCCTCGTTGCCCAGATGGAAGTTGGCGATCCACTTCTGGATCAGGATGCGCTCCTGCATCTGCTCCTTCGTCGCGGCGTTGTCCCAGGCCACGCCCAGCGTCGAGAGCGGCGTGCTGTAGGAGTTCGTGCCGGCGGGATCGGTGTAGGACTGCGGGAGGCGTCCGTCATCGGCCGTGTAGGCCGCAAACTCGGCGCCCACGCCCCACTGTTCGAGCGAGAGGCGGATGCCCTCGTTGTAGAGGTCGCCGGCCTCGCCGCCCATGTCGAATCCGAAGACGGCCCGGGCCTCGGCCTTCAGGAAGGCCACCTCGGCGGCATTCATCCACTGCACGGGCGTCGAGCTGCCGTTGACGAAGTTCACGCCCGAGTACTTGCGGCCCACGGAGTTGAGCGACGGGATCTCGATGCCGCGGCGAAGACCCACATAATCGACCCCGGGCCACTCCGACTTGACGAAATACTTCTCGCGGCGCGGATCGCGGTAGCCGTTCATGTAGCAGATGATGTCGGCCGCAGCGTGCGTATCGCCGCCGGTGAGCGTACCCTCGGGCTGGTTGTACTTGCAGGCGGCCATCAGCGGATTGCCGTCCTTGCCGAAGGCCGTGGCGGGGAGCATGGCGTTGTCGTCGTTCGAGGCGAGGACCCCAAGGCCGTTGTCGGCCAGGCTGACGGCGCTTTCGGCCATCTCGCGGGCCGTCGTCGGGTCGGCATAGACGATGCGCATGGCCAGACGCAGCTTCATCGAGTTGGCCAGCCGTCCCCACTTCTCGGCGCTGCCGCCGTAGACGGGATCGACCTCGGCCGAAATGCCGCCCGTGCGGTTCTCCTTCAGCACGGCGATGGCGGCGTTCAGCTCCTCGAACATGCGGCGGTAGACCTCCTGCTGCGAATCGTAGGGCACCTGGATCTTGCCGTCCTCACCGATGGCCGAATAGGGGATCGGGCCGTAGGTGTCGGTCACGCGGCTCATGGCGCAGACCTTGATGACACGGGCGATGGCCAGCGTCACGGGGTCGTCCGTGAGGTTCTCGAGGAGCTTGAAGTTGGGATAGAGCGTCGGGATGATCTTGTCGCTGGCCATGAAGACGCGCGACCAGTCGTCCGTGGGGTTGTAGTTGGAGATGGTCGTGGCCCAGCCGCTGTTCGAATCGGCGTAGTAACCGCCCTGCGTGCCGCCCAGCAGACAGTCCGTAAACTGGGCCGTGTTGACGTCGGTGGAGACCACCGTGCCGCAGAGCGCCTTCAGTGCGGCCGAGACGGCATAGCCGTCGGTCTGCATCTGATCCTTCGAGACCTCGTAGGGGTTCGTGTTGATATCCATGTAGTTCGAGGTGCACGCCGCGCCCAGTACGGACACCAGGAGCGCCCCCGTTTTCAAAAGGTTGTATTTCATAGTTGGGGATCTTTAGAATTTGAGCCGCAGGTTGAAACCGATGTTGCGCAGCGACGGCATCATGAAGTAGTCGATACCCTGGTAGTAGTTGCCCGTGGTGGCGATCGATTCGGGGTCGAACGGCGCCTTGTTGTAGATCATCCACAAGTTGCGGCCCACGAGCGAGAGGGTGATTTCGCACACGTCGCCGAGCTTCTTCTTCGGGATCGTGTAGCCGATCGAGGCCTCCTGCAGACGCACGTTCGTAGCCGAGTAGGTGTAGTACTGCGGAACCGACGTACCGCCGCCGATGGCCGTATACCAGCTGTTGGCATCCATCACGTCGCCGCCGTTGATCCACACGCCGCCGGCATCACGCGCCGCAGCCGAGGCCTCCGAAACGCCGTAGTAGTCCAGCACGGCCTGCGTACGCGAGAAGACCACGCCGCCCAGACGCGCCGAAACCATGAATCCGAACGAAAGGTTCTTCCATCGGAAGTCGTTGCGCCACGACATGTTGGCATCGGGAAGCACCGAACCCAGCTTGACATAGCTCGAGGCATCCTTGATCGTCTCGGTGGGGATCGTACCCTCCTCGTTGATGTAGTAGCGGCCGTTGTCGTCGTACTTCAGGTCGATGAGCGAGTAGAGGTCTCCCAGCGTGCCGCCCTCCTTGAGGATGAAATGGGCCTGACCCAGACCGTTCATGTCGAGCTGGTCGACCGAGATGTATTCGTCGGCCTCGGGGTTGTAGATCCGGCCGGCCAGCGAGAGGATCTTGTTGCGGTTGAGCGAAAGGGTGTAGTTCGAATCCCATGAGAAGTCGCCCCACTCGTTGCCGTAGCCCAGCGCCAGCTCGATACCCTGGTTGCGGACGTTACCCGACTGCACCTTCCAGTCCGAGTAGCCCGAACCGATCGAGATCTGCGGGCTGAAGGTCTGGTTCTGCGTATGGGAGTTGTAGTACGTGAAGTCGAGGTTGAAGTGGCGCAGGAAGCGCATCGTCAGACCCACCTCGAACGACTTGGTGCGTTCGGGCTTCAGGTCGTACATCGGGTACTGGGTCTGGAGCTGCCACTTCAGGCCGCTCTCGTCCCACTGGTAGAGCGGGTTGGCGATGTAGCGCTCGAAGGCGACGCCCACCGAGGCGAACGATCCGCGCAGCTTGACATACGAGAGGTTCTCGGGCATGTTCGGGATGAGCTGCGACAGCACGACCGACAGACCCACCGACGGATAGAAGAACGACGAAGCCTTCGAGTGGGGACCGGCCAGCTGCGAGGGCCAGTCGTTGCGGGCCGTAAGCGTCAGATAGTAGGTTCCCTTGAAACCCACCTCGGCCGATCCGAAGAGCGACTGCGTCTGTTCGCGCCAACCGCTCTGCAGCCGCTGCGTGCTGCGCGAATTGCTCAGGTTCTGCACGTTGAAGACGTTCGTCAGACCCGGATCCTCGTCCGAGATCTTACCGTCGGCGATCGGTCCGCGGTTCTTCAGCGCATCGTTCTTCATGTCGGAGAACGATCCGCCGAGGTTGACCTGCAGCGACCAGTCGTCGCCGAACGTGCGGTTGATGTTCATCAGCAGGTCGCCGTAGACCTGACGGTCGGTCATCTTCGTGATACCGTACAGACCGCGCTCGGACTTCTCGGTGAGCTGCGTATTGGTCGTTGCGTAGTTCTTCTCGGTGTACTGCGTCTGGGAGTTGTCGACGCGGATGCGGCCCGAAACGTTCAGCCAGTCCAGTACGTCGTACGACAGCTGGGCGTTGAGCATGTAGCGGTCCTTGCGGTTTTCGCGCAGGTTGCGGTAGTTGATCCAGTAGGGGTTCTGCATCGTCATGCCCGCATCGCCCACCGGCCAGTACTGGGCATAGAGGCGGCGCGAGGCGTCGTAACGCTCATACATCTTGATGTCCTCCCAGTCGCCGCTGCGCGGAAAGAGGTAGGCGCCGACGATCGGGTTCGAATAGACGCCCTGATTGACCATGTTGCGGTCCTCCTGCAGCACGTAACTGGCCCCGACATCGAGCTTCATGCGATCCTTGAGAAACGACGTCGTGTTGCGAAACGTGAAGTTGTAACGGTCGTAACGGTTGTTGGGGACGATTCCGCGCGAATTGATCGCCGCAGCCGAGAAGTAGGTCTGGTTCTTCTCCGTGCCGGCCGACAGCGAAACGCTCTCGGTATTGGTGACACCCGTCTGGAAGTAGTCGTCGGCGGGGTCGTAGCCGTGGCTGTTCGAGGCGTTGAGGCGGCGGCCCCAGCTGCGGACCTCCGAACCGATGGCCGAATTGAGGTCACCCGTGCCGTAGCGGTTCTGGAACGCGGGCAGCACGAAGGGCGACATCACCTCCACGCTGCTGGCCACGTTGACCGAGAGCACGCCGGCCTTGCCGCTCTTCGTCGTCACGACGATGGCGCCGTTGGCGGCATCCGAACCGTAGAGGGCCGCAGCCGCGGCACCCGTCAGCACCGAGATCGACTCGATGTCCTCGGGGTTGATGTCGGCAATAGGGTCGGTCGAGCCCTGCGATCCGAACTCCGTGCCGCCGTCGCGCGCCGTGGTGAACATCGGCACACCGTCGATCACGTACAGGGCGTTCGAAGACTGCGAGATGGACTTCTGACCGCGCATGATCACCTTCGAGGCGCCGCCGACACCCGACGACGAGGCGTTGATGTTCACACCGGCCACCTTGCCGTTGAGCGAGTTGATGAAGTTAACGTCCTTGTTGGCGGTCACCGACTCGGAGGAGACCTGCTGGACGTTGTACGAAAGGGCCTTCTCCGAACGCTTGATGCCGAGGGCCGTCACCACGACGGCATCCACGACCTGCGACTCCTCGCGAAGCGTGAAGTCGAGCTGCGTGCGTCCGGCCAGGGAGAGCTCCTGAGGCTGATAGCCCAGGTAGTTGACCGTCAGCACGGGATCACCGGCCTCCGAGGCCGGGATCTGCAGCGTATAGTCGCCGTCGATGCCCGTGCTGGTTCCGATGGTCGTCCCCTTGACGATCACCGCCGCACCGATCACCGGCAGCCCCGCCGCATCGCGCACCACGCCCGATACGGTGACGGGACCCTTTGCCGTTGCGGCCTTGTTTTTCTTGAAGATGATGATGTTCGTCTGCTGGATCTTGTAGCCGATGTCGGTTCCGGCAAAGAGTTTGTCCAGCGCTTTGTCGACGGGGGTGTTCTCCACCCGGATGCTGACCCGGCGCGTAATGTCCTCGACGTTCTGGTTGATGAACAGGTAGCGGGTCTGTTTTTTGATCTCGCTGATCACCTCCTCGAGCGGAACGTTCTGCATGTCGAGGGTGATGTTCGCCGTTTGGGCCTTCAATGCCATCGGCAAGAGGATCAAACAGATGGAGAATGCAAGAAATATATTCCTGATTTGGCGGAATATTATTTTTTCCATACTTTTGTAGAAAGGTAATAGGTTACTGAGTTCAGGATGACTTGGCTATTATCCCGGCTCCGGAGATCTCGCACATCTTCGGGGCCGATTTTTTCGGATAACAGCCCGGGAAAATTCGGTCGTTTGGGTTATCTCATAGGCTGACGGTATTTATCGGATGTATATGGTATTGTGCGTATAGTCGTGTTCGTAGGTGAAGTCGACCATCTGCTGCAGGACGCTCAGGGCGTTGTCGATGCCGTCCGACACGCGGATCTCGCCGCTGATGATGTCCACGACCGGCAGCGGATCGCACTCCAGCACAATATGCACGGCAAAGGCCCGTTCGAAGCGTTCCATGAGTTCGTCGAAAGGCATGCTCTCCAGATGGATCAGCCCCTCGGTCCAGCTCATTTCGGCAAAGTTCTGCACACGGCTCTTGCAGAAGCGGCCGTCAACCAGGCTCACCATGTCGTTCGGCTCCATGAGCATCGTCTGCGAGGGGTCGTTCAGGTTGACCACCTTCACGCGGCCCTGCATCAGCGTGGTCGAGAAGAGGTTGCGCTCCTCGTCGGTATGTACGCTGAAGCGCGTGCCCAGCACCTCGATCTCGGAGACGAACGTCTTGACGACAAACGGACGGTCGGCCTCATGGGTCACATCGAAAATGGCTTCACCCGAAATCTTCACCTGCCGTTTGCTGCGGTTGAAGACCACCGGATACTCCAGCCGGGTTCCGGCGTTGAGCCATACCGCGGTTCCGTCCTCCAGCGTCAGGCGGATATACTGTCCGTCGGGGACCTCGACCACGGCCATGCGGTCGGAGATGGAGTCGGCCGTCGTGCGCGAAGCGAAGTACCACACGCCGCCCAGCAGCAGCAGCGAGGCCGCCACGCCCGACGCATAGCGGACCAGCCGCAGCAGCGGTGCCCGACGGCGTTTGGGCCGTGCAACCGCAAGAAGCGCCTCGTCGGCCGCCTGGCAGATGTAGCGGATCCGGTTCAGTTCGTGCAGATGAGCTTCGGGGTCGCTGTCGAGCCAGGCGAGGATCTCCGCGTTTTCCGCTTCGGTCGTCTCGCCGGACAAATAGCGATATAGCAGTTCTTCCTTCATGTCGTATCTTCGATGGTCGATTCGACTATATAACACGCCGGCCCGCAATGTTTGGCACCCAAAATGCAAATAAATTATTTTAATAAATTTTACAGAAATTTTAATTTTATAACACGCTGTATCTCTGCCTGTTGTAATGTTGGCCAACCAAAACGGGCGTCAAAATATTTTTCAAAGAACAGATTTCATCCACCTGATTTTCCATCCGGACCACCAAGAAAACTCGAAGAGCGTATTATTTACGGAAAAAATCGTATTTTTGAGATCCGATCCGGACACACCTCACGATGACCTTGGACACAAACATACGCCGATTCTGCGACACCTTCCATCAGGAACGGGCCAAGTATGCGAATTTTGCCATGCGCTTCGTGCGGGACCGCGCCGCAGCCGAGGATCTGGTCAACGACAGCTTCGTCACCTTCTGGGAGCGACGCGAGACGCTGGCCGAAGAGACCGTCTGCGAGGCCTACTTCTATACGATCGTCAAAAACAAGTGTCTGAACTACCTGCGCGACATGCAGACGCGCTCGAAGATCCGGGGCGACCTCCAGGACACCTCCAGCCGGCTGATGCAGTACGATCTGGCGTCGCTCGAGAGCTACGATCCCAACCTGATCTTCTCGAGCGAGATCCAGACCATTCTCGAAGAGCAGCTGCAATCACTGCCCGAACTGACGCGGTGTATCTTCCGCGACAACCGTTTCGAGCACAAGACCTATGAGGAGATTGCCCAGAAATACGGCATTTCGGTCTGGAAGGTGGCCCGCGAAATCCAGACCACGCTGCAGGTGCTCCGCCTCGCACTGAAAGACTATCTTCCGATCCTGCTCATCCTGCTGTCGATGCGCCGGTAGATCCCTCCGTGCGCCGGCCGCACACCCGTACACGCAAAAAAGCGGGCGGCGTTTCTCGAAAAACGCCGCCCGCTATCGTTTCCGAAACCCTTGCGGGAAGGGGTCACTCGTCGATGAAGTCGATATTCACCTCACGCTGGAAGACCTCCTGCAGCGAGATGTTGGTCTCGGTGGTGGCGATGCCCTGAATGCGCAGAATTCCGTCGAAGATCGTATGCATGAGGTGTTCGTTGTCCACGCAATAGAGCTTCACCAGGATGTTGCCCTTGCCGGTGATGTAGTGGCACTCGACGATCTCGGCGACCTTTTTCAGCTCCTCGACCGTACGGGCCTGCAGCTGCGGATCCTTGAGCAGGATGCTGATGTAGGCGCAGACGTCGAAGCCCATCACCTTGGGATCGACGATCAGCCGGCTGCCCCGGATCACGCCCGCCTCGTCGAGCTTGCGGATCCGCTGGTGAATGGCCGCACCCGAGATTCCGCACTCCCGGGCGATCTCCAGGAACGGCATGCGCGCATTCTTGATGAGGTACTTCAGAATCTTGCGGTCAATCGCGTCCAATGCGGTTTTAGCCATGGCCTGAACAGATTTAACGGTTAATGAATCGGGTTATTTGAGGACGTTGAGCTCCTTGCCGATCTTCGTGAAGGCGGCGATGCAGCGGTCCAACTGCTCGAAGGTGTGGCCGGCGGAGACCTGTACGCGGATGCGGGCCTGGCCCTTCGGCACGACCGGATAGTAGAATCCCGTGACGAAGATTCCCTCGTCCTGCAGCCGGGCGGCGAAATCCTGCGAGAGCTTGGCGTCGTAGAGCATCACGGCGCAGATGGCCGACTGCGTGGGTTTGATGTCGAAACCGGCGGCCATCATGCCCTTGCGGAAATGCTCGACGTTGGCCACCAGCCGGTCGTGGAGTTCGTTGCTTTCGGCCAGCATCCGGAACATTTCGATTCCGGCGCCGACGACGGCAGGGGGCAGCGAGTTGGAGAAGAGATAGGGGCGCGAACGCTGACGCAGCATGTCGATGATCTCCTTGCGGCCGGTGGTGAATCCGCCCACGGCGCCGCCGAAGGCCTTGCCGAGCGTACCGGTGAGGATGTCGACCTGTCCGCGCAGGTTGAAGAGTTCGGTGATGCCGCGGCCGGTCTTGCCCAGCACGCCGGCCGAGTGGCACTCGTCGACCATCACCAGGGCGTCGTACTTCTCGGCCAGGGCGCAGATCTTGTCGAGCGGAGCGGCGTTGCCGTCCATCGAGAAGACGCCGTCGGTGCAGATGATGCGGAAGCGCTGGGCCTGGGCCTTCTTGAGGCACTCCTCGAGCTCCTCCATGTCGGCGTTGGCGTAGCGGTAGCGCACGGCCTTGCAGAGGCGCACGCCGTCGATGATCGAGGCGTGGTTCAGCGCATCGGAGATGATGGCGTCCTCCTGGCTGAAGAGCGGTTCGAAGACACCGCCGTTGGCATCGAAGCAGGCGGCATAGAGGATCGTGTCCTCGGTTCCGAAGTAGTCGGAGATGGCCTTTTCGAGCTCCTTGTGGATGTCCTGGCAGCCGCAGATGAAGCGGACCGAAGACATGCCGTAGCCGCGGGCATCCATGGCGCGCTTGGCGGCCTCGACGAGGCGGGGGTTGTCCGAAAGTCCGAGGTAGTTGTTGGCGCAGAAGTTCAGAACCTTCCGACCTGCAACCTCGATTTCGGCCCGCTGGGGCGAACAGATGATGCGTTCGTGCTTGTAGAGCCCTGCGGCCTCGATTTCGGCGAGTTCATGCTGCAGGTACTCCTTCATTTTTCCGTACATATGGCGTTAATGTTTTGATGAAAATCCGCAAATATGGTATCAAACTGTTACAAATATAGGAAACTTTTTCGGAAACAGACACGTTCGCACCCATTTTTTCGCACCTCCGATTACGAATTGTCAGCCCGATGCCGCAAACCGGCCCGGCGGGCCTCCGCACGGCCGCTGAAACGGGCTCCCGGGCAGCCTCCGGCACGGCTCCGGAACCCCACCCCGACAGCCCGGCACGACGTCGGACCAAAATTTCTTGCCCGCAGCTCGCCGGGTTCCGAAAAAATACGTATCTTTGTTACTCAAAATCAACCATTCGACTTATGAAAAAATCGTGTGTCTTGGTGAGTGGCGGAGCCGGGTACATCGGTTCGCACACCACCGTGGAACTAATCAATGCCGGTTACGACGTGGTGATCGTCGACAACCTCTCGAACAGCGACATGAAGGCCGTCGAGGGCGTGCGTCAGATCACGGGCGTCGACATCCCTTTCGTGAAGGTCGACTGCTGCGATCTGGAGGGCTTCCGCAAGGTCTTCGAACAGTACCAGTTCGACTCGGTGATCCACTTCGCCGCCTCGAAAGCCGTCGGCGAATCGGTCCAGAAACCGCTGGAATACTACCGCAACAACCTCACCTCGTTCATGAACGTCATCACGCTGATGCGTGAGTTCGGCCGGCCGAACATCGTCTTCTCGTCGTCGTGCACCGTCTACGGCGAACCCGAGAAGCAGCCCGTCACGGAGCAGACCCCCCGCAAACCGGCCACCTCGCCCTACGGCAACACGAAACAGATGTGCGAGGACATCCTGCGCGATTCGGTGACGGCCTACGCCGGCCTGAAGGGCATCGCCCTGCGCTATTTCAACCCGATCGGCGCCCATCCGTCGGCCCTGATCGGCGAACTGCCGCGCGGCGTACCGCAGAACCTCGTCCCCTACATCACGCAGACGGCCGCCGGCATCCGCGAATGCCTCTCAGTCTTCGGCGACGACTACCCGACGCCCGACGGATCGTGCATCCGCGACTACATCGACGTGGTCGACCTGGCCAAGGCCCACGTGGCTGCCATCCGCCGCATGATCGAGGACAAGAACAAGTCCTCCTACGAGATCTTCAACATCGGCACGGGGCGCGGCGTTTCGGTACTGGAGCTGGTCCACGAGTTCGAGAAGGTCAACCAACTGAAACTCAACTACAAGATCGCGCCGCGCCGCGAGGGCGACATCATCGCCATCTGGGCCGACCCGACGCTGGCCAACACCGAACTGGGCTGGAAGGCCGAACGTACGCTCGATCAGACCCTCGCTTCGGCCTGGGCCTGGGAGAAGCATATCCGCGGCATGAAATAGCCGACCGGCGGACTCCGAAAAAAGGCGATGGCCCGACGGGGCATCGCCTTTTTTTTTGCGCCAATAGACGGATCGGGCCGGATTTTGACACGTAATTTTTCATATTTCCGCGAAATTGCCTATCTTTGCCACCCGGAAACAGGCGGAACTGGGATGCGACCCGCAGAGGCCGTGTTGAGAACCGCCGCAGGTAACACTCAAAAAATACAAAACAACCATGAAAACCATTTCGGTAAAGGCCGTAAAACGTGCCGACTTCGGCAAGAAGGCCGCCAAGAGCGTACGCCGCGAGGGTCTGGTACCCTGCGTACTGTGCGGAAACGGTGAGACGGAGATGTTCTCCGTGGATCCCCGCGAGATCAAACCCCTGATCTACACCCCGAACTCCTACATCGTCGAGTTCGATTTCGACGGCAAGAAGGAGCTCGCCGTACTGCGTGAGGCTCAGTTCCACCCCGTACGCGAGGAGATCCTCCACATGGACTTCTACCGCATCGCCGAGGGCAAACCCGTATCGATCGCCATTCCGGTTCGTCTGACCGGTAACGCCGAGGGTGTGAAGATCGGCGGCAAGCTCGTTCTTTCGGCCCGCAAACTGACGGTAAGCGCCCTGGTGGAGAATCTGCCCGACGAGATCGTCGTAGACGTGACGAACCTCGGTGTCGGCAAGACGATCTTCGTCGGCGACCTGAAGTTCGAGAACCTGAAGTTCGTGACTCCCGCCACGACGGCCGTCTGCGCAGTCCGCGTAACGCGTGCTTCGCGCGGTGCCGATGCTGCAGCCAAATAGTCGCTGAAGGATCATGAAATACCTCATTGTTGGGCTCGGGAACATCGGTGCCGAATACACCGAGACCCGTCACAACATCGGTTTCAAAGTGTTGGACGCTCTCGCAGAGGCGTCCAACGCTGTTTTTACGACGGCCCGCTACGGCGACGTGGCCGAGGTCCGCTACAAGGGCCGCACCCTCGTGCTGCTGAAGCCCTCGACCTACATGAACCTCTCGGGCAAGGCCGTCCGCTACTGGATGGATGCCGAGAAGATCGACCGCGAGAATCTGCTGGTCGTATCGGACGACATCGCCCTGCCGTTCGGCACGCTGCGTCTCCGCCCGAAAGGGAGCGCCGGCGGCCACAACGGGCTGAAGAACATCGCCGAACTGCTCGGAACCGAGGAGTATGCCCGCATGCGCTTCGGCATCGGAGGCGACTTCCCGAAGGGGCATCAGGTGGACTACGTCCTGGGCCAATGGACCGAGGAGGAGCGCACCGCCATGCCCGAACGACTGAAAGTCTTCGTCGATGCCATCCGCTCGTTCGCCACGCAGGGATGCGCCATGACGATGAACTTCTTCAACAAGAAGTAAGGATACCGGGATGCGGAACACGGCCGGACGTCAATGCCGTCCGGCGCCGAATCCGCTCCGCCGTAATCCGCCGTAAAAAGAGCCCGGCAGGATTTTTCTTCATTGCGAGTAATTTCAAAAAGAGAAAAAGAGTTGCGTCACCCTGCCGCGGCTCTCTTTTTTTTGCCCGTTCCGATACGGACGGAAGCCCGGGGTCCGCCTCCGAGAGCTGCCTCCAGGATCCGCAGCCAGAAACTGAGGTCGGGAACAGCCTCCGGGATCCACCTCCGAGAGCTGCAGTCGAAAACTGAGGTCGAAAACTGAGGACGGGAACAGCCTCCGGGAACTGCAGCCGATTCCGGGGCGACACACCCTTTCACACAAGCCGCACTCTGCCCGCGGTCCATCCGGGCGGACCGACGACCGTTCGTACGGAGATCGGTCCCACGCGATCCGAAGCGCCGTTTTCGAGGCATTTCCGCCCGCCAGACCGACGATCGGACGAATCCCGAACAGCGGCCTACTCCTCCTCGTCGTCGCCGTAATAGACCTCGTCCATCAGGGTATCGAGCTCGCGGCGCTCCTTCTTGGTCGGACGCCCCGTGCCGCGGTCGCGGAAGACAAAGATCGTCTCCCGCGGGACGTTCAGTTTGTCAAGCTCCTCCTGCGGGGTGATGTTTAGGCAGTAGGCAGGGACATTCTTGGCCGGCTGGCGGCTCGAAACCAGATCGAGTACCTTGTACGAGTAGGTCACCTGCATCTTGCGCACAGCGATCACGTCGCCGATCTTCACCTCGCGCGAAGGTTTGGCATAGGAGCCGTTGACCGTCACCTTGTTGGTGCGGATCGCATCGGCGGCATCGCTGCGGGTCTTGAAGACCCGCACGGCCCAGAGATATTTGTCGAGACGGATATCCTCCATAACGTATGAATTTCGTTGGTCAATCGCCGATTTTCAGCTCTTCGCTTTTCGGTCGGTCGTGCGACTGTTCGTCGTTCTGGCGGCTGACGCTCAGGATCATCCCCAGCGCAATGGCCGTAAAGAGCACCGACGAACCGCCGCGCGAGATGAGCGGCAGGGTCTGTCCCGTTTCGGGGATCAGATTGACCGTCACCATGATGTGCAGCAGCGCCTGACAGGTGATGAGCAGCGCCAGCCCCAGCACCAGCAGCCCCGGGAAAGCGGTTCCGCAACGCCGGAAGATCTCGATCGCACGGAAGAAGATCCACAGATAGAGCATCAGCAGCAGCACGGCCAGAATGATGCCGTACTCCTCGACGAAGAAGGCGTAGGCATAGTCGCTCTCGGGGTGGATCATCTCCACGCGCATGGCGCTCTGGCCGGCTCCTTCGCCGAAGATTCCGCCGTTGTGGATGGCGATCATCGAGCGTTCGGTATCGGTGAGGTGTTCGATGGGTTTTTCGGTCTGGGAGCGGGTCCAGAGGTGAATCCAGGTGGAGACACGCCCTTCGGCGGTTTCGCTGCGGCCCAGGTTGAGCGTCATGATGAGGACGACGCCGGCGGCGGCCCATCCGACGAGTTTGAGCAGTTCGCTGAAGCGCACGCGGCCGATGAGCATCATCACCCACGAGGCCAGAAAGACCAGCACGGCCGACGAGGTGTGCGCCGGGAAGATCACCAGACACGACACCAGCACCGGCATCAGGATGGGCCACGTACCCTCGCGCCAGATCTTGCGCTGCAGGGCCGACGTGCGCCACGTCCAGAACTTCCAGCTCGGGACAATCCGGATGCGGTCGATCTTCGACTGACGGCCGGCCAGCTGCCGTGCCAGAAAGAGGACCGTAGCGACCTTCAGCGCCTCGGAGGGCTGGAACTGGAACGATCCGATCGGGAACCAGCGCGCAGCGCCGTTGGTGGTGGCGCCGATGAAGTAGACGGCCAGCGTCAGCCCCACCGAGAGGTAGTAAACCGGGCGTGAAAGCTGGTTGTAGACACGGCAGTTGATCTTCTGCACGGCGATCATGACCAGCAGGCAGAAGCCGAGAATCATCAGCTGCTGTCGCAGGAACTGAGCCGTCGATCGGGCCGTATGGGCGTCGTAGGCCATCTTGGCCGTCGAGGAGTAGACCACCAGTACCGAGATGACGGCCAGTACGGCAATGATGATCCACAGCACGCGGTCGCCCGTAAAGAGGTGAAGCCGCCTGCGTCCGGCCTCCTCCGCCGCATCGGGATCCGCACCGCGGGGATTCCGGCGGCTGCGGGAAGCACCGCCGTCCCTGCCGCCCGCACCGGCGGCTCCGGCATCCGGATCTTCCGGGGCGGTGCGTCGCGAAGCGCGCGACGCCGTATCGTCCGCGCCGACACGATCCTCCCACGGCGCCCGATCGTCGCGTCCGGAGGCCCGGCGACGTCCATCGTCCCCGCGTCCTCCGCGCCCGCCACCGCCGGGCTCCGCATCCGCCGCCGGGCGCCCCGCCTCGTCGGGCAGACGCCCCGGATCGCGCGCAAAGGCCCCGCCGGAGCCGCCAGTGCGGCCCGGACGGTCGCTTCGCCGCACGGCATCACGGGCCAGTTCGGCCGCGGCACGCTCCTCGTCGTATCCGTATGCGTCGGATTTCATCGCTGCAATCAGGCGTTTTTACGGACCCACTCCTTGAAGAGTTCGCCGCGGTTTTCGTAGTTTTTGAAGAGATCGAAGCTGGCGCAGGCCGGTGACAACAGCACCACGTCTCCCGGACGGGCCGCCCGCTTGCAGGCCGTGAGGGCCTCGTCGAGCGACGCGGTCGAGATGACCTCCGGGACGACACCCGTGAATTCACGCACCAGCTTCGCGTTGTCCAGCCCCATGCAGACCAGCGTGTGGACCTTCTCGCGGGCAAACTTCTTGAGCGGCTCATAGTCGTTGCCCTTGTCCGTGCCGCCGGCGATCCACACCACGGGACGCGTCATGCTCTCCAGGGCATAGAAGACCGAATCGACGTTCGTAGCCTTCGAGTCGTTGATCCACAGCACGCCGTCCTTTTCGAGCACCGGTTCGAGCCGGTGTTCGACCGGTGCGAAGTCGTAGAGCGACCGCCGGATCTTCGTCGGAGCCACGCCGGCAGCCAGTGCAGCCAGCGCGGCCGCCATGGCGTTGTAGGCGTTGTGCAGTCCCTTGATCTGGAGCTTGGCGGTATCGATCTCCACGGCATGCTTCCCCACCGCGGCCGTGAACCGGCCGTCGCACAGGAAGGCGTCGCCGGCACCGCTGGCCACGGCACTGTGGGCCATGAACGGAAGCTGGCGCATCCGCAGGTCGTATTTCGGCAGCTGTTCGCGGATCACCTCGTCGTCGCCCGAATAGATGAACCAGTCGCGCGAGGTCATGTTCTGCGTGATGCGCATCTTGGCGTCGATGTAGTTCTGGAAGCAGTGGTCGTAGCGGTCCAGGTGGTCGGGCGTGATGTTCGTCAGCACGCCGATGTGGGCGCGGAACCTGTACATGCCGTCCAGCTGGAACGAACTCAGCTCCAGCACATACCAGTCATAATTGCCCGTAGCGACCGAGTAGGCGAAACTCTCGCCGATGTTGCCGCCCAGCGCGACGTTGTAGCCCGCATCGCGCAGGATCTTGTAGATGATCGACGTAGTGGTGGTCTTGCCGTTCGAGCCGGTGATGCAGATGCAGCGGGCACGGCCCATGTAGCGGCCGGCGAACTCGATCTCGGAGATCACCGGGATGCCCGCCTCGCGGACCTTGCGCACGATGGGGGCCGTTTCGGGGATTCCGGGCGACTTGACGACCTCCGTGGCGGCGAGGATGCGCTCCTCGGTATGGCCGCCCTCCTCGTAGGGGACCTCCCACTCGTCGAGTTTGGCCTTGAAGCGTGCGGCAATGGTTCCGGCATCGGAGAGGAAGACCCCGAAGCCCTTTTTCTTGGCGAGGATCGCGGAGCCGTATCCGCTGATGCCGCCACCCAGTACGACAATGTTTTTCATAAGTCCGGTTTATCGAATCTTCAACGTTACCAACGTAATGGCTGCCAGCAGCAGCGAAATGATCCAGAAGCGGATGACGATCTTCGTCTCGAAGATGCCCTTCTTCTGGTAGTGGTGATGGATCGGCGACATGAGCAGGATGCGGCGCCCTTCGCCGTACTTTTTCTTGGTGTACTTGAACCAGCCGACCTGCAGCATGACCGAGAAGCTCTCGACCAGGAAGACGCCGCACAGCAGCGGCAGCAGCAGCTCCTTGCGGATGCAGAGCGCGAAGACGGCGATCACGCCGCCGATCGAGAGCGAACCCGTGTCGCCCATGAAGATCTGCGCCGGGAAGGAGTTGTACCAGAGGAATCCGACCAGCGCGCCGACCAGCGCCGCGGCATAGACCACCAGTTCGCCGCTGTCGGGGATGTACATGATGTTGAGGTAGTCGGCATAGACGATGTGGCCCGAGAGGTAGGCCAGCACGCCGAGCACCGCCACGATCGGCACCGAAACGCCCGTCACCAGACCGTCGAGGCCGTCGGTGAGGTTGGCGCCGTTCGAGACGGCCGTCACGACGAAGATCGCCACCAGCACATACAACAGCCAGGTGGCCGTCTCGTTGCCACCGGTGAGCCATCCGTAGTCGAATTCGTTGTTCTTGACGAAGGGGATGGTCGTCTGGGTGGTCTTGAGGCTTTCGGAGCTCAGGACGACGTTGCGATGGACGCTCTCGATGACCGTGCCGTCGGGGTTCATGTAGACCGTCTGCACGGGCTGCGTGACCTTGTCGCGGACGACGATCTGCGGCGAGAGCCACATCGTCGTGCCGACGATGATGCCCAGTCCGACCTGACCGACGATCTTGAAGCGGCCCTTGAGCCCCTCCTTGCGGTGGCGGAAGACCTTGATGTAGTCATCCAGCCCGCCGATGAGCCCCAGCCAGACGGTCGAGACGAGCAGCAGCTGCACGTAGACGTTGTCGAGCTTGCCGAAGAGCAGCATCGGCACCAGGATGGCCAGGAGGATGATCACGCCGCCCATCGTCGGGGTGCCCTTCTTCTGGAGCTGCCCCTCGAGGCCGAGGTCGCGGATGTCCTCGCCGATCTGCCGCCGGCGGAGGAAATCGATGATCCGGCGGCCGAAGATGATGACGATCAGCAGCGAGAGGATGATGGCTGCCGCCGCACGGAACGAGATGTACTGGAACATGCCCGAACCGGGCAGATCGTAGACTTCATCCAGATACTTGAAAAGATGATAGAGCATGATTTGAATCGAGTCAGTGTGTCAAAAAAGTTCAGGATTTCGCGGCAGCGGGGTTGCCGGCCGCGGGGAGCAGTTCGAAGGCGCGGCGCACCTCTTCGCGGTCATCGAAGTGGTGCTTCACGTCGCCGATGATCTGGTAGGTTTCGTGGCCCTTGCCGGCGATGAGGATCAGATCGCCCGGACGGCTCATCAGCACCGCCGTGCGGATGGCCTCGGCGCGGTCCGTGATGCGCACGTAACGCGTCCCGGGCTGCAGGCCGGCCGTCATCTCGTCGAGGATCGCCTCGGGGGATTCGTGGCGCGGGTTGTCCGACGTGAAGATGGCCGTCGAGGCGTAGCGGACGGCGATCCGGGCCATTTCGGGACGCTTCGTGCGGTCGCGGTCGCCGCCGCATCCGCATACGACCAGCAGCTGCTGCGAGGGCTGGCGCAGCTCCTCGATCGTCCGCAGGACGTTCTCCAGCGCATCGGGCGTGTGGGCGTAATCGACGATGGCTACGGTGCCGTTGGCGGCGCGGACGATCTCGAAGCGCCCGCTCACGGGGTGCAGCGTCGACAGCACGCGCAGCACCTCTCCGCGGTCGAGCCCCAGCAGGCAGGCCGCTCCGTAGACGGCCAGCAGGTTGTAGGCGTTGAAGCGTCCGAGCAGACCGGTCCACAGCTCCTGTCCGTCGATGCGCAGCAGCATGCCGTCGACATGCATTTCGAGGATCTTGCAGCGGAAATCGGCCATCTCGCGCAGCGAATAGCTCTTCACCGTGGCGGCCGTATTCTGGACCATGACGCGTCCGTTGCGGTCGTCGAGGTTCGTCAGGGCGAAGGCCCCCTTGGGCAGGTGGTCGAAGAAGAGCTTCTTGGCCCGGATATACTCGGCGAAGGTCTTGTGGTAGTCGAGATGGTCGTGGGTGATGTTCGAGAAGATGCCGCCGGCGAACTCCAGTCCGCGGATGCGCTCCTGCACGATGGCGTGCGACGAGCACTCCATGAAGCAGAATTCACATCCGGCGTCGGCCATCTCGCGCATCATGGCATTCAGCCGGATCGGATCGGGGGTCGTATGCGTGGCCTCGATCTCACGGCCGTCGATGCGGTAGACCACCGTCGAGATCAGTCCGGCGCGGTAGCCCAGGGCCCGCACCAGGTCGTAGAGCAGCGTCACGGTCGTGGTTTTGCCGTTGGTGCCGGTGATGCCGACCAGCTTCAGTTCACGGCTCGGGAAGTCGTAGAAGGCCGCGGCCAGATCGGCCATCGCGCCGGCCGAATCGCGCACCACCACCCAGGTCACCCCCTCGGCCGGAGCCTCGGGCATACGCTCGCAGACGACCGCTGCGGCACCCTTTTCGACCGCCATCGGGATATAGTCGTGGCCGTCGCTGCGCGTACCCCGCACGGCAAAGAAGCAGTCGCCGGGCTTCACGCTCCGCGAATCGTAGGTCAGCCCCGCGATCGCGGTCTCGGGATCTCCATGCACCGCCTCAACGGGCAGATGCCGAATCATTTCCGAAATTCTCTTCATCTCTCTATTTCAACGTTATGGTTACCGTCTGGCCCGGCACGATGCGGGTCCCGGCGGGAATCGTTTGCTGGACAACGGCCCCCTGGCCCGAGAAACGGACCTTCAGGCCGCGGCTTTCGAGCAGGAACAGGGCATCCTTCAGTCCCATGCCGCGCACGTCGGGCATCACTCCGGGCTTGTCGGGGATCGTCGTGACGATCACCCGCGAGAGGCTGTCGACCCGTGTGCGGCCCCACCCCCGGCGATCCTCACACTCCGTACGGGGCGAGAAGCGGCCCGCCACGCGGCGGATCTGGGCGATGTCGCCCCCCTTGATCCGTTCCGGATAGCGGCGCGGGCCGTCCGCTTCGACCCGTCCGTACCAGTCATGGCCGCGGTTGTAGATGTAGTCGACCATGCGCTTGACGACCGGACCGGCCAGCGGTCCTCCGTAGTAGGCCTTGCCCGGCTGGGCGCGGGTCTCGATGGTGGTCAGCACCGTATAGCGCGGCGCATCGGCCGGGAAGTAGGCGATCATCGAGCCCAGATAGGGGCGTCCGCCCTCGGTAGGTGCGGTGATCTGGGCCGTACCGGTCTTGGCGGCCACCCGCAGACGCGTCGTATCGCGGAAGAAGGCGCTCGCCGTACCCTCGGTGCAGACCGCCTGCAGACACTGCTGCACCTCGTGCAGGGCGGCCCGCGAAGCGATCGACGAGGCGATCGTGCGGCTTTCGAAGCGCTCTTCGACCCGCTCGCCGCGCCGCAGTTCGCGGATCAGCACCGGCGAGATCATCTTCCCGCCGTTGGCGATGGCGTTGTAGAAGGTGATCATCTGGATCGGGGCCAGCTGCACGCGGTAGCCGTAGGACATCTTCACCAGCATGACCCCCGGATCGGGAGCCTTCCAGTCGGTCGTGATCTCGGGCGGGCGTTCGCCGAGGCGTTCAAGCCCCACGGTCTCGCCCAGGTGGAGGGTTTCGTGGAGGTAGCGGCTGTAGTCGAACTTCTTGCCCGTGATGCCGTAGCGGTCCCAGACGGCCCGTGCGAAGTAGACGTTCGACGACGAGGCCACGGCCCGTCGGAAATCGATCTCGTGGTCGCCGCGGTGCGAATCGCGGATGTTGCGGGCCGGACCGACCGTCACCGGATCGCCGTTGTGGGTGTCGTAAAGGGTCGAGGGCGACATGTGGGCATCGTCGAGCAGCGTGAGCATCGTCGCCAGCTTGAAGGTCGAGCCGGGTTCCATGACGCGGCTCAGGGCATAGTTCTCGCGTTCGGAGTAGGTACCGCCCGGATCGCGTCCGAGGTTGACCATGGCCAGGATCTCGCCCGTATGGACCTCCATGACGATCGTCGTGCCCCAGAGGGCGTTCTGCCGTTCGAGCTGCTGCCGCAGCGCGCGGTCGGCAACGTCCTGCAGGTCGATGTCGAGCGTCGTCACCACGTCCATGCCGTCGACCGGATCGACGTGGTCGCCGCCGGCCACCCGTCCGTAGAAGCCGCGTGCGATACGCTGCCGCAGCGCCTTGCCGTCCTTGCCGGCCAGCTCCTCGACGTAGGCCTTCTCGATGCCGTAATTGCCGCGGTCACCCGTCAGACCGATCGTACGCCGGGCCAGCTCTCCCTGCGGATAGATGCGTTCGTCGCGTTCGACGAGCGTATAGACCATGCCCATGTTCCAGTTCAGCAGCGGGTAGCGGCGCAGCACCTCCCATTCGGCGTAGTCCACCTCGCGGGGGAAGATCTTCACGGGCGTATGGTCGCGCAGCGTGTCGTAGACGCGCCGTTTGACATACTCCTCGCCGCGCAGCCGGTCGATGAAGCGGGCAATGAACCCCTCGGAGCGCAGAAAGGTCGTGTCGCGGGGCCGCACCAGACGATAGCGCCGGGCATGCTCCTCACGGAACTTGCGGGCATAGGCCGAGGCGGGTTTGTCCTTGAAGAAGGCCGCCAGCAGTTTGGCCAGCGAATCGGCCTGCGTGTGGAACGTCTCGAGCGAATCGAGCCCCGGCGAGGCGAAGTCGAAGGCCACCTGATAGCGGAAGATCGACGTGGCGAGGGGTTCGCCGTCGCGCGAGAGGATGTTGCCGCGCTGGGCCTTGATCTCCTCCTGGAGGAAGATGCGGCTGGAGAGGCGGTCGGCGTTGTAGGCCACCTCGCGGCTGAAGAGCTGCACCCACACCAGACGCGTCAGGACGATGCCCCCCGCCAGGATGAACAGCACGTAGAGCAGCCGCACGCGCAGCAGAATGTCGCTCTTGACTTTCGAACGTTCCTCTTTCATCGCCGGTCAGTTTTCGATGATTTCGCCCGGAGCCAGCGGATCGTACAGATCGATCCCCCGCGCATGGAGCTGTTCGATGATGGCCGAATGGGTCGTACGCTGGAAGCGCTGCTCCTGCAGACGGATCGAGCGTTCGCGCAGCTTCTGCACCTCGCGCTCCAGACGCGTGTAGCGCATGTCGAGGTGCAGCGACCAGAACATCACCACGATGCTCAGAAAGAACATCCCGGCAATGGTCAGCAGATAGGGGTAGTAGCGCGAGACGCCCCGCCGCACGAGAATCGACCCCGAGAAGAGCTGCCACAGCGTACTCGACCGCCGGCGCCGTTCGCGGGCCTCGCGGGCCTCGGCTTCGGCACGCCGCAGGGCCTCCTCCTCTTCGTCGCGGCGGATGTCCTCGTCGGCTTCGCCGCTCTCCATGCGGCGCACCTCGCGGCGCACGCGGCGGGCAAATTCCGCTTCGGCGTCGCGACGCGCCTGCTCTTCGGGGGTGACGGGATCGAATTCGTGGTCGCTATACATCGTCTCAGCGTTTTACGGCCGCCCGGAGCTTGGCCGAACGGGATCGGGGATTGCGCACCAGTTCGTCGGCCGTCGGCGTGACGGCCTTGCGGGTCAGCGGCTCGAACGGAGCGAGCGAACGCCCGTAGAAGTCCTTTTCGACCTCGCCCGAGAAGTTGCCGCTGCGCAGGAAGTTCTTCACCAGGCGGTCTTCGAGCGAATGGTAGGAGATGACGACCAGCCGTCCGCCGGGCTTCAGCACCCGCAGACTCTGTTCGAGGGCCATCTTCAGCGCCTCCATCTCGCCGTTGACCTCGATGCGCAGCGCCTGGAAGAGTTTGGTGAGGAACTTCGAGGGGTCCTTGGCCGGGGTGCAGGGCTTCACGGCCGCGACCAGTTCGGCCGTCGTGGTCACCGGCGCCGCCTCGCGGGCCCGGACCAGACAGCCGGCCACCTTCCACGGAGTCTCCAGTTCGCCCCAGTCACCCAGCACGCGGATCAGTTCGTCGCCCGGATAGGTATTCACCACGTCGGCGGCCGTAAGGCCTCCCCGCTGGTTCATGCGCATGTCGAGCGGCGCCTCGCCGCGGAACGAAAAGCCGCGTTCGAGATCGTCGAAGTGGTGGGACGAAACGCCCAGATCGGCCAGAATGCCGTCAACGGCCGTAACGCCCCGCAGCCGCAACGCTCCGCGCAGGAAGCGGAAGTTGCTCTCCACGTAGTGGAAGCGCGGATCGTCGGGGCAGTTGGCGCGGGTGTCGCGGTCCTGGTCGAAGCCGTAGAGACGGCCTTCGGCTCCGAGGGCGGCCAGAATGCGGCGCGAATGGCCCCCGCCGCCGAACGTCAGATCGACGTACGTCCCCGCCGGATCGATCCCCAGCAGCCCGACCGACTCCTCCAGCAATACGGGTGTATGATAGTGTGACATCATTGCGGTTGACAAAAGTCCATTTGGGGTGTAAAGTTAGTGCTTTTCTGAAAAAGAATCCGTATATTTGTCCGATTAAATTTTCGAAGACCCCATGCCCCAAATCGACATAGGCGCCGTCATCCGGGAAAAAGCTCCCCGTGCGGCCCGCTGGATCCCCCGCCCGGTCATCGACTGGCTGCGCCGCACGATCCACGAACGGGAGATCAACCACATCCTCACAAGCTACTGGACGCTGCCTCCGCAGGAGTTCATCCGCGCGGCCTTCCGCGAGTGGCAGGTGAGCTACTCGGCCCAGGGGCTCGACCGGCTCGACCGGCGGGGCCGTTACCTCTTCGTCTCAAACCACCCGTTCGGCGGCATGGACGGCATGATGCTGGCCGACAAGCTGATCGAACACTTCGGCGATGCCCGCGTGGTGGTCAACGACCTGCTGATGCACCTCGAACCGCTGCGCCCGCTCTGGATCCCCGTCAACAAGCACGGCGCTCAGAATGCCGCCTACGCCCGCAAATTCGACGAGGAGTTCTTCGGCGACCGCCCGATCCTCACCTTCCCGGCCGGACTCTGCTCGCGCACGATCGACGGCCGCGTCACCGACCCCGAATGGAAGGTGAGCTTCCTGAAGAAGGCCTACGCCTCGCAGCGGCAGATCGTGCCGGTCTTCGTCGAGGGTCGGCTGTCGAACTTCTTCTACCGCGTCTACCTCCTGCGCAAGGCCCTGGGCGTGAAGTTCAACATCGAGATGCTGTGGCTGCCCGACGAGATGTTCTCCCAGAAGGGACGCCACTTCCGCATCGTCGTGGGCGACCCCATCCCGCTGAGCGAACTCCAACATCTCGGTTCGCTGCGCGAACAGGCCGAAGAGGTACGCAAAAAGACTTATTTTTTGGAAAAAAAGCTCGTCGGGACGGCAAAATAACGCCAATTGTGGTATTTTTGCCTTGTCAAAGCAACGGAAAAGAATGGAACCCATCATCGAACCCGTCGACCGGGAATTGCTGCTCGAGGAACTCACCCCCGCCCGCAAGGTCCGCGACACGCATCGGGCCGGAAATGAAATCTACATCTTCCCGGCCGCGGAGTGTCCGTCGCTGATGCGCGAAATCGGACGGCTGCGCGAAGTGGCCTTCCGCGGTGCTGGCGGCGGCACGGGCCGCGAAGTCGACATCGACGAGGAGGATCTCGCTCCCGACGGCTACTACCAGCTGATCGTCTGGGACCCCGCCGCGCGGGAGATCATCGGCGGATACCGCTTCATCGTCTGCACGAGCCCCAATCCGCGCCATCTCTCCACGGAACACTACTTCCGCTTCAGCGAGCGCTTCCGCCGCAAATACCTGCCCCGCACCATCGAACTCGGACGTTCGTTCATCCAGCCCGCCTACCAGGCCCGCGGCAACTCGAAGAGCATCTATGCCCTGGATAACCTCTGGGACGGTCTGGGCGCCCTGATCGTACTGAACCCCAAGGCCCGATACCTCTTCGGCAAGGTCACGATGTACACCACCTACAAGGCCGTGGCCCGCAATGCGCTGATCTGGTTCCTGCGCCGCTATTTCCCCGACCGCGAGGGGCTGGTCGAGGGCATCCATCCGATCCGGCTCGACCTGGACGACCCCTATTACGAACAGCTCTTCTCGGGCGAAACCTACATGGAGAACTACCGGATCCTGATCCAGAAGGTGCGGGAGTTCAACGAAAACATTCCGCCGCTGATCAACGCCTACATGAACCTCTCGCCCACGATGCGGGTCTTCGATACGGTGTCGAATCCCGATTTCGGCGGGGTGGAAGAGACGGGCATCCTGGTGACCATCCGGGACATCTACCCCGAAAAGCGGCTTCGCTACACGCGCTGGCAGGGGTGGCGGGCCAACCTCAAACACCGTCGCGAGGAGTTCAGCGAACAACTCCGCCAGCATCTCGAACGCATCACCCGAGGTCCGAAAAAACGCAACGACTGACACGTCCGCACCCCTTCGGACAATCCTTCCAACCACAGGCTCCGGCTTTGCCGGGGCTTTTTTTATCCTGCGTCCGTCCGCCCATCCGGGCCCTTCGCCTCCGGGAGAACCTCGCCTCCGGACAGAAGGCACGCTCCCCGAGGCTCGCAGGCCCCTTCGACAGCTTCAGTCCTCCCCGACAGCCTCAATCCCCTCCGACGGAGGCTCCGTGCCATCCGGTTTGCCGGAGACGAGCCGTACCGGATCCTTCACTCCGGCACAAAAAAATCCCTGCCCGAAGGCAGGGGACCAGGCAAACAATTGTTTAACTAATAAGAAATGGGGTTTTTCGTTTTTTAATTAAAAAGGGGATGGATACCCGCGACGATCCCTTTCAAATTCAATCGCACTCTCCACACAAAAGATCTTCGCGGGATCCATCCGTTTCAATTGCTACTCGTTCTACTCGGCAGGCTCGGCCGGAGTCTGATCCGGGGTCTGATCCGGAGTCTGATCCGGAGTCTGATCCGGAGTCGTCGGCTCGGGTTGATCCTCCGGTTTCTGATCGGGAACGGGCTGCTCGTCGGGCACCGGGCACTCCTTCTTCGGAGGTTCGGGTTTTTCGGGCTCCTGTGCCACAACAAAACCTCCACTCATCAACATCACGGCAGCCAGCAGAACCATTGTCTTTTTCATAACTCTACACGTTTTTAAGGTTGAACTTTCATTTTCCGGGAACGGGTTTCCAACCGCGTTCTGACTTCAGGAGGTTCAATCCCGGTGCCAGACCGGGATCAGTACGCGCAAACATCTGTTTTACAAGATATTATACGTACAATACATACTGAAACGGGATTGTGGCGGAGTGTGGAAAACGGCCGCGGGCCGTGGAAATATTCCACAACGCGCCAGGTAAGGCCGGCCGCAGACGGACTGTCCGTCCATCAGAAGACGGGCGCGGACAGCCCGTCCCACCCGCAGCGGGACCGACGTCAAACGGCCTTGAGAGGGCAGCCCGGCCGGGCTACTCGATGCCGTAGAGATGGAGTTTGTTGTAGAGGGTCTTGCGATCGATGCCGAGCAGCTTGGCGGCCTGCGACTTGTTGCCGCCGGCGGCAGCCAGGGCGCGACGGATCTGCTCCTCCTCGGTGGCGGGGTCGTGCAGCGAATAGGAGGCGGCCGGAGAGGCCGAGGCACCGGTGATCTCACCCGGCAGATCACCTGCCGTGATGTACTCGCCCGCAGCAAGCAGCGTAGCCGACATCACCGTGTTCTTCAACTGACGCAGATTGCCCGGCCAGTCGTAGGCCGCCAGAGCCCGGATGGCCGCGGCATCGAAACCGACGATGCATTTGTCGAGTTCACGGTTGGCCTGGTCGAGGAAGAAGTCGGCAAAGAGCGGAATATCATCCCGACGCTCGTTGAGGCTGGGAACCCGCAGTGTGAAGGAGTTGATGCGGTGGTACAAGTCGGAGCGGAACGTTCCGCGTGCAATGGCGGCCTCGAGATCCTCGTTCGTGGCGGCCACCAGCCGGATGTCGACCGGGATTTCGCGATTCCCGCCCACGGGGCGGATCCGCCGCTCCTGCAGTGCACGCAGCAACTGGACCTGGGTTTCGTAGGTGAGGTTGCCCACCTCGTCGAGAAAGAGCGTGCCGCTGTCGGCCAGCTCGAAGGCCCCCTTCTTGTCGCCCACGGCGCCGGTGAACGAACCCTTGACGTGACCGAAGAACTCCGAGGCGGCCAGTTCACGGGGGATGGCGCCGCAATCGACCGCCACGAAGGGCTTTCCGGCACGCTTGCTCTGCTGATGGATCAACTGTGCGACATGCTCCTTGCCCGTGCCGCTGGCGCCGTTGACCAGCACCGACATGTTGGTCGGAGCCACCAGCCGGATGTACTCGTAGAGACGCCGCGAAGCGTCGCTGCGCCCCTCGATGTAGTTGAGCGACGCGGGTTGCGCAGCCCTCTGAACACCCTCCTTCGAGCCCCCGGCCGCGACCCCGGAAGCTGCCTCCTTCGCGGCGGCAGCGGGTCTGTGTGCCTTGGCCGGAGGTGTCGCACCGGCCGCGGAGGTTGTGCCGGACAGGGGATCCAGCGCTTCGTGAATCTTCTTCAACAATTCGTCGGGGTTGACCGGCTTGGAGACATAGTCCCGGGCCCCGAGCTTCATGCAGCGCACCGCATTCTGGATCTCGGCATAGCTCGTCATGACGATCACCGGAGCCGTGATTCCCTCGCCGGCCATCCATTGCAGCAGGGCGATCCCGTCTTCGTCGGGAAGCCGCATATCGCTCAATACCAGTGAATAATGCTCTTCGGAGAGCATTTTGCGTGCGGCGGCGACCGTCGAGGCCGTCGCCACCTCGAAACCGCGTTTCGAGAGCCACGTGCGCAGCATCAGCGCAAAGGTGATATCATCGTCAAGAATCAGAATCCGTTCCATCGTTCCACAAAGATACGTTTTTTTCCGCTTCCGCAACCACCTTGCGGATCGTCGCTGCGGCACGCCGCAACTCCGTGCCGCCGGCCAGCGGATCGTCGGCGGTTTCGGCCCGCCGCAGCGCTTCGGAGACCCTCTCCAGCCCCAGCATCGTGAAGATCGGGACCATCTTGTGGGAGAGGGACCTGACGCCCGTCGAATCTCCCGCATCAAGCGCCCGTTCCAGGGCGGCGCAGTTGGCCGTCGTCTGCTCGACAAAGGAGCGCAGAATGCTCCGCGCCGCCTCAACGTCATCGCCCGCATAGGCCGTCAGGGGGCTGAAGTCGATCGCCGCATCGGGTCGCCGGAGGGGATTCTCCCCCGCAGGAACCGCCGTCGCAACAGCGTCGGAACCGTCACGGCGGGCTGTCACACCGTCGGGATCCGTCCCGGACACCGGAGCCGCATCCGCCGCTCCGCTCGTCGTCCCGGAGGATTCGGAGGATTCGGCGCGGCCGTCCGCCCCTTCCCCGTCCGGCCGCGCCGAGCGCCAGGCCGCAAGGATCGCCCCGACCAGCTCCTGCGAGGAGAAAGGCTTGCGCAGGCACCCGGCAAATCCCTTCCCGCGCAACAGGTCGAGGGTCAACTCGCCACGCGCCGAAACGGCCACGACGGGCAGCGTCGGATCGACCCCGTGCACGGTCTTCAGGACCGTGAATCCGTCGGCCGACGGCATCTGTATATCGGTCAGCACCACATCGAAACGCCCCTCCGTGACAACCTTGCCCACATACTCGGGATACTGACAGGCCTCGGCCTCGATGCCGGCCCGGCGGCACATCGCGGCGGTCATCTCCAGCTGCAGCGGATCGTCGTCGACCAGCAGCACGCGCAGACCGCGTTCCGAAGCCTCCCGGCAGCCCGATGACGGAGACGTCGGCCCGGGCCGCACGCCGGATTCCGAACCGACGACGGCACCTTTCGCCCTGCAAACCGGCAGCGTGACGATGAAGCGGCTCCCCTCGCCGGGCCGGCTTTCGAGCGAGATGCGGCCGCCGAGCAGCTTCACCAGCCGGTCGACAATCGAGAGCCCCAGTCCGAATCCGTCGACCCCGCGGGCCGAACTCAGTCGGACGAATTCGCCGAAGATCCGTTCGCGCTCCCCGCGGCCTATGCCGCGACCCGTGTCGCGCACCGAAAAGATCAGCTCGCCGCGCACCACGTCGACCCGCAGCTTCACCCAACCCGTATCGGTGAATTTCAAGGCGTTGGAGAGCAGATTGTCGGCAATCTGCCGGATGTGGAAGGCATCCCCCTCGACCATTCCGGCAGCACCCGCCCCCGCCTCGAACCGCAGATCGAGCCCCTTGGCCGCTGCCGCGGCGGCAAATCCCGCCCGGATGGCCTCGAAGAGCTGCACCGGACTAAAGACCACATGCTGCACCTCGATCTTGTTGACATCCAGCCGGTAGAAGTCCAGCAGGCTGTTGACCAGCGCCAGCAGATGCTCCGACGAATCCTTCATGTTGTGCAGATAGAGCGCCTGCCGCTTGTCGTCGGTCAACCGCGAAAGCAGATCGATATATCCCATCACTGACCCCAGCGGGGCCTTGATGTCGTGTGTAATGGCCAGCATCAGCTGCTCGCGGGCCGCCAGCAGGGCCTCCTTCTCACGGTTGGCCCGTTCCAGTTCGCGGCGGTAGCGGTTGCCGCGGTTGATGTCGCGCCAGAGGATCCCCACGAAGAAGAGCATCAGCAGGATCGAACCGCCGGTCACCCCGCCCAGGATGTGCGACGTCCGGCGCCGAATCCCCTCCGAACGACGGATGCGACGCATCAGCAGCGCCGTATCCTCGGCCTCGAAGTCGAGGATCAGGCTGTAGATCTTCATGTTCACCAGATCGTTGCTGTAACTCAGCCGCAGCCCCTCCTGCCAGGCCCGGTCGTAGATCGACAGACGGTTGCTCGTGACGCTGTCCTGCAGGGCCTGGAGGACCAGTTCGATCGTGTCGCGCACCACCCCCACGGGCAGCATCGACCCCGCCGCATGTCGCGATGCGCCCACCTCGGCCGTATCCTGCCGGGTGCCGAACAGGCCGGCCACACGCTGCAGGAAGGGACGTCTGGCACGGGGTTCGCCAAGCGTATCGGAACGGACGCTGGCGACGCTGTCGGCCGTGCCGGCGGGTCTCGAGGATCTCGCGGGCCGAAGTGTCCGTCGGAAAGGGGTTGTGTCGGCCACGATGCTCGTCTGCGGACCGATCAGTTCGCGGATACTCTTGTCGAGCAGTCCGGCCGTCGAACCGGCACGGATCGTCTGCCGCAGGCTCATCGTGCGGCGCTCCTTGTCGGCCAGCAGCCGCGTGATGCTGTCCAGCCGCAGCCGCTGCAGCGAATCCTCCGCCGAGGTCAGCTGCCGCAGCGTATCGATACAACCCCGCACGGTCCGCAATTCGCTCCGGTACCGGTTTTCGTAGGAGAGGTAGCCGGCGATCATCAGCTGGCCGTAGCTCTCGGCCTGGTAGAGGTGGTACAACGTGCGGTTGACGGCCGTGCGTTTGGTGTGAAGCAGGGCATAGTCGCTGTCGGGCGCCGAAAAGCGCACCACCGCCCGGTAGACATAGGCGATGGCCAGGATACTCACGGCCACCAGCAGCACGTATCCCGCCACGATCTTGGTTTTGACGAATTTCGACTCCTTCACGGCGGCAAAGATACGGAAACTTCCGCCAACGGCCAACCCCCGCCGTTACCGGGTCCGCTCCGATCGGCAACACCGAACGACAAAACCGGTTGCAATTTATCGAAATTCGATAAATCTTCCCCGATTTTGCGTATATTTGCAGCACAACTTCGAAAAACTGACACTCCTCATGAAGGATTTGCTTGCGGTCGAACACGTCTCCAAACGCTACGCCGACCATACGGCTCTCGACGATGTCTCGCTCTCGATCCCCGAAGGATCGGTCTACGGACTGCTCGGACCCAACGGTGCCGGAAAAACCACCCTCATCCGCATCATCAACCGCATCACGGCCCCCGACAGCGGCCGCGTCCTCTTCGACGGCCACGACATCGCCCCCGACGACGTCCGCCGCATCGGCTACCTGCCCGAGGAGCGCGGTCTCTACAAGAAGATGAAGGTCGGCGAACAGGCCCTCTTCTTCGCCCGGCTGAAGGGGCTTTCGCGCCGCGAAGCCACCGTGCGGCTCCAAGCGTGGTTCGAACGCTTCGGCATCCAGGCCTGGTGGGACAAGCGCGTCGAGGAGCTCTCGAAGGGGATGGCCCAGAAGGTGCAGTTCATCGTCACGGTGCTCCACCGGCCGCGGCTGCTGATCTTCGACGAACCCTTCTCGGGCTTCGACCCGATCAACGCCAACCTCCTGAAGGAGGAGATCCTCGCCCTGCGCGACAAGGGGGCCACGGTGATCTTCTCGACCCACAACATGTCCTCCGTGGAGGAGATCTGCGACCACATCACACTCATCAACCGCTCGAAGAACATCCTCTCGGGGCGCGTCGACGAGATCCGCCGCCGTCACGGCGCCAACCTCTTTGAGGTGGCCTACCGCGGCGAAGAGGCGGCGCTGCGCCGTTCGCTCGAGGGACGGTGCGAAATTCTCGACGGTATGGCCGTAGAGGCCTTCGCAGAGGGCGCCGGCGAGTTCTCCGGCGAGACCTCGCCCTATCGGACACTCCGCCTCCACGTCGAACAGCCGGACCGCGTGCGGGAGGTCATCGCCACCGTCAACGAGACGGTCGACCTGCGGTCGTTCCGCGAACTGATCCCCTCGATGAACGACATCTTCATCCGCGCCGTCAACGGCACGCTCTAACCCCGAATTCCGCCCCCGAAAACACGCAACACCATGTCGACCAATATCCAGCTCATCATCCAGCGCGAATTCAACGAACGCGTCCGCAAAAAGTCCTTCATCCTCTCGACGCTCATCACGCCGATCCTGATGGTGGCCCTGATGGCCGCCCCGGCCCTGATCATGAAGTATTCGCACGGCGAACAGAAACGCATCGCCGTGATCGACGACAGCGGAATCGTCGCTCAGCACCTCGAAAACAACGCCACGGTCTGCTTCGAACCGACCGGCCTGACACCCAACGAGGCCCGCAAACAACTGACCGACCTCTTCGGCGTGCTCTGCATCGGACGCGACATCCTCGAAAACCCGAACGACGTACAGCTCTACGCCAACGCCTCGACGTCGCTCTCGCTCGAAAGCACCATCACCGAGCAGATCGCCAAGATCCTCGAAACCGAAAAGCTCAAGGCCTACGACATCGAGGAGCTCGACCGGATCCTCGACGAGGTGAAGACCACGGTCACGATGCAGACCTTCCGCAACGACAAGTCGCAGGAGGAGCATGCCCAGGCCCGCTCGTCAGCCGCCGCCACGGCCATCGGCTACGTACTGGGATTCATGCTCTACATCTTCCTGATGGCCTACGGATCGATGGTCATGCAGTCGGTCATCGAGGAGAAGAACAGCCGCGTGCTGGAGGTGATGGTCTCGTCGGTAAGGCCCTTCGACCTGATGATGGGCAAGATCCTCGGCGTAGCGGCCGTCGCCGTGGTGCAGATCCTGCTGTGGGGACTTCTCGTGGCGGTCGTCGGCGGATTCGTGATGCCGCAGCTGCTGCCCGCCGAGGCCCTGAGCGGCATCGAGGCCATGCAGCAGGGGATGCCCGGCACCGCAACAGGCGGTCTGGATCCCGAAATGATGCAGGCGCTGGCCGCCATGACCGACCTGGGCTACATCCTCCGGATCTTCGGCTGTCTGCTGCTGTTCGTCATCGGCGGATACCTGCTCTATTCGGCCCTGTTCGCCGCCGTGGGCTCGGCCGTCGACAACGTCCAGGACGCCTCGCAGCTGCAGATGCCCATCACGCTGCCGATCATCCTCGCCCTGCTGGTAATGCTGGCCGTCATCGAGGATCCCAATTCACGGCTCTCGTTCTGGTTCTCGATCATCCCGCTCACCTCGCCCGTGGTGATGATGGCCCGCATCCCCTACGACATCCCCTGGTGGGAGATCCTCCTCTCGCTCGTACTGCTCTACGGCTCGTTCGTCGGCACGGTCTGGCTGGCCGCCAAGATCTACCGCGTGGGGATCTTCATGTACGGCAAGAAGCCCTCGTTCAGAGAGCTGCTCAAGTGGGTGCGCTACAAATACTGACTCCCCGAAAGGAGCCTCCGACGGCTGAAAATCAATTTTCTGTTATTCGGATAACAGGTTTCCTGAATTTTTTCATTAAATTTGTCGCGGATTTGGAATCCGACCGCGGAGAACCAAACCCGAAAGAGAGGAAGAATTTCTACAAAATACTTAAAATCAAAGAGCTATGAACTCGATTGACACTTACGATTTCAAAGGCAAACGCGCGATCATCCGCGTGGATTTCAATGTGCCCCTCAACGAAAAGGGCGAAGTAACCGACGACACGCGTATCCGTGCCGCCATGCCGACCATCAAGAAGGTCCTGGCCGAGGGCGGATCGGTGATCCTCATGTCGCACATGGGTCGTCCGAAGAAGAACCCCGATCCGAAATACTCGCTCGAACAGATCGTTCCCGCCATCGAGAAGAACCTCGGCGTGAAGGTCCAGTTCGCCGGTGACTGCATGGGCGAAAAGGCCGCCGAGATGTGCAAGAACATCAAGCCGGGCGAAGTGGTTCTGCTCGAAAACCTGCGTTTCTACGCCGAGGAGGAGGGCAAACCCCGCGGTCTGGCCGAGGACGCCACCAAGGAGGAGAAGGATGCCGCCAAGAAGGCCCTCAAGGAGGGTCCGCAGAAGGAGTTCGTCAAGAAACTCGCTTCGTATGCCGACTGCTACATCAACGACGCCTTCGGTACGGCTCACCGCAAGCACGCTTCGACCTATCTGATCGCCAAGCACTTCCCCAACGACAAGATGTTCGGCTACCTGATGGAGAAGGAGGTTCGGGCCATCTCGTCGCTCATGGAGGCCCCGCAGCACCCGTTCTGCGCCATCATCGGCGGTTCGAAGGTCTCGACCAAGATCGGCGTGATCAAGGCGCTGATCGAGAAGGTTGACTCGATCGTCATCGGCGGCGGCATGACCTACACGTTCGCCGCAGCCCAGGGCGGCAAGGTCGGCAACTCGATCTGCGAACCCGACATGTTCCCCGTGGCCCTGGAGATCCTCGAGCTGGCCAAGAAGAAGGGCGTACAACTCGTCATGTCGCCCGATGCGCTGATCGCCGACGCATTCTCGGCCGACGCCAACACCTCGACGGCTCCGGCCGACAACATCCCCGACGGATGGGAGGGTGTCGACATCGCCGACGAAGGCAAGAAGATCTTCCGCGAGCACATCCTCGGCTGCAAGACCATTCTGTGGAACGGCCCGGTAGGCGTCTTCGAGATCGACAAGTTCGCCACGGGCTCCAAGGAGGTGGCTCTGGCCATCGCCGAGGCTACGAAGAAGGGCGCCTACTCGCTCATCGGCGGCGGCGACTCGGTAGCCTGCATCAACAAGTTCGGCCTGGCCGACCAGGTTTCCTACATCTCGACCGGCGGCGGCGCCCTGCTCGAGTACATCGAGTTCGGTACGCTGCCCGGCGTTGAGGCCATCCGCGAATAGGCGGCCCGACGAACTCAAGAATCCCGAAACGGAGATTTCCGGTCCTGCGGAGATCTCCGTTTCTCATCGAAACCCGAACACAACGCTATGAAACGTATCATCCTTTTAGCAACAACCGTGGCCTGTATGGCAGCCTGTCAGAACAACTCCACCACCAAGGTTCCGGCCATCGATCCGTCGAACTTCGACCTCTCGGTAGCGCCCAACGCCGACTTCTATCAGTACGCCACGGGCGGCTGGCAGAAGAAAAACCCGCTCAAACCCGAATTCTCGCGCTACGGCTCCTTCGACGTGCTGCGCGAAAACAACGAAAAGCGCATCAACCAGCTCTTCCAGGAGATGACCCGGCTCGAGACCACGCCCGGAAGCGTCGAGCAGAAGATCGCCGACCTCTACAAAATGGGGCTCGATTCGACGCGTCTGAACGCCGAAGGCGCCGCTCCGCTGGCCGCCGACCTGAAGCTGGTCGACGGACTTACCGACCGTGCACAGCTGCCTCAGCTGCTGGCCGAGATCCACATGGCGCTGGCCAACCCGTTCTTCGGCATCGGCGTGATGGCCGACCTGATGAACAGCAATCTCAACACGCTCTACGTGGGTCAGGCGGGGCTGTCGATGGGCGACCGCGACTACTACGTCGACCCGGAGAATGCCAAGATCAAGGAGGCCTACCGCAATTACCTCGTACGGCTCTTCACCCTGTGCGGCTATGAGGCCGAAGCCGCCGACAAGGCTGCGGCCGACGCCCTGGCGGTGGAGGATTCGCTGGCCGAAGTCTTCTTCTCGAATGTCGAGAAGCGCGACATCCCGGCCCAGTACAACCCGATGACCCTCGAGGAGTTCGCCCGCACGTACGATGCCCTCGACTGGAACGTCTACTTCCAGCAGATGGGTCTTGCGCAGGTCGACCGGCTGATCGTCGAGCAGAAGCGCGTCATGGAGCGCGTCAACGAACTGCTCAAGACCCTGCCGCTCGAAACCATCCGCCACTACCTGGCCGCACAGATCATCAACGGCGGCGCCTCGTCGCTGAGCGACGACTTCCAGACCGCCTCGTTCGAGTTCTACGGCCGCACGATGTCGGGCCAGCAGGAGCAGAAACCCCGCTGGAAACGCGCCATGTCGGTGCCCAACAACCTGCTGGGCGAGGCCGTCGGCGAGATGTACGTGGCCAAGTACTTCCCCGAGAAGGACAAGCAGCGCATGACGCAGCTGGTCAAGAACCTGCAGACGTCGCTCTCGCAGCACATCGCCGCTCTGGACTGGATGTCCGACGCCACGAAGGCCAAGGCTCAGGAGAAACTGGCCGCCTTCACCGTCAAGATCGGCTACCCGGACAAGTGGAAGGACTACTCGACGCTTACGATCGATCCCGCGAAGAGCTACTACGAGAACCTGCGTGACGCCAGCCTCTGGGCCACGAAGGACAACCTCTCGAAATACGGCAAACCGGTCGACCGCGCCGAGTGGGGCATGACGCCGCAGACGGTCAACGCCTACTACAACCCGACGACCAACGAAATCTGCTTCCCGGCCGCCATTCTGCAGCCGCCGTTCTACAATCCGGATGCCGACGACGCGGTGAACTACGGCGCCATCGGCGTGGTGATCGGCCACGAAATGACCCACGGATTCGACGACCAGGGCCGCCAGTTCGACAAGGACGGCAACATGAACAACTGGTGGACGGATGCCGACGCCGAGGCCTTCAAGGCCAAGACGGAGGTGCTGGTCAAGCAGTTCGACGCCATCGAGGTGCTTCCGGCCAAGGACGGACAGCCGGCCCTGCATGCCAACGGTGCGCTGTGTCTGGGTGAGAACATCGCCGACCAGGGCGGTCTGCGTGTCGCCTGGACGGCCTATCAGAACTCGCTCGAAGGCGGGGAGCATCCGGCCCCGATCGACGGATTCAGCGACGCCCAGCGCTTCTACCTGGCCTACGCCACGCTCTGGGCCCAGAATATCCGCGACGAGGAGGCGGCCCGTCTGACCAAACTCGACGTACACTCGCTGGGCAAATGGCGCGTGGATGCCACGCTGCGCAACCTCCAGGACTTCTACGACGCCTTCGGCATCACGGACGGCGCCATGTTCATGCCCGAGGAGGAGCGTGTGATCATCTGGTAAGGGGGTCCGGCCGCGTGCCGGGGCGGAGAATTCCGTCCGCAGACCCTTTCACGAAAAGAACCGTCCGGTCCGGACGGTTCTTTTTTCATGGGAGCAGGGGAGGTTGTCGTCCACGCTCCGTCCCGATGCGGTGCAGGGCGGAATCTTCGGGAAACGGGGACGGCACCGCCAGACGGACCGGGATGGGACAGAATCCCCGAAACGGCTCTTTTCAGCCCCATACGGAGAAGATCCGGACCGGACCGGAAGTCTCTCCCACCATACTCCGGCCCATCAATAAAAGGTCCCTTTCGGGGCAAAAATGGCGTAGCCGAAGTTGAAGGTCAGATAGATGTTCTTCCAATCCTTCAGATCGTACTTCGTCAGCGAAAGGCTCACCGGCCCGATCGGCGAATGGTAGACCAGCGAGGCCTCCGAGACGTAGTGCCAGCGTTCGTCCTCAACCCCCAGCGGATTGAAGTCGCGCCGGTTGCGGAACATCGCATAGAAGCCCGTCCGGAAGAAGAAGTTGGGCATCAGATCAAACGTCGGCATGACCCCGCCCGCCACGAAACGGTCGGCCCGGAAATCGGGCATGAAGACCATCCGTGCATGGGGCACCGGGGCGTATTCGGGCATCGACATCAGCGTGGCATACTCCGTGTGGAACGAGGGGTGGTTCGTATAGACGGCGTCGACGTTCACGCCGAACGAAAACCAGCTGCTCTGCGGCAGATCGAAGAACTTGTTCCACGTAAAACGACCGCCGAACCACTGCCGGTGCTCGCGCGACATGAAGACTTCGGCATCCCAGGGCCTGTACTTGTCCCGCCCGCCGACCCAGATCGCCGAGAGGTAGAGTTCCGACCCGCGCCGCGGATAGAGGAACTTGTCGAGCGTATTGCGCGCCAGACCGGCCCGCAGCGCGTAGAACGTAAAGCGCGAATGGTCGGTGTCGTCGGCAAACAACTCCTCGGAATCGTAGCGGTAGTTGACATGTCCGCCGTTGAAGCGCAGGGCAAAGACACTGCGGTGGGTCAGCGGCATCCCGGCCCCGAACGAAAAGAAGCTGTCGCTGCTCTTGACCTGTTCGGCGTTGCGGATGCGGGTGATGTTGCCGAAATAGCCGTGGCGGAAGTTGCTCACCGAGAAGTTGTAGGCATAGTCGAAGAAGAGGGGTTTCCAGGCATAGAAATCGGTCCGTCCGCCGAACGATCCCCACGTGTAGAGGGGGCCGAGGTAGAGATCGGCGGCAAGCTGCTGCGAGGTGCGTCCGAGCCAGCGGTAGCCGATGCCGATGTAGGCCTGGTTGAAGGCTGTCGAGGAGACGTTGCCCCCGACGGTGATCTTGAAACTGGGACGGGTCGAGAAATTCGCCTCGAAGGAGTAGTGACCCGAGATCGAATCATAACGCACCTGCGGGAAATCCATCGTCATGTTGCCGTCGACGAGGACTTCGAAGAGGTTGTCGCGCAGTTCGGCAAAGCCCATCGGACGCTGCACGCCGGGCGTACGGCGGTCGACCTGCACGAAATCGCGGACGAGTTCGCGCTGATCCCGTTTCAGACCGCCGAGGCGGTAGTCGTTGAAGACCAGCTCGGGGCACCGGCGTCGGAAGGCCTTCCGACGCTCGGCATACCACGTGGAGTCGCGGCGCTGTCCGCCCACCTTCTCCAGCAGTTGCGGCATGGCGGCCATGGCATCCTCGTAACCGGCGTTCATGATCGCCTCGGCCTGGTCGAAATCGAGCATGTTGACCCCTACGGCCCGGCGGATGGTGACGCTCCGATCGGCCGGCAGCGTGTAGTCGGTCTCCTGCATGGCCAGCATGAAGGCCTGGTCGAGGATGTTGTTGTTTTCGCTCGGCGGGGCATTGCCTCCGGTGCAGATCGAACCGACGATCAGGTCGGGATGGAACTCCTCGTCGAGGGGTTTCCAGGGGAAGTTGTCGTAGATGCCGCCGTCGTAGAGCAGCATCGAATCGATCGACACGGGCTTGAAAACCAACGGAATGGACATCGACGAACGAATGGCCACACCCAGATCGCCGTTCCGCATCACCACCGGACGGCGGTGGTTCATGTCGCTGGCCACGCAGAGGAACGGCACCATCAGCCGGTCGAAATCGCCTTCGGAGGCGGCCGTGGCCGGTGCGAAGAGCTCGATCAGCGCCAGATCGATCTGCGTCGAGGAGATGAGGTTCGTCGGGAACTGGAGGCGTTCGCCGGCCGGGTTATCGAGATTCACGCGCACGCTCAGGAACGAGGGGTTGCTGCCCAGCTGCCGGTAGTAGCTCATGTAGCGGTTGGGGTCGATGCGCCCCGAAACCCACTCCTTGACCACCCCCGTATTGACGATGGCCCGCATCTCGGAAGGGGCGTAGCCGGCGGCATACATCGCTGCGATGATCGACCCCATGGAGGTTCCGGCGACGTAATCGATCGGAATGCCGTTCTGCTCGAGCGCCTCCAGCACACCGATGTGATAAAGTCCCTTGGCCCCTCCGCCGCTCATCACCACCCCCACGCCGCCGGCCTCGGCACGAAGCGCCAGAAGCAGCAGCAAACCCACAAATGAGCCGATTTTACGCAACATATCTCAATTTTTTTATAACTTTGCACGTTACTATGGTGTCCCTCAAAAGTAGACAAAAAAGAAACACGCACAAAATATGATCGACAAAATCAATGAACTCCTGCGACAAGTCGAGGAGTTCAAACCCAAGGCAGCCGGCGAACTCGAGGAGTTCCGCATCCGGATTCTGGGCAAGAAGGGCGAACTCAATGCCCTGATGGAGCAGTTCAAGAGCGTCGCGCCGGAACTCAAACGCGAACTGGGCCAGCAGCTCAACCGACTCAAAAACAGGGCCACGGAACGCATCGCCGCCCTGCGCGAGGAGCTGCAGAACGCATCGGAGGAGCAAAGCGCCTCGTCGGGCGATCTGACGCGCCCCGGCTCGGCCGAACACCTCGGCTCGCGCCATCCAATCTCGCTGGTCCGCAACCAGATCGTCGAGGTCTTCTCGCGGCTGGGCTACACCGTGGCCGACGGCCCCGAGATCGAGGACGACTGGCACGTCTTCTCGGCGCTGAACTTCCCGCCCGAACACCCCGCACGCGACATGCAGGACACGTTCTTCATCGAGAAGGATCCCGACATCCTGCTGCGCACGCACACCTCGTCGATCCAGGTGCGTACGATGGAGCGCCAGCGCCCGCCGATCCGCGTCATCTGCCCGGGCCGCGTCTTCCGCAACGAGGCCATCTCCTACCGCGCCCACTGCATCTTCCACCAGATCGAGGGCCTCTACATCGACGAGGGGGTCTCGTTCGCCGACATGAAACAGTCACTGCTCTACTTCGCCAAGGAGATCTTCGGCGAACACACGGCTATCCGCATGCGTCCGTCGTACTTCCCCTTCACGGAGCCCTCGGCCGAGGTCGACGTCTCGTGCAACCTCTGCGGAGGCAAGGGATGCGCCGTCTGCAAGGGGACCGGATGGCTCGAAATCATGGGCTGCGGAATGGTCGACCCGAACGTCCTGAAAGCCAACAATATCGACCCCGAAAAATACTCGGGATTCGCCTTCGGAATGGGGGTTGAACGCATCGCCATGCTCAAGTACGGCGTGAAGGACCTGCGTCTCTACTTCGAAAACGACGTGCGCTTCCTCCACCAGTTCGATCAGGCGCTCTAATCCCCGCACGGCATGAAACGACTGACAGCGACCTCGATCTGTTGCCTTGTCCTCTTCTCGGCGGCCTTCGTCTCCGGAAAGGGGGTACGGACCACGGCACCGAAGTATCCCGATTCGCTGTCGAGTGTCTGGCTCTACACCGAAGGGGTCAAGCAGAACACCATCACCGAGGATACGACCCGCGCCAACGAGCTCTTCCGGGAGGCGATCCGCCGCGATTCGAACTACGCGCCGGCCTGGTACGAACTGGCCGGGAATCTGCTCGCCACATCGCCCGACGAAGCGGTGGCGGCAGCCCGCCGGGCCCGTCAGCTCGATACGGCCAACCTCTGGTACCAGCGCTTCTACGGACAGACGCTGCTCATGACCCAACGCTACAACGAGGCGCTGCAGGTCTTCAACCGGCTGATGGAGGAGGACCCTTCGGACCCGGACAACTACCGGTTGGTGGCGGCCCTCTATGAACAGCGGGGACGCCCCTACAGCGCCCTGATGACGCTCGATTCGGCCGAGGTGCGCTTCGGACGCATCCCGCTGCTGAGCGGCATGAAACGCCGGCTGCTGGTGGCCACCAACCAGGTGGACAAGGCCCTCGACGAGGCTCGCAGAATGGTCGACGAAGCCCCCTACGATGCCGACAACCACGTGGTGCTGGCCGACCTGTATGCCGCCAACAAGGAGGATTCGCTGGCCATGAGCGAATATCGGCGCGCCCTGGCGATCGATTCCACGAAGATCGAAACCCTCGTGTCGCTGAGCGACTTCTACGCCCGGCGCCAGGACTACCGTTCGCTGCTGGGCGTCACGCGCAAACTCTTCCTCGCGGAGAACTTCCCCCTCGAGATGAAGATCAAACGCTTCGAGAGCTTCACCGCCGATACGCGCTTCTACCGTGAATACTACTTCCAGCTGAACGATCTGGCCTCGATTCTGGCCATCCACTATCCCAACGAACCGAAGGTCGTGGAGCTCTATGCCGGCCATCTGATCGCCTCGGGCGAACTGGAGACGGCGCTGACCCTCTACAAGAACCACCTCGGCGACCAGCCGCCCGTCGAGGAGTACTACGCGGCGGTGATCGACATCGAAAGCTACCTCCAGCATCCCGATTCGGTGGAGAAGTATGTCACGCGGGGGTTGCAACTCTTCCCCGAACGGATCGGATTCCACCTCTCGAAGGGGCACGTGATGAACCAGATGAAGCAGTACGACCGCGCAATCCGCGTCTACCGCGAATCGCTGCGCTATGCCGACACGGATTCGCTGCGCAGCGCCATCTGGGGCATGATCGGCGATACGTGGCACCAGAAGGCCATTCTCACCGATTCGATCCCCGAAGAGGAGCTCTTCGCACGGGCACGGCTCGGAGGCCGGCGCGGCATCGACCGCCAGGCCATGAAACAGTGCTACAAGGCCTACGACCGAAGCCTCGCCCTGTGGCCCGACAACACGCTGGTGCTGAACAACTACGCCTATTTTCTCTCGCTCGAGGAGCGGGATCTCGACCGGGCGCTGGTCATGGCCAGCCGTGTGGTCGAGCTGACGGACAACAACCCCACCTACCTCGATACGCGGGCGTGGGTCCTCTACAAGCTGGGCTGCACGGAGGAGGCACGGCGGATCCTGCAGAAGGCCGTGGCCCTCGACGCACAGAAGAGTCCCGAACTGATGGTCCACTACGGCGATGTGCTGCACGAACTGGGCGAACAGTTCATGGCCGAAATCTACTGGCAGCGGGCCCTCGAAAAGGGGTACAACGCCCGTCTGATCGAACGGCGCATGCAGCAGCCCGCCAAACCCAAATCCGCCGAATAGCATCCACGCCATGAAAGCCGCCGTTCACCTTTTGACGCTCTGTTTTCTGCTTTTCGCCTTCGGGGCCTCGGCCCAGAGCAACAGCCAGGTCGAGAAGCAGAAACGGGTCATTGCCGACCTCGAAAAACGCATCGCCAACGAGGAACGCGCCATCGCCAAACTCAAGAAGGACCGTGCCACCAACGAGGAGCGGGTACGGCGCCTGGCCCGCCAGATCGATTCGCGCAACCAGCTGCTCGACGAAACCGAAAAACAGGCCTCGTCGCTGCAGGAGGAGATCGCCCGCAAGGACAGCGTGGCCGGCTCGCTGGCCTCGAAACTCGAACGTGACCGCGAACAGTACCGTGAAATGGTGCGCGAAGCCTACCGAAACTACCGTCAGAACAACTACGTGACCTACCTCTTTTCGTCGCGTGATTTCGTCGACATGGCCCGCAAGATCACCATGCTGCGCGAAATCGCCGCCATGCGCGAAAGCAAGATGCGCGATATCGAGCAATTATCCGAACAGGTCCGCATCGAAAAGGAGGGGTTGGATCGTCGTCACCGTACGCTGGATTCGGTCAAGCGACAGCTCTCGGCCCAGCGTGAGAAGCTCGAACGCGATTCGCGCAACGCCCGGGCCAACATCCGCACGATGAGTCAGCAGGAGAAGTCGGCCCTGCGCCGAAAGGTCGAACAGGAGCAGCGTCTCGACGCGGCCATCGCCGAACTGCGCAAACTCACCAAAGGAAACAAGGAGGGTGCTTCGTTCTCGTCGAAGACCTCGGGACTGCGGCTTCCGGTGGCATCGGGACGCGTGAAACGCTACCGCGAAAACATGGCCGAAATCACGGGTCCGAAGGGCGCCCGCGTCATCTCGATCTACGAAGGCAAGGTGATGGATGTCAAACGCAACCGAATCACCAACAAATACGACGTTTACGTGGCTCACGGCGAGTATCTGACCTCCTATGCCAACCTGGGTACGATCTGCGTCGAAAAGGGCCAGAAAGTGGCCAGAAACCAGCAACTGGGAACCATCGGCTCGGCCGTTGACGTGATGACCATGGAGACGGAGTACAAACTCGTCTTCGGCATCTATCCCCCCGATCCGAATCAGAAGATGCGGGCGGAAAACTGCTTCAAAAAGTAGACAACGACCGGAAACGGAACGGAATCGGCAAAAACGCAGACAACCGGCATACGGAAAGCCGGCGAATCGAGAAACCGGACACTCCTCCCGAAATGCCGCTTTGCAGCGGCGGTCAGCCCCGAAACATCGTATCAAGATGCCGGAAAAGGCCCAAATTCCGTTCGAATTCCGTTCAAAGCGGGGAAAATCCGAAAGGTGTTTCGAACGCGGTAAAATCGGCCGAAAAACAAAAAAGAGAGATAAAAGCGTGCGGACGACAAGCACCCGAATCGCCGGATCGCACGCAGAATCGGGAAGGATCGGCCGCCACGGACCGCACGCCGACCACTTCCCGCAAAAGCAATATGAGATGGCTGTAAAATACTACACCGACGACTGCCGGTACCGCTATCCGCAAAAGCGGCTCACGGCACAATGGCTCCGCGAGGTGGCCCAATCCGAAGGCTACGAGCTGGGCGATGTCTGCTACATCTTCTGCTCGGCCCAACGACTGCTGGAGATGAACCGGCAATACCTCGGCCACGACTATTACACCGATGTCATCACCTTCGACTACAGCGACCGCAAAGGGACGCACATCGTCTCGGGCGACATATTCATCGACGTGGAGACCGTCGCGGACAATGCCCGCCAGTACGGCGCCACGACGCTGCAGGAGATGCGCAGGGTAGTGGTCCACGGCGTGCTGCACCTCTGCGGACAGAACGACAAGACGCCGCGCACCAATGCACAGATGCATCGCAAGGAAGACAAATACCTGAAATTCTGGGAGAAACAATGACCCTCGATTACGATATCATCGTCATCGGCGGCGGACATGCCGGATGCGAAGCCGCTTCGGCGGCCGCCCGCCTCGGCTCACGGACGCTGCTGCTGACGATGGACATGACGAAAATGGCCTCGATGTCGTGCAATCCGGCAGTCGGAGGAGTAGCTAAAGGACAGATAGTCAGAGAGATAGACGCATTAGGCGGACAAATGGGACGCATCACCGACCTCACGGCCGTGCAGTTTCGGATGTTGAACATGTCGAAAGGAGCTGCAATGTGGAGCCCGCGTGCGCAATGTGACAAGACCCGTTTTTCGGAGGAGTGGCGCCATACGCTGGAGAATACGCCGAACCTTTACATCTGGCAGGATGCCGCCACGGAACTGCTCTTTGAAGGCCCGGATCAAACTCCGCAGGAAGAGTTCGGAAAACGGTTACGGATTCGCGGCATACGAACACGCATGGGGGTCGAATTCGGTTGCCGGGCCGTCGTATTGACCGCGGGCACTTTCCTCGAAGGGATGATGCACTGTGGCGATGCACATGCCGAAGGAGGTCGGGCAGGGGATGCCGCTTCGCACGGAATCACGGCCAGTCTGCAAAAGATCGGCTTCGAAACCGGACGCATGAAGACTGGGACACCGGCCCGTCTCGATGCAAGAACCATCCATTTCGAACAGCTCGAACCGCAATACGGAGACGAAAAACCCTCCAAATTTTCATTTTCGCCGGAAACAGAGCCGGTTCAAGATCAAATGCCGTGCTATCTGGTCTACACCAGCCCGGAAGTTCACGCCATTCTGCGTTCGGGATTCGACCGTTCACCGCTCTTTAACGGGACGATTCACGGTATCGGGCCGCGTTACTGCCCCTCGATTGAGGACAAATTACGGACTTTTGCCGACAAGGAGCAACACCAGCTCTTTCTCGAGCCCGAAGGCCGCACGACGAACGAATACTATCTGAACGGATTCTCCTCGTCGCTGCCCTGGGAAATCCAGTGGCAGGCATTGCACAAGATTCACGGACTGGAAGAGGTGCATCTCTACCGACCGGGTTATGCGATCGAATACGACTATTTTCCACCGACACAGCTCTACCATTCGCTCGAAACAAAACTCGTTGCCGGTCTTTATTTCGCCGGACAGGTCAACGGAACAACCGGATACGAGGAGGCCGCCGCGCAGGGTCTGATGGCCGGAATCAATGCTCATCGAGCGCTGAAAGGGGAGGAGCCGATCGTTCTGCAACGCGACGAAGCCTATATCGGCGTTCTGATCGACGATCTGGTAACAAAAGGCGTCGACGAACCTTATCGGATGTTTACCTCACGGGCCGAATACAGAATTCTGCTTCGACAAGACAACGCCGATCTTCGGCTCACACCGCTTGGTCACAAAATCGGGCTGATTTCAGAAAAAAGATACGCTCACTTCGAGAAAAAAAGATTAAACGTAGAATTACTTGTAGCCTTTGCTCGCGAACAGAGTGTCAAAGCAAGCGAAATTTCAGACTATCTGAAATCGGTAGGATCTGAACCGCTAACCCAAGGACGGAAGTTGTATGACATTCTGATGCGCAACAACGTGACCTTCGAATCGCTCAAAAAGGTACTGCCAAAATTGCATCGATTCATCGACGCACACGAAATCGACGCGGAAGCAATCGAAGAGGCGGAGATCCAGATCAAATACAAAGGGTATATCGAACGCGAAAAGTTCATTGCTGAAAAGCTTCACCGGTTGGAAAATATTCGGATTCCGGACGATTTCGACTTCTTTTCAATGCAATCGCTAACGATCGAGGCTCGTCAGAAACTAAGCCGAATTCACCCGAAGACGATCGGTCAGGCGTCCCGAATACCAGGAGTTTCACCCGCAGATGTAAATGTTCTGCTCGTAAAATTCGGAAGATAAACACTGCAAACAGAAAAAAGATGTTCCACGTGGAACCTTAAATAAAAATAAAATTTACGTTCCACGTGGAACAAAAACAATAAAGACCACTTTGAAGTGGTCTTTATTGTTTTGCTAAGAAAAGGTATAAAAATAAAAGATCCTCTCATTTAGAGAGGATCTTAAATCAATAATCACTATAGAATTGACAGATAATTGTCAAAACTAGAGAACGATCGTACACCAGCCGTATTTATCTTCAGCACGTCCGTACTGAATATCCTGTAAATCTGTGTAAAGTTTCATACAGGTTTTGCCCACTTCGTCACCGTAATTATACTCGGCGCCGGTCTGCATGTCGTAAATATAGCCGATAGGGGAGATCACAGCAGCCGTACCGCAGGCACCACACTCCTCAAAGGTCGACAACTCCTCAACGGGAATATGACGCTCCTCAACTTCAAGCCCCATATCACGGGCCAGCTGACGAAGACTCTTATTCGTAATCGAGGGCAGAACCGACTGCGATTTCGGGGTAATATATTTACCATCTTTGATTCCGAAGAAGTTTGCTGCGCCACACTCTTCAATATATTTATGCTCGGCAGCATCAAGATACATAATATTCGAATAACCCATTTCGTGGCCTTTTTCTCCGGAAAGAAGGCTGGCTGCGTAGTTACCGCCGACTTTTACGTCACCTGTTCCACGTGGAGCAGCACGATCCTGTTCGCGATCGATGGCAACGCGGATCGGTTTGATGCCCGATTTGAAATAGGCTCCTACCGGCGAGCAATATACAATCAACAGCGCATCCTTGGCAGGTTTTACGCCAAGACCGGCCGTCGTTCCGAACATGACCGGACGCAAATATAACGAAGCTCCCGTACCATAGGGCGGAATGAAACGCTCGTTGCGCTTGACAACCTCAATGCACGCCTTGACGATCATCTCCTCCGAGGGAACCGGCAGACAGAGACGTTTGGCAGAAGATTGCATACGACGGGCATTTTCCTCGACACGGAAAAGCCGAACCTTGCCGTCAACTCCACGAAAAGCCTTCAGACCCTCGAAGAGTTCAACCCCATAATGCAGACACGATGCCGACATATGCATCTGGATGTACTCATCCTGCGTGACAATCATGTCGCTCCACTTACCATCGGTGTAGACATAACGGATGTTATAATCCGTCTTGCGGTAGTCAAAACCGAGCGTACTCCAATCCGTAGTTTCCATATTTTTTCAGTTTTTGGGATTAATGCGTCAAAAAATAAATCGAAAATTCTCGGGCTTATCCGACGACAGCTCCATTAGTGGTCACATCGCCGGGCTGCAGCAAACGTAATTTTCCGGAGGCATCTTCAGCCATCAAAATCATTCCTTTGGAAAGAATTCCCTTCAATTCGCGCGGCGCCAGATTAACCAGTACCAGCACCTGCTTGCCAACCAACTCTTCGGGCGTAAAATATTCGGCAATACCGGATACGATTTCGCGTTTGTCAATTCCCGTATCGACGGTCAACTTGAGCAGTTTCTTGGTTTTTGCCACCTTTTCGGCCGCCAAAATTGTCGAAACACGGATATCCATCTTCTGGAAATCGTCGAATTGAATTGTATCTTTCTGAGGATCAACATGTTGTGCAGCTTCGGCAGCCATATTGGCAGCCTTCGTTGCAGCCAGTTTGTCCAACTGACGCTGGATTACGTCATCTTCGATCTTCTCAAAGAGCAGGACCGGTTCACCGATCTCATGACCGGCCGGAATCAGATCCATAGCACCGAGACGCTCCCATCCGAACTTGTCGACAGCCAGCATTCGAAGAATCTTCGCCGACGAGAAGGGCATAAAGGGCTCGATGGCAATGGCCGTATTGGCCGTGATCTGCAACGCAATATTGAGGATGGTCTTAACTCGCTCAACGTCGGTTTTGATCACCTTCCAAGGTTCGGTATCAGCCAGATATTTGTTGCCGATACGAGCCACGTTCATGGCATCCTTCAGCGCCTCGCGGAAGCGGAAATTTTCGATATTCGACTCAAGTGAGGCCTTCACAGCGGCCACGTCTGCAATCGTCTGCCGATCGTAATCCGTAAGTTCGCCGCAGGCCGGAACGCGACCGTCGAAATACTTCTTGGTCAGAACCAGGGCCCGGTTGACGAAATTGCCGAGAATGGCCACCAGCTCGTTGTTGTTGCGGGCCTGGAAATCCTTCCACGTGAAGTCGTTGTCCTTCGTCTCGGGCGCATTGGCGCACAGGACGTAACGCAGTACATCCTCCTTGCCGGGGAACTCGTCGAGGTATTCATGCAGCCAGACGGCCCAATTGCGCGACGTCGAAATCTTGTCCCCCTCGAGATTAAGGAACTCGTTGGCCGGAACATTCTCCGGGAGGATATAACCGCCGTGAGCCTTCAGCATCGACGGGAAGACGATGCAGTGGAAGACAATGTTGTCCTTGCCGATGAAGTGGACCAGTTTCGTGTCCTCGGATTTCCAATACTTCTCCCAGTCAGGCGTAAGGTCCTTGGTAGCAGAAATATAGCCGATCGGAGCATCGAACCACACATAGAGAACCTTCCCCTCGGCCCCCTCGACCGGAACGGGAATTCCCCAGTCGAGGTCACGGCTCACGGCACGCGGCTGCAGACCACCGTCCAACCAGCTCTTGCACTGACCGTAGACGTTCGACTTCCACTCCCTGTGCCCTTCGAGGATCCATTTGCGGAGGAAGTCTTCATATTGATTCAGAGGAAGATACCAGTGTTTGGTCTCTCGTTTGACGGGAATGGATCCCGAAACGGCGCTGTGGGGTTCGATCAGCTCGTCGGGCGAAAGCGTCGAACCGCACTTCTCGCACTGATCACCGTAGGCGCGATCATATCCGCACTTGGGACAGGTGCCGACGATATAGCGGTCGGCAAGGAACGTCCGGGCCTCTTCGTCGTAGTACTGCATCGAGGTCTTCTCGATGAACTTGCCGTCGTCGTAGAGTTTTCGGAAGAAGTCCGAAGCGGTCTTGGCGTGCGTCGGAGAGGAGGTGCGCGAATAGATGTCGAACGACATGCCCAGACGTTCGAACGAACGTTTGATCAACTCATGGTAGCGATCGACAATCTGCTGGGGCGAAACGCCCTCTTTGCGGGCCTTGATGGTGATGGGTACGCCGTGTTCGTCGGATCCGCAGACCGAGATGACGTCGCAGCCCTTCAGCCGCAGATAGCGGGTATAGATATCCGAAGGTATGTAAACTCCCGCCAGGTGGCCGATATGCACCGGGCCGTTGGCGTAGGGGAGCGCTGAGGTAACGAGATAACGTTTGAACTCTTTGTCCATAAACAGGTAAAATATTGCTAATTTCCGTCAAAAGTACGAATTTTTGAGGGAATCCGGAACGAAAAGCGGAGAATTTAAGTCCGCATCGAAGAAAAAGCCGGAAAGCAGTCCGACGACGGCCAGAAGTCGAGCCCGGAGCAACCAAAAAAGGTGCCCGCCGAAAGGGCGGACACCTCGAACAAAAGAGCCTTGCAGACCAACTACTCGAACTGCAGTTCGTCGAGCAGCCAGCCGGCGCCGGCAAACTTGTCGACCACGAAAAGCACGTAGCGGATATCGACCGCAATCATGCGCTGCAGATCGGGTTCGAAGGCGATGTCACCCGACATGGCCTCCCAGTTGCCGTCGAAGGCCAGACCGATCAGTGCGCCGCGGTCGTTCATCACCGGCGAACCGGAGTTGCCGCCCGTGATGTCACAGTCGGCCAGGAAAGCCACCGGCAATTCTCCTTTCCGGTTGGCATAGCGTCCGAAATCCTTCGCGGCATAGAGCTCCTTGAGACGTTCGGGAACGGTGAACTCCTGCGGATTATCGGGATTCTCCTTCTCCATAACCCCCTTGAGCGTGGTGTAGTAGTTGTACTCGATACCATCGGCCGGCGAATAGGGGAGCACGCGGCCGTAGGTCAAACGAATCGTGAAGTTGGCGTCCGAAGCCCAGGCCTTGGCGGGATTCTGACGCATCAGACCGGCAATGTACTTGCGATGCCCCTCGTTGAAGAGTTCGCGGGGCTCCTTGAGGGCCTTTGAGAGGGCCTGGAACTGCTCCATGACCGACTTGGCCATCAGAACCGCAGGATCCGAAGCCACCTTTTCGGGCGAATAGTCATCGACCAGTGCCAGCACCTTCTCCTCGGATGCGAACACCGAATGGTCGTAGACGTAGTCGACATAGGCATCGATGTCACCGCCGAAATCCTTGTCGACGATCTCGGCATAGAACGTCGGGAGTTCCCGCATGTTCTCGCGCGCCATGGTCAGCATGCGCTTGGCCACCTTGCGGTCGGTCGAGGGGCTGTAATTCTTGTACCAGTTGGACAGACGGGTCTTGAGTTCCGCCGGATCGGCCAGCGTCTCCTTGACATCCATATTGGCCATGCTGCCCACGAAGAAGCGCGAAGGCGACAACAGTTCGACCGAAGCAAGGAACGCCTCGGCCAGATACTGACGCGCTGCGGCGACAGGCGACATCTGCTCGACGGAGAGACGGATCTTGTCCAACGCATCGATGTATCCCTCCTCGGGCAGGGTGTTCTTCTCGGCCCAGGCCTGGAACGAAGCCTCCTGAGCCTCCTTGCGGGCCTTTACATCGAGTTTTTCGATGCCGCGCGACATACCGATCGAATTCTTCCAGTAATTCGACGAGGAGGCGTATTTCGAGGCATACTGGATACGGATGGCATCGCTGGCCGTCATATCCTTCCAGAGGATGGCCTGACGCTCGCCGCGGATGGCGATACGCTGCGGGTTCTCAACCTTGAGCAGGTTGTCGATCTCGTACGAGGTGGCATAGCGCTCGGTCGAACCGGGGAAGCCCATCACCATGGCGAAGTCGCCCTCGTCGACACCGTCGAGCGAGATCTTGAGGAACTTTTCGGCCTTGTAGGGGCGGTTTTCGGGCGAGTAGTCGGCCGGACGGTTGTCCTTGCCGGCATAGACGCGGAAGATCGAGAAATCGCCCGTATGGCGCGGCCACATCCAGTTGTCGGTATCGCCGCCGAACTTGCCGATCGACGAGGGGGGAGCCCCCACCAGCCGCACGTCCGTGTAGACCTCCATGACGAAGGCGAAGAACTGGTTGCCGCCGAAGAACGATTCGACGTCGATCTCCATGTCGGGGTTCTCCTTGCGCAGACGCTCCTTGACGGCCGCGATGTTTTCGCGCGTGATGCGGTCATACTCCTGCTGCGAGGCGATCGAGGGGACGTTGCCCATGACCTCGGGCGTGACGTCGGCGATCTTGCGGATGAAGCGCACCTCGAGCCCCGGGGCGGGCAGCTCCTCGGCCTGCGACATGGCCCAGAAACCGTTCTTCAGGTAGTCGTGCTCGACGGACGAGAGGCTCTGGATCGATCCGTAGCCGCAGTGGTGGTTCGTAAAGAGGAGCCCCTCGGGCGAGACGATCTCGCCGGTGCAGCCGCCGCCGAAAATGACGATGGCATCCTTCAACGAGGAGTGGTCGATGCTGTAGATCTCCTCGGCGGAGAGGCGGCAGCCGCGCTCCTTCATGTTCTTGATGTTCATCTTCTGAAGGTAGGGCAGCAGCCACATGCCTTCGTCGGCCGCTGCGGTGAGGGTCATCCCCACGGCCGCAACCAGTAACAGGATTTTCTTCATAGACTAAAAATAAGATTCGTGAATGATCAGATTTTCTTGCATTTGGCGCTCACCCGGCGGATTTCGAGCCGCAGGATGGCGGTTCGCGGCAGCGACTTTTCGGCCGCCACGAGGCCGCGATCGAGCTCCGCGGGGGCATACTTTTCGAGGATCAGGCGCAGGGCGCGGCGCGACTCCCCGATGTCGTCGACCCGCACGGCGCGGGCCTCGACCAGGACGCTTTCATAGGCCGTCGTGAACTTCGCCGGGCAGACCTCCGTCCGCCCCACGACACAGAACGACACCTCGGGGCAATGCTCCACACAGCGCAGTTTGCGCCCCTCGGGAGCGCAATGCACGTAGATAACCCCGCCGCCGTCCCAGACATAGCTCACCGGCACGCCGTAACCGCCCCCCTCGACGGCCTGCATCGAGAGGAGGCCGTACTCGCCCCGCAGCAGCACCCGGCGTGCATCCTCCTCATCGAGCAGCCGGTCTCGGCGGCGGACCACCGACTGGTCGAAACCCCACACCCCCGTCACGGCTCAACGGATGGCAATCATGTTGCGGATCGAGCGTTCGGCGGCGCGGCGCACCTCCTCGTCGAGCCGGATCTCCGGTGCCTCGTTCTCCAGACACGTGCAGATGTTCTCCAGCGTCACCATCTTCATGTAGCGGCAGTTGTTGCAGCCACAGGTCTCGTCGTCGGGCGGTGCCGGAATGAACACCTTGTCGGGGTAGCGTTTGCGCATTTCGGCCAGAATGCCGGCCTCGGTCACCACGATGAACTCGCGTGCATCGCTGCGGCCGCAGTAGTCGAGGATACCGGCCGTCGATCCCACATAGTCGGCCACCTCGACGATATAGGCCCGGCACTCGGGGTGAACGACCACCCTGGCTTCGGGATGCTGACGCTTGAGCTGCAGGAGCTTCTCGAGCGAGAACTCCTCATGGACGTGGCAGGCGCCGTCCCAGAGCACCATGTTCCGCCGTCCGGTGAGCTTCTGAATATAGGCACCCAGGTTGCGGTCCGGAGCGAAGATCAGGGGCTGGTCGGCCGGCAGCGATTCGACGACCTTCAGGGCGTTGGACGACGTGCAGCAGATATCGGTCAGGGCCTTGACCTCGACCGTCGTATTGACGTACGAGACGACCTTGTAGCCGGGGTAGCGGGCCTTGAAGGCGGCAAAATCCCGTGCATCGCACGATTCGGCCAGCGAGCAGCCCGCCTCCGGGCAGGGGATCAGCACCTTCTTGTCCGGGCAGAGGACCTTGGCCGTTTCGGCCATGAAGTGGACGCCGGCGAAGAGGATGATCCGCGCATCGACCTGCTGGGCCTGGATCGAAAGGGCCAGCGAATCGCCCAGGAAGTCGGCCACGGCCTGCACCTCGGGAATAGTATAGTAATGGGCCAGGATGACGGCCTGCTTCTCGCGTTTGAGGGCCTCGATGCGGCGGGCGAGTTCGGCGGAGTTATCGACGTTCATTTTTATTTTTATTCCTTTAATTAATTTTAATAAATAAGAAAGAAGAAATATAATAGCTGTTGATACTGTTTATAATTTGCACGGTGAATTTTCTATCAACACCCGTTTCATTTTTTCTTATTTATTTTTTTGCTTAATTGATTGAATTCCTGTTGAGACTGCAAACAATCAACAATTGTTGACAACGGTTTTCGACATTTCAACACGCTGTTTTTTTCAACATCCGGTTCCATTTCCGGTTGAATCGGGGCGGGCACAACTTTTCATAAAAAATTTTGGTTCCGGGGAATTCTTGTATATACCCTGCCCGATTTTCGAAAAGCAAATTTTCGGACCTCGATTTTTCATTATTTTTCATCCTTTGTTGAACCGGTTGTCGACAGCTTGTCAACCGTTTTTCATCACTTTGCTGACAATCTTTTCCGCAATTGCCCGGTAGCGTTCCTCGACGTCGGGATGTGTGGCCGTAGCCGGTCTTCCCTCTTCCGAACCCTCCATAATCGATTGAACGATCGGTATTTCGCCCAGGAAATCCACCCCGCTCTTCTCGGCATAGGCACGGGCTCCGCCCCGGCCGAAGAGGTAGTAGCGGTTCTGCGGCAGCTCGGCGGGCGTGAACCACGCCATGTTTTCGATGATGCCCGCCACCGGAATGTTGACATTCTCGTTGCGGAACATCTCCACCCCGCGCACCACGTCGGCCACGGCCACCTGTTGCGGCGTGGAGACGATCACCGCCGCATCGATTTTCAGTTCGCCGATAATCGACAGATGTACGTCTCCCGTTCCGGGGGGCAGGTCCGCCAGCAGGAAGTCCAGCGTCCCCCAGCGTGTCTGGTGAATCATCTGCTTCAGGGCGCTCACGGCCATGGCGCCGCGCCAGAGCAGCGCATCGGTCGGTTTGATGAAGAAGCCGATCGACATGAGTTTGATGTCCATCGATTCGGCCGGAACGATGTGTTCGGCCCCCTGCTCCTCGACGGCTTCGGGCAGGTACCCCTCGACGCCGAACATCTTGGGCTGTGAGGGTCCGTAGATGTCGGCATCGAGGATTCCGACGCGGAATCCCATGTTGCGCAGGGCGATGGCCAGATTGGCCGTGACGGTCGACTTCCCTACCCCGCCCTTGCCCGAGGCCACGGCAATCACCTTGGCGATGCCGCCCGTGGTGGTCGAGAGTTTGGGTTCGGGACGCGGTGCGGCGCCCCCCTCCTTGATGACGACGAGGACCTCGGCCCCCGGGAAAGCCTCACGCAGCAGGCTTTCGGCCTGGTTTTTGATCTTCACGGCAAAGGGGTCGCGCGGCTTGGCGAAGCGCAGTACGACGGTCACCTTGCCGTCGGCCGTAGCCAGGTGTTCGATGAAACCGCTCGAGACGATATCCTTGCCTGTTTCGGGGTGGACGATCGCAGCGAGCAGCTGCTTTATTTTTTCTTCCATAATCGCAGAGCGTTACTTTTTTGCAAAGATAACGCATATTTTCAGCTTTAAATATATCGCGCGAATTTATTTTATCGAAAAACGATAAATTTTATTTGTTTTACGTAAAAGATCCTTATCTTTGCACAAGGAGTGACGACGGATTGGAGCGGGGTCTCCCCTGTGTTGGAATGCTCCGGCAGCCGCAGCTGCATTTCTTCGGAATTATGAACATTTGTTAACAATCGGATATGATGAATTTCTGGAAAACGTTTCTGGCCGGCCTGCTTGCCATGGTGGCGGGCGGGGTGCTGTTTTTCTTTTTTGGCATGCTGCTGCTGGTGGCGATCGCCGGGTCGATGGAGAAGAGCGTGGGGATCTACCCCGAGACGATCCTGAAGATCGATTTTTCGGAGGTGGTGACCGATGCGCCGTCGACGGATCCGCTGGCCGGCATCGACGTGATGACGCTCCAGAGTACGCCGCAGCTGTCGCTGTTCAAGGTGCTGCGGACGATCGAGACGGCGGCGGCCGACGATCGCATCAAGGGGATCTACCTGCGCATGAACGGTGCGGGCGGCATCACCGGCACGGCGCTGCTCGAGGAGTTGCGCACGGCGCTCGAGGAGTTCCGGGCCGGCGGCAAGTTCATCGTGGCCTACAACGAGACCTACTCCCAGGGGCAGTACTACCTGGCATCGGTGGCCGACCGCATCTACCTGCAGCCCGAGGGGGGGCTGGACTGGACCGGTCTGGCTTCGAACGTCACCTTTTACAAGGGGCTTCTGGACAAGCTCGATCTGAAGGTCGAGGTTTTTCGACCGACGGTCTGCCGCTACAAGAGCGCCGTGGAGCCCTTCATTCTCGACCGCATGTCGCCGGCCAACCGCGAGCAGATGCAGCAGCTGGTCAATTCGATGTGGAGTACCATCTCGGGCGACGTCTGCGCCTCGCGGGGCATTGATCCCGAGGTGATGCGCCGTGTGACGGACGAACTCGGGGCGTCGCTCTCGGACGAGGCGCTCAAGTACGGTTTTGTCGACGGGCTGCTCTACGAGGATCAGATGGATGACGTCTTCGCCGAGCTGGGCGTTGCCTCCGACGACGGCGATTATCGGTTTGTCACCCTGGGCGATTATGCTTCGCAGGTGGGGGTCGATCTGAAGAATCTTTCGGCCGATCAGGTGGCCATTGTCTATGCCGACGGGCAGATTGTCGACGGCGAAGGCTATGGTCGCGAGATCTATGGCAATACGCTGGCTGCGGAGTTGGCCGCAGTGCGTTGCGATGAACGGGTCAAGGCCGTCGTCATGCGGGTCAACTCTCCGGGCGGCAGTGCCCTGGCTTCGGATGTCGTCTGGCGTGAGATGGAGCTGCTGCGGCAGGAGAAGCCCGTCATCGTCTCGATGGGCTCCTATGCAGCCAGCGGCGGATACTATATTTCATGTCCGGCCGACGTGATCGTGGCCGACCGGCTGACGCTGACCGGTTCGATCGGCGTCTACGGCATGGTTCTCGATTCGCGGGATGCGCTGAAGAACAAGCTGGGGATTACGGTGGACGGCGTGCAGAGCAACGCGTCGTCGGATTTCCTCGGCAAGGGTCCCCTCTCGCCGGTCCAGCGGGCGATGATCATGCGCGGCGTGGACCGTGTCTACGAGACCTTCACGAAGGATGTCTCGGAGGGCCGCAATCTGCCGCTCGAACGCGTGCTGGAGATTGCCGGCGGACGTGTCTGGACGGGGGCCGATGCTCTCGGCATCGGGCTGGTCGACGGCTGCGGCGGTCTGAAGACGGCCATTGCCCTGGCTGTGGAGAAGGCCGATCTGGGCGAGAATTTCCGCGTGGTCGAGGTTCGCGAGCAGCCGTCGGGAGTGCTGGCGCTGCTCTCGTCGCTCAACGCAAGTATTCGGACCTGCTTCACGCGTTCGGAACTGGGCGGCATGATGAAGGAGTACGAACGGGTCCGCGAGGCGCTGAGCCAGCAGGGTATCGTGATGTATTCACCCTATCGCGTCGAGTTGCAGTAGCCCCTCCTTCCTGCCTTCGATCTGAAAGCGCCCCACGACCGGGGCGCTTTTTTTGAATAAATTTCGGATCGGAGACCTGTTTCTGGCGGCTTTCTGTTATCTTTGCAATATGGCAGTAATCAGATTGACCAAGGAATTTTCGTTCGAGGCGGCACACGCGCTCGAAGGATACGACGGCCCGTGCCGCGAGATACACGGGCACTCGTACCGTTTTTTCGTGACGGTGAAGGGTACTCCGGTTACGGATCCAGCGGATCCGAAGTGCGGGATGGTGATGGATTTCGGCGTGCTGAAGCGCATCGTCAACGACGAGATCGTTTCGCGTTTCGACCATGCGCTGGTTCTGAAGGCCTCCGAGGCCGGTGAGGAGCTTTATAAGGTGTTGTCGGCGCGTTTCGGCAACATCATCCGGGTGGATTATCAGCCCACGTGCGAGAACATGCTCACGGACTTTGCCGCCCGCATTGCGGCGCGCCTGCCCGAGGGGGTGCGGCTCCATGCGCTGCGGCTGCACGAGACGGCCACCTCGTTTGCCGAGTGGTTTGCCGACGACAATGCCTGAACCGATCAAACGACGCAATCGACAACTATGAAAAAACTCTTTCTGGTCGACGCCTATGCGTTGATCTTCAAGTATTACTATGCGTTTCTGGGGCGTCCGATGCGCAACCGCGACGGGATGAACACCTCGGTGGTGTTCGGTTTCGTGAAGTTTCTGCGCGACATCCAGAAGCGCGAGCATCCCGATCTGCTGGGCGTGGCGTTCGATCCGCCGGGCGGGAGCTTCCGCCGCGAAATCTTCCCCGAATACAAGGCCAACCGCACGGAGACTCCCGAAGATATCCTGCGTTCGGTGCCCTATGTCAAGCGGGTGCTGGAGGCGATGTGCATCCCGATACTCGAGGTCGAGGGTTACGAGGCCGACGACGTGATCGGCACCCTTTCGCAGAAGGGCGCCGAGGCGGGTTACGACGTCTACATGGTGACGCCCGACAAGGACTACGGACAGCTCGTGAGGGACCATTGCCGGATCTACAAGCAGCGCGGTTCGGAGGGGAGCATCGAGATCGTCGGCCGCGACGAGATCCGCGAGAAGTACGGCATCGAGGATCCGCAGCTGGTGCGCGACATTCTGGCCCTGTGGGGCGATGCGTCGGACAACATCCCCGGTGTGCCGGGCATCGGCGAGAAGGGGGCCTGCAAGCTGGTCCGCGAATGGGGCACGGTGGAGAACATCCTGGAAAACGTCTCGAAGATCCCCGGCAAACAGGGCGAGAAGATCGCCGCATGGGCCGACAATCTGCGTCTGGCCAAGCGTCTGACGACCATTCGGCTCGACGTGCCGATCGCCTTCCGCGAGGAGGATCTGACGGTCTGCGAGCCGCATCTGGATGATCTGCGGGCACTTTTTGCCGAACTCGACTTCAAGGCTTTCCTGAACGATCTCGCGAATCTGGCTCCTCCCGAGCCCGTTACGGATGTTCCGCGGCAGGAGGCGCAGACCCAGCTGGCCGAGATGGCGCGGGCCAAGTCGGCCGCAGCGAAGCGGGCTGCCCTGGCGGGTCAGGGCTCGTTGTTCGGCGAACCGGCGGTGGCGCCACCGCCGGCACCGGCCGCAACAACGGCGGCCGTACCCTCCGAGACGTTGCAGGCCGAGGCCGAGACGACCTTCGCCACGGCCCAGACCACGCCGCACGAGTATACGCTCGTCGAGACGGCCGACCACCTGCGCGAGGTGATCGCTGCGGTGAGCCGCTACGGGGAGGTCTGCTTCGATACCGAGACGACGGGCCTCGACGTCTTCAACGACCGCATCGTGGGGTTGTCGCTGGCCGTCGAACCCTTCCGGGCGTGGTACGTACCCTTCAGCGAGGCCAATACGCGCGAATATGCGGAGATCATCCGCCCGCTGTTCGAGGATGAACGCATCGCCAAGATCGGCCAGAACGTCAAGTTCGACCTGATGGTGCTGCGGCAGCTGGGCATCACCGTCCGCGGCCGCTTCTACGATACGATGATCCTCCACTACCTGCTCGACCCCGAGTCGCGGCACAACATGAACGTGCTGGCCGAGCGCTATCTGAACTACCGTCCGATCGAGATCGAGACGCTGATCGGCAAAGGCTCCAAGCAGTTGACGATGGATCTGGTCAACGTCGAGCGTGTGAAGGAGTATGCCGCCGAGGATGCCGACGTGACGCTGCGCCTGAAGCAGGTGCTCTATCCGATGGTCGAGCAGATCGGGCTGCACGACCTCTACTTCGAGATCGAGGAGCCGATGATTGCCGTGCTGGCCGACATCGAGATGGCCGGCGTGCGGATCGACACCGAGGCGCTGGCCCTCTATGCCGTGGAGCTGAACCGCAAGCTGGCGGAGCTGGAGGCGGCCGTGCGCTCCGAGGCGGGCGAACCGAATCTGAACATCAACTCGACGCGTCAGCTGGGCGAGGTGCTCTTTGCGAAGATGCGCATCGCCGAGAAGCCGAAGATGACCCGCACGAAGCAGTTCTGCACCGACGAGGAGTACCTGCAGAGTTTTGCCCACAAACACCGCATCGTCGATCTGATCCTCGAATACCGCGGCGTGAAGAAACTGCTGTCGACCTATGTCGAGGCGCTTCCGCAGCTGGTCAACCGCCGTACGGGACGCATCCACACGTCGTTCAACCAGGCCGTGACGGCCACCGGGCGCCTCTCGTCGACGAATCCCAACCTGCAGAACATCCCCGTGCGCGACGAAATGGGGCGCCGTATCCGCAAGGCCTTCATCCCTTCGGACGAGAACCATCTGCTGCTGTCGGCCGACTACAGCCAGGTCGAATTGCGGCTGATGGCCCACCTGTCGGGCGACGAGGCGCTGATCGCCGCCTTCGAACACGGCGAGGATGTCCATGCGGCGACCGCGGCGCGGCTCTTCAACAAGCCGATCTCGGAGGTGACCCCCGAGGAGCGGCGCCGGGCCAAGACGGCCAATTTCGGCATCATCTACGGCATTTCGGCCTTCGGACTGAGTCAGCGGCTGGAGATCCCCCGCAAGGAGGCCCGCGAGATCATCGACGGCTATTTTGCATCGTATCCCAAGGTCCGCGAGTATATGGAGCACGTCGTGGCGAAGGCCCGCGAGGATGGCTTCGTGACGACGATCTTCGGGCGCCGCCGCTATCTGAACGACATCGCGTCGCACAACGCCGTGGCGCGTGGTCTGGCCGAGCGCAACGCCGTGAATGCCCCGATCCAGGGTTCGGCGGCCGACATCATGAAGATCGCCATGATCAACGTCCACCGGCGTTTTGCCGCCGAGGGAATCCGTTCGCGGGTGATCCTGCAGGTCCACGACGAACTGGTGGTCGACATGCTGCGCGAGGAGCAGGAGCAGGTCGTGCGTATCGTCACCGAGTGCATGGAGTCGGCCGCGAAGCTCCGCGTACGGCTCATTGCCGATGCCGGCGTGGGGCGCAACTGGCTCGAGGCCCACTGACGCCCGCCGAAGGGGCGAAGGGGGCGAAGAGGAGAAGGGGTGAAAGGGTGAAAGGGTATCCCGGGCATCCCGGACATCGACGAAAACCCCGCTCGACCGGAGGTGCAGGCGTCGCACCTGGCCTTGTATACCGCCGTTACAGGCCCAGAAAAAACCCGCTCTCACCGGAAGAGCGGGTTTTTTGTTGGACAGGGCCGGTTTTCCGGGCCGTTGTCAGAAGGAGATGCCGACGCGCAGGCCGAAGTTGTTGAGGTTGTTGACCCGGTAGACGAGCACGTCGCCCTCGTTGGTGGCGTAGTTGTAGTAGAGCGCCACGTGGAAGCCCATGCGGTAGTCCGGACGCGGGAAGATCGAGACGCCGACCTCGGGCGAGAGGTAGAATCCCCACGTCTCGGTGTACTGACGCACGACGTAGTAGTAGGACGAGAGTTCGGCGTAGCAGGCTCCGAGCTTCAGTCCGACATAGGGCTGGAAGACGCTGTCCGTTAACCAGTTGTAACGGCTCGTCACGCCGAACGGCAACTGGAACAGCGCATGTTTCTGGTTGGTGGTCAGGGCGGCGCCGTCACCCAGATCGAGCGTCTGACGGTCGATGCTCTCCAGGTTGGTCTGATACGAGAGGAAGGGGCCCACGGTGATGGCCGGCGTGACGAAATAGCCGCCTTCGAAGTTCATGCCCCAGCCCGAGGTCTTGTCGGCCAGTCCGTTGTCGAGGGGTACGCCCATCTGCCAGTCGACGTTGATGTAGGTGTTGGGGATCAGCTGCGCTTTGCCCGGCAGAGCGGCTGCCAGCAGGACGATGCAGCATGCAAGGGTCTTGAAGTATTTCGATGTTTTCATGGTCGGATGTTTTTTGGGGTGGAACTATTTGGTCAGATAGGGCGACTGTGCGAAGGCCTGGTCGACGGCGTCGATCGTGCGCTGGAGATTGAGCTCGGAGTCGGAGGTGAGCAGTCCGCCGATGTAGCTGTCCCAGATGACGGGGAGTTTGCGTCCGGTCTCCTGGTCGGCCTCCAGATCGAGCATCTCCATCAGCAGCGAGCCGGCCGTGTAGCCGTAGTAGACGCTGTAGGGATAGTGCCATCCGATCCAGTTGCCCCAGTATCCGGGAGCCCAGTAGTAGGGATAGTACCACCACCAGTAGGGGTTGTTGTAGCCGACGAAGTAGGTCACCTGACGCACGTAGCTGAGCTGCAGACCGACGTTGGCGGTCTCTTTCTCGTCGATGCGCGTGTAGCCGGCGTTGTCCATCTGCGAGGCCACGGCGTCGACGATGGCCAGGGCATCCTCGTCCTTCCAGTATTCGGTCTTGTCACTGTTCCCGATGATGAGGATGCTGTCGGGGAGGTAGTAGGTGCCGATCGCGGAGAAGTCGGTACCCGAATCATGGGCGGTGTAGACCAGATAGTCCCGGTTGAGGTCCGACGTCGAGGGATCTTTCTGGCACGAGCAGAACGCAACTGCGACGAGTGCGAACGCAATGTAACGGAGTTGTTTGACGTTCATGATGTTTTGATTTTTGGTTTGCTGTCGGCACAACCCCAAATTTCGTTCCCGCGTGTCGGGAAAATGCCGCTCCGGGCCGAACGGCACATGAAAAAACCGGAAATCCGCAATGGAGGGATTTCCGGTTGTGGCAAACGGACCGAAACGCGGTCTGTTAGCGATACTTGTGCGAGATGAGGGTCATGAACTCCTCGCGCGTGCGGTGGTCCGAGAGGAAGATGCCCGTGAAGGCCGAGGTGGTTGTTGCGGACTGCTGCTTCTCGATGCCGCGCATCTGCATGCACATGTGGCTGGCCTCGATCACCACGGCCACACCCATCGGGTTCAGCGCCTCTTGGATGCAGTCGCGGATCTGGACCGTCAGCCGCTCCTGCACCTGCAGCCGGCGTGCGAAGCACTCCACCACACGGGCGATTTTCGACAGTCCGGTGATGTATCCGTTGGGAATATAGGCGACGTGGGCCTTGCCGTAGAAGGGCAGCATGTGGTGTTCGCAGAGCGAGTAGAGTTCGATGTCCTTGACGAGGACCATCTGTTTGTACTCTTCGCGGAAGGTGGCCGAGCGGATGATCTCGAGCGGGTTTTCGTCATACCCTTTCGTGAGGAACGACATGGCCTTGGCCACCCGTTCGGGGGTTTTCAGCAGACCTTCGCGGGCGGGGTCTTCGCCCAGCAGCCGCAGGATTTCGGTATAGTGGTTTTTGAGGGCCTCGATCGTTGCCGCATCGAAGCGTTCCTCCTTTTCATACAGTGTTTTCTCCATGACGGGGGCAAAGATACGAAAAGATCCGGATTATTGCTTCATGATCTGATCCATGACCCACGAGGTGCGGGCGGCCGAATAACCGTCCGAGGGGCAGCGGCCCACGCCGCGCAGTTGGTCGACGATCGTGCGGATCATCGGGCCCTGGATGTACTGCGGGGGATCGATCGTGAAGTGTTCCGACCCTTCCGGGGTGATGAGTTCGATGGGTTGGAAGTCGAAGGTGGCGAAGCGCAGCGAGCCGCGTGAGCCGGTGATCAGGACCGAATCCTCGCGCTCTTCGGGCGGGGCGACGAAGCTCCAGAGGCCGCTTCCGACCACACCCGACTGGAACTGCAGCGTCGCCGTGACCGTATCGGCCACCTCGTACAGGCCGCCCAGATTGCGGTGTACGCCCCGAGCCGAGGCGACGGCTCCGAACAGAAAGTCGAGCAGATCGAGCGTGTGGGGAGCCATGTCGTAGAAATAGCCTTCGCCGCCCACGTCGCGGCGCAGCCGCCAGGGCAGGTGCTGCGGATCGCGGTCTTCGGGCCCTGCGGGGCGCAGATAACGCACTTCGACCTGTTGCGGGGTGCCGATCCGCCCGTCATCGAGAAGCTCCTTCACGCGCCGGAAATAGGGCAAGGCGCGGCGGTAGTAGGCCACGAAGAGGGGCTGCCGGGCGCGTTCGGCCGCAGCGATCATCTCCCGGCATTCGGCATGGTTCATCGCCATGGGCTTCTCGACATAGACGGGTTTGCCGGCCTCCAGGGCACGGATCGCCAGCTCCTTGTGCGAGGCGGGCGGCGTGGCGACATAGACGATGTCGACCTCGGGGTCGGCGATCAGTTCCGCGGCATCGGTGTAGTAGCGTCCGACGCCGTGACGCCGGGCGAAATCGGCCGCCTTCTCCCCATCGCGACGCATGACGGCCACCAGCTCGGAGTGTTCGGTCAGATACATCGGCGGTCCGCTCTTGCGTTCGCAGACATCGCCGCATCCGACGATGCCCCATCGTACGGTCTGTTTCGCATCCATGGGCGGTCTATTTTTCGAGTGAATGGAGGTATTCGGCGAGTTTGCGCACGGCGCGTCCGCGGTGCGAGATGGCGTTTTTCTCCTCGGGGCTCATCTCGGCGAAGGTCCGCTCGCAGCCGTCGGGGATGAAGAGCGGATCGAATCCGAATCCTTCGTGACCGGCTTCGTGGTCGATGATGCGCCCCTCGACCACCCCTTCGAAGAGGTGTTCCTCGCCGTTGAGAATCAGTGAGATGACCGTCCGGAAACGGGCTCGGCGGTCGACTACCCCTTCGAGATTGCGGAGCAGCAGGCGGTTGTTGGCCGCGAAGTCATGGCCGTCGGTGGCGTAGCGGGCCGAGTGGACTCCGGGGGCGCCGCCCAATGCGGCCACTTCGAGCCCCGTATCGTCGGCAAAGCAGTCGAGCCCCGTGCGGTCGTGGATGTAGTGGGATTTCTGCGAGGCGTTGCCCTCGAGGGTATCCTGCTCTTCGGGGATCTCTTCGGTGATGCCGCATTCGCGCGGGGTCACGAGTGTGAAGCCTTCGCCCAGGACGGCCTGTACTTCGCTGAGCTTGTGGGCATTGTTGGTGGCAAAGATGATCTTCATGGTCGCTGTCAGAGTTGTTATTCGGTTTTGGTCGTCGGCGAAGGTACTCAATTTTCCGCAAATCTGCCGTTGTCCGGGGCGCCCGATCGTTCGAGGCGTCCGAGTTCGTAGTGTTCGTAACGGGCGCGGACGCCGCCTTCGCCGAGCAGGTAGAGGTCGTCGCAAACGCCTTCGAGCGGGGCGATGCGTCCCGAAGCGAGGAGGACGGTCCGCCCCTCGGATCCGAGGTGGAGCAGGAGTTGCTGCATGACGAAGATGCGTTCGGGCTTCAGTTCGCGGAAGGGTTCGTCGAGCAGCAGGATGCGTTTGCCGCGCATGAGCGTAAGGATGATGCCGAGGTGTTTGCGGGCTTCGGCGTCGAGCGTGGCGGCCTCCTTGTCGAGCGGCACGGGGAATCGGCGCAGCAGGGCCTCGGGGTTGACCTTGCGGTCGAACCAGCGGATCAGTCCGATGCAGTCGCGGGCCGTCAGCCCGGGCCAGAAGTGCGGATCGGCCTCCAGCAGGCTCATCTCACGGCGCTGCAGCGGATGGCCGGCCTCGGTGATCGAGCCCGCCTCGGGGCGCAGATCGCCGTAGACGGCGTGCAGCAGGGCGCTTCGGCCCTCGCCTGCCAGGCCGTGGACGGCATTCTGGGGCAGGTGCATCGTCACGCCGTCGAGCACCACGCGACGGCCTTCGCGGATGCGGAGCGAATCAATCGTAATCATGGAGGTAACGGTTCAGGTTGCGTTCGGCCCTGAGGGCGTAGCTGACCGTGAGACAGAGGCTCAGGGGCAGCAGAATCGGGATCAGGAAGCCGGCGATGCCGAGGCGTTCGGCCACCGGACGCCGCGACGTGCGTTCGGGCGCATAACGGACGTATTTCGCCACGACGGCATAGAGCAGGGCCAGGGCTGCAAGCGGAGCCCACGCCACGGCGATCCAGGCCGTGCGGGGGTGGGCCACGATGGCCAGCAGGGCGAACGGGGCCGACAGCAGGAAGTAATTGCGCCAGGCGGTGAGGACCTTGCGCACGAGCAGCCGGCTGGCATTCATCTCCGGCAGACGCAGCATTTCGAGCGGTTCGCAGTCGCGGTAGAAGGCGCTGACGGCCACCGCCGCCACGTAGAGCGCAGGGAATCCGGCCACGGGCAGCAGGATGCAGAGAACCACTCCTCCGGCGGTGAACCATACGGCCGTGAGATGGCGGCGCAGACCGATGGTCCATTCGGGCGAACCGGCGAGCAGTTCGGGACGGATCCAGCGTGCGGTGTGGAGGTGTTTGGCGCGGGGTGCGGGCATGACGGTCAGCGGATGACGCCGAGTTGTTCGAGCCGGTCGTCGAGATCGATCTTCTCGATGATGGTTTTCACGATGGTGTCCATTTCGGAGCCTTCGGAGTAGTCGGCCGGGCAGACGTGGTTGACGCGGTTGTCGTGGATGAGCGACGAAAGCTCCCGGCGGGCCCCCTTCTGATCGGGGTTGTAGACGGCGATCGAGTGTCCGCCGTAGTTCTTGACCAGCCGCATGCAGGGGATGTCCGTGGTTCCGTCGCCGACGTAGATCATGTGGCTGAACGGCACGGGGCGTTCGTTTTCGGGGATGTAGCGGTTGACCAGCTTCGAGTCGAAGACCGATTCGACCCCCTTGTTGATCTTGAAGATGAACTGCGTCTTGTTGGTGTAGTTGACCGCCACGGCGGGCCAGTAGGCGATTCCGTCGACGTCGTAGAG